>NC_018515.1:2280713-2928926 GCF_000231385.2 Desulfosporosinus meridiei DSM 13257 | reverse complement strand
GAGGAAAAACTGCTAATTGCCCATCAATTAGGAAAGCTGGGAGTTAATGTTCTTGAAGCAGGATTTCCGATAGCCTCCCCAGGAGATTTTGAAGGAGTGCGCAGGATTGCTCAAGAGGTAAGAAATGTAGGGGTGGCCGCCCTTGCTCGGGCGAATGCCAAAGATATCGAACGTGCCTGGGAGGCAATATCAGGCGGAGAGTCTCCCCGTATTCATACCTTTATAGCTACTTCGCCCATACATATGCAGTATAAATTACAAAAATCACCGGACGAAGTCTTTGAACAAGCTGTCCAGGCAGTTCGATTGGCAAAATCCAAGGTTAGTGATATTGAGTTTAGTGCTGAAGATGCTTCCCGCAGCAATGTAGATTTCTTGGCTAGAGTTTTCTCAGGGGTTATTCAAGCTGGCGCAACTGTGCTTAATGTTCCAGATACGGTGGGCTATGCCACGCCTGAAGAGTATGCCGCATTTTTGAAAGCAATTATGGAACGAACAACTGGAATTGAGAAAGTGAAAGTCAGTGTTCATTGCCATAACGATTTAGGCCTGGCTGTCGCCAATTCCCTTGCTGCAGTTGGAGTAGGTGTACATCAGCTGGAATGCACTGTAAATGGGATCGGTGAAAGAGCCGGAAATGCAGCCTTAGAAGAACTTGTCATGGCTTTACACACTCGCCGGGATCAGTTTGATGTGGAAACCAGTATTGTAACCTCGGAGATAGCCAGAACTAGTCAATTGGTAAGTCGTCTAACCGGAATGATGATTCAGCATAACAAGGCCATCGTAGGTAAGAATGCTTTTGCCCATGAGTCCGGTATTCACCAAGATGGTATGTTAAAAGAACGTTCCACCTATGAGATTATGTCACCTAGTATTATTGGAGTAGATGCTGAATCCATTGTCCTAGGGAAACATTCAGGACGTCATGCTGTTCAGCAGAGGCTGGCAGATCTGGGACTGGAATTAGAGGATAGTCATTTTGAAGAGTTGTTTTCCCGGTTTAAACTTTTGGCCGACCGAAAGCGAGAAGTGACCACAGCTGATTTGTTCTCCTTGGTAGATGAACAGAAAGAGAAAAATGATCAGATAAATTTAGATTACCTGCAGATTTCAAGCGGAACTCATTTAGTTCCCACAGCTACCGTTGGGTTAATGTATCAAGGGCAAAGACTCGCTGATGCTGCCTGCGGTGATGGACCAGTTGACGCCGCCTTTAAAGCCATAGATAAAGTGTTGGGAACTCAAGGGAAATTAAGTCATTATTCCTTACAAGCACTTGATGGTGGCGAAGATGCGCAAGGGGAAGTTACGGTAAGCGTAAAATTTGGAGAGAATCTAGTTGCCGGACGTGGAGTTAGTACAGATATTATCGAAGCAAGTGTAAGAGGTTATCTCCAAGCAGTAAATCGAGCTTACACACGAGGCTGGATTGAGATTAAACAGTAAGAACCGATTCGTGCCGGTGGACTTATCCCTAAGTTGAAGGAGGAAGAATAATGCCTAATGTTTTAGTACTTCCCGGTGATGGTATTGGGTTAGAAATAACCCCAGAAGCCGTCAAGGTGTTAGAAGCTGTATTAAAGGATCATCCCCAAAGTCTGAAGTTTGAATATGGTTTGATAGGGGGAGCTGCAATTGATGTAGTGGGCAAAGCTTTGCCGGATGCAACACTTGAAGCAGCACAGGCAGCTGACGCGATTCTATTAGGTTCAGTGGGTGGGCCTAAGTGGGATACCCTCCCAGCTCCCCAACGCCCAGAATTGGGAGGATTGCTGGCGATTAGAAAAGCTTTGGGTCTTTTTGCAAATATTCGTCCTGTCAAGATGCTCCCTATGTTAGTGGATGCCTCTACTCTTAAAACTGAAGTGGTTAAAAACGTTGACCTTGTTGTTTTGCGTGAATTGACAGGTGGACTTTACTTTGGGGAGAAAGGGAGAGGAACTAACCCCAGAAGTGCCTTTGATAACTTGATCTATACTGAGGAAGAAATCCAGCGTATTGTTGAACTTGGTTTCCAAACTGCAATGAAGCGGCGTAAAAAGCTTTGTTCCGTTGACAAAGCAAATGTCCTAGAGTCTTCTCGTTTTTGGAGAGAGATTACTCTTGAAGTCGCCAAGAATTATCCGGAAGTTGAATTAACCCATATGTATGTCGACAATGCTGCTATGCAATTGGTTCGCTGGCCGGAGCAGTTTGATGTAATCGTAACTGAGAACATGTTTGGAGATATTCTGACAGATTTAGCTTCTATGCTCATGGGATCGATTGGAATGATCTCCTCGGCAAGCTTAAATGGCAGTAAAGGACTCTATGAACCTGCTCATGGCTCAGCCCCAGATATTGCAGGAAAGAATATTGCCAATCCTTTGGCCACGATTCTCTCGGGTGCTCTGATGTTACGTTACTCCTTTGGATTAGAAGAGGAGGCACAGAAGATTGAGAGAGCGGTTGAGCAAGTCTTGCAAGAAGGGTATAGAACCGCTGATTTAGCAAAACCAGGCGATAAGGTTCTCGGCACTCGTGAAATGGGCGATGCTGTTGTTAAAGCGCTTAAATAGTTAGGATAGTAGTGATTAAAAGTGTGTGTAGTATTGTCTTGCCTTAATGTTTTTTCCAGGTTATGTTAGAAAAGGACTTGAAAAGTTCAATTTTTTAAGATAAAGTATACCTAACTGGATAGAGACTATAGCATGTGATCGACCTAGTATGATAGAGGATGGTGTTCAGAGAGAAAAACAGTTGCTGAGAGTTTTTCCACCTTCGGTATCAGAACCCCAGTCGTGATGCTCTGATGATGAATCGGACGGTATCCACCGTTATGCGGAATTTTGTTAGATCAATCTGGCAGTGATGAGTTGGCATTGGCAATAAAGGTGGTACCGCGGAAGGCTTCTTTCGTCCTTGATATAAGGATGAGAGGGGCCTTTTTTAGGTCTTTGGGTCTTATGAAAGTAAGGAGCCATAGTGTCTTGTGAAAGTAAGGAGCCATAGCCCGTTCACACACGTTGCGTTCACTGGCTCGTTGGATGCTGAAGGAATTGCGCCAACCTCTGGGCGGCGCAGGAAGTGAACCTGGGCGCAATTGGCCTTCAGCATTGGCACTCGCTTTAACGTGAACTCCACTAAAGTGTTCACTAAGCTATTGGCTCCTTAGCTTTCTGGTCGATGGGGGCTGGGAACGGGGATGTGCAAGTTGGGAGTTATTGACCGTTCAGGTGGATAATTTGAGGATGTATGGTTTCCTTGAACTTCTTGTTCAAGATGTTTGGGGATTGAGAGAGAATGTTCTTGCAGTTAGGGAAATGCTAATAGGAGAAGGCGTATTAGCTTGAAATTATGGAAGGCTGACTTAAGCATTTTTCTGATTGGTTTTTTAATAAATAATGGTTTGGGAAGGATGGTTGTGATATGTCACAAAGTATTGGTTTCATTGGCGGGGGAAATATTGCGGAGGCTATGATTAGTGGTTTAAAGAAGGCAAATAGTGCCCTTGAGATTAGAGTGACTAATCATTCCAATCGAGGACGACTTCAGGGGTTGGTTGACAGATATAATGTTATCGCTACTTCATTAACTGAGCTTGTAGAAGATTCTAAGGTTCTTATTATTGCAGTAAAGCCGAAGGATGTCCAAGGGGTATTGAAAGATTTAGCAGGTTTTTCGTTGCAGAATAAACTGGTGATTAGTGTAGCGGCAGGTGTTCCTTTGAAGGTGTTTTATAAGTATTTGCCAGGAGTTGCAGTGGTTAGGGCTATGCCTAATACTTCTACTGCTGTACTTCATTCCATGACGGGATTAGTGCGGGGGGATAATGTCAATGATGAACAGGCTAGTGTGGGAGAAAAGATCTTTTCGGCCACTGGTAAGATTATGTGGGTGCCAGAAAAAAACATCAATGCTTTAACAGCTATCAGTGGCAGTGGGCCGGCATATTTTTATCTTTTCGCTGAAAGCTTAATCAAGGCTGGCGTGGAATTAGGCCTTAGTGAAGCGGAAGCAGAGGTCTTAGTGCTTGAAACCCTAATTGGATCAGGAAAAATGATTGCGGAAAGTGATAAATCACCGGGAAAACTGCGTGAGGAAGTCACTTCGCCCAATGGAACGACCTATGCTGCCCTTAATGTGTTTATGGAGGAAAAACTGGCTCAGACAGTTCAGAACGCAGCTTGGGCTTGTGCTAGGCGAGCGGAAGACTTGGAAGGGGAGTATTCGGAGTGAAAATCAGTGAGGTTCGCAGGGTTGTTTTAAAAATAGGGAGCAGCAGCTTAAACCATCCACAAGGTGGGATTGATGAGCGTGCAATTAATGAGATTGCTTCAGTCATTGCCGCTTTAAAACAGAGTGGCGTTGAGTGCATAATCGTTTCATCTGGTGCAGTAGCTGCCGGGATGGGACAACTAAAGCTTTCAGCTCGTCCACGTGATTTAGCAGGCAAACAAGCTGTAGCAGCTGTAGGTCAAGGAGTCCTCATTGAGATGTATACCCGTTATCTTGAACGCCAAGGAATTATTGGGGCTCAGGTATTACTTTCCCGTATTGATTTGGCACAAGCCTCTCACTATAGAAACGCCCAAAACACTTTAGAGAAATTACTGCGTTTACAAGTTGTGCCCATCATTAATGAAAACGACACAGTTGCGGTAGATGAACTTTGCTTTGGAGATAATGACACTTTATCTGCCTTAGTTGCCGGACTCGTTGGGGCAGATTTATTGGTCATTTTAACGGATGTCGATGGCTTGTACTCTGCAAATCCCAAAAAGGATCAATCCGCTCAACTAATTAAAGAGGTCACCGACGTTTCAGCCGTTGAATGTATGGCGAGTGGGGCAGGAAGCTTATTAGGAACTGGAGGGATGGTTACTAAACTTAGGGCCGCCAAGATAGCTACACGTTTTGGAATTGGAATGCTGCTTTTAAACTTTACAAGATTGCCGGAACTTAGCCCGTCAACTAAAAGCCAAGAACCTTTGGGAACATTTTTTCAACCGCTCAAACATCGACTGGCAGGTCGTAAACGTTGGATTGCCTATGCAGGATTATCTGAAGGCAGTATTCAAGTTGATGAAGGCGCGGCCAAAGCCCTTGTGGAAGAAGGAAAAAGTTTGCTGGCTAAAGGAATTACCAATGTTGAAGGAACTTGGGAACGAAAAGAAATCGTTCGAATAATTAATTCCCAGAGAGAAGAAATTGCTAGAGGCGTTGTCGAGCTAAGCGATGCTGAGGTAAAGCTGGTAAAGGGTTTGCACTCTGAGAAATTACATCAATTTGTTGAGAGCTTTGATGGTGAAGAAGTAGTTCACCGGGACAATATGACACTTATGGTTGATGCCTAAAGCATGGGTTAAATTGGAATATAGTATAATGTTTTCTAAGGGGAGGTCGGTTATATGTATTTCCCGGAATTAATTGAGATAGGGAATAAAGCTAAACAAGCAGCTCGACAATTGGCTTTCACCAGCACGGAGGCCAAAAATAAAGCCCTAGTCTATATGGCAGAAGCACTCCTGAAAAATGAGGAAGAAATCCTTAGGGCAAATAGCCTAGATGTTAAAGTTGCTGAAGAGAAGGGTCTCAAGAAAAGCTTAGTAAATCGTCTAAAGTTATCATCAGCGAGCATCGCTCAAATTAGCCAATCTCTCAATGAGGTAGTAGCGTTACGAGACCCGGTTGGAGAAGGGGAAGTGTGGACACGGCCGAATGGTTTGCGCATTCAACAAACTCGTGTTCCCTTAGGAGTCGTGGCCATGATTTATGAGGCAAGGCCTAATGTAACAGTCGATGCAGCTGCACTGTGTCTAAAGTCAGGAAATGCTGTGATCCTGAGGGGCGGGTCGGAGGCCTTGGAAAGTAATAAAGTCTTGGCGAGAGTTATAGCTGAAGCTGCTGAGGCAAGCGGATTGCCATCAGGTTCTATTCAATTGATTACAGAGACAAATCGAGAATGGGTTCAACAGTTAATCCGTTTAAATGATTATGTTGATGTGGTTATACCTAGGGGTGGTGCCGGTCTGATTCAAACGGTGGTAACTAATGCCACAGTTCCAGTCATTGAAACCGGAACCGGAATGTGTCATGCATTTGTTGATCAAGACGCAGACTTTGAGAAGGCTGTGCCTGTTATTATCAATGCCAAGACCCAAAATCCAGGGGTCTGTAATGCATTGGAAACCATGCTTGTGGATGAAGGGATTGCGGAAGACTTTCTTCCCTTGATTGGTGAAGAACTGCAAAAAAAGCAAGTTGAGATTAAAGGCTGCTCAAGAACGTGTGAAATCTTGTCTTACGCTTCCCCTGCCAGTGAAGAAGACTGGATGGAAGAACATCTCGATCTTATATTAAGTGTTAAAGTCGTGCCGGGTCTTAATGGGGCGCTTGATCATATCTACCGATATTCAACAAAACATTCTGAAACCATCATTACGGAGAATTACTCAAAAGCACAAAGATTTCTGAGAGAAATCGATGCTGCTGCAGTTTATGTTAATGCTTCAACACGATTTACTGATGGAGGACGCTTCGGCTTTGGAGCAGAGATAGGAATCAGCACTCAGAAGTTGCATGCCCGAGGGCCAATGGGCTTGAGAGAATTGACGACGATTAAATACATGGTTTATGGAGATGGACAGATTGTAAAATAATTAGGCATGAGAATTCTATCGCTTATGTTACTTAGATGATTGAGTAGCTTTTAGGAGAATTACTTGTATCCTCTTTGTTCCTAGGCGTGTGCGGTAGATCGCTTGCCTATTACTGGGCAGACCGTGTCGCAAAAGGTATCTTTTACTGAAAAGGCCGCCATTTGGTGGCCTTCAGACTGTAGACAAATAGGCATGTCCAACAATTCGACAGCGCTGTCGAATTGTTGGACATGCCTATTTGTCTTTTGATGTGAATTAATCACCTAGTCTACCATAAAAGGCCGCCATTTGGAAGCCTTTTATGGTAGACTAGGATTACTCTAAGACGAGCATAATTTAAAATCGATGACGGTTTTTATACGTGTTCATATAGAGGTTAGAGGGTGTGAAAGTGGAGCATCATTGAGACATGAGACAAAGGGTGTGAGCTTATGGAGTGGGATATTGCGAAGAGAGAATTAAGTAAAGTGAAAGTCTCTTCAAATGGCAAAAATGAACTTGTTCTCGTGCAAGCTAAATCTAATAAGCTTAAGTGTATTGGTAGAGGGACAGATGCTGCGGTGTTTCGCTTCATCTCCGCACCCCAGTATGCTTATAAAGTGTTTAGTAATGACAAGCTAGAAAAGTTAGAACAAGAGAGCAAAGTTTATTTAAAATTAGGTTACTCGAAGTATTTTCCTGTGTATTATGGCAAAGGATTAAACTATCTGGTGATTAGTTACGAAGCAGGAATTACTCTATATGATTGTCTATTACAAGGAATTCATATACCTGAACAGGTCATTATTGAGGTTGAAAATGCGATAGAATATGTGCGCAGCAGAGGACTGAACCCAAGAGACATTCATCTGAAAAATATACTATTTCATGAGGGTAAAGTAAAGCTTGTTGATGTCTCTGAGTATCTGGAGCTAGGAAACGATAAAAGGTGGGAATACTTAAAAGAAGGATATATGGAGCATTATCACTTAATTGACGGAAAAGCCCTGCCTTTCTGGCTTGTGGAAAACGTGCGAAAATGGTATAACCAGACAAGACCGGAGCGACTAAATGTTCAAGATTTTGTGAAAGATCTCATTAATCCTTTTCAGGAAAGGCTTCTATTGTGAAATGCGTGTTTTTTTATACTTGGCTAAGAATTGGGTAATAATCTAATTTTAATAAAAGATTGGTAGTGAAAAAGGTGTAATTGAATGCTTAGTGAGAAGTGTAAACTAATAACTGAAACAGCAAGCAAATTAGATATGGAGACAATAATACGATATGAATATAGGTTGGAAAAAAAATATTATACTTTTTTTAGTTAGTCAGACTATTTCCCTCTTTGGATCATCCCTGGTTCAATATGCAATTATGTGGCATATTACCTTAAAATCCCAGTCTGGAGTAATGATGACGTTAGCCATTGTCTGCGGTTTTTTACCTACCTTATTTCTTTCACCATTTGCTGGGGTATGGGCTGATCGTTATAATCGTAAAACACTCATTATGGTATCCGATTCATTGATTGCATTATCGACGCTGGTTCTGGCAATTTTGTTTCTTCTAGGCCATTATTCCCTCTGGCTCCTTTTAGTAATGTCCGCCATACGCGCACTTGGATCAGCTATTCAAGTGCCTGCAGTAGGAGCATTCCTCCCCCAACTAGTACCGGCGGATAAACTAACTCAAGTGAACGCCACGAACGGAACAATCCAAGCGCTAGTTATGTTACTGTCCCCTATGTTAAGTGGTGCCCTACTGACAATGGCTTCGATTGAATTAATATTTTTTATAGATGTGATCACAGCAGTCATTGCTGTTTTAGTTCTGCTTTTATTTTTACATGTACCTGTCCACACGAAAGCACTTAAAAAACAAACTCTGAGTTATTTTAGAGATCTGAGTGATGGATTCAATTACATCAGAAGTCATGGATATGTGAAGAGGTTTTTTTTGTTTTGTGCCGGCTTCTTTTTCTTAGCAGCACCTGTTGCCTTTTTAACTCCTCTGCAAGTTACTCGTAGTTTCGGTAACGATGTTTGGCGTTTAACGGCAATAGAAATTACTTTTTCAATTGGGATGATGCTTGGCGGCATTATTATGACTTCTTGGGGTGGTTTTAAGAACAAGGTTCACACCATGACACTATCAAGTCTTGTAATTGGAGTCTGCACCTTTGCTCTGGGAATGATTCCGGTTTTTTGGATTTATCTCATTTTTATGGGGGTGGTCGGAATTGCAATGCCGGTTTTCAACACGCCTTCAACAGTCCTAATACAGGAAAAGGTAGAGGCAGATTTTCTGGGAAGAGTGTTTGGAGTTTTGGGAATGATTTCAAGCTCCATGATGCCTTTAGGAATGCTCTTGTTCGGACCGTTAGCGGATATCATTATGATTGAATGGTTGCTTATTGGAACAGGCTTGCTGATGTTTATTCAAGGATTTTTCTTGTTAGGTAACAAAGTATTAATAGAAGCAGGAAAACCAATCCCAAAACTTTAATAAGTACTAAAGGGATTTCTATATAAAAGGACTTGGATCAAACTTAGATTCAAGTCCTTTTTTACGTGTTAAGCATGATGATTAACATGTGATGGAGGTTTTATAAATGAGTGACCTCTTCTCCCATTGAGTACACTTGTCCAGCAGAATAATTTTTAATTAGATTTTAAGAAATTCCTAAGATTTAACTAGGTTTTTTTTAAGATCTCAACTCTATAATTCTATTATAAGTTTAAGCGTTCAAATATGAACTCGCATTTTGAAAGAGATATTTAATTTTATGATTAAAAATTGCGTTGTCATTAAGTGAGGGAGGAGATATTCTATGAAACAGTTAAAAATTCTTGTATTTTCTGCAGCCTTTGGAAATGGACATATTCGGGCAGCAGAAGCAGTTATCGAAGAACTCCGTGTTAAGGAGCCTTCCGCTATTGTAACTCATTTGGATTTCGGGGACTTTTTAAGTAAGCGATTCAATAATCTGATTAAAAAGCTTTACCTCGAATTGATAAAGCATTCCCCGGGGCTATGGGGAAGATTTTATTATCGATCTTCTAAGTTAACGCATAATTCTAGAATTCAGCGTTTTCTTAATCAATTAGGGCGTAGTGATTTTCTGAATTATATTAAGGAATTTGCCCCGGACCTTATTGTTTGTACCTATCCAACTGTTTCTTCAATTCTAGCTCAGCTTAGACTAGAACATATTCTGCAAGTACCTGTGATTACTGTGATTACAGATTATACGGTACACAGCCATTGGGTACATCCTGGTGTGGATTCCTATATGGTGGCTTGTGAGAAAGTTAAGGATATGTTAGTGACAGGGGGAATCATCGAGGATAGGATACATGTTACAGGTATTCCGATTAGTCCTAAATTTGAGAAGAGGATTAATCGAGAGTTGATTTATTACAAGTTAGGATTAAAATCAGATCTGCCCACATTTCTTGTGATGGGGGGATATGGAAGTTCTGAAGAAACAACAAGAATCTGCGAAAAATTAGCAAATTCAGTAATCCCCTTACAGGTAATTATTGTTTGTGGAAATAATGGGAAGTTGTATGACTCTTTACATGAGGTGGTTACAAATGCCAAAAACACTCTGGTAAGGTTAGGTTATGCAAATAACATGGAAGAGCTCATGTCAATAGCGGATCTGATTATAACTAAGGCCGGAGGTTTAACGGTGACAGAGGCTCTTACAAAGCATTTACCCCTTATGATATATAAGCCCATACCAGGTCAGGAAGAGGAAAATGCAAGTTTTGTCCAACTCATCGGTGCAGGACAGGTTGCTGGTTCAGTTGAGGAGTTAGAAATAACTCTTAGCCGTTTCTTGAGTTGTCCCGAAGAAATAGAGAAAATGCGTGAGAAGGCGTCATTAGCTTTAGTTAGTCATTCAGCAGAACAGACCGTTGATTCTATGTTTAAATTAATAACTGAATTGAGACATGAGCAAAGAACCGGCTGATTTCGAAAAAAAAGTTCTCACACTGAAGGGAGTTACCGATGTCAAACATTATTAAAAATCTGAAGCCCCTTTGTTTAATGCTATCAATTCCAATTTCAAATATTATTTATTGTCTGCTCAATAATGCAAATCGAGGTACTCATAGCTTAGTCACTGACTTAGATCAAAGTGTCCCATTTTTAAAGATATTTATTTTGCCCTATCTGTTATGGTATTTTTTTATTTTTGGAACTTTAACTTACTTTTGCTTTAAAAATAAAAGAATCTATTACAAGACTCTTATAGCTATTAATCTTGGTTTATTGATATCTTATGCTATTTATTTTTTCTTTCAAACAAATGTTCCAAGGCCAGATTTAGTAGGTAACGACTTTTTGACCATGCTGATCGCCTTCGTATATAATAATGACCAGCCTTACAATGCATTTCCAAGCATTCATGTTTTATTAAGTTTTTTAATGATTAAGGCAATAAACAAGTATCCTGGCAAGAATTATTACAATGTGTGCACAGTTTATACAATTGCTATTTCAATTATTTTAGCTACTCAGTTTATTAAACAGCATGTTATCTTAGATCTCTTATCCTCGATAGTATTAGGTGGCTTAATATTTGACCTTGTTTATCATATAAAGCTTGAGAGACTAGGAGCCGCCTGGTTGAGGAGACAATATCAATGGTTAAATGTGCGAAAGAGATCGGCAAATGATATTGATGAGTTGAAAAATCCAAGCCAGCAATTAGGCGTCAGATATTAAGCTTTCCTGACGTCTCATAGCAAGAGGATACTTAAATCACTCAATCAATAAAAGGAGTAAAATCATGATCAATTTAGCCAAAAAACAACTCTTAAAGTACGTCATTATTTCACTTGCTTTCGCGCTGATAGTCGGGTGTTCACCCTTAAACTCTCCCAAGGATACCCCCTCAAAGACGACGGATTCGGCTTCTCAAACTCCTCCCTCGTCCTCTGCCTCCCAAACCAGGGATGAGGCCAAGGAGTTATTGCTAAATATTAAGGGAGCCGCGGAGCAAGGGAAAGTGATTAACTGTAATTTTCCTGTAAAGACAACCGTGATTGAAGATGTTAAGAGTCAATGGGGAGAGCCAGAAAAGGTTGATTGGGTGGCCGCCGCTAAGGGGAACTACGCTACCTACTCTAAACAGGCAATGGTTTTTGGCTTCAACAAAGGTTCTCAAATCTTTGAAGTCCGATCCTTTGATCCTCAATTGCAGCAGCTATCCATGGCTAAGACAAAGGAACTATTTGGGGATCCTGCTTATAATGCTAAAACCAAAGTTGAGAATGGGCCCTTTTATGATAAAAAAGTAAATGGAGAGGAAATCATTGGCTATACAGTGAGTTCGGAATATAAAATTGAGTTTGTGTTCCCAATACCAACAGCTACTGATTCGAATCCAATGATGGATCATTATCTGGTGCTTTATCCGAGGGGTACTGTTAACAATATGGCAGATGATCCGGGGCGGCAATGGTAATTGAATCAGGAAGTCGATGAAATTAAATTAGTGATTTTTAACTATAGAGAGTGGTTAGAATACACCCATAATTCTTTGGAAGGATTAGGGGTGTATTCTTGAAATTTTTAGGGTTCTCAGAAAGACTTCTGAGAACCCTAATTTTGTTAGTGAAAATATCAGAGGTAGAACGAGCTCACATGGGATCATAGCTTACTACTGTCCAAGTGCCTCTCAATTTTAAAGAACAGTGGTGTTTGACTAAAACCTTTAGTGGGCTTATACTAAACTAGTAAACTACTGATTTAGTAAATAAGTAGTTTAGTAATAAGAGAAGAGGAAGATTACCATGAAAATACCGACAACCCTGAAGCATAAGCCAGTAATTGTCTCAGAAAACTATGAGAATGTTGATGGGAGATATGCCTATAATTCAGATGCTAAAGGTCTTTCATTAGGTTTAGCCCAGTGGAATGATCGTGGTAAGGTAGACGTATCTGCAAAAGTGTGGAGATATACGGGAGAAAAATGGTCGAGACAGTCAGAGGAATTACCTATGCATCGCGTCCTCGACCTGGCAATACTAATTTGTCGAACTAAACTTCATTTTCGAGAAGCCTACCGCTATGAGAATTTATATGAGGCCAATAATCCTGTCATTGATAGAATTGGCATACAGGGTGATGCCATGACGGTGGCTGTATGTACTGGAAACGAAAAAATCAATGAGGATATCAAATTGTTTAACCAAGCACTAAGCACTGATGATGAACTCATCGGAGAACGTTTACGTACTTTATCTAGGATTCTTAAAGAGATGGGATATTAGCACATGGATAGAAAGAAAGAGTTGAAAGAACAATATTTACAGATGAAGCCGGAAATGGGAATAGTGATGATTCGGGCAAAGCATAATAATAAGTGTTTTATCGAAGTTACCCAAAGATTACAAGCTGCCCTAAATAGACTTAAATTCCAATTAGACTTAGGTTCTCATCGTAACTCAGAGTTACAAAAGGAATGGAAAGAATATGGAGAAGGAAGCTTTACGATTGAGGTATTGGAGAAGCTTGAATATGATAAAGATGAAGCGAAAACGGATTATACTGATGATTTAGCATTGTTACAGATGGAATGGGAAGAAAAAATGGTCAGAGAAAATGTTGAGTTTTATTAAAAAGACGTAAGTAAAGGCCACGCAATGCGTGGCCTTGAAATTTGCAGCCCCCCACTTCTTGTAAGTGGTAAGCTCAAAATAAAACTTCAGGTTAGTTCAGGGTATTAATAGACACGTTTCGCTCCTACATAGGCCTTGGACCAATAGGGAGTAAAGCTATAGATAGCAATTCCTTTACTGCTTGTTGCACTAATGAATTGATTATCCCCAATGTAGATTCCTACATGACTTACTTGTTTTCCCGGAACAAGGTTAAAGAAAACCAAATCACCAGGAATTAAGTTGGTAAAGCTTACAGAGGTTCCAACACTGTATTGATCAATGCTAACCCGAGGCAAAGTAATGTTTTGGCTGGCAAACACATAACGAGTAAATCCGGAACAGTCAAAGCCTGATGGAGTTGTGCCTCCCCATTTATAGGGAACCCCTAAAAAGCTTTTGGCTGTACTAATGAGTTGATTTGTCTTTTCCTGGGGCGAAACTTTGGCCTGTGGCAAAGCCTTAGCATTGTTCAAGGCCTCTAATGTTTGGGGCCCGACAATTCCATCTACCAATAAATTTTGATCCCGTTGAAATGCTTGAACAGCAGTGTTAGTCTTATTTCCGAAAATGCCATCAACTGAACCAACATCATAATTTAAGGTTTGGAGATCTGATTGTAACATTCGAATCTCTGAACCTGTTGAGCCTACCTGAAATGTTGCAGCTTCAACTGCTGAAGCAGAAGCGATAATAGTCATAATAACTAATATCATTAAGATAATCCTTTTTTTCACTTATAACTACCCCTTTCCTGTATTGCTACCCTCAAGGCCTCGTAGAGTGAAGTATACATGCTGACTACTTGAAAGTATAGTACAAGTTGTTGGTTGTATACCCATATTTAGCCTATTAGATATTAGAATACAGTTTATATACTTGGGGTACATTTTCTTTTTTAGGGTAGGATAATATATACCAAAATTGCTATGGTGAGGAGAAAAACTATGGAAAAGGTTTTTGTCGCTGAAATTGGGAATGAGAGTATAGTTATTAATACCTTTGTCGATTTAGATACTGCAAATCCTAAGCTGCTTGGACAAGGAATCTCATATACTACTGTACATCATGGAGATATTGAAGCAGGATTAAAATCTGCTGTTCAAGATTTAGAAAAAGAGATAGGGACTGTAGGTTCTTTAGATGAGATCACTATTTACGCCTCGAGTCTAGTGTTACCGCATCGACTGGAGAAGCATAAGGTGCCATCTTACCTAAAAAACAAACTAATGCCAACCTCGGAAGCAATCCTGCGGGCAGCCCAAGTGATTTATGAGGAGGTAGGAGAAGTATTAGTGATTGATGTTAGTCCAGTATCGACAAACGTCTATTCGATTATTGAAGATATGTCTCAGGAAACGATGGCAGAAGACTTAAATGTTATTAACAACACTCTGCCCTTAGTGAAGCTCATTGGAGAAAAGAAGGTTATGGAGCATTATGGAAGTGAGTGGGAAAAACTAAATACGATAAATCCGAAAACCCCAAAAGAGATGATCTTTCGTGCTGAGTTGACAGCAGCAGCAATTGGGTTTGCGGTAAGAAGACATACTAAAAGTTTAGATAACAAGAAGGATGTAAATTTCAATAAGATTCGCTGGATTGTAGGAACTGGAGTGGGACTTACTCAGTTTCCCAATGCTCTGGAGATTTTTCAAGAAAGCATTGAAAAAATAAGGGATAGGTTATTTGAGGATAGAAAAGAAATAGCTATCCTCTTAGACAAAGACTCCATTTTGACCTCTTTAGGTGTCTTACCCGAAGCTTATCGAAAAGCTACCTGGCAGCTAATGCGTGAATCCTTTGGTTTGGAGAATTAACCGGGGAGATTCTGTTTTGAAGGAGTTATCATATGAGGAACCAATTTAGCAAGCTAGCCCTTGGAATTGCGTTGTTGTTTCTAATTGTTCTAATAGTTACTGCTATCTCGGAAATCCTATCTCGGCAATGGGCTCGTTTAGGTCTGACAACCCTTACAATAATTTGTGTTTTTGTACCATTTGCCATTGTCTGTCTGGCTAGTCATCTGAACATAAGATTACCGTCCAGTTTTCCCTCGGTAACGTTAGTGTTTATAATGCTTGCGCAATATTTTGGCGAATTTAAGAATTTCTATTATATGTATTGGTGGTGGGATTTGCTTCTGCACTCTATTTTTGGAAGTTATGTTGTGATAGTATCACTGTCTATACTCCAAGGGACTTTCAGAAAGAGGCATGAAGTATCAGACCTGCGATTTATAGTATTTGAGCTAATAACTGCTTTCAGTGTTACAATTACATTAGGAACTATCTGGGAAATATTTGAGTTTCTTGGAGATTACTTTTTTAAGACGAGTATGGTTAAGGGAGGACTTGACGATACTCTAACGGATCTGATCGTAAAAACAACTGCAGCGCTACTAACATCAATCTATTTATATATTCGAAGCTCATCAACTAAAAAGCTTAAGGATGGGACTGTATAAACCTCTTTTGCGATAACAATAATCCTTTCTGGTATGCAGGATTATCAGATTTTCTAGCGAAATTATGATTGGTAGGTATTATTTTCTATTATTTACATCGACAGAGCTCCTTTTATCCGATGACTACCAGCCGTAAGACTCCCATCTGCTATAAGGGAGATAACGGCTGCTACGTCCCTGGATAAGTTCCTCTAAGCTTCAGCTGGAGTAAGTATTCCTCGTTGGCAAACTCCATCTGAAGCTAAGAGTCACTTGATTAATATAGCTTAGATGAAAGGTATGATTGGGTAATGATTTCTAAAAAAATGCAAGATCAAGTAAAAAATAGTTCTGTTATTCGGGCAATGTTTGAAGAAGGTAAAAGGTTAGCAGATATTTATGGCGCGGAAAATGTTTTTGATTTTAGCCTAGGGAACCCGAATGTGGAACCACCTGAGGATGTAAAAAAAGCAATCCTAGAGGTTGTAAATGATAGTAATTCCACAGGGATTCACGGATATATGAATAACTCTGGTTATGAAGATGTAAGAGCTGCAATTGCAAATTCCATCAATAATAAGTTTGGTACTGCTTTTACTCCCAAAAACATTATCATGACTGTTGGTGCAGCCGGGGGACTAAACGTTATTTTAAAGACCCTGCTTAATCCCAAGGATGAGGTTATTACCTTTGCTCCTTTTTTTGGAGAATACAGAAATTATGTTAAAAACTATGACGGCGAATTAGTGGTAGTTTCCCCTAATACCCTTGACTTCCAACCCAACCTAGAGGAATTCAAAGAGAAAATCACCGCAAATACTAAAGCTGTTATTATCAATTCTCCTAATAATCCTACCGGGGTTATCTATTCAGAAGAAACCATTATTAAGCTTTCCAATATACTTAGAGATAAACAAAAGGAATTAGGAACTGATATCTATATCATTGCTGATGAACCTTATCGAGAACTTGCTTATGATAATGCTGAAGTCCCCTATCTCTCAAAATATTATGAGAACACGATTATTGGCTACTCTTATAGTAAATCACTGTCTCTACCGGGAGAACGAATTGGCTATCTAGTTATTTCCGATCAAGCAGCTGATTACGAGAATATTGTTGCGGCAGCGAATATTGCAAATCGCATTTTAGGTTTTGTTAATGCTCCGGCACTATTCCAACGGGTCATTGCCAAGTGCTTAGACGCTAAGGTTGATCTTGAGGTGTACAATAAAAATCGTGAACTTCTCTATAAAGGTTTATTATCCTTTGGTTACGAATGCATTAAACCTGAGGGGGCATTTTACATGTTTGTCAAAACCCCCATTGAGAATGATGTTGAATTCTGTAGTTTGGCTAACAAGAAAAATATTCTCATTGTTCCCGGATCCGCCTTTGGCTGCCCGGGATATGTACGTATTGCTTATTGTGTTGCTTATAAAACCATCGAAAAGGCTTTACCTGGTTTTAAGGCTTTAATTGAAGAATTAAAATAGGATTAGAGGTTTCGATAAAGACCAGTCATAATTTGCTAGATCCGTTGGGTAGGGTAGAAGAGTATTTTTACGACTAAATAAGAGCAAGAAGCTAGCCCCTCAAGGGGTGCTTCTTGCTCTTTTAAGTAGGATGTGAGGAGCTGAATTAGTGAATGTACATTTCTTGCAGTGCAGAACAAAGTATATTGGAGATTTCCAATGATGGGGAATCCCTCATTGCTGGGTATTGGAGCCATGAAAGGGGTATGTGCTCACAGCCAATTCTCTTGCAATGGAAGGATGGGAAAGTCGAATCATTGAAGTCAGTAAATCATTTAGAGGCTTGCCCTCAAACATCATTGCAATGGGATCAGTACTTTCTCATACCTGGATGGATCGATGCCCACGTTCATTTGGCCTTAGATAGCCTTGATTTTTATCAGTGTTTGGAAAAATGGAGTCAGCCAGCCTTGATAGAGGATAACATTAAAGTTTACCTACGGAGATACTTGGAGAAGGGAATTGTTGCCATTCGCGATGGAGGCGACTTGCCGGGATTTTCCTGGAGGGCTAAAAACAAGGTTGAAGAAGGAATCTGGTCTGGGCCCCAGGTGATATCTGTGCACGAGGCTGTAGGGCGTGCTGGAATGTACGGACGTTTCCTTGGCCGAGGTTTTCAGAATCTGACTGAGTGGCAAGAGGAGCAGAGTGGTTTTTTTAATCAAGGGATTGACCAACTTAAAGTAATCGTGACAGGCTTGATTAAGTTTGATGATTTTAATAGAGTCGGCCCAACTCAGTGGACAGTGGAGGAATTAAAAGAGATTGTTGAAACAGCCCATGCACGTCAAGCCCTTGTTATGGCTCATGCCAGTGGGGAAGAGGGGATTTCTATGGCCATAACTGCCGGAGTAGATTCCATCGAACACGGGTATTACATGACCTCTCGAGATCTTGAGTTAATGAAAGAAAAAAGTATAGCTTGGGTACCAACGGTTGCTCCCATAGGAAATATTTTAAAATATCCAACCAATCGATATTCCAGGCATGAACTTGATACCTTGAAACGTATTCTTGATACTCACCTAGCTAGGATTTACGAGGCCTATTGTTTAAACGTCCGCCTTGGTGTTGGCACTGACGCAGGTGCCTATCAAGTGCCGCATGGAGATAGCTTTTATGATGAAATTGAGTGGCTGGTTCAGGCTGGAATTCCGAGGTTAGAAGTCTTTGGCAGGGCTACCCATGAAAATGCCCAAATCCTAGGTCAACCCGAATTAGGGAAGTTAGAGATAGGTACCCCTATGAACCAATTACAATTGGTCAAGAACTTTAATTAATCGCTATTATGATATTATTTGATTAAGCATGTCTCAAAGCGATCTTTTGAAACATCACTAATAGTCCAACACAGAGCCGATAGATGGAATCGATTTTGAGATTTTCATCTGCCGTCATGTCGAAGAAAATATTGAGTTGAGATTGTAGATCCTCAACAGGCTTTTTATAGCAGATTAATAAGGGGACTTTTGGCAGAGGGTATAAAACAAGAGAAATATCCGAGGAATAACTGTTTTCTACGTGCTTGCCATTAAAAATCAGGATTAAATCCTCAATAAGATCCGGATAGCTATCAATAAGCTGCTTTAAAGGCTCTTCAAACCTTTTCTCAAAAAATGAAATCCAGACAGTGTCACTGCTAAGTTCTCTAAAAGTGACCCATTTTCCGGAAAGATCTTTGCCGGCGCTGTGAATAATATAATTAAGTAACGGGACAATCACCCAGACATTGATATGGCAGTCAGATATGAAATTACCTTTGGAATCAACGATGAAGTCTTTGCCGAGACACTTAACGGTTAGCTTATCTCCTGAAAACTTGGCTCCTAAGCGCTCGACTGCAGCCGAAAAGTCTACATTTAATATCTCTTCTTTTAAAGGAACAAGTATTTGTTTTAATTGTTCTTCAGGAGTCATTTGCCTAACGATTTGACCATTAAGTTCTTCGATGTCCTCTTTTTCCAGGTGAGGGCATTCATTGATACGTTTATCACCTTTAATTACTGCAGCAGCAAACGCCAAACATGTTGGTGCTCCACATAGTTTGCAATTCGACTTTGGAAGTAACTTGTATATACTTAGTGGATTATCTAGTTTCGACATATTAAATACTCCTTTCGAAAAAGTACTTGGCAGAATTGTTAGAATTCTAAACCTTTTAAACTTTAGATTCTATAACCAGACCTTATTTCCTTCATTTTTGCTCTATTTTTGGAAATTACTGTTGATCAGCCCTCTTTAAGAACTCTTAATTCATTAAAACATGGCTTTGGAGTCTTTATTCTTGCCAAAGGGTGATATAGAATGTAGCTGAGTAGTTTTTAGTGAAAAAGTTTCAAACTGGAATACAATATGTTTGTTGTAGGTTTAGTTAGTTAATAATCAGAAAGAAATCTTGGACTATAGAGGGAGAGATGTTAATTATGGGAAATTATTTAGCTGGGTTAGGGTTTCAAGAAATACTAATCGGAGGATTAGGAATCCTTGCTGTGGGTTTTATTTTGAAAAAGCTATTCAAATTGGCTATTAGTATAGCAGTAGTAATAGTACTTGTATATTATGGATTACCGGTACTCCAGACTGTCATGACTAAGTAGCGGGAGGGTCAAGGATGAATATCATTGGCAATATCATCTGGCTAGTATTTGGAGGTGTCCTTGCTGCAATTGTTTGGTTCTTAGCAGGGGTACTATTATGTATAACAGTTATCGGCCTCCCCTTCGGCCTTCAATGTTTTAAGATCTCGTTCTTTGTATTGTGGCCTTTCGGAAAGGAAATTGAACTTGGTCATTTTGGAGCGGGTGGATTAATATTTAATATTATTTGGCTTTTCGTTTTTGGTTGGGAGTTTGCAATAGCTCATTTAATTATTGGTGGGATTTTTTGTATAACAATTGTCGGTATTCCTTTTGGTCTTCAACATTTTAAATTTGCGAAACTTGGGTTGATACCTTTCGGGGCAAAAATACGTTAGCATATCCCAGACACTCATCGCAACTGCTTAGTGACGGTCACCATGTCAATGAATTCGACGCGGAATAATGACAATCTTATATAATTGGAGGACAAATCTGTGCTTATATTTTATTGTTTTCCACAGTGAACAACTTGTAAAAAAGCGGAAGCGGGTCTTCTGCAACAGAATATGGAGTTTGAATACCGTAACATTGTGAAAAAACCACTCACAGTTGAGGAATTAACAGACTTAGCAAAGCTTGGTGAGGTTTCCATCCTTAGTCTCCTGAACAAGAGGAGCAAAACATTTAAGGAGCTGGGGAAAGAACTTCAGGAGTCTGACGAAATGGCCGTTGCTGATTTTCTTGCCGCGAATCCTAAGGCAATAATTAGACCGCTGGTTGTGGAAAACAACAAGCTTACGATAGGTTTTAAGCCTGAGCCTAAATAGCTAAAGTTGAAGGTGTTTTTCTGTGCTACTCAAAGATGGTGATGAGTTAGCGTTAATCAATCCTTCTAGTGGAGGGTAACATTAGCTGTTTTGACTTGAGTAGTGTTCCAGAACTCGAAGGAAATTAGTGGGCACAGGAGCTTGAACGGTTATTTCGTGCTGCTCAACGGGATGGGAGAAGTGAACAGAAATAGCATGTAAGGCTTGCCCATTTATCAGATTCGAGGGTTTTCCGTACATTCTATCCCCTATAATAGGATATCCAAGATGCGTTAAATGGACTCGTATCTGATGCGTCCTTCCAGTTTCGAGAGTCAGTTCCAGCAAGGAAGCGTCTGAAAGCCCCTGAACGGTCTTGTAATGAGTTATAGCTGGATCCCCTTTGGGGTTAACCGCTCGGCGGTTTGGCTTGGTAGGATGAGATCCGATGGGTGCATTGATTGTTCCAGATGGAGGGTCTGCAATTCCTTGAACCAAGGCTCGGTAAGTTCGTTTCAGACTGCCGTCCTTTAACAATGTCTCCAGGATTGTTTGAGTACGACTGTCTTTAGCAAAGACAATACACCCCGAAGTTTCTCTATCAAGGCGATGTATTGGTCGTATTGTGCAGATTACTCCCTGTTGTTGAAAATAGAAGGCTAGGTAATTACTTAATGTACCACTGGAGGTTTGGCCTGTGGGATGCACTAATAGGCCTGAAGGTTTGTTTAAGACGATTAGATAATTATCTTCATACAATACCTCAATTGTTCCTGACTCTGGTTCGACACCGTAGGAAGAATCTTCTAAAGACAGTACGCGTAAAACATCTCCGCCTTTAATTTTCTTCTGTAAGAATACGGCCTTATTATTCTGCATAATACCTTTAAGGCGTGTGAGTTTTTGGATTTTTCTTCCGGAGTACATTTGAATCTGTTTTAAGTAGCTTTCGACTGTAAGGCCTTGATGTTCTTCAGTGACTAAGTAGGTTTTGTAGGATTTCATATCACCAATTCCAATCTATTGGATAATTAATAAATCTCCAATTCTGTGGTTGCTTTAATTGTGATTTTAATAGACTAAGCGGATTATACCCAGTGTACGCTTCCTCTAGACTACCATGTTTTTACTCGTAATCATACTTAAACCCAGGGGGATTTTGTATTACAATTCTTGAAATGTTGTGTGAACCAGCTGACTTTAATAAATTCAAGTTAACCTATTTGAGTTGATGCTTTACATCCGAGACTGATGGTTGATAAAAGTGCTTTCTAAATCAAATACAGCTAGGCAGCGTAATGCTGCTTAGCTGTATTTTTGTGGAATTAATTCTAGTTTATAAGACAAGTTCCACTGCCCATTCCGCTGCCAAAACCCCCTCCAGCGGCTGAACCTGCTTGCTTGCCTTTGCGGCCCGCACCTTGGCCCATTCCTTGTCCCTGCCCCATACCAAATCCAGTTCCCGCGCTTTTCCCGATACCATTACCGGTTCCATCACAGTTTGCCTGATTTGATTTGAGAGAGTTATAAATAGCGTCTGCTTGTTCTTGAGTGATCCTTCTATCTGCAACCTTTTGGTCTAAGACCGATTTCTTCTGATCGAGAATTTGAGCCTTGAATTCTTCTAGTTTTCCTGCTTCATCAGCTATGGTTCCGTATGTTTTCCCATCGGCTCTTTCAGTAATGACTTGTTCTACTGTTTTCCCAGTTAAACCAGCTGTAACCTCTGCTGGCGTAGTGCCGGTAACTGCAGCAAAAGCTGTCCCGGTTACTCCCAGTAGTCCAACCACCGTAGCAGCAATGAGGTAAGTTTTAATTTTTTTCATAATTTCTTTAGCCCCTTTCACATCTAAGTAGATCTAATATTTGAAGTATAATCAACATATGTGTCAAAAGTATGACAAATAAATATTTGCCCCTTATATTTTAATTATTTTGAGAGCGATATTTCTTGTAATTGTTGAGCCTTCCATTATGAATTCAGTGGAAGGCTTTAGTTTTGTCTTTTTATACGGCCTTATTATACGCCTTAATATACGGTGACAAATAATATTGATATAATGTAATATATAATTGACATAAAGTTAAAAAGATGCTACTATAAATCTAAGAGGTGTTGTATGAGTAAAAATTTGAAGTTAAAAGCTTCGAGAGCAGCTAAAGACATGTCACAAAAAGATTTAGCCGCTGCTACTGGAGTAACTCGACAAACTATTAATGCCATAGAAAAAGGGGACTACAATCCATCGATAAAGTTGTGTATTGCCATTTGTAGGGTTTTGGAAAAAACCCTCGATCAATTATTTTGGGAGGAAGATGAAAATGCATAAAAGTGAATTGGATGAAATGCAATTACAAAAGCGAAATATGATAGGAAATCAGGCTTACATGATTCTTTTTTACCTGCTCTTGCTAGACATAGGTCTCTATGGGTTTGGGTTTCGTTGGTTAAATTATCCCATGAATGTTGTAGTAATTATAAATGCGTGTATGGCCTATTATTTGGTACGGATAATATGGAATAAGTCATATGTTGGACCTAAAGTTAAGGCTAAGAGTCTTGGACGTAGAATTGGCATAGTTATAGGTTTAGCAGGACTGGTGGCAGGGATTACAAGTATTTTTTTAAAAAGTGGATCAGTACTAACAGTTTCAACTGAGGATAATAGCGCAATGATTCTTTTGATAGTTTCAGTGGTATTGCTTATAATGTTGGCAGTTGTGAGCCTAATTTCTAAGTGGCAGGCTAGAAGCGATGAGTGATAATGAATAGTAATTGAACCTATCTAATGGATATGTATGGGAATGAGATTTGCCTGTAATAATAGAGTTAAACTGGTTGAGTGGAGGTGCCTTAAATGGGTGACAAAAGTCCCAAGAACAAAGAGAAAATGAAGAAGAAGGCTGAGAAGAAAGTTATAACTCCAATATCCTAGTTCAAATCTCAAAACTAATTGTAATCTGTTTGCTATGACTTCGGGCTATTTTTACTTCCGAAGTCTTTTCTTTGGAAACAAGAAAATGATAGTTGTCCTGTCATAATATATGATAACTTGTTGTAAACCTGTAATGGATTAACTTATTTGATATACTTGATACTTAGAACATTTCAGAAATTTAGATTGCTGAGGAGGTCATATTTTGAATGAACGTTTATTCGGAACATCAATTACAGATATAATAAAGAAGAGGATTTCTGTCCGAACATATATGGACCGACCATTGACACCTGAGTTAAAGGAAAAAATCCGAAAGTTTTTTCCGGTGTTGACTGGTCCTTTTGGAGGAAACTTGCGATTTGATTTACTTGAAAGTAATATTCTTAAGGAATCTAACCTAACGCTTGGGACTTATGGTGTGATACGAGGTGCTTCAACCTATCTAGTTGCCGTGATAGAGAAAGGTTCCAGAGATTTAGAGGATTTTGGATATTTATTAGAGAAAATGATTTTATTTGCTACGTCTTTGGGGCTGGGAACTTGTTGGCTTGGTGGTACTTTTAAAAAAAGTGAATTTGGTAAGGCAATTAAGCAAAAGAACCAAGAAGTATTACCATGCATTACACCAATTGGTTATCCTAATAGTAAAAAAAGTTTGATCGATTCTGCTATGAGATTTACCGCAGGATCAAAAAACAGAAAAGAATGGAATCAGCTCTTTTTTTCTGGAAATTTTGATCAACAACTTTCTAAAGCAGAGGCTGGAAAATACTTAATTCCTTTGGAAATGGTTCGGTTAGCTCCTTCAGCATCTAATAAGCAACCATGGCGAATTATAAAGGATAATAATAAGAATCATTTTTTCCTTAAGCATACTAAAGGTTACTCCAAATTTATGGCTTACGATTTGCAAAGAGTCGATATGGGAATTGCCATGTGCCATTTTGAACTTACTGCTCAAGAACAAGGTATTAAGGGAAAATGGGAAATTAGCGATCCGGGGAGTATTAGTAAACCCCTCGACACTGACTATGTGGTAAGTTGGGTTGAAGAGGTATAGATTATATTTATATAATGAAGGAGGAGTAGGATTAATTGAATACAGGGTCACTGCTTGCGATCTACATGCCGCTGTTTATTCTATTTTTTATTATTTTCCCTCAGCAACGTGCAGTTCAAAAAGCAGTATTATTAAAAATTAGAAAGAGGAAAGGTGTTGTTTGGATGACTAACGAACTTATTATGAAATATATCGGTAAGAAGTGTCTAGTATCCACTGGAACCTTTGGTACTAATGTAAAGGGTATTATAATAGCTGCCAACGAAAATTGGCTTGAAGTAGAGACAAAAAAGGGCAACGAACTAATCAATGCTGAGTTTATACAGAGTATAAAAATAGTTTGATTTGCAAATGCTAGATATGCCGTACTATATACCCCTAGGTTAATAGATTATTTTGTACATTGACAACCTAAGTTGAAGATGCTAATATGTACATCCGGCCAAGAACAGGCCGAACACTTAAACAACAAGTTGGAAATTAGTTATTGACAACGAGAGTTGGAAATGCTAAGATACAATTCCGGTCTAAACAGCCAAAGAGAATCACAAAAACCAAAAGTACATAGAGTTTATACTCAGTGCTACACGGCTAAAAAAAGTGTTGACAACGCTAGTTGAAAATGTTAAGATGTGATTCCGGCCCAAACGGGTCAAAGCCAAAATCCTGATCTTTGAAAACTAAACAACAAGGACAGCCAATGAGAGAAACTCGCAAGAGTTTCAAAATAAATCATGAGTCAATCATCTTCTTCTAATGAGAAGTTTGAAATAACTTTTTTTGGAGAGTTTGATCCTGGCTCAGGACGAACGCTGGCGGCGTGCCTAACACATGCAAGTCGAACGGAGAATTTGATAAGCTTGCTTAGAAAAATTCTTAGTGGCGGACGGGTGAGTAACGCGTGGGTAACCTACCCATAAATCCGGGACAACCCTTGGAAACGAGGGCTAATACCGGATAATCTTAGAGCCTGGCATCAGGCATTAAGGAAAGATGGCCTCTGAAAATGCTATCGATTATGGATGGACCCGCGTCTGATTAGCTAGTTGGTGGGGTAAAGGCCTACCAAGGCGACGATCAGTAGCCGGCCTGAGAGGGTGAACGGCCACACTGGGACTGAGACACGGCCCAGACTCCTACGGGAGGCAGCAGTGGGGAATCTTCCGCAATGGACGAAAGTCTGACGGAGCAACGCCGCGTGTATGATGAAGGTCTTCGGATTGTAAAGTACTGTCTTTGGGGAAGAACGGTGGCTTTGAAAATATTGAGGCCACATGACGGTACCCAAGGAGGAAGCCCCGGCTAACTACGTGCCAGCAGCCGCGGTAATACGTAGGGGGCAAGCGTTGTCCGGAATTATTGGGCGTAAAGGGCGCGTAGGCGGATTGTTAAGTCCGGTGTGAAAGATCAGGGCTCAACCCTGAGAGTGCATCGGAAACTGGGAATCTTGAGGACAGGAGAGGAAAGTGGAATTCCACGTGTAGCGGTGAAATGCGTAGATATGTGGAGGAACACCGGTGGCGAAGGCGACTTTCTGGACTGTAACTGACGCTGAGGCGCGAAAGCGTGGGGAGCAAACAGGATTAGATACCCTGGTAGTCCACGCCGTAAACGATGAGTGCTAGGTGTAGAGGGTATCGACCCCTTCTGTGCCGCAGTTAACACAATAAGCACTCCGCCTGGGGAGTACGGCCGCAAGGTTGAAACTCAAAGGAATTGACGGGGGCCCGCACAAGCGGTGGAGCATGTGGTTTAATTCGACGCAACGCGAAGAACCTTACCAAGGCTTGACATCCTACGAATCTTTAGGAAACTAGGGAGTGCCCTTCGGGGAGCGTAGAGACAGGTGGTGCATGGTTGTCGTCAGCTCGTGTCGTGAGATGTTGGGTTAAGTCCCGCAACGAGCGCAACCCCTGTATTTAGTTGCTAACAAGTAAGGTTGAGCACTCTAGATAGACTGCCGGTGATAAACCGGAGGAAGGTGGGGATGACGTCAAATCATCATGCCCCTTATGTCTTGGGCTACGCACGTGCTACAATGGCCGGTACAGACGGAAGCGAAGCCGCGAGGTGAAGCAAATCCGAGAAAGCCGGTCTCAGTTCGGATTGCAGGCTGCAACTCGCCTGCATGAAGTCGGAATCGCTAGTAATCGCAGGTCAGCATACTGCGGTGAATACGTTCCCGGGCCTTGTACACACCGCCCGTCACACCACGAAAGTCTGCAACACCCGAAGCCGGTGAGGTAACCCGAAAGGGAGCTAGCCGTCGAAGGTGGGGCCGATAATTGGGGTGAAGTCGTAACAAGGTAGCCGTATCGGAAGGTGCGGCTGGATCACCTCCTTTCTAAGGAGAACGGTTTAGAGCTTAGGCTTTAGACGAACATCCTAGTGGTCGATTCTTTCAGAGGACGAGGTTGAAAACCAAATCGACTGTAAAGATCAATAACGAGTCGCAAGACTCACGCCGAGGGATCGGCAACTCATTGGAAACAGCTGTTGTTTAGTTTTGAGAGACCAGGAAACATCGAAGGAATTCGATGAATTATGGAACCTCACTCACAAAGGATTGAGGAAAGGCAGTTATGCCTGACTAATATCCTATATTTTTGACGGGTAAGAGTCTTAACAGACTTAAACCAGAACTGTTCTTTGAAAACTGCATAGAGAAAACTAGTAAAGTCGAACGAATTCACATCAATACGGACGTATTGAGTAAACCTAAAAGTAGCGACCAATAGGTCAAGCTATTAAGGGCGTACGGTGGATGCCTAGGCGCTAAGAGTCGAAGAAGGGCGCGGTTAACAGCGAAATGCCATGGGGAGTCGTAAGCAGGCTTTGATCCATGGATACCCGAATGGGGCAACCCAACCGGAGTCATGTCCGGTTATCCTCAACTGAATACATAGGTTGAAGAAGACAACCCGGGGAACTGAAACATCTAAGTACCCGGAGGAAAAGAAAGAATCATCGATTCCCTGAGTAGCGGCGAGCGAAACGGGAAGAGCCCAAACCGAATCCTTCGGGATTCGGGGTTGTAGGACCCTCTTTTAAGAATGGAATTCTAGTCGAACAGATCTGGAAAGGTCGAGCAAAGAAGGTAACACTCCTGTAGACGAAAGAAGGACATTCTGTGAGGGAATCCTGAGTACCGCGGGACACGTGAAACCCCGTGGGAAGCAGGGAGGACCACCTCCCAAGGCTAAATACTACTTAGCGACCGATAGCGAACCAGTACCGTGAGGGAAAGGTGAAAAGCACCTCGGAAGAGGAGTGAAAAAGAACCTGAAACCGTACGCTTACAAGCAGTTACAGCACAGTTATGTGTAGTAGCGTGCCTTTTGTAGAATGAACCGGCGAGTTACGGTATGTAGCAAGGTTAAGGCGAGAAGCCGGAGCCGAAGCGAAAGCGAGTCTGAAGAGGGCGCAAGTTACATGCTGTAGACCCGAAACCGTGTGATCTACCCATGGCCAGGGTGAAGGTGGGGTAAAACCCACTGGAGGCCCGAACTCACTGTCGTTGAAAAGGCAGGGGATGAGCTGTGGGTAGGGGTGAAATGCCAATCGAACACGGAGATAGCTGGTTCTCCCCGAAATAGCTTTAGGGCTAGCCTCAATTGATGATCGATGGCGGTAGAGCACTGAATAGGCTAGGGGCCTTACCAGGTTACCGAACCTTATCAAACTCCGAATGCCATCAGATTTAGATTGGGAGTCAGACTGTGGGGGATAAGCTTCATAGTCGAAAGGGAAACAGCCCAGACCATCAGCTAAGGTCCCCAAGTATACACTAAGTGGGAAAGGATGTGGAATTGCACAGACAACCAGGATGTTGGCTCAGAAGCAGCCACCATTTAAAGAGTGCGTAATAGCTCACTGGTCGAGTGGTTCTGCGCCGAAAATGTAACGGGGCTCAAGTGTATCACCGAAGCTATGGCTTGCGCTTCATGCGCAGGGGTAGGGGAGCGTTCTATCAGCCGAGAAGTCAGACTGTAAGGTCTGGTGGAGTGGATAGAAGTGAGAATGCCGGTATGAGTATGCGAAAAGGAAGGTGAGAATCCTTCCCGCCGAAAATCTAAGGATTCCTGGGGAAGGCTCGTCCGCCCAGGGTAAGTCGGGACCTAAGCCGAGGCCGAAAGGCGTAGGTGATGGACAACTGGTTGAGATTCCAGTACCACCTAGAAATGTTTGAGCAATGGGGTGACACAGAAGGATAGGTTAAGCCAACCGTTGGTTGAGTTGGCCCAAGCGAGTAGGAGGTAGGGTAGGCAAATCCGCCCTGCGAGACTCTGAGACGTGACGGGGAGCGAAAATTAGTAGCGAAGTAACCGACTCCAAGCTGTCAAGAAAAACCTCTAGTGAGTGACTAGGTGCCCGTACCGTAAACCGACACAGGTAGATGGGGTGAGAATCCTAAGGCGCGCGAGAAAACCCTCGTTAAGGAACTCGGCAAAATAGCCCCGTAACTTCGGGAGAAGGGGCGCTCTTGGTAACAAGAGCCGCAGAGAAATGGTCCAGGCGACTGTTTAACAAAAACACAGGTCCCTGCTAATCCGAAAGGAGATGTATAGGGGCTGACACCTGCCCGGTGCTGGAAGGTTAAGAGGAGAGGTTAGGGGCAACCCGAAGCTTTGAATTGAAGCCCCAGTAAACGGCGGCCGTAACTATAACGGTCCTAAGGTAGCGAAATTCCTTGTCAGGTAAGTTCTGACCCGCACGAAAGGTGTAACGATCTGGACACTGTCTCAACGAGGGACTCGGCGAAATTGTAATACCCGTGAAGATGCGGGTTACCTGCGACAGGACAGAAAGACCCCATGGAGCTTTACTGTAGCTTGACATTGGATTTTGGTATAAAATGTACAGGATAGGTGGGAGACTAAGAAGCTAGGGCGCCAGCCTTGGTGGAGTCAACGGTGGGATACCACTCTTTTTGTACTGAAATTCTAACTAGGTCCCCTGAATCGGGGATTAGGACAGTATCAGGTGGGCAGTTTGACTGGGGCGGTCGCCTCCTAAAGAGTAACGGAGGCGCCCAAAGGTTCCCTCAGCGCGGTTGGAAATCGCGCGAAGAGTGTAAAGGCAAAAGGGAGCTTGACTGCGAGACCTACAAGTCGAGCAGGGACGAAAGTCGGGCTTAGTGATCCGGTGGTACCGAGTGGAAGGGCCATCGCTCAACGGATAAAAGCTACCCTGGGGATAACAGGCTTATCTCCCCCAAGAGTCCATATCGACGGGGAGGTTTGGCACCTCGATGTCGGCTCATCGCATCCTGGGGCTGTAGTAGGTCCCAAGGGTTGGGCTATTCGCCCATTAAAGCGGTACGTGAGCTGGGTTCAGAACGTCGTGAGACAGTTCGGTCCCTATCCGTCGCAGGCGCAGGAAATTTGAGAGGATCTGTCCCTAGTACGAGAGGACCGGGATGGACGAATCCCTGGTGTACCAGTTGTCTCGCCAGAGGCATAGCTGGGTAGCTATATTCGGAGCGGATAAGCGCTGAAAGCATCTAAGCGCGAAACCGACCTCAAGATGAGATTTCCCACAGCGAAAGCTGGTAAGACCCCTGAAAGATGATCAGGTTGATAGGCCAGGTGTGGAAGCACGGTGACGTGTGGAGCTGACTGGTACTAATCGGTCGAGGGCTTGACCTAAATCGAGACGCTAGGTGAGTGGCTCAAATTCTTAGACAATACTAGATAGACTCTGTGCAGTTTTGAGAGAACAGCAATCGAAAGAAAGCGATATCTCAGACATCTGGTGATTATGCCGGAGGGGTTCCACCCGTTCCCATACCGAACACGGAAGTTAAGACCTCCAGGGCCGATGATACTTGGGGCATAGCCCCTGGGAAAGTAGGTCATCGCCAGGTAAAACAAGCGAAAAACTATCTCTTACGAGGTAGTTTTTCTGTGTTTAGTCATACTGTAAATTAAGGGTCTGGGGTTCCACCCGTTCGATCCACACTGCAGGAGAATGCATCTCGGGACGCAGTGTGGCGAAAAGCTCGTCCGCTTTTCGTATACCGAACACGGAAGTTAAGAATCCACATTGCAGGGAGAATGTGTCTGGGGAGGCAATGTGGCGAAAGGCTCATTCCTTCGCCGCTAAGGTATTCCTTTGGGGCAGGCGGCTCGGCGATACTGTCCACCGGACACTATCGTGCCTTTCGTTCCAGGGCCGATGATACTTGGGGCATAGCCCCTGGGAAAGTAGGTCATCGCCAGGTAACAAGCGAAAGACCATCTCTGAATGAGGTGGTCTTTGTGTGTCATCTTTCCACCTTATCTGGGTGTCTTAAATTCGCCCACGTGGGCGAATTTGGGGAGTCGGGGTTCCATCCCTCCGGGATCCACATTGCTGGAGAGTGCATTGTATGCCCCAGTGTTGCGAAAGGTGTCTTGCATTCGATTAACTGTAAGGCAATACATTAGCAAGAGACATATGGTATAATAAGGATATGTGTTTTGGTTACTCCACAGATTATGGAGGGTATATGTATAAAAAAGATTATATTATGAAAATGATTGAGCAATTGTCTATAGCTGTCGCTGCACTTCTAGGATCAAAATCAAAGAATAAAATTGAAGAATGTCATCAAATAGTCAATGAAGCACTTTATGATTTAACAGGCATGAGTGAAGAAACATTACTTAAACTTTCACATAAAGACTTAATCAGCATTATAAGTGGTGGAAAGGAAATAAACACAGAAAAGTGTTTTGCCCTAGCTGAAATGTTGAAGTTGAAAGCGGATGTCGATAAAGGGGATACAGGGCGAAGTGTCGACTTGTATATCAAAAGTTTGAATATATTTATAGAGTTGATTTTAGCCAAGAGTTCACATGGACATAATAGTTATGAGACAATCAATGAAATTGTTGGTGCTCTTAAAAAGTATAAAATACCGAAAGAAAGTAATCAGTTACTGTTCCGATATTATGAATTTATGGGACAATACGACAAGGCTGAAGATGTTCTATTTAAAATGATTGTGACAATAAATACGGGTGAAATCGTCGATGAAGGATTCGCCTTTTACGAAAGGCTTAAGGGGAAGACACTTGTGGAATTGGAGAATGGGAATCTACCCTTGGATGAAGTAATTGAGAGCCTAGATGCCTATCGAAACTTATTGAACAATCACACATAAACAGAAATGTGCGCTATGATAATTAATTAGGCCAGTTAAAATGTATTATTTAAGGAAAAACCTCCATAATAAAAGAGAACCACCACATGAATAGCAATTTTATGTAGTTAATAGCAGGTATTAGATACCTGAAAAGGTTCTTAACTTAGAGAAGGGGGTTTCATGAGTGCTTTCTAATGAAACGGCTTCACCTGAAGAAGATAAAAATGAATCCTTATCAAATCTAAAGGAATTAGGACAGATTCAAATTCCTAGTGTATCTGAACGGATTTATTGTTTGCCAATTATTGGACAAATTGAAGGACATCAAATTCTGCCTGCCCAATCCAAGACGACAAAGTATGAACATATTATTCCGCAACTCTTGGCAGTTGAGCAAAACCCCAATACTGAAGGGATACTGGTGATTCTAAATACTGCCGGTGGAGATGTGGAAGCTGGATTAGCGATTGCAGAAATGCTCAATAGCTTAAGTAAACCATCTGTATCATTGGTTCTGGGCGGTGGTCATAGTATTGGGATTCCTATTGCTGTAAGTTGTACAAAAAGCTTCATTGCTCCAACAGGAACAATGACTGTTCACCCCATTAGGTATACGGGATTAGTTATTAATGGTCACCAACAGTTTGAGTACCTTCGGAAAATGCAAGAACGTATTAATCAATTTATTTATTCTCACTCCAAGATAACGCCTGATAAGCTAGAAAAATTCATGTTCACTACAGGAGATTTAGCTCAAGATATTGGGACAATTTTAATTGGACAAGAAGCAGTTGACGCCGGATTGATCCAAGCAGTTGGTGGAGTGAAAGAAGCTTTTAAAGAACTAAATAGCTTAATCCCTTCGAGATCTGAAGAAATAAACAATAACCCGGAATAAAGCAGCGAAAGCTGCTTTGTTTATTTTGGGAATTAGTAAAAAGAACTGGTATGATATTTCATAGTCATAAGTGCTTAAAGGTTGCGCTATGTTAGAAGGGGTCTTCCCGCCATCTATGAGTATAGGGATAACTTGGATATTAAGTCCGATACTTGGCTTAGGCATTTTTTTGAGTTATCGTTGAGTGAAGGGTTGGTTTTAGAGATTTCTAATTCTATTTCATAAAGAAACAGGAATATTCTCTCCCGTGTGGAATTAAATAGAGTTAGGACAAACTTATCTGTAGTATAAAGTCGTATTCTATGTATTAAATTATGGATGTTTGGGGGACTGGTTCATTGGCGAGGGCTAAGAAACGCCGTACGGTAAATAAAAAGATTAATCTGAAAGTAAACTCTTTAAAAGAAACTATACGCAACGAAGTAATTGGAGTTTTTGTTGTGGGAATGGCCTGTTTGGGATTGGTCACAATTTTCTCGGATAAAAGCGGTGTAATCGGACTACAAATTAAGCATATTCTTACCGTGTTAGCAGGCAATGGTCGGGTTACGATTCCCCTATTGGTTGGGGCGTGGGGGCTTGCTTTTATGAATAAACAAACTCCGCGTTTAGGATATAAGGCCTTAGGAGTAATCCTTTTATGGCTAGTTTTAGTTGGAATCCTGCACCTTCAGTTGCCAGATATCGAGGGCTTTTCTCCAGCTGAAATGATAGACGCAGGTATGCTGGGGCATGGCGGTGGGCTTTTTGGAGCAGGTATTGCGACAATCTTAAAAACAACGATAGGAATTCCAGGAAGTTATGTCGTCCTAATCATGACTTCGATAATGGGAGCTTTATTGATTACTAATCGTTCGCTGGTTCAAGGTGTACAAGAAGTCGGATTGGCTGGAAAAGAGTCTGGACAATGGATGAAAAATCAAATGGGTGATTTTATTGATGTCCTTAAAAATTCCAATCTGGAGGAAGTTAAGGAAAAAGAATTCTCAGCTCAACCCGATTTAAAAGCTGTCAAAAACCCAACTAAGAAAAGTACCTCTCTAAAAACAACTCGAGTTCTTGATCCTGATGTCGTGGAACGGCCACTGGTGATCAAAACCCTAGAAGACCATAATGAATCTTCTGAGGAAACTAAAACACCTCCTAAAGGGCAGATTGGATTTGAGAAAATGGCGAATCCAGTGCTTGAAAATACGATTATGCCTCCAGGAAAAGTGACAAGCACTCCTGTTTCTCGTCAGACTCGAGAAGATGGAAATTTTCAGCTTCCTCAAGTTATGCTACTAAATAAATCTCTCAAAATTAAAAATCCCAGACTAAATAAGGACTTAGCAGATAACGTTAAGATTCTGGAAGAAACCTTAGGAAGTTTTGGTGTAAAAGTTAAAGTCACTCAGGTCACGCAAGGGCCGGCGATTACACGTTATGAGGCCCAACCTGCACCAGGCGTTAAAGTGAGTAAAATCACCAACTTAGCTGATGATATAGCTTTAAGCCTGGCCTCTGCGGATGTAAGGATTGAGGCTCCAATTCCCGGAAAATCTGTTGTCGGTATCGAGGTGCCGAATAAGGAAATCTCGATGGTTCATTTTCGAGAAGTTCTAGAAACACCTGAATATCAAGAAACTACGAGTAAGCTAGCCTTGTGTTTAGGCAAAGATATCACGGGAACCCCGGTGATAGCTGACTTGACTAAAATGCCGCACCTTCTCATTGCTGGGGCAACAGGTTCAGGAAAATCAGTATGTATTAACACCTTAATCCATAGTATCCTCTTCAATGCTCGTCCGGATGAAGTTAAGTTTTTGTTAGTGGATCCTAAAATGGTAGAATTGGCCAACTATAATGGGATTCCTCATTTAATAGCACCTGTCGTGACAGATCCCAGGAAGGCTGCAGGCGCTTTAAAGTGGATCGTTACGGAAATGGAGACTCGCTACGAGCTATTTGCTGCTGCGGGTGTCAGAGATATTGTCCGATATAATTTTCTGCGTTCTCAGGATAAGAACGACGAACATCCTCCCTTGCCTTATGTTGTAGTGATCATAGACGAATTGGCCGATTTGATGATGGTTGCACCGGGTGATGTGGAGGATGCGATTTGTCGCTTAGCCCAAATGGCTCGTGCTGCAGGAATTCACTTAATCGTAGCGACCCAGCGTCCGTCGGTTGATGTCATTACCGGTTTGATTAAAGCAAACATACCTTCGAGAATCGCCTTTGCAGTATCATCGCAGACGGATTCAAGAACTATTTTGGATATGAATGGGGCAGAAAAACTATTAGGGCGTGGCGACATGCTTTACTATCCTATGGGTAATAGTAAACCCCTTCGTGTGCAGGGATGTTATTTGGGAGATAAAGAAGTAGAAAATGTAGTTTCATTCTTACAAAACCAGGCGAAGCCCGAGTATCAAGAAATACCAAACCTGGATATCGGAGATGTTAAGAAGGAAGAGATGGAGGATGAACTATTTTATCAAGCAGCCCAGCTTTTCATTGAAAGTGGAGCGGCTTCTGTCTCTCTTTTACAACGACGATTACGCATTGGATATACACGAGCAGCCCGTTTAATGGATTTTTTGGAAAGCAAAGGGGTTGTAGGTGGGTATGAGGGCTCTAAACCTCGAGAAGTGTTGATGACAAGGGGGCAGTTTGAGTTAAAACATGGACAATGGAATGATGAAGTTGCTCCATAGTTGCATAATACTTCCTAAGGATTTATGATATTAAGTAAGTATATCGAACTGGAAGGAAGTAAAGATGATTAAGGAGATCAATGTCGAAGAACTACGAAATCTAGATAAACCGATTCTGATCGATGTGCGTTCAGAGGGAGAATATGCTGAAGCAACAATCCCAGGGGCTTTCAATATTCCTCTTTTTAACAACGAAGAACGTGCTGAAATAGGAACAACATATACTCAGACTTCACCGAGTTTGGCTAGAGAGTTGGGTTTAAATATTGTTAGTCCCAAATTGCCGAATTTGGTGAATCAAGTTGGTGAACTTGCGAAAAAAGGCCCATTGGTTCTTTTTTGCTGGAGAGGCGGTATGCGCAGTAAGTCGATAGCGACTGTCGTAGATTTAATGGGTATCCCCATATACCGTCTGCAAGGCGGCTACAAGGCCTATCGTAACCAAGTCGTAGAATATTTTCAAAAAAAACTGCCCTTTCAGGTTGTGGTTCTTCGTGGAAATACGGGGGCAGGGAAGACGGAATTATTGAAACGTCTTCGAGCAGATGGATATCCAGCTATTGATTTAGAGAAACTTGCCAATAACCGAGGTTCGGTTTTTGGGGCAATGGGTTTAGGGGAACCTCCTTCCCAAAAAAAATTTGAAGGATTATTGTATGAAGAACTTGCATCATTAAGAGATTTTTCTTATATTATTGTAGAGTGCGAGAGCAAGCGTATTGGAAGAGTGTCTTTACCAGCAAGCTTCTATACCGAGATGCAAGAGGGTATCCAAATTCTTCAATACGATAACTTGGAAAATCGGGTTCAGCGTCTTATCTTGGAGTATACCTCAGTGCCTAATGCGATCCAGGAGATTAGAATAGCCTTAGAAAGACTAATAAAGACCTTAGGGCATATAAAGGTTAATGAACTGAAGACTTTGTTAGACACAAATTGTCTGGATAAATTTACTGAGTTATTACTTGTAGATTACTATGATAAGCTATATGCTTATCCTAATGAACCAAATTCCAACTATGCCTATTATATAGATTATGAAAAGTCCGAGAGGGCAATAAGGGAGTTGGAGTGCTATCTTGATGAGAAGGTGGCCCAACAAGGCGGAAAATTTACTGTATCTCGAATATGACATTCAGCAAAATAAACCAGGCTTGCTCGGCGCAGTGACAACACTGATAGGCATGCTCGGGCTAAATATTATAACTGTTACTGGAATAGAACCCAAAAGCCGAGGCCTTCTTTTAGAAACTCATTCAGAGGGTAAAGTACAAGCATTACTTAATGCCTTAAATGAAGTAGAGGCAATTAAAGTAACAGCCTTTCGACAACCTACATTGTTGGATCGAATTGCTCTGCGTCACGGTAAACGTTTAGACATGGTCGAGGTAAACCCACCGACTTACCGTTTTGTTCGTGAAGAATTAGGTGTGCTGGTAGACTTTTTAGGAGATACTATAAAGGAAGGCGGAAATCAGGTTATTGGAATACGAGGCATGCCTCGTGTAGGTAAAACAGAGGCGGCAATTGCAGCTTGTGTCTACGCCAATAAACGATGGATACTATTGTCCTCGACGATCATTCGGCAAGCCTTAAGAACAGAGTTGTTACTTGATGAATCAGTGAACAGTATTTTTCTGATTGATGGTATCACTAGTACAACCCGGGGTACTGATGCACATTGGGCCTTATTAGAGAAGACCTTGCAAATGCCTACATCAAAGATAATCGAACATCCTGATATATTTTTGCGAGATGGACGTTTGAAAATTGACCTGGATTTTATCATTGAAATTCGCCATCATCAAGAAGATGTGATTCGTTTGGAGGATATCTCTATGAGTTTCACAGCATTCGACATGAGTTAAAAGGATAGAAAGGGGGTTTTGGCAATGGCAGGAGTTGGACAAATGCTCCGGCTCGCTCGGGAAGAAAAGGAATGGAGCTTATTAGAAACTGAGGAAATCACAAAGATCCGTGTTCGCTACATTCAAGCCCTTGAAGAAGAGGAATACGGAATACTCCCCGGAGCTACTTATGTAAAGGGATATTTGAGGACCTATGCGAAACAACTGGGTTTAAATCCAGATGAGGTTATTGAACTCTATAGTGTTTCAATAAAGCCCGAAGTTGCACCTGTCATTGAATCACCAGAAAGAATTGTTAAATCACGACCCTCGTGGGTGAGGCCGTTGATCATAGGGGGGATGGCCCTAGTGGCAATAGCTTTAGCTATAGGCATTAAAAGTCTGTACCATCCAGAGGGAACTCCAGACCCGACTTATAGTTCGACACCTTTAATTAGTGCACCTGACCAAGAACCAACTGTACCCTCCCAAACTACACCAGAGTCACCCACCCCCAGCTCCCCTCCCAGTGTAGTAGCCTCAACCCAGGATGGCTTAACAGCGCAACTGGTTTTCACCCAGGCCTGTTGGATTGAGATTAAAATAGACGGTCAGGCACCTTTTCAAGGCACCTTTGCAGCGGGAACCAGTAAAGAGGTTAAAGGAACCGATAAAATTGAGCTGGTTTCAATTGGCAACGCAGGAGGGGTTACCGTCACACTTAACGGTAAAGATATGCCAAGTTTAGGTAAACCAGGACAGGTTCTTCATAATATTGTTCTAACTAAAGATACTTTAAATCAACTTTAATAATCTTTAAAGGAGAGTTTATTTTGGCTAAAGATTCTTCATTTGATATTGTTTCTAAGGTGGATATTCCAGAAGTCACAAACGCAGTGAACCAGGCTCAAAAAGAACTGGCTCAGCGTTTTGATTTCAAAAACAGCAAGTCTACAATTTCCCTGGAGAGTGATAAAATCATCTTAGTATCTGATGATGATTTTAAATTGACCAATGTCGTAGATATCCTCGAAAGCAAACTTGTTAAACGAGGGGTTTCTTTAAGAGCCCTGGAATACGGAAAGATTCAACCTGCTGCCGGTGATACGGTTAAGCAAGAGGTTAAGTTAGTCCAAGGTATTGCTCAAGAAAAATCAAAATTAATCATCAAGGCTTTAAAGGATAGTAAGATTAAAGTCAATGCTTCTATTCAAGGGGAAGATATTCGAGTGTCCGGCAAGAATAAAGATGATTTACAGGCGGCAATAGCTCTTCTCCGTAAAGAGGATTTTGGATTAGAATTACAGTTTATAAATTTTCGATAAAAGGTATAGACCTGTTTTGTGTACTATTTAGCCCGTTGAGGAATCCTATTAAGAGGTTCCATAACAAAATGCTTGGCAAGATCGCCAAGCATTTTATATGTCTTAAAGTATATCAATTTGGTTTATAGTTTTGGATTATTAATTTAATGGTTTTTTTTATTTCTCGTTAAGAATATTAAAGGAATTTGTCGAACCGATATTGAATAATAATCTACTATTCGATAAAAGAAAGGACAAATTTAGCATGGAAAAATCGACGTATATTGGTTTGGCGCTCGCAGTCATTGCCGTAGGTGTTGGAATGGTTTTGAAGGGTGCCAGCCTTTCATCTTTAATAAACCCGGCAGCGATTTTAATTATCTTTGTAGGAACGGTAGCAACTATATTTATCGGCTTTCCACTAGATGAATTAAAAGCAGTTCCCAAATTATTTAAAATTTTGTTTACTTCTCAAGTATTAATCTCAAGAAGTGAATTAATTAACCAAATTGGGGAATGGGCAACTGTCAGCAGACGAGAGGGCTTGTTGTCACTGGAAAGTAAGGCCGAGGAGATTGAAGATGAGTTTTTGAGAAATGGGATGCGCATGGTAATCGACGGAAACGACCCGGAATTTATTCGAGAAGTGCTTATGGAGAATATCTCGGCCATGGAGGATCGTCATAGACAAGGCGCGCTTATCTTTACACAAGCAGGAACCTACGCACCGACGCTAGGGGTTTTAGGCGCAGTTATTGGTTTGATTGCAGCCCTAGGTAATCTTAACGAAGTAGAAAAATTAGGTCATTTGATTTCCGCAGCTTTCGTTGCAACTTTGCTGGGGATTTTTTCTGGTTATGTTTTGTGGCATCCCATGGCTAATAAATTAAAGCAAAAATCCAAAAAAGAAACCCAAATCAAGATGATGATGGCAGAGGGTCTTTTAGCGATTCAGGCTGGTGAGCCAGTATTATCGATCAACCAAAGATTAGCAGTCTTCCTCACCCCCAGTGAGCGTCAAGTAATGGAGGGAGAAAAAGGTGAAAAAGCATAAGAAAGAGCATCATGAAGAACATATTGATGAGACATGGTTGATTCCTTATGCGGACTTATTAACCTTATTATTGGCTTTATTTATTATCCTATTTGCATCTAGTCAAGTCGACGAAAAAAAGTACACACAGATAATGGCGGGCTTAAATAGCGCTTTTAATGGCGGAGTGAACATTTTTGAAGCATCTGATTCTATTAAATTGGATGATGTATCTCCTAGTGATGTTGCAAGCTTGGAGCAGAAGGGCACTGGTCAAAATCAAGCTTTAAAAGATATGATCAATAAAGAGAAGAATGACATGGAAGCTATTAAGAAAAATCTGGATACATTTATTGCAGAAAATGGCTTGACTATGCAGCTTCAAACCAAGCTTACAAGTGATATGTTGAGGATCACAATCCAAGACTATGCTTTATTTGATTCTGGAAAAGCCATAGTAAAACCAGAAGCTCAAAAGCTAGCGACCGTTATTTCAAACATGTTAAATATGTATCCTGACTACAAAGTAGAGGTTGCGGGGCATACTGATAATATTCCAATAAGAAACGCTGAATTCGATTCGAACTGGGATTTAAGCTCTAGACGATCCTTAAATTTCATGAAGTATCTGTTGCAATCTAATAACATTAACCAGGCTAGATTTCGTTCTATCGGATATGGTGAGTACCAGCCTATTGACACGAATAAAACGCCCGAAGGACGGGCTAAAAATCGTCGTGTAGAGGTAAACATAATTCGAAATACAATTGAAGCAAAAACTATTGTGCCTTAAACAGGCGATGCCCCCCACTTTTTTAACAAGTGGGGGTGATTTCTTCCTAAGCTTTAAGAGGGTACAGACATATACCTCCTCAGCAGTTCGCTGGACAAGACCTGAATAGGGTAGTATATTTACTGAAGACTTGTTGTTCAGTGTTAGCTGAGCAGGTTAACGATAGAAAGGTGAAACAATGCGCACATTAAACTTTTTGCCAATATGTAAAGCAGATATGGAGGCTTTAGGCTGGGATGAACTTGACTTTCTCTTAATTACCGGAGATGCCTATGTAGATCACCCAAGTTTTGGTATAGCTATCATTGCTCGTGTTTTAGAGAAAAAAGGATTTCGTGTTGGAATTATAGCTCAACCTGATTGGAAAGATCTTAGAACATTTAAAGTAATGGGAAAACCTCGTTTGGCCTGCTTGATTTCTGGCGGGAACCTGGATTCAATGGTTAATCATTATACTGCTGCTAAAAAGAAACGACACAAGGATGCTTATTCTCCGGGAGGAGCGTCCGGTCTTCGGCCCGATAGAGCGACGATTGTTTATTCTAATCGTGTAAGAGAGGCTCTGCCAGGTGTCCCCATAATTATTGGGGGGATAGAGGCTTCTCTCCGGCGCTTTGCCCATTATGACTATTGGAGTAATGAGGTCAGAAGATCCATTCTGCTGGATAGTCAGGCTGACTTGCTGGTCTTTGGGATGGGTGAGAAGCCCATTGTGGAAGTTGCTCAACGGCTGGATACAGGGGAACAAATTGAACAGATAACAGATGTCAAGGGGACTATGGTACTACTTTCAGAGAACTGTAAACTTCAAGAAGATGCTTTGGTTCTGCCAAGCTTTGAAGAAGTCTCAAAGGATAAGAAAAAATATGCTTCAGCTTTTTGGATACAATACAATCAGCAAGATCCTTTTACAGGAAAGCCAATGGTACAATCTCATGGTCGAAAAAGTGTCTTGCAGAATAGACCCTCCATACCTTTGAATCAGGCAGAAATGGATGCAATTTATTCCTTGCCCTATACAGGAACTTATCACACATCTTATACAGAGGCGGGGGGAGTACCGGCAATTGAAGAAGTAGAGTTCAGCTTGACAAGTGTAAGAGGATGTTTTGGATCTTGCTCTTTTTGTGCTTTGACGTTTCATCAAGGAAGAATTGTTCAAAGCAGAAGCGCTGAATCGATTATTCGAGAAGCAGAGAAAATGACTTGGAATTCTCGTTTTAAAGGCTATATTCATGATGTAGGTGGTCCAACAGCTAATTTTCGACGACCAGCTTGTAAGAAACAATTAACCAAGGGAGCCTGTTCCCATAGACAGTGCCTTTTTCCTGAACCGTGCTCAAAATTAGAGGTTGACCATGAGGAGTATATTGATCTTTTACGCCGCCTGCGCAGCTTGCCTAGAGTAAAAAAAGTTTTTGTCCGCTCAGGTATCCGCTATGATGCAGTGTTAGCGGATCGTAAATCCAAGTTTATTCGTGAGCTTTGTGAGCATCATGTCAGCGGTCAATTAAAAGTTGCTCCAGAACATGTCAGTGACGAGGTTCTCAGATTCATGGGCAAACCGGGTAAAGGTGTGTACGAAGAGTTTGTTCAGGAGTTTCGTAAGGCCAATGAGAAGTTAGGGAAGCAACAATATTTAGTTCCATATTTAATGTCTTCACATCCTGGAAGCACAATTAAGGAAGCAGTTGAATTAGCTGAATATGTTCGGGATATGGGTGTAAATCCAGAGCAAGTGCAGGATTTTATTCCAACCCCTGGAACTCTCTCAACTTGTATGTATTATACAGGCTTAGACCCTAAGACAATGACATCAGTTTATATTCCAAGAAGTATGCATGAAAAAGCAATGCAGAGGGCCTTGATTCAATATCGGAATCCTAAAAATCGAGCCTTGGTTGAAGAGGCTCTACGCTTAGCTCATCGGGAAGATTTAATTGGCTTTGGGCCAAAATGTTTAATTCGCCCTAGAAATTATGTCAGAGATGCTCAAAATGAGGCGGGCAGTAAAAAAGGTAAAAAGCCTACTAGACGGTCTGGTATGAAGAAAAAGGATCCCTCGGCTAAAGAGGTACCGGGAAAATCTTCTTCTCATAAAGGATCACCTGGGAATGCAAAAAAAAGTGTTGTAATTAAGTCCGATCGGGTTCAGCACCAAAGTAAACCCGAGGGCCCAAAGGATGTTAAACGAAAAAAACATGCCAGCCCCAAAAAGATAAAATAAGGGATTTCAAGGCCCCTAAGCTGAAAATTAGCTTAGGGGCCTTGTTGATATTAAAAAATATACATTATTAATAGAGTTCCGCCCCGAACTCATCAATCAGAGTAGTCTCAACATCATCAAGACTCACTCTCCCTAATTCCTTAAGATGGCCATCTTCCAACCATTCCAGGTAATTTTCGTAGGTGAAGTTTGGATCATCATAGTAAAATTTCAGAAAAGAAAAAGAAATACCCTCTGAATGAGGATCTTCATCATAACGAAGCAGGTAGTATTCAGTGTCTTCAAGGTTACTCTTAAAAAAAACAGCTTCTCCAGGTACAATCTGTACCACTTTAGCATCCTCATACTGACGATTGACGAATTGAAGAGTAAATGCCTGTAAGGGAATCTGGTTATTGGTATGGTGTTGGCTAGTTACGCTTGATTCCGGTAGTGGGTTGCTAATTGGCTGCTGCAGAGTTTCCCAGGTATAAACTGATTCGGTAGACAGATCCTCTTCCATCTGTTCAGCTATAACTTCTAAACGGCGTGAAACAACTGAGGGGAGACGAAATTCTGGGCATGAAGTATTGCGACAGTGATAGACTGGAACATTATTCACACGTCCGACACCGTGGGCTAAATCAATTGGAATCGTCCTGGCTGTCAGATATCCTATATCCCCACAACCGCACATTTCGGTAGGTTCTAAAAGTTCATCATCATCAAACACTGATTGCACCTCGCTAAAGATTAATGGGAGTTAATTCGCCAAGTTTAAGATAATTCCTCTAAACTTATACATTAAATCTAGCCAATTAACGCAAACTTTAAAACAGATGAGAATTTTTGTCGGAATGTCTACCGAATCAAGTTAATAGAAACCTTGAATGGGGGATTATTATGTTAATAAGGAAATGCAGATTTTTAGTTTGTTTAGCAGCTATCGTTTTAACACTTTCACTGACTGGGTGTGGAGGAGAAAACAAAGAACCAACAGCACAAGAAAAAAGTGACTCTGCTAACCTCACTGGCTCAGGGAGTTCATTTGTTTATCCTTTATTAAATCAACAAATTGAAGAGTACCGTAAAAATCACCCTAAGATTTCCATCAATTATCAAAGCACAGGTAGTGGTGCAGGAATAAAACAGGTTTCTGAGCAAACCATTGATTTTGGGGCAACTGATGGTCCGATGACAGATGAACAGCTCAAATCAGCAAAGGGAGGAAATCTGCTGCACATTCCTTTAACTCTAGGTGCCGTAGCGGTTACCTACAATCTTCCGAGCACTCCGAAGGAGTTGAAAATTAGTCCCGCGGTGCTGGCGGATATTTTTCTCGGCAAGATCACTAATTGGAATGATAAAAGAATCGTCGACGATAATCCGGGAGTAGCTCTGCCGGATTTACAAATCACAGTTGCGCATCGCTCGGATGGGAGTGGAACGACCTATATTTTTTCGGATTACCTTAGCACTATCAGTCCTGAATGGGGAGAAAAAGTAGGAAAAGGTACTTCATTAAATTGGCCTGCGGGAATTGGCGGAAAAGGGAATTCCGGAGTTGCCGGAGTTATTCAACAAACTTCCGGTTCAATCGGATATTTAGAACTGGCCTATGCAGTTCAGAACAACTTGACCTATGCCCTGATGAAAAATAAGGAGGGCAAATGGACCGCTCCATCTCTCCAAACTACCTCCGCTGCAGCAGCGGCTGCAACAATCCCTGAGGACATGAGGGTGTCAATCGTCAATGCTCCCGGAGCTGAGGCTTATCCAATAGCTGGATTCGCTTGGGCTTTGATCTATCAGAATCAAACAGATAAAGCCAAAGGGACTGCGCTGGTTAACTTCATCAATTGGGCAATACATGATGGGCAAGCGCTCTCAGAGGGGTTACATTATGCCAAGCTGCCTGCTAATTTAGTAAGTCGTGAAGAAGGGATGCTAAAAACCATTACTTTTGAGGGAGAGCCTTTGCTGAAGTAATATTAGTAATCTCGGTGGGGGGCAGAAATGAAGGGAAGGCAGAAGGATTAAGAAAATGAGTAAAAAGCTAAGATTTAAAACTTCTTTAGGAGATCAATTTCTGAGACTTGTCACCTTCCTGATGGCCTTCAGTGTCTTGGTACTCATGGCATGGATGGGATGGCAAATGTTTGATGCCGCGCGACCTAGTATTCATACATTTGGAATTGGTTTTATTACCAGCCGTGTATGGGATCCGGTAAAGGAACAATTCGGAGCACTCCCTTTTATCTATGGCACATTAATGACCTCTCTGCTGGCCTTGCTTCTAGCAGCCCCCATCGGACTTGGTGTGGCAATATTTCTCAATGAAATGGCCGAATCAAAGTTTCGAGCGGTGATTGGTTTTTTAGTTGAGATGCTGGCAGCTATACCCAGTGTTGTCTATGGGCTGTGGGGGATTTTCGTCTTAGCCCCTTGGTTAAGGGAAACGGTGGAGCCCGGTCTGGCAAAGTGGTTAGGCTTTATTCCACTATTTCAGGGTACTCCCGTAGGCTTTGGTATGTTAGCAGGTGGTTTAATTCTGGCCATGATGATTTTGCCGACGATTGCTGCTATCTCTAGGGAGGTTATGGCTTCCGTTCCCAATATGCAGCGTGAAGCTGCTCTTGCTCTCGGAGCGACTAAATGGGAAATGATTAAGGTGGCTGTTTTACCTTATGCTAAGACAGGAATAATGGGTGGTATAATGTTGGGCTTAGGACGAGCACTTGGAGAGACCATGGCGGTAACTATGGTAATCGGCAATCGTCCGGATATTCTTCCTTCCTTATTTGCCCCTGCCTACTCTATGGCGGCAGTGATTGCCAATGAATTTACAGAAGCTACCTATGATTTGTATTTAAGCGCTCTGGTGGAAATAGGATTTATCCTGTTCGGGATTACATTAGTCCTTAACTTTCTTGCTCGGCTCCTTGTCTGGTCCGTAGCACGTGGGCCTAAGGGAGGAAACTTGGTATGAAGCAATACATTCGAAAATATAAAAATTGGTTAATGTTGAGCGTTTTTGTCGCAGCAACTATTATAGCCTTGGTACCCTTATTTGGAGTTTTGGGGTATGTCTTGAAAAATGGCCTTGGGGCATTGAATATTCAGTTTTTCACCAACTTACCCAAAGCCATGGGGCTGTCAGGTGGGGGAATGGCCAATGCAATAGTAGGGACTTTGATCATGGTATTAATTGCAAGTTTGATCGGTATCCCTGTTGGGATTCTGGCAGGAATTTATCTAACTGAATATGATCGCCATAGTTGGTTCAGTACAGCGGTTCGGTTTGCAACTGATGTATTAACTGGTATCCCTTCAATAATTGTTGGGATAGTTATCTATACAGCCATAGTATTAAAAATGGGTAACTTTTCGGCCTTGGCAGGTGGTTTGGCCTTGGCAATTATTATGATTCCCTTAATCATTCGTTCCACAGAAGAAATGCTAAAGCTTGTTTCCCATTCAATTAGAGAAGCAGGATATGCTCTGGGTATATCCAAGGGTAAAACAATTCTGAAAATTGTACTCCCAACTGCTGCCAAAGGAATAATTACAGGAGCAATGTTAGCGATTGCCCGTGTTTCAGGGGAAACCGCACCTCTATTATTTACAGCCTTAGGTAATCAGTATTGGGCACGATCTCTTAATGAGCCGATTGCTTCGTTGCCGGTTCAAATTTTTCAATATGCTACATCTCCCTATAAGGAGTGGCACCAACTTGCTTGGGCCGGATCCTTGGTATTAATTCTTATGATTATTATTATAAATTTGGCAGCCCGATTTGCATTTCGCTCGAGACATAGTTAGGAGGGGATCTATATGGGACAGACTTTGAGTGTTCGTAAGCTTGAAGCATGGTATGGCCCTAACAAGACTCTTAAAGGCATAAATATGGAGATTGAGGCTAATCATGTGACAGCTATTATTGGCCCGTCAGGATGTGGGAAGTCAACTTTTGTTCGTTGTATAAACCGTATGCATGAGACGTTGCCCGGCACAAAGGTTATTGGAGAAATTATTTTAGATGGGGAAAGTATTTATGACCAAGATCCCGTGGCCTTAAGAAAAACTGTCGGCATGGTTTTTCAAAAACCAAACCCCTTTCCTTCAATGAGTATTTTTGAAAATGTAGTTGCCGGGGTACGATTAAATGGTCAGAGAAACAAGCAGAACCTACAGGCCATTGCCGAGAGAAGTTTACGGATGGCTGCTCTCTGGGATGAAGTAAAAGATCGCTTGAATTATTCCGGTATTAGCTTGTCGGGTGGTCAGCAGCAGCGCTTATGTATCGCCAGGGCATTGGCAGTAGAGCCTGCGGTCTTGCTTATGGATGAGCCGGCGTCAGCCTTAGACCCCATAGCGACAACTCACATTGAAGAATTAATTAGACAGTTAAGAGATAATTACACTATCCTTATAGTTACGCATAACATGCAACAAGCGGCACGGATTGCAGATTCCACAGCATTTTTTCTTAATGGAGAACTTGTTGAGCATGGAGCTACTTCTGAAATATTTACAAACCCAAAAGATAAACGAACTGAGGACTATATTACTGGGCGATTCGGCTAGAAAAGGAGTATGTGGTTTAAATGAGACAGTCACTTAACGAAGGACAATTTGTTTTAATCCAGTTACTTAAAGATATGGGAAAAGAGGTTGAGCGTATTTTATTGGGTTGTATGCAGACGTTGATTTCTTTAGATCGAATACAAGCAGATTATTGGATTGCCGAAGATCAGAAAATTAACGATTTCGAACGTCAAGTCGATGATGAATGTGTGCGTTTAATTGCAACCCAGCAGCCTGTTGCCAAAGATTTACGGAAAATCATTTCAGCAATGAAAATATCCACTGACCTTGAACGCATGGGGGATTTAGCCATTGATATAGCCAAGATTGTCCGGAGAATCGAGGGGCCTTTAATTAAGCAGCTTATTGATATTCCGCTGATGGCTGAGAAAGCTCTTGAAATGATGAGACGAGGCTTAGAAGCCTATGCTAACGAGGATATGGAACTTGCCAATGGTTTAGCTGATCAAGATGATCAAGTTGATCAGCTGTATAAGAAAGTTGTCAGAGATTTACTGGTAATTATGACAGAAAGGCCAGAAGTTTTAGATCAAGGTATGTACTTAGCCTTTGTGGGGCGATACCTAGAAAGGTTTGCAGATCACGCAACTAATATTGGAGAAAATGTCATATACATTGCAACAGCCGGGAGACAGGATTTAAACAAGTGAATAAATTTTTGTAAACAAATGTTTGAAAGAATGCATACTCTGAATACTAATACTGTTAATATTTTTTGACCTTGTTGAAGTGTTGGTTTATACTAAGTAAAGCAGACCAATGATATGAGGTGTAGTGTTGACTAAGAAAGTTGCAGTTGTCACTTTAGGTTGTCCCAAAAATCAAGTGGACAGTGAAGTGATGTCAGGTTTACTGGCTAAGGATCACATATTTGTCGAAAACCCTGAAGAGGCAGAAGTTATTGTTGTAAATACCTGTACGTTTATTCAATCTGCCAAGGAAGAATCTATTGAAGCCATTTTTGAAATGGCCAATCTTAAGAAATCTGGTAATTGTCAGACCTTGATTGCAGCTGGCTGTTTAGCCCAAAGATATGGTTCAGAATTAATGCAGGATATTCCTGAATTAGATGGTGTTCTTGGAACAGGGAATATCGATGAAATAACAAAGTTAGTTCAAGCGACTGAAGAATCACGTACCTCTCTGATTAAGCAAGGAACGCCGGATTTTCTTCACAATGAACAGATGGCCAGAATCCGTTCTACACCGGATTATCTGGCTTATGTAAAAGTTGCCGAGGGTTGCGATAACTATTGTACTTATTGTGTTATTCCCTATGTACGCGGGCGTTTTCGTAGCCGCCCTCTGGAATCTGTAATTCATGAAGTAAAAGAAATGGCTGCTCAAGGTGTTAAGGAAATCCTGGTTATGGGCCAAGATACCACGCGTTATGGACAGGATCTATATAATGAATTTCGACTTCCTGAGCTCATTCGTGAGCTTGCTCGTATAGAAGGAATCGAATGGATTAGATTAATGTATTGTTATCCGGAGCGTTTCACGGATGAATTAATTGAAGTTATGCGCCAAGAACCGAAGGTTTGTAAATATATTGACTTACCGCTGCAACATGCGGATAATAAAATATTAAGAGATATGAATCGACGGGGAACTATTGAGCAAGCAGAGATCCTGATTAATAAATTACGGACTGCAATCCCGGACATAACTCTGCGAACAACTATGATTACTGGTTTTCCCGGAGAAACTGAGCAGGAATTTCAAACCATGCTTGATTTTATTAAGCGTGTCCAATTTGATCGGCTTGGAGTTTTTGCCTACTCTCAAGAGGAAAATACCCCGGCAGGTCAAAGAGAAGATCAGGTACCCGTGGAACTCCGTGAACAGCGTAGAGATCAGATTATGGAAATTCAACAAAGTATATCTCGGCAAAGACTTCAGCGTTGGGTTAATAGAATTGTTAAGGTGCTTATAGAGGTAAAACTGCCCGATGGCCGGTGGATGGGACGAACAGAAGGGGATGCTCCAGAAATCGATGGTCAAGTCTATATCAGGGATACTCAGGTCTCATTTGAAGAAGGGGAAATGGTCAAAGTTCGCATCATTGAGGCGGATAACTACGATTTAGTGGGAGTGGTTGTCTCGTGAATTTACCCAATCGATTAACCCTGGCTAGAATTGTATTGATACCTGTTTTTATGACCTTATTGTTATTGAAATTTCCAAAAGGTTATACGCTTTTTCCCTATCAAGACTTGGTGGCGGCGGTCATCTTTATCCTGGCTGCTGCTACAGATGGCTTAGATGGCTATATTGCGCGCAAGCGCAATCAAGTTACGAATTTAGGTAAATTCATGGATCCCTTAGCTGACAAGCTTTTAGTATCAGCAGCTCTAATATCTTTAGTTCAACTCGGAGAGGTTACGGCGTGGATTGCATGGATCATCTTGGCCAGAGAGTTTGCAGTTACAGGCCTTCGAGCCATTGCTGCCGTAGACAGGGTTGTGATAAGTGCCAGTAAACTTGGTAAAATTAAAACCACGACTCAAGTAATTGCTATTTCAGCAATATTATTACACGATTGGCCACTTTCTCTTGTAGGTATATATATTGGTCAACCGCTTTTGTACATAGCCCTGTTTTTCACAGTTATTTCAGGTCTTGATTATCTGATGAAGTCTCGTAAATTATTACGCAAGTAGTTTAACTAAATTTCTTCGCAACTTATCAATGAGTGCTTTTCCAAAAGATGAGCACTCATTTTGATGTTCTAATTAGAGTGTTACTTAAAGTAAACTTCCTTATATAACCATATTTGGCTATAAAACATTATTCACCAGTATATACTACGTGCTATAATGTCGATATAGCATGCAGTATATCAAATGGAGGAATATGTGATGACAAATCGCCGAATACTGTTGATTAGCCTCGTTGGATTTCTGATATTTGGATTACTACTGGGAGGTAAATTCGTTTATCAGAAGCAGTGGGTTGATGTTACCATCTTAAGTCAAAGTCAGGAAATCCCGGGAGTTGTTTCAGCGAAAGTCGAAAGTCACAACGGTTTAAAAGAGATGGTTGTAAAGACCAATCAGATAACTAACCTTCGACAAGCCTGCCAAATATTAAAAAAAGTTGCGGAAAATGTGCCGATACGACTTGTTGACAGCAGGAATGAAACCCTTGAGAGGGTTCTTGGGCAAATGCAGTTTGCTGTACAGGAAGGTATTGCAAGTGGAAATTTTACGGTTATGGCGCAAAACTTAAGAACACAAGCAGAAAATGAAGGAGTCAATTTAGAACTGGAAATGGATAGTGATGCCATTTATTTGATTCTTAATCAGGACCCAGCTCAACTGATAGAGGTTATCGAACGGAATGGGCAAGGTGATTTTCTGGCCAGTGAAAAGGATATGACTTAATTAAGAAAGGGAGAAGGTAAGGTATGAAATATGACATCTTATTAGGCCTTGCGATAGGAGTCTTTGCCTTTTTAGTGACAATGGGCTATAACGTGTTTCCCATAGGGTTACTTTTTGTAACGAGTTATCTGGTTTGGAAATATGTCATTTCTCGCCAGATGGTCAAAAATGGCAGTGGAGTGGCCGTACCGACGACGGGAATAGATTTTGAGGACATCGGTGGGCAAAGCGTTGCGAAAAAAGAGTTGCAGGAAGCATTAGACTTTCTGCTCTATTCTGATAAAATGAAAGCCTTAGGAATTCGCCCTTTGAAAGGAATATTATTGTCCGGCCCCACTGGGACTGGTAAAACACTATTAGCTAAGGCAGCTGCTAGATATACAAATTCAGCATTCTTATCAGTTTCTGGTAGTGAGTTTGTGGAAATGTACGCAGGTGTCGGAGCTGAAAGAGTACGTGGCTTGTTTCGCAGAGCAAGGGAAATGGTGCGCAAGGAGAAGAAGTCTAGTGCCATTATTTTTATTGATGAAATGGATATTTTAGGGGCAAAGCGTGGCAGCAATGTATCCCATCATGAATATGATCAAACACTTAATCAGCTGCTTATTGAAATGGATGGACTTAAAGCAGATCAAGGTCCTAACATCCTAGTTATGGGGGCAACGAATCGACCGGAAGCACTAGACGCTGCTTTACTTCGCCCAGGACGTTTTGATAGGCAAGTGAAAGTTGATCTGCCAGATAAAGACGGACGATTAGCAATACTAAAAATTCATACAAAGAACAAGCCACTAGCACCGGAAGTGCGCTTAGAAAGTATTGCTCATGAGACTTTTGGTTTTTCAGGTGCTCATTTAGAGAGTTTAACCAATGAAGCTGCTATCCTGGCAATGCGTGAGGAAGCTAGTGAAATTAACGAACACCATTTACATGAGGCTGTTGAAAAGGTGATGTTGGGGGAAAAGCTTGATCGAAAACCAACCACAGAGGAATTAAGGCGTATTGCGATTCATGAAAGTGGCCATGCCCTCCTGGCAGAAACGGTTCGACCAAATTCTGTTTCCCAGGTCTCTATTCGGTCTAGAGGAAATGCTCTTGGTTACGTTCGCCATTACCCCAAAGATGATCTATATCTTTACACAAAGGATATGTTGGAAGAGCAGATTATGGTGGCCTTAGCAGGAGCAGTTGCTGAAGAACAGATTTTAGGAACCCGGAGCACCGGTGCCGCCGGAGATTATGAGCAAGCTTTAAACCTTGTTGAAAAGATGCTGCTGGCAGGTATGTCTTCTTTGGGAGTTACTGATATTTCTCGCTTGAATGCAGATCAACGTCAAACTGAGACAAGAGATATTTTGACTGGGCTTGAAGAACGAACGACAAAAATACTTAAGGCGAACATTGAAACCTTATTGAGGATTACAAAGATTCTTGAAGAAGAAGAGACTTTAGGCGGGGAAGTCTTAAGATCTTATTTGCAGACTGTAGCCTAAGCAAAGCCCTCCCAAGTTGAAGGATAACCTTACTTGGGAGGGCTTTTTCCATTTCCTTGATATTTTAACATGCAAAGAAGGATATTTTCGTGCTAGATCAGAAATAATTAATCAGGTATGAATCATGAATTTGCGTTGCTTATAGGAGAGTGATAAACTATATGAAAGCTGAAGTTGTCTCAACTGGGACTGAATTATTACTTGGAGAAACCCTCAATACCAGTACTCACTATTTAACAGGAAAACTGTCGTCATTAGGCATTGAAGTAGACTACCATACGACCGTAGGGGACAATCCAGAGCGATTAGAACAAGTTTTACGCCAAGCAATTGAGCGCAGTGATCTTATCGTTACAACTGGAGGGTTGGGTCCAACAATAGATGACTTAACAAAGGAACTGGTTGCTAAAGTCTTAGATTTGAAAATGGAGATAGATTCCGCAAGTTTAGAACAGATTAAGCAGTTCTTTGGCCGCAGAAAAGCTCCAATGCCTTCTAGTAATGAGAAACAAGCATTCTTTCCCACAGGTTCAAAGATCTTGCCTAACCCTATAGGAACCGCTCCGGGAGCTCTTATTACTAAAGATAACAAGACCATTGTTATCTTGCCTGGTCCTCCTTTTGAAATGCAGCCTATGTTTGATAATTATGTTTGGCCAGAGTTAGAGCAAGTGATTGGGCTGCATGCTGAACGGATGAATGAACGTGTCCTTAAAGTTTTTGGTATGGGAGAATCTGCTATTGAGAAAGTACTTTATGACCTGATGAATCTTCCTAATCTTACGATGGCCTTATTGGCTAAAAGAGCTGAGATGCACATTCGTTTAGTTGCCAGAAGCACGGAAATCATGTCGGGTGAGGCTAATAAGGCTCTGGATCAAGTGGAAGAGGAGATTCGCCGGCGTTTAGGAAATAAAGTATTTGGGCGAGATCAAGAAACTATGGTCAGCATTGTTGGAAGAACTCTAAATAACAAGAATTTAACAATTTCTACTGCTGAATCATGTACTGGAGGCTTGCTTGGGGCCGCTTTAACTCAGGAACCGGGCAGCTCCAAGTTTTATTTAGGTGGAGTAGTGAGTTATTCAAATTCTTTAAAACAGGGCCTACTAGGTGTAAGTGAGAAAAACCTTAAAGCATTTGGAGCAGTGAGTGAAGAGGTTGCCAAGGAAATGGCATTTGGTATTCGTTCCAAGACAGGATCAGATCTGGCTATCTCAACAACAGGAATAGCAGGGCCAGATGGAGGCAGTGATGAGAAACCAGTGGGACTAGTTTACATTGGTTTTGCAACGGCTAAGGGTGTCCATGCTGAAAAATTTCAGTTTTATGGGGAACGGGAGTCTGTTCGTCAGTTGACCGTTCAAGCTGCCCTTAATGGAGTACGCCTGATATGTTGAACAGTGAAGGGAGATTACAATTAGGTGATGGTTGAACGTTTACAGACCTTTGGGGATATACAGTTAAGTAAACCACTTTTACAAGCTTTATCGGAGATGGGCTTTGAAGAGCCTTCTCCAATTCAAAAAGAAGCAATTCCGGTTGCTCTAGACGGAGTAGATCTTATCGGACAGGCGCAGACAGGTACGGGTAAAACAGCTGCTTTTGGAATTCCTATTACGGAAAAAGTTAATGCTAAGTTTCAAGCAGTTCAGGCGCTGATTGTAACCCCTACACGAGAGCTAGCTATTCAGGTTTCGGAAGAAATTGCTAAGCTTGGCAAATATAAGCACGTAAAACCCTTGCCAATCTATGGCGGGCAGCCTATTGATCGCCAAATTCGGGCATTACGAATGGGTTATCAAGTAGTTGTTGGAACACCTGGCAGGTTATTGGACCATCTGAACCGGGGAACGTTGCGTTTGCAGCACGTAAAAATGGTAGTTTTGGATGAGGCTGATGAAATGCTGGATATGGGCTTTATCGATGACATCGAGAGTCTTCTCCGGGAAGTTCCGGCAGAAGGTAAGCAAGTCTTGCTTTTCTCGGCTACCATGCCTCCCGGAATTCGCAAATTAGCCCAAACTTACATGAACTCCCCGCGTTCTGTTACGGTTAGTCGGGATGAATTAACCGTGCCATTGATTGATCAGGTTTTCTATGAGACTAGAGAAAGTATTAAAGTGGATGCCTTAGGGCGGATCATTGACATGGAGGATATCGGTCAGGGGATTATTTTTTGCCGTACAAAACGCGGAGTCGATGAACTGGTAGTGGCCCTCGAGGCCAGGGGATATTTTGCTGATGCATTGCATGGAGATTTAAGCCAACAACAACGGGATCGAGTTATGAAGCGGTTTAGGGATGGGAAGACTGAATTGCTAATTGCTACAGATGTTGCTGCCCGAGGCTTAGATATTAATAATGTGACTCATGTTATCAACTTTGATATTCCACAAGATCCGGTGTCCTATGTGCATCGAATTGGACGAACCGGGCGAATTGGCCGTAAGGGGCAAGCAATAACCTTAATATCCCCCAAAGAATATCGCCAGCTTCGCCTAATCGAAAATCTCATTAAGACCAGGATTAAACGGCAGGAGCTGCCTTCCTTGGCGGATATTAGTGAGCGTCAAGCTGAAAATATCAAAATGCAGTTGATTAAGTTAATGCAAAGCAATCGACTGGGAAACTACCGTGCAATTGTTGGGGACTTGCTCCAGGAATATGATTCTATGGATGTAGCGGCTGCTGCCTTAAAATATGCCATAGAAGGAGCAAATGTCGATGAACTTGTTGAAGGCAAAGACTCAGACGAACAGCTCTTTGCGAACACGGGAGCATCTGCAGGTATGGTGCGCTTTTTTATAAACATCGGAAGAGTTCAACAAGTCCGGCCTCAGGATATTATCCGCTGGATTGCAGATCAAAGCGGGATCTCTGGAAACAGTATTGGAATAATAAATATATATGATAAATTTACCTTTGTAGAAATTCCTGAAAAATATGCTTCTAGAGTCCAGAGTTGTATGCATCAGACTATGATTAAAGGTCGCAAAGTGAGCGTCGAACCAGCTAAAGCACGTGAAAATTTTTGATGTAATTTAGACTAAGCTAAAAAGCTAACCGTTGTGGTTAGCTTTTTGTGTAATTAAGCAAAAGGCTTTATAAGAGTTTCATAAACAAATTGACAAGTATTGAGGAGGACATCTATAATAAGAACCGAACAGATGTTTTGCTAATGTGACAAAATGCTAAGGCATATGAGAAGGATAAGGAGGATTAAGAATGGCCGAAACGAATAAGCTCAAGGCACTTGATATTGCTCTTGCTCAGATTGAAAAGCAATTCGGCAAAGGTTCGATTATGAAACTGGGAGAGTCCTCGACAGATAGGATGATTGATATTATTCCGACAGGTTCTTTGGCAATTGACCTGGCCTTAGGAGTTGGAGGGGTGCCTAGAGGGAGGATTATCGAAATCTACGGACCGGAGTCTTCAGGAAAAACTACAGTAGCCCTTCATATTATTGCGGAGGCGCAGAAATTGGGGGGAGCAGCTGCATTTATAGATGCAGAGCATGCCCTTGATCCGGTATATGCTAAAGCATTAGGGGTTAATATTGATGACTTGCTTGTTGCCCAGCCTGATACAGGGGAACAGGGCTTAGAAATCTGTGAAGCTCTTGTGCGCAGTGCTGCCGTCGATGTAGTCGTGGTTGACTCTGTTGCTGCTTTAGTGCCGCGAGCCGAGATCGAAGGCGAAATGGGGGACAACCATGTCGGCTTGCATGCTCGACTAATGTCTCAGGCCTTGCGGAAGCTGACCGGATCAATCAGCAAGAGTAATACTTGTGTTGTGTTTATTAATCAAATCCGTGAAAAGATCGGAGTAATGTTTGGTAGCCCGGAAACCACAACCGGTGGGCGTGCTCTCAAGTTTTATGCCTCAATTCGGATGGATATACGTCGTCAAGAAGCCATAAAGTCAGGTCAGGATGTAATTGGTAATAAGACCCGGGTAAAAGTGGTCAAGAATAAGGTTGCCCCTCCTTTTAAACAAGCTGATTTTGACATTATGTATGGTGAAGGTATTTCACGTGAAGGAAGTATTGTCGATATCGGAACAGAGATGGAGATAATCGCCAAGTCAGGTGCCTGGTATTCCTATAATGGAGAGCGGTTGGGGCAGGGACGTGAGAATGTCAAGGAGCACCTTAAACAACATCCGGAAATAGCTCTTGAGCTAGAACAACGGATTCGCGCTAACTTAATGCCAGTAGCAGCTACCGCTGATAAAGAGGCAGACACGTTTGAAGAGTTCTAAACCTCGTAAAAGCGTAATGGAAAGTGCTCTTGACTCATTATCCCGTCGGCTTCTTACTTACCATGAATTAGAAACCCGTCTGATTGAGAAAGGCTATGAAAGCTCGGAAATTAAGGCTGTTCTAGAAAGAATTCTTGAATGGGGCTATGTTAATGATCGAGAGTTAGCGTTAATGTATTCGGAAAGTCGACTTAAGCGTTATTCTCGGCGGCGGGTTCAACAAGATATGCAAAATCGAGGGATTGAATCGGAACTGATCGAACAGGCCTTAAAAACAACGTATTCCAGTAATAATGAGTATGAGCAGTGCTTGTCGCTGGCGGAACGCTGGTATGCACAAGAAGAGAAACGGTGGGAATCGAAGTATGCGGCAGACAATGCCAAAAGAACAATCCCCCGCGAACTATGGGTTAGACAAAAAGTAACTCGCAAGCTTGTTCAGAGAGGTTACCCCACAGACACGGTGCGCAGTGTCATTACTCAAATCGGAAATGCGAGAGAAGACAGCAGTGTATAGAATTGACCTATTTAGGACAAGCTTGACATTAACTGCAAATGATATTAAAATCTTAACAGAGACCTGTCTCTGTTAAGATTTAACCTTTAAAGGTTTTCTTATAGATTTCGTTGTAGTTAGCTAAAATAAGGTTTTTTGACTAGCGAGCGAGAGTTGTAGGAAACAGGAGAAACGCCTGTTTTAAAGGTTATGCTTAGAGTGACTGGTTTTGGAAACCAGTTTTTTTTATGTAATAATAGAGTTGAAAATTTAAACAAAAGGAGGTGTTTAGACGTATGATCGAACTAATTATCACAGGGTTGGTCTCGGTTCTAGTGGGATTAGGTTTAGGTATCTTTGCGGGTTGGCTTTTCCGCAAGAATACTGCTGAAAAGAGTATAGGTTCCGCAGAAGAGGAAGCAAAACGGATTGTTGAAAATGCCCATGCGGCAGCTGAAAGCAAGAAAAGGGAGTCCGTGGTTGCAGCTAAAGAAGAAGTTATGCACATTCGCAATGAGGTTGAAAAGGAAACCCGGGAACGGCGCAACGAACTTCAACGGCTAGAACGACGCTTGCTTCAAAAAGAGGAGAGTCTAGATCGGAAAATCGAATCACTGGAACGCAAAGAGGAAAACCTACACCGCAAAGATAGTGAAGTAGAACAACTTAAAGAAGAGTTGACTCAGATTGTAGGTAAGGAACAGGCGGAACTAGAACGTTTATCTGGTATGACCTCGGAAGAGGCTAAACAGTTGTTGCTTAAACGTGTAGAAGAAGACGTTCGCTATGAATCGGCGATTCTAATTAAGGAAATTGAAACTCGTGCAAAGGAAGAAGCTGAGAAAAGGGCAAAAAATATTATTGCCTTAGCAATACAGCGATGCGCAGCTGATCATGTTGCTGAAACAACAGTATCTGTTGTAGCATTGCCGAGCGACGAAATGAAAGGTCGGATTATTGGTCGTGAGGGACGTAATATCCGTACCATTGAAACCCTTACGGGGATTGATCTTATCATTGATGATACTCCTGAGGCTGTCATACTATCGGGCTTTGATCCAATTCGCAGAGAGGTTGCGCGTATTGCTCTTGAGAAACTCATAGCAGATGGTCGTATACATCCGGCAAGGATCGAAGAGATGGTAGAGAAGGCTCAGAAGGAAGTTGACCAAAAGATTAGAGAAGAAGGAGAGCAGGCGACTTTTGAAACAGGAGTACATGGATTGCATCCTGAATTGATTCGTTTGCTGGGCCGACTTAAGTTCCGTACAAGTTATGGACAAAATGTCCTAAAACACTCGACAGAAGTATCCCATTTAGCCGGCTTAATGGCTGCTGAGTTGGGAGTTGATATTCAGCTTGCAAAACGTGCGGGTCTGCTCCATGACATAGGTAAGGCAGTTGACCATGATATGGAAGGTACACACGTTCAAATCGGTGTTGACTTGGTCAAAAAATACAAGGAGTCCACCGAAGTAACCCATGCTATCGAAGCTCATCATAATGATGTAGAGCCAAAGACGATTGTTGCAGTACTTGTGGCAGCGGCAGATGCAGTTTCAGCAGCGCGTCCTGGAGCGCGCAGAGAAACTTTGGAAACCTATATCAAACGCCTGCAAAAGCTTGAAGAAATTGCTGAGAGTTTCGAAGGGGTAGAAAAATGTTTTGCCATTCAAGCAGGACGTGAAGTTCGCATTATCGTTAAACCAGATAAAATTGACGATGTGTTGGCTCCGCGTGTTGCACGAGAGATCAGTAAGCGGATTGAGGAAGAACTTGAATATCCGGGACAAATAAAAGTAGTTGTTATTCGGGAAACTCGGGCTGTAGATTTTGCAAAGTAATTATTATACAAAATGAACAATCAGGCGACCATTGGTCGCCTGATTGTTATTAGGAGCCAAGGTCTAAGGCTTAAGGCCTTAGTTTCTAGGGCTAATCCCATAAATGACCAGCTTAAATATGCGTTGATTGTGCAGGAGATTGTTGAACGATGCCGAATAATAAGCATGTTAGGACAGCGTATAGAGAGGGCTGAAATCGAGAATGTTTAGTACTTATAAAGATGGAGGGCGTTTGCAAGACGGAGTCGGTCTGCTTACTTCAATACTCATGAGATATAACGAGGTGGGATCAGTTCACTATTGGAGAGAAGAACATGCACTAAAGTTCACGTTCCTGGTTTCCCAACCTCAAAAGGTTAAGTCTCTCCAGGATTTATTAGCACCTGCCTTGGAATTCTTCCATCACTTAGAAGGTCAAAAAATGCGAGTTTTTGATGTGGTTTGTAGAAGCGAGGAGTCAGTCTGTGTCATTACTGTGACCAGAGATGTTGACAGTATGTCTCAGCGGGAGGTAGGATTAATTGTTGAGCTTATCAAAAGGAAGTACAAGCTGGAATTAATTTATGATGAATTATATTTGCCAGAAGATGAACAGGTATATCAGGAAGAAAAGATCAGTCAGATGTTGTCTTCAATTCAGAGTAATGATATTAATAAAAATGTTCTAGCCTTGCGAGAGGAAGGCAAAGTATTAGTTTTTAAAACGTAAATGATCATGTTTTTTTATCAAAATTTCAGTTAAACAGTTATTTAGTATAGTAAAAAATGGTATCCTATGTATATTGGCTAAATTAGGGTTTAGCCGCTGGGAAGGAGGGTTAATTATTTGCATATATTGTTTATAGGGGATATAGTGGGAAAACCCGGAAGAGAGGCTATTAAACGATTCCTGAAACCACTTCAAGAGAAACATCAAATTGATGTAACCATTGCCAATGGTGAAAATGCAGCTGCAGGAAAAGGCTTAACCAAAGAAATTGCCGATGAACTCTATGCCAATGGAATTGAATTCTTAACAATGGGCAATCATGTTTGGGATCAAAGAGATATTATGAACTTTATTGATCGTGAATCTAGGTTGATTAGGCCAGCTAATTATCCAGTTGGAGCACCGGGACAGGGACATGGTTTCATCCGTACTAAGGGTAAAAAAATAGGAGTTTTGAATCTTTCAGGCCGGGTATTTTTACCCTCGCTAGATGACCCATTCAGTGGAGCTATTCGCTGGATTAATCAAATCAAACAAGAAACCTCCATCATTATTGTGGATTTTCATGCTGAAGCAACTTCGGAAAAGGTTGCTATGGGGTGGTTTCTAGATGGAAAGGTTAGTGCAGTCATTGGTACTCATACTCATATCCAAACTGCAGATGCTCGCTTACTCGATCAAGGAACAGCGTATATTACTGATGTCGGTATGACAGGGCCCAGGGATTCAGTACTAGGAGTAAAAAAGGAAATAATTATTAATCGCTTTTTAACTCAGCTACCTGCAAAGTTTGAATTAGCAAATGGACCAATACAGCTGAATGCTGTGGTTTTAGATATTGACGAAGAGACAGGGAAAGCGCGGCGGATCGAAGCAATTCAAGTGACCGGTGAGAAGTGATACTGCCCAAATTCATTCCAAGGTTTATGGAAAAGATGGTTATCAATAAAAAATCTGAAAATTCTTTATTGATAAATAGAGGATTTTGTCTGCTCCTTCTCGAATACATATATTCTAAGTTGTGGTAATACTTGTAAATGAATTCGAGCAGGAGGATGTATCTATGGAAGTTTTAAAAGTCTCAGCAAAATCAAGCCCGAATGCGGTTGCAGGAGCCCTTGCGGGAGTACTTCGTGAAAAGGGCGGCGCTGAACTACAGGCTATTGGTGCCGGTGCTCTTAACCAGGCTGTAAAAGCCGTAGCAATTGCACGTGGTTTTGTGGCTCCGAGCGGAGTCGATCTTATATGTATTCCAGCCTTTACAGACGTTTTAATTGAAGGAGAAGAGCGGACAGCAATTAAATTAATTGTACAGTCTCGTTAAGGAAGTTTGGAATATAGAAGGAAACGATTAAACACCTGTTTGCCTAGGTCTAAAGCAAACAGGTGTTTATTATACTAGTCAGAAAGCTTAGTAATTCCGATTTACAAAAATGGACGTTCCGATTATCGAGGGAGGCGGATTGCATGAAATATTATATTATTGACGGTCATTGTGATAGTTTAAGCCATTATGTCAATGGTGAAAGAACATTGGAAGATCCCCTAGATGGAGGGCATTGGGATATCCAGCGGGCCAGGGCAACAGGCATAGCTCTGCAATTTTTGGCTGCGTATATTGAGACAGAGTATAAACCCATGATGGCCACACAACGAGGGTTGCAATTAATTGAAGGTGCTCATCGACTTATTGAGAGTCATAGGGAACAACTATTTCATATACAGAGCAAGAACGATCTTTATAATATTCCTGACTCTAAAAGAACAGGAATTTTGTTAAGTGTGGAGGGGGGAGAGATATTAGGGCAAAATCTCTTTATGCTTGACATAATCTATCGTTTGGGAGTGAGGGCCTTAGGACTAACCTGGAACCAACGCAATGAGTTGGGAGATGGGGTTGGAGAGTTGAATACTGGAAGTAGATTAACGAGTTTAGGAGAAAAAGTCGTCTTACGTATGAATGAGTTAGGGATGCTGATAGATGTCTCGCACCTTAACGAAGAGGGATTTTGGCATGTGATTGAATTGTCTAAGGATCCTATCGTTGCAACACATTCTTGTTCTAAGGCGTTGTGTAATCACCCCCGTAATTTAACGGATCAGCAATTACTGGCTTTGGCCAAGCATAAAGGGGTAGTGGGGGTGAATTTCAATCCGGGCTTTCTAAATGAAAGTGGGGTGGCAACGAGAGAAGACGTTGTCCGTCATATTTGTCATATTGCAGAGGTGGCAGGGGTGGATGCAGTTGGATTAGGGTCGGATTTTGATGGAATTCCAGAAGTGCCAAAGGGGTTAGAACATGTTGGAGAGTATTGTGATTTACTTGATGATTTAATAAAAGTTGGCTTTTCGACAAAAGATGTTGAGAAGATTAGTTATCATAACTTTAGAAGAGTACTCTTAGAAGTTTTAAAGTAAGCAATAACAACTTTGCTGCCGCAAGAAAGGGGTTAAAAAATGTCTGCAAGAAATGCGTTATATGAAGTTGATTTGCACTGTCACACCACTGCCTCTGATGGTTTATTGACCCCCCGAGAACTTGTTCGCATGGCGGCAGAGATAGGTTTGAAAGGCATTGGAATTACTGACCATGATACAATCCAAGGCTGGCATGAGGCTGAAGAAGCCGGAGTCCAATATAAAATAGAAATACTTCAGGGAGTAGAGCTTAATACAGATTGGAATGGGCAAGAAGTACATATCCTTGGATATGCACTAGACAATACGCCTAAGTTGAATGAGCAGCTTAAAAGTCTTCGTGAAGCTCGTGAACTCCGCATGCAAGATATTTTGAAGCGTTTGGCCACATTAGACATAGTGCTCCATGATGAGGAGGTTCGGAAGCTATCACAAGGGGATTCCATTGGTCGCCCTCATATAGCCCAGGCCCTTGTAGAACGGGGAATTGTGCGAGATACACGTGATGCCTTTGAGAGGTATCTAGGCAGGGGTGCACCTGCTTACGTTCCACGTTATAAAATAAGTACAGAACAAGGAATACGCTTAGTTCGAGAAGCTCAGGGTGTGGCGGTTCTAGCTCATCCGGGGATGCAGAGACTTGACGAAGAGATTGCTATATGGGCGAAAATCGGTCTTCAGGGACTTGAGGTTAGACATTCTGAGCACAGTGAAGAGGATGTCAGAAGATACATGGCAATTGCTCAACAGTATGAGTTAATTATGACAGGTGGTTCAGATTTTCATGGAGAAAAGCGTAAGCCCGGAGTTGAGCTAGGAGAATGGGGAGTTCCTCTTACTGTTCTCCGACAAATTCAGAGACTATCAATTCTTAACCAAAAATAGATTCCTGCAGCGACGGGTTTAAATTGCATTCTTCCGGCATAGACTATTAATACAGATAATGCCGGGGGGGCGTAATGATTGAATTCAAACGAGGAAATAAAGCTATTAAGGGCCCGTGTCGGAGAATTAGAGCAGCGCGTCGAACATTTACGAGTCAGTCGTAGAGTGCTTATGAACTTGTTAGAGAAGGTAGAAAGAGAAAAGGTAGCTTTAGTGCGCAACCTGGAAAAGGAAAATGTTCGCTTACAGCGAGATAACAAAAGGTTTGCAAAATGGATTTTTATCAAGAACAGGGAAATAGTTGAGCTTCAAGATAAAATGGAATCATCCGCTAAAAAAGCATGAACCACCTTCCGGTGGTTCATGCTTTTTTAGTAAAGTATTTAAAGCGTTAATTTGCGTTATCCGCTTGTTGTAATATTCGCCCTAAATCAGTATTTGGAGAATGGTGTTCACGAATTAAGTGACAGACAATGGAATTCATTCCGTTTTTTCTGGCTAAGTATTCACTCCACAGAGAGTGTCGGGTATAAATTTTTAAGGGGAACGAAAAAAATGAAGGCCCTTTTTCCAAGATAGACCATAGAGGCTTAGGTGCCTTATGCATAAGAACAATATAAACCCTTTGCCAGAGATGGATTGAGACGACTGACTTTCCGCAATCATGAAGGAGAGCAGCGGAGATCAGATTTTGATAATCCAAATAAGAAAGAGGATAGCTGGCTTTATGAATACTTTTGGCGACATCAATGGCATGACGTTGCTCTGCTTTGGACTGGCGCAAAAAAAGTTCAGAAGCAGCTACTGATAAATGCTTAGTTGCCCATTCAACATCGGCTGGTTTAATACGGGGCATAATAGTTCGAATGAATTGGCGAATACGGTAAAACATGCATTACCTCCTTCATACATCATAATAACAATGATAATGTTATACAAGCAAGAGGGGTACAATAATTCAAATGAAAATAATTGTTTTGTTATGTTTTTTTGGTCTATTTCTGATATACTAATTAGAAAACTATTCGAAGGGAGCTAATTATGTCCAATCGTATAATCAATGAAACGGCACTAACGTTTGATGATGTTCTCATTGTTCCGGCTAAATCTGAGGTATTACCAAGAGATGTCGATGTAAGTACTTACTTAACAAAAAAGATTAAGCTTAACATTCCCCTTATGAGTGCGGGCATGGACACTGTTACAGATTCTCGGATGGCAATATCCATCGCGCGAGAAGGCGGAATAGGGATTATTCATAAAAATATGAGCATAAAGCAGCAGGCCTTAGAGGTTGATAAGGTCAAACGTTCTGAACATGGTGTCATAACTGACCCCATCTATTTAAATCCAACTGATACTATTATGCAAGCTTTAAAACTTATGGAGCGTTACAAAATTTCTGGGGTGCCTATTACTGTGGCCGGTAAGTTGGTTGGAATCTTAACAAATAGAGATTTGCGTTTTGAGAAAAACTATGAACGGCTAATTTCAGAAGTTATGACAAAGACTAATCTAGTGACTGCTCCTGTTGGAACTACCCTCGAACACGCTCAAGAAATTTTAGGGCAGCATAAGATCGAAAAGTTACCGATCGTAGACCCGGAGGGTATGCTAAAAGGACTTATTACCATTAAAGATATTGAAAAAGCTCGTCAATATCCGAACTCAGCAAGAGATGAAAGTGGTCGCTTGCTAGTGGGGGCAGCAGTAGGGGTTACTGTAGATACATTACAACGTGCTGAAGCCTTGGTTAATGCTCGTGTCGATGTTATCGTCTTGGACACCGCCCATGGACATTCCAAAGGGGTAATAGAAATGGTAAGTCTATTGAAAGAACGCTTTCCCGAGACCCAAATCATCGCAGGTAATGTAGCAACGGCTGAGGCTACTCGTGATTTGATCGAAGCAGGCGCTGACGGAATTAAAGTCGGAATAGGGCCGGGCTCAATTTGTACCACGCGAGTAGTAGCAGGAATAGGCGTTCCACAAATTACGGCTGTTATGGATTGTTCGGAAGAAGCTGAAAAATATGGAATACCGGTTATCGCCGATGGAGGGATCAAATTCTCAGGAGATATTGTCAAGGCCTTGGCAGCCGGTGCTCGAATCGTTATGATTGGAAGTCTCTTTGCTGGGACGGAAGAAAGCCCTGGGGATTTAGAAATATACCAAGGGCGAAGCTTTAAAGTGTATAGAGGGATGGGTTCAATAGGTGCCATGAAAGAAGGCAGCAGAGATCGCTATTTCCAAGAAAAGGATCAGAAACTTGTTCCGGAAGGTATCGAAGGACGCGTTCCCTATAAAGGGCCTGTCTCTGAAACGATCTATCAAATGATTGGTGGATTGCGGGCTGGTATGGGATATTGTGGTACTCCAAATATTGATGCGCTGAGAACTAAGACTCATTTTATTCGCATTACGGCTGCTGGACTTAGAGAAAGCCATCCTCACGATGTGACGATAACTAAGGAAGCACCGAATTATAGCTAGAAAGCCGTTAACCAGATTACATTCAGCCCAATTTAACCTTATCGAAGGACTCAGAGCCAGACAGAAGAACCGTTCCCCTGCTAAGATGGGTTTTTCGGAGTACACAGCCACTTATTCATTATTCATTGAGCGATATAAACTACGAACCATATTAGCCATTGGCAGATAATCGACCTAAAAGAGGGAGAGAGTGTTACTCTCTCCCTAATAGTTAGTGAACGGTATAGTTTCTGTAATATAGGGGGTACTCATGAATTTAGCTTTTTGGCGTTATCTTCTTATCTTGAGCTTACTTTTCATTTTTTGGGGTGAGTTTTTTGACTCGGGAGGTACACTCAATCAATTAGCCTTTAATTTTGCACTTTTTTATCCAGTTGGGTTTCTGGTAGGTTATCGTGGGAAGTCTGAAAACTTAAGTTCTGCATATATTGCGGCTTTTTTGTTTAATCTATTATCCTATCTGATTGCTTATCTTGTAGAGTTTCCAATTGAAAGTTGGTTAATCGTTGTAGCTGACTTTACAAGTCTTGTTGTTTATCTTAACATTGGAATCTATGTTGGACGACGTGCTCAATCTAAGGAGTGAATCATTATGAAAATTGTTATTGCTCCAGATTCATTTAAAGGCTGCTTAAACGCCTTAGAGGTTGCCAAAGCAATGCGTATGGGGGTTCAAAGAGTTTATCCGGAAAGCAATATTGAAATGATTCCTATGGCAGATGGTGGAGAAGGAACTGTTGATGCAATCCTAAGCTCAGTTAAGGGGGTTAAGATCGAGGTTAGTGTGACGGACCCCCTTGGACGACCAATACAGGCCTCCTATGGTCTTATCGATAATGGTCAAACAGCTATTATTGAGATGGCAGCTGCATCAGGGTTGACCCTCTTGGCCTATAAAGAGAAAAACCCCAGAATCACCTCGACTTATGGAACGGGCTTGCTCATAAGGGATGCCCTTGAGCGCGGGGTTAATAAGATTCTTCTCGGGATTGGTGGGAGTGCAACTAATGATGGGGGAGCAGGTATGGCTGTTGCTTTAGGCGTGAAATTGCAGGATTCTGAGGGCAAGGCTTTACCGTTGGGAGGAGAAGCGCTTTTAGATTTGGCGGAAATTGATATGTCAGAAATTAATCCGCGCTTGTCCGAAGTTAAAATTGAAGTTGCTTGCGATGTTCAAAATACTCTCTGTGGTTCGGAAGGCGCAAGTGCTGTTTACGGGCCACAGAAAGGTGCTAGTCCAGATGATGTAAGAATACTGGATGCCGCTTTGAAAAACCTGGGAGAGCATATGAGTTTGGTAAAAGGAACTAATTTATTGGAATTAAGCGGCGGGGGAGCGGCTGGAGGGCTTGGGGCAGGTGCAGTAGGATTTTTAGGTGCTCAGTTGCGAGGGGGGTCGCAAATTATCTTAGAAGTGTCAAATGCAGAGGAAAAGATTAAAGACGCAGACTTGGTACTCACTGGTGAAGGAAGAACAGATTTTCAAACAGCTTACGGGAAAGTCCCTGTTGGAGTTGCTGCGTTGGCTAAAAAGTACAGTGTTCCGGTTTTGGTAATATCAGGGTCTGTTGAGGGTTCTCCCGATGCTTTTTTTGCTCAAGGAATTCAAAGCTGTTTTAGTGTTTCTGAAGGGCCCGGAACCTTGGATCAAGCTTTTGCTAAGGCGAAATCCCAATTGGAGCGTACTGTCTGGAGGGTTATGACGGTTTGGAAACTTGGAAGGGACAGTGTTAATTAGGAAAAGTATTTTAATCTACTAAATTCCCCTTGGAAAAAGAAGGTAAATAATGGAAGATGTAGAATGATATATTAGTAACTATATCTACATTAGTAAGCAAGGGGGGGAATAGATGAGTGAATTATCTCGTAGAGAAAGAAAAAAGAATGAAACCCGAGAAAAGATATTCTCTAATGCTATGCAGCTATTTCGTTCGCAGGGTTTTTCCGCTACTTCTGTTGAACAGATTACCCAGCAAGCTGATGTAGGCAAAGGAACCTTCTACAACTATTTTCCTACAAAGGAAGCAGTTATTAAAGAGTTTTCCAAGCGATCTTGGCAGGATCTTTCAAACAGAGGACGCCATAAGCCTAGTTTAGGTACACTACAACGTTTAAGTGCCCTCTTACAGGACTGGGCTGAATTTATGATTGAGGATCGTGAAATTGCCTGGGTAACTATTCGGAGTCGTGAAGGTGCGGATTACGATATGAGTTTACATTATGGTTTACTGGCAATTCTCACGGTTGGACAACAAAATGGTGAGATCAATAGTGAATATGATGCCTCTTTTTTGGCAGAGAGCCTTGAAGGAATGATGGTTCAGCACTTTATCCGTTGGCATGTTTCAGGGAACGGAGATCTCCGTGAAGAACTAAACCACGCCTTGGTTGTCTTTTTTAATGGCCTCTCGAAAAAGAAGTGGGAAGCCTAAGGGATTATATAATTATTTGTTATTACTCATATCTCTCCGTTGTACACATAACCTTACAACGGAGGGGTTTTTTGATGTGTGCAAGAAATACACCTAGAGATTTAGGGCTTTGGATGGGTTTGATGCCAGCAGGAGAGAAGAATGATATAACTGATGTACCGGGAGTTCGTGTAGGGCATCTGTCATTAATTGAAGGGTCTGGCCCTCTGATTAAGGGAAAGGGACCTGTAAGGACTGGGGTAACTGCGATTTTGCCTCGACCGGGGAATCTCTATCGACAACCATGTAAGGCTGGAATAGAGGTAATAAATGGCTATGGTAAATCTCTCGGAGTTCCCTTCATTCAAGAAACGGGCATTCTAAATTCACCGGTTTTATTAACGAATACCCTTAGTGTAAATGATGTAGCAAATGGAGTGATTACCTATCTTTTGCAACAGAATCCTGAAATAGGAAATGATGCCAGAACTCCAAATATTGTTGTCTTAGAATGTGATGATTCATATTTGAATGACATTAGAGGACGTCATGTAAAGTCTTGGGATGCAATATTAGCATTACAACGTGCTTCAAAGGGGCCTATTGAGCAGGGAAGTGTGGGGGCAGGGGTTGGAATGTCCTGTTTTCAATTAAAAGGAGGTATCGGGAGCTCCTCCCGGGTAGTTCAAGGTCAAAACGGTCGTAGTTATGTTGTGGGAATAATTGCGTTAGCAAACTTTGGCTTACTAGAGGATTTTATCTTAATGGGTGTCCCGGTTGGAAAATTATTATCGCTAAAGGAATTAGGCTATATCCCGGGGTCTTTAATTCTTGTAGGAATAACCAATGCTCCCCTGTCCCGTTGGCAATTGAAGCAACTGGCTGGTAAAGCAAGTCTAGGAATGGGTCGGACTGGCTCGATCTCTATGCAAGGCAGCGGTGACTTTTGTTTAATGGTTAGTAATAATACTCATGATGAGCAATACTTGTCAGATTGGGCCTTAGATGATTTTTTTAGGGCAGTCGTTGAAGCAAGTGCCGAGAGTATTTGGAATTCTATGTTTTTGGCTAAGACTATGGAAGGAAGAGATGGGCGTATTCGTTTAGCCCTTCCTATCGAAGAAACACTAAAGATATTACGTAGTTGGCAAGGCGGTTTGGCAGTACGTTAATGTGATAGCAATGTTATATAGATTATTTGTCATGATCTTCGTACTTAGCGCGTAAACATCCTTATGGAGTAAAGCTAAGGGAGGGTCATTGTTGAGTATTACCTGGAATTCAATCTGGGAAACTCATCCTGACGTTTTTATCGTTAAGGAATGGAAGGAATACCCAGAAGATAAAAAAAGAGCAAGTCGTCTTCCTCTTCAGTATGCTTATTTTATGGGTGGTGAGACGACTTTACGAGTAGGAATTATTGCAAGTGCAACAATAAATAGGGAAGAAGAATTTCTTCTCGCAGGATTATTATGGGGACATCGACTCAGCAATGGCACAAAGACGGTGATTTACTATGTAGCCCCGGACTTTTCAACGTCCTTCTTAACAGGGCTGTCAAAAGTCGGAGGGATTATTGATGCAAGAGCAGTGTATTGGCGTGAAAAATTAATGCCTAGCTTATATCCTATTCCGGAGAAGCAACTATTTAGTCGTGTCAGATATCCAATGGGCGAAGACCGACCAAATTGGAAGCGTTGGGGAGAAAGTCTTAATCCTGTGGCCAGGCAACAATTGGTAACAGTGAATAATTTTTTTAGTCAACTGGCTGATAGAAGAGTTCGTACTGTGGTAAAAAATCAAACTATTAATATCTATTGGGGAAACTATGAAATTGCTGAAGTTAGGAAAAAAGGAAAAAAATTTGAGCTCAATAGTAAAGTAAAATGGCTCAAATCATCCGAACAAATGCAAAAATGGCAAAAGCAAGGGTGGGTCGATGCTTCAGGTTCTCTTAACCCTGAGTTTTCTGCGACAATTTTAGAAATATTAGATTACCTTGAATCTTTGCAGAAGGCAGGTCAACTTCGCCCCCATGATCATCTTGCTTTGATGCTACATAATGGGGAAGGTGCATTAAAGATGCTGTGGGGGAGTCCATGGGCCTGGCCATGGCTTCCCAAAGACCGTAGTGAAACCGCAGTACTAGAATTAGAAGAGTGGTTTTATTTTCAGGGAAATGGCCAGCTAAGTGTAGTATGTCCAATATTTGACAAGTCTTTATTGAGAGCTGCCCGCAGTATTTTGTTGGCTTCCGTGCTGGAAAGGAGCCTGTTATTAGTCAGCGCCCAAGACGATCAGGGAAATCTTTTAGTATGGGATGGTAGAGTACACTGGCTTACAACACCGGGTAAAGAAGAGGAACTTCGGCGTAGTTACTCTTGGTTAAGTGATGTCAGCAGGTTCCCTATATGGACACTGCCAGAAGACTGGCAAGAAAATGGAATTGATGCGCTAAATTGTCAAAGTAATCACTTTAGTCAGTCACTCGTGCAGAAAGGGTATCTGTAAAATCTAAACGTGGAAGACTTATTGTTACAACTGTACCGGTTGTGATAGATGAATCAGAAAAATGAAGCTTACCGTGGTGGGTAAGAATAATTTGTTGAGCAATAGTTAACCCCAGTCCAGTCCCTTCTTCATGCGTAGTAAAAAAAGGATCGAGAATTTTGCTGCGAAGAGTCTCAGGAATACCCGGGCCATCGTCAGTGACGCTTATGCTGACCCAGGACTCATTTTGGGTTAATTGGATGCTGACTTTTCCGCCTAGGGGAGAAGCTTCAACGCCGTTGTTAACAATGGACATTAATGCCTGGTGAAGCTGTTCTCTGTCACCCATTACATAGACTGACTGCGAAGGGCATTCTACATCTAGAAACACTCCATATTTTGAAATATAAGGTATAGTAGCTTCAGTTAAGGAAGAAATGCATTCTAGCAAGTTGAGCTTTTCAAAGTGAGGTGCAGAGGGATTGGTAATTAAGATGAACTTATTAAGCAGCTGGTTAATTGTTTCGATTTCATCGAGTATTAGTACTTGATATGGGCGAAATACTTCAGGCCATTGCTCAGGAGTAATTAATTGCATAAAGCCTTTAATTGTCGTCAGGGGATTGCGGATTTCGTGGGCCAAGCCGGCTGAAACTTGACTCACTATCGAAAGCTTCTCGATTTGTAACTCATTTTCTAAACGATTTATTGATTCGCTGATATCAAATAGGGTCACAAGAGTTCCTGAAGGTTTGTTCCGGTCTAGCAAAGGGCGGGTTCGAAATTTCAAATACTTGGTAACACCTTGTTGTGTCCAGTTAAAATCACCATTTTCAGGTATATTAGTCGGTTGGGCATTTGGTAAGATTCCTAGAACATTATAAATGGATTTGCCAACTAAGCTAGACTCAGGTAGAGATAAAAGTATTGAGGACTCTGCATTTATGTCTAGAATAGTACCTAGATTATCCAGGATAATGATTGCTTCGTTAGTATAATCTGCTGTTTGAATTAGAGGAGGATGTTGCCGCAAAAGCACTCGAATCGTTTTGAGATGGTGTTCATGAAGACGAAGTTTTTGTTTTTCTGTATGATTAAAAAGAAGCATCATGACAAGCAGAAAAAAGACATGTGCCAGCATTAATGGGCCAGAAGGAAGTACTGGATTTAGATATGAACCCAGTATAAGCAGGGTCGAGGCTATTATCCAAACTTTTCCCCATGAGGTAAACCAAGGCTCAAACCAGACAACTAGGATTGTGAATGTGATAAATTCTAAAGTAATGCGCACTAATTGAGAGATGGGCAAGTAATAACATAAAACAACGCAGACTAGAAAAAAAACTGAGAATAGGTTAAAAACCCATTGTCGATGGAAAGAATGAAATCGAAATTTAAGGGGAACCACAATGAAAGACTCCTTCCAAAAACTACTAAAAGAAACACACTGACATAGTTTACCATATAACGAGGTAAAAAAATGTAAGAAAAAGGAGAAATGATATTTTTAGGAATAATAACAAATCCGCCTCACAGGCGTGCTTGGAAAAATTAGATGGAAAAAAATAGAACAAAATCCGACAGGTAACCTTTTGCTTAAATACTGATAGAAAATATTAATTGTAAATTAACGAATATGGGTATGCAAGAAAATTAGATATGGTGTATAATTATGCAAAAATCATAAAAGGAGATCATCAAGATGAAATTGCGTAAGGCACGAATAGCGGATGTAGAAGCTATGATGTCATTAATTAATAGTAATGCAGAACAAGGGCTCATGCTTCCCCGATCAAGAAATATGTTGTATGAGAACATCCGTGAATTCCTGCTAGCTGAAGTAGATGAAAATTTAGTTGGAGTTGCTTCACTGCACATACTCTGGAGTGATTTAGCAGAGATAAGAGCGTTGGCAGTGGCTAGTGACTACAAGCGAAGAGGAATAGGAACTCAAATTGTCAAAACTCTTGAAGATGAAGCTAGAGAACTTGGATGTGCTAAAGTTTTTGCCTTGACATATCAACCAGAATTTTTTAAGTTTTGTGGATATAAAGAGGTTAGTAAGGATCAAATGCCTCAAAAGGTATGGACCGAATGCATTAACTGTATAAAATTCCCCAACTGTGATGAAATTGCAGTTAGTAAGATTTTATAATTTCATTCAATGCAGTTTTCACAGGTACCATTCAAAATGCCGAACTAAGAGTTCGGCATTTTGAATGGAACGGAATTTCTCTTCTTTTCATAGTTAATACTATGGCATTTGCTAAATATGAAGACGGAGAGAATTCTATGGATTTAAAATACGAAGTCCAAGAGAGTCTTGACCTTGCTAGGAAATATGTATCTGAAGGTGTGAATCAGATACTGTCAGGAAAACTTGATGAATTGCACAGTGTCTCTCCAAGCCAAGGGGCTACAGCCTTGGCGGCGCTGGCCCTTCTGGCGGTGGGAAGAGGATTTGAAAACGCTCAACTGCGTGGAATACAGTGGTTAAAGCAGCAAAATCAAGGAGGGTGGGGGAAATTCCCCGGTGATGAACCTGATGAAGAGATTACCCAAATAGTTCGGATGGTTCTGCAGGGAAGTGAAGGCGGATGGAAAGCTAAGATTAAACTTCTTTCACAAGCCAAGAGATTTTCTCACGTGATTTTATCCCTTGGACAAAGAGTTATTCCGGGATTGGAGGGGCCTACGCCTGAGGAAATAATGCTTCCTACCATTCTCGAGGATAGGGTATTAACAAGACTACCCCTTTATGGAAGATCTGTGGTGATAGCTGCCTCGCTACTGGCCTCAAACTCTCAAGCTGGAATTCAAAAGGGGATCCAATACCTTATCAATAGCCAAATGTCGGACGGTTCTTGGGCCGAAGATATAATTGCGACCAGTATGTCAATTCTAGCCTTAGTGAGCAAGGGAATGTATATAGAACAAACTCAAAAAGCTGGGAGGTGGTTGGTAAAGAAACAATATCCAAGTGGAGGATGGGCTGCTTTTGACCAACTAAAAGTATGGTCAGTCGGATGGGCAGTAAGTGTCTTTGGGGAAGTAGCTCAGAACTTTTCAGAAATCCCTTGGCTTGAAGAAGCAGTCAGCTGGTTGCAAAGAGCTCAAAATACAGATGGCAGTTATGGTAGTACCCCTCCATACACTCATCCGGATTTAGATGATACGGCAGTTGCTCTGATTGGTTTACATCAGGTAGTTGGTGAAAGGAATAACCTTGGAGTAAACCTACTGGAGAGTTTACAAAACCCTGACGGGAGTTGGAGTACATTTCCCAGTTTCCAAGGTATACCACCTAATGTTTGCTCGGAATTTCCAGTTTATATTTCCAGTGTAGACGTAAGTATTCATGTGTTAGAAGCCTTATGGCGAAGTTCGCGTGCACAAGAGGAAAAAATCTGGAAGGGGCTTAATTGGATTTTGGCACAGCAGAACGACCAAGGGGCTTTTCCCGCATCTTGGTTTGAGGGCTCAATTTATAGCACAGCTCAGGCTATGGAATTGTTAAGTAAGTGGAAGTTCAGTTGGGAACGATGGAATACTGCACGTCATGTTATAGGAGCCAGGAAAAAGGGGCTAGAGTATCTAGTGGAATCACAGAAGTTGGATGGGAGCTGGGGCTCTGTTGTGGAAACTGGTTTGACAATCGCAGGGCTATGGCGTTTTTCAAGAAATGTTCCCTTGAGAGTTCTAGAAAGTGGAATTAAAAATCTCCTCTCGGAACAGAACAGCAATGGCTCTTTTACACCGTCTTATCGAGGGATCTATGCAAAAGGATGGAATTATGAAGAACCTATAACTACAGCTTTGACAGCTATCCGTGCACTGCAACGTTATCAACGGTTATATAAAGCATCCTTTTTCAGATAACTTCTGTTTATCATCAAATTTTATAAATTTATCTATCCTAAATAAAATAATCAAGAGCCTTCTGTGAAGGCTCTTGATTATTTTAAAGCTCATTTTGTCTTATTAAAAGAAAATCCTTGTATTATTACAACTGCCTACTAATGTTTCTTGAGAATTGTATGTAGAAAGTTCCACTGGAAGTCCAGATAGGCATTCTTCATCTCGTTTTCACTCAAGCCTTTGGAGAGGAGATAATCACGAGAGGATGCTTCAAAATCACGGATGAATCCCAGAATTTCACTAGCATGAGTTGACAGCATTTTTCACCCTCCATTTCAGTACTTGCGGTAAGTCTTGTCCAATATTGGAACAACCTATAAGTATTATCCTTATTATAGAGAATTCTATCCGAGAAAGCTGTTGGAATAGGGAGTAAGGATTGAAAACAAAAGGGAAAAGAAAGGAGAACTATTTAGTATTTTTGTGGTTTTTTGTGGAATCTAACTGAACTGATGGGCAATGACGCCAAAGGGACACATCAAAGACCCGGTAATTACCAGAACGGTAGTGTTTTTTTGCTAAATGAAAGTCATTAAGCATAATATAGCAATCCGCAAGACTATGGTGAATATTTGCTAGATAGCTGACGGTTAATATTTTTTGCGTAATCCAATTGTTACTGCTTTTAGGAAATTTGTTTTGTTTTGCAAGGTGTATACTACGCTCAAACATTTTTACTGCTTCTGGAATTTTGTTAATTTGAATCAGTACACGGCCTTGGGTTGCCAGTAAAAGAGGGTCAACTAACGCATGAGGATTATCCCTCAAAATATACAGTGCACGCATAGGCTTGCCTTCTTTAAGAAGAATATCTCCAAGGGTCATACAAAGTAAGGGGTCTTGACTTGATAAGAATTTTTCAAGAATCGAAATTGCTTGAGTTGGTTCATGAAAGTAATAATATAGTTGGCTGGCAAAACCAGCGATTGATAAAGGACTGCTGTCTTGAGAAATGGTGTGTGCCATTCGTTGAGCAGATAACCTTTTTCCGGGAGGGTTAAAGTTTTTCTTCATTACCATACCTATGTAGGAAAGGCCAAAACCCACTGCCAAGCTATATAACCCGCTTCTAAGATCAACGTAAACAATTATTATTAAGGCTATAAGTATGGAGATTGTAGCTAAATATAAGAAAAAATACAACTTTTGTACATAGAGAATTTCCGGATCGTATTGAATACTACTCATTATATCCCCTCATTCATAAGTACTATTCAGTGAAGATAATTAGAACACTTCAATTAAGTGGATTTAAATAAAAAAAGTCCTATATTGATTTTGATGCATTAAGTATGTCAACTAACTTTAGTCTAAATTAAAAAGGTAAGCTCCTAGGAGTCAGAGGGGATATGCTACCCGATGTGATAGTATAACAAAAGCCTAGGTTTAAATTACCTAGGCGAAAGACTTTTTTTGAATTTCAAAGGTTTCAGTTATGTGACAAAAGCTTAGTGCTCTCATTCTAATAACTAATACCATCTGTAAGAATACAAAGAGGGATAATATCGTGGGCGATCTCTCGAAGTGATTATTCCCGGTACAAAGAGGAGTAATTCGAACATAAGATAAACTCCTTTAAACTATGACGGTTTAATTCATTATACGGAAATCAAGATTAGATGTGTTACCAATTAATCTAGGCTAGGCAGAAGATGTATAAAGAAACCCTTGGTCATCTAAGGGTATCAGAATTATCATTATGGTCGAGATGAGTTAAGGAGGATTTCCGCGTCCGGAAATCCTCTTTTGCGCAAAATCCAGGAGATTTAACTACTAGACTTTACTGATTAAACCATAACGCAAATAATGTCGAAAATCAATATGTAAATTATAGGAAGTCTGTAGTTCGGCTGGAATTTTTGATGTATTGTTTGTGTCAAGATTTACTTATTAGAATTACTAACATAATATTTTTAATTTTTAGTTCCTAAGTTATTGTAATTGTCATTAAAATGTCTTAAAATTAAATTCTAAGGTGGCATGATGGTCTGACCACTTGTTAATTAAGAAGATTCATCAATTAGGAGGAAGGTTTACATGCATAAAGATCAACAAGACGATCTATATAACAAGTTCAAGACAAAGATAGAATTAGTAGCCGGTGAGTGTTATCGTGTTAACACTGCATTAGAAGCCAGTGAGCTTGTCTGCAATGTTTTAATTGAAAAAGGAATAAAAGATGTGGCACTCTTAAATTCGCCCATCTCTGAAAAAGGAGATTTTGTAAATTCATTTGAGAAAAAAGGGATAATTGTCTACACCGATAATTTCCGCCAGGTAACACCTGACGCACAAGCCGGTATAACTCAAGTAAATTATGCGATTGCGGAGCTGGGCTCTTTAGTACAGGCAGATGCAGATGTAAACCAGCGTCTATGTTCGACCCTCGTTCCGATACACATTGCACTTATTTCAACGGATAAATTAATTCCAACCCTAAAGGATACGATGGCCACAATTCACAGCTTGCCAGAAATACCTGGTTTTGTAGGGTTTATAACAGGACCTAGCAGGACTTCAGATATTGAGCGAGTTTTAACAATCGGAGTTCACGGTCCTAAGCAACTTGTAGTTGTCTTTGTCGATGAGGAAGTTGGAGGTGTGGCATAATGGCTGACAAACAGTTTAAAAAGAAAATTTCTGATGCACTAGATAATAACGTTTTACGCGGAGCCTTGGGGCGTTTTGGAGATGCCTATGTGATTTCTCGTGAAAAAGCTTATGAAGGTTACAATTTTAAAGAAATCAGTGATAATATTGCAGAAGTAAAATCCTATGCTGCCAGTCATTTGGAGGAAATGATTGATCAATTTGAAAAACAAGCTACAGCTCGAGGCGCAAAAGTATATCGTGCTTCAACTGGTGAAGACGCCAAACAATATATTCTCGAGTTAGCAAAAAAGAAGGAAGTAAAACGGGTTGTAAAGTCTAAATCAATGGTTTCAGAAGAAATTTTACTGAATAAAACCTTAATGTCGGCAGGAATGGAAGTACAGGAATCCGACTTAGGAGAATGGATTGTCCAACTTGCCGGACAACATCCTTCCCACATGGTTATGCCAGCAATCCATATGACGAAAGAAGAGGTTGCCGACGTCTTCTCTGGACATTTGCACAAGCTAAATCAGCCTGTTATTGCTGAACTTGTTAAAACAGCTAGAGAAGAACTGCGAAAATCCTTTCTAGAAGCAGACATGGGTATTTCTGGTGCTAACATGGCAATTGCTGAGACAGGAACACTAATTATGCTTACCAATGAAGGTAATGGTCGTTTAACTTCAACCTTGCCGCCTACTCATGTTTTCTTAGTGGGCATAGAAAAACTCGTACCAAACTTTGAAGATGCTACACACATTCTTCAAGCACTACCAAGAAGTGCGACAGGTCAGCAAATTACCAGTTATGTCAGTATGGTAACAGGGCCGACCCCTGCTTATTATCCAGACGGGACGGTTCAAGATAAAGAATTCCATATCGTCTTAATGGATAACGGCAGACGCAAGATGTATGAGGATGAAAAGTTTAAAAAGACTTTTCAATGCATTCGCTGTGCATCATGTCTGAACGTTTGCCCAGCATTCCAACTTGTGGGTGGGCATGTCTATGGACATATTTATACTGGGGGCATCGGAACAATATTAACTAACTTTGTAAATTCTGAAAAAGATGCTCAGAATCCTCAAAATCTTTGTCTCCAATGCGGTAAGTGTTCAGAAGTTTGTCCCGGACAATTAGACATACCTCAAATGATCTTGGAATTGCGTAATCGGATGGGAGAAAAGACTGGTCTTCCATTCACTCAAAAATTCGCCCTTGATGTAGTGTCTAATCGACGTTTATTCCATTCAATGCTGCGTATGGCCTCAGTTGCTCAAAAGCCATTTACTAAGGGACAGCCTGTTATCCGACATTTACCTATGTTTCTTTCCGGTCTCACGGAGAAGAAGAGTTTACCCGCTGTCGCCAAGGTTCCTTTTCGGGATGTTTTTAAAACGATCAATCAGGACGTTAAAAAGCGAAAAGGGAAGATTGCCCTGTATGCAGGCTGCTTAATCGATTTTGTCTATCCCAGAATTGGAGAAGGGGTAATTAAGGCTCTCAATGAAAAGGGTTATGAAGTTGTTTTCCCTGATGGACAATCTTGCTGCGGAGCCCCAGCGACCTATATGGGTGACCGGGGGAATGCACGTAAGTGTGCGATTATGAATATTGAAGCTTTAGAGGCTGAAAAGGTCGATTATGTTGTCTCTGCTTGCCCGACTTGTACACATGCGCTTAAGGAGAGCTTCAAAGAGTTACTGCATGATGACCCGGCTTTAGCTTCTCGAGCAGAAGAATTAAGCAAAAAAGCAAAGGATTTCTCCAAATTGTTATTTGACTTGGGAGGCTTAACACCGGGCGGAGATGGAATTCCGCTCAAGGTAACCTATCATGATTCCTGTCACTTGAAAAGGTCAATGGGAGTATATACTGAACCACGCAAGATTTTAACCGATACTTCAGGAGTTCAACTTATTGAGATGAAGGAATCAGATCGTTGCTGTGGTTTTGCAGGATCCTATTCGATTAAATTTCCGGAGTTATCTGGTCCTATCTTAGACCGAAAACTAAATAACATTGAAGAATCAGGTGCGGATGTTGTGGTTGTAGACTGTCCGGGTTGTTTGATGCAGATCTCAGGGGGGCTTGATAAGCGAAATCCTGGAGTAAGAGCAATCCATACTGCGGAGCTTCTTTTAGATAAACGAAAAAATATGAAGAAAAATAGAGTTAAGTAGCTGGTTCTACATTATTAGTGATAAATATTTATTTTTCTGCCAAGGATTTTCCGGTGGGCAGCAAGAAGTAAGTGAGTGTAAAGCAAACAACCTTTTGTCTTAAAAAGTAGGCAATGTGTTGCCACGAAAGCGAGCGAAATCGTTAGAGGAAAAAGGATGTTGGCTAGAGAAGAGAGGCCAGAGCGGAAAACCATTAAATGACGTTTTTTGTTATAGAGCTTATAAGGGTCGGACTTGAACTATTACTAAAGCTTAAGTTGTAAGAATGAATCGATGCTCGTCAAACTTTTTTAAGAATCTATACAATGCGTTTTATGATATGAATGGTGTATCCGATACTGAAGCCTTATTACTTAATTAGCCCTTCCGACGTGCCTGCAGCATACAAAGGAAGGGTGCCTTAGGGATTGCACCTCTGAAAACAGAGCGGGTCGTTGCAAGAACTGAGATTCAAAGAACCCCAAGACATCATTTTGGGGTTCTTTTTTATCGTCAACTAAGGTCAGCCTAAAAACCCGGTGCAGAAATTAATTTCTAGAAAGTTGTAGATAGAATCAAGTTTAATAAGGTGGGAATAATATTCGTTAACTTTAAACATCTCAGATTTCTAGAAGGAATTTCAAATAAAAAGGGAGAATATTAACTTAAGAGCACAGACATCTGTGTTTAAGACCTCAATAAGGAGGATAATAATTGTGATCCAAGCTATTCTCTTTGACATAGAGGGAACATTAACCAATCTTGATATGGCAAAGTTTATGCAGAATTATCTTGGTATATTAGCACCGCGTTTTTCACATATAATTTCTCCTGATAAGTTTACAAAACAATTAATAAAATCTATGGAAAACGTTCAAAAGGAACCGAAGCATGAACAAACAGTAATGCAGGCTTTTTTCGAAGACTTCTCAAAAGCTACCGGCCAATCTGTTCAAACTATAAAGCAAATCTTTGATAGGTTTTATACCGCTGATTTCCCTGCTTTACGTTGTCTAGTACAGCCAAATGCCCAAGGGGTTAAAGTTGTAGCTAAGTCGATTCAAGAAGGGTTTTTAACAGCTATAGTTTCCGATCCCTTAATCCCGCTAGTGGCCATTCGGGAACAGATTAGTTGGACGGGTCTTAATCCGGAACAATTTAAAGTGATTGCGTCCTTAGATGACTTCCACTATACTAAACCTCAGCTAGAGTTTTTTAATGAAATTGCTGAAAAGCTTGGAGTTAGACCAGAAGGTTGTTTGTTAGTAAGTACGCATAACAAAGATCTTATCTGTCAAGAACTAGGTATGCAGGTCTTTTTAGTTGAAAAAGCCTTAGAAGCCAAGGATCAGAATCATCATGCAGGTCAGCTAGAGAATCTTTACCGACTTATTAGTAACGGTTTGTTATAATCTTAGCCTGCTTTTTATCAATTCCGAGCTCCATCTACTTTATGAATGGGCGTTCCTTATTCTACTTCAGTGAGTAGATTCCCCGCTGAAGCACGATGTTCTGCTTTAACCTAACGAGTTTACTGCGAAGATACAGAAAGGAAGGATTAGGGTGGGGGTCCTTTACCACTACGTCGTCGATAGTAATATAGAGAGATCAACTCCGCCTTTTCCCTCTGTACGCATGGCGCAGTTGTTTTACGAATTTCTAAGGCGATATAATGAGTGGAAGTATATAAGACGCCAGGAAACGATTGGAATGTTTGTTGTTTTAACCCTGGGATTTTTAGCGCTAACAATGCCGTGGTTATTTCCCAAGGTTGGTATTGTAATGAGTTTAGCAATGTTTATTCTTTTTTATTTTGCTGCGAGACACTATATCAAGTTAAATGAGCAAGTATGTCATTTATATGTTAATGTTCATATTTTGCATCATCATTTAACCGGTAAATTAGAAGTCGGTTTTTGTGATCATCGGGGGACTTGCCAATGTGCTGAGGATTTTCGGGTTTATGTTTTGAAAAAATATAATATCTGTTTTGATGATGGATTTCCACTAAGGTGAAAAGTGAAAGGAGTGATGGGAAAACTGGCAAAAAAACGAGGATAATGTTAGAATAGATAATATACCATTCTTAAAACTAGAAATGGAGGAAAGTTATATGAAAAAATATGTTTGTTCAGCCTGCGGTTATATCTATGACCCTGAAGCTGGGGATCCAGATTCCGGTATTGCACCTGGTACAGCTTTTGAGGATATTCCTGATGATTGGGTATGTCCGCTATGTGGGGTAGGTAAAGATATGTTCGAGGTTTCAGAGTAACATTTTACATATGAGTTATTTTTGAAATGCCTCCGATTCGGTTGCGTTGATAAATGATGAACGGGAAAAGCTGAGAGCTTTTCCCGTTCATCATTTATAGTATAGTTTTTTAGAGTTCCATTATTGCAGCTTCATCCCGGTCTAGCTTCTCCATGCATACCTTCAACCGGGTACGCAGGGCAGAGTCACTTACAGCATCTCTCATCTGCCGCATGAGGTCAATAGTGCGTCTAAAAACACTGATGATATCCCCTTCGTCCAGGTTGCACATAGCTTGGACTTCAATAAACGTACTGCCTTGGCTCCACGCGTGGGTAATCCCGGCCACCCGCGGATCAAATCTAATGGAATCTTGTCCGCAGATACTTTGAATATACTCAGCGATTTCTTTAACAGGGTTTGCATCAAAGACGCTTGTTTTTTGAAACATGTCATTTTTTCGAGCTTCAAAATCAACGCTGGAAAGTAAGGCATTGAGTTGATCATCATCTAATTGTGTAAAAATATCTGAGTATATTAGTTCGGTTACTAAAAGTTCTTGAACATAAATACGACTAGCGCAGGTTCCGCGAGGCAATAATTCATCACCTCTTAAGTAGCCAATCTGTCTGAGGTGGTTTTTCTTAAATTCAAATTCCTGAAGAAAAGCGTTTTCTGCAGGAAGGGCTGCCAAGGCATTTTGAAGTTCCTGCTGCTGCTGTTTGATCGCTAAGTAAGACTTACTTTGAGCAAAACAGTTCTCCTGATGCTGTGGCGTACAATTTTTCGGAGCCTGAGAGAGAAGTTTCTCCCAGGTACGTATCTTGCGAGCCATCTCTCGTCCGTATACACGGGATTGCTTGCGAGGCCCCAAGGATCTATAGGTCTTTTTTAGCTTTTCTAACTCTTTTCGCTTGGGATGGTGTTTTAGGGGACAGTTAAAGGAGCCGACCTCTCCGCAAATATACTGATGAGTACCTTCAAGCTTTTGCTGAATCTGGGCTAATTCTAAATTAAGCCTCTCTGAGCTCAGCTTGTAGCTGTAGGATGAAAAACTCTTTTGGAAATAGATTTCTATTTGTGCCTGTGATAATGTCGCTGTTAGATTAAGGACAGTATTGTACGTAAGTCGAAATTGACTGGTTAGAGGTTCTAGGCGATTTAACTGGAATTTTGGCGGAGGACTTTTTTCCATATAGCCCAGATCAACTAAGGCGAAGGAATAGCCTTTTTCATCCAGACCACGGCGTCCTGCCCTGCCGGACATCTGAAAAAATTCATGATTGGCAAGAGGCCGAAAATTTCTGCCATCGTATTTATTTAATGAATCAAAACAGACAGCCTTGACAGGATAGTTGATGCCAACGCTAAATGTTTCTGTGCAGTAGAGGACTTTAATAAGCCTTTCCAGAAATAGTTCTTCGACGATAACCTTTTGAGAGGGCAGTAAACCAGCATGATGATAAGCTATCCCCTTTGAACATAACCGTTTAAGTTGACGTGTTGAAGATGACCAGTCAAACTCAGAACCAAAGAGATGAATAAATCTATCTTCAACAATTTTTCGTTCGGCAGGTTTTAGATAGTTAGAAATATTAGCTAATTCCATTGCTTTGATAGCACATTGTCTTCGGCTAAAAACAAAAAAAAGTGCTGGCAGATGATGGCGTTGTATGGTTCGAATGAGGTCTAAGTGGGTCGTAGGGCCAAAGGGGTTTTCGTCATTTGTTCGATCTTTAAGTTTCCGGCGGTAGTAGCGCCATAGTTGATCGTAGTCGACAAGGCCGGTGTCTTTTGTATAGTAAAAGTACTCTAAGGGTACGACTCGATTATGTTCTTCAATAAGAGCAACCTCTTCGTGCCGAATCGATTCAATCCAGTCCACGAGATGTTTGGCATTAGCAATTGTAGCGCTTAGGCCAAGTATCTTCATTTTTGGAGGGGCTAAAATAATTGATTCTTCCCACACTGTCCCACGCTCTTCGTCATTCAGCCAGTGAATTTCATCAAAAACAATGTGAGATACAAACTCTAGGGACGGATCTTCAGTGATAACTTGATTGCGAAATACCTCCGTCGTCATAATTAGTAGAGGAGCATTGGGATTGAGAACTACATCTCCTGTCATTATCCCTACAGCTTCTTCTCCGAACATTTTTTTAAAGTCCCTAAACTTCTGATTACTGAGTGCTTTGATTGGTGCGGTATAGATTACTCTTAAATGTTCTTTCATGGCCTTTTCTATTAAATAATCCGCAACAAGGGTTTTCCCAGTACCAGTAGGTGCAGCAACAATAACTGATTTGCCAGCATCAATGGCATCAAGAGCCTCTTCTTGAAAAGGGTCCAGGCTCATTTCGTGATAAGTGCGCTTCGACATTTTAGTCAGCTCGTTTCTGATATGTTTTACTAATTTTAACAAAGCAATGAATAATGGTCAAATTTATACAGGCATGGTCTGAATTAATGGTTGAATCCATAGGATGAAACTAGAGACAAGGCTAGGGGGGATCAGACATGTCTTCAATAAGATTAGAGATTGAAAAGGCTATGGGACTCAAGTTTCCACAGCGAAATGGAGAAGTAGTCGTACGGTTTGAGGAATCTGTAGAAATTCCCCAACCAGCTGAAACCCTTATGAGGGGTCTGTATCGAGATCCTGATCGGGTTCGACAAGGTTTTAAATTATTACATCAAGAAACTGGTTCGATTATTGAAATTCTTATGCCGAAGCGATCACGTTTGCGCGAATGGGCAGATTCCCTTCCAGAGCGTCCAAAAGAGGCAGAATCCTTCTTGCGAGAAACTGCGGAGCAACTCCTGTTAAAAGAACAACGTCTAGTCCAAGCTGAACGTGAGTTAGTTGGACAATTACAAGAAAGTGGATTGGAAGATGTATATCCAATCCCACTTTCGGCGTTTGGAATATGTAATTATCGAGATCCTTCGGTTAAATTGTTTTTGAAACCTTTAGGACGATTTGCGGAGCTAAATGAGATCAATCCGGAAACATTGCGGCAAGCTGTTAGAGTACACTTCTTATTCTTGCTTTTATTAGTGGCTGGGACTGACTTGGATGGCCAAGTATATGCTAGGGGCAGTGAAGATAAGGTTATTCAGTGGTTAACAAGTGTCTATACTATGCGATATCTGAGAGATCAATCAACAGAAATGATTCATTGTTATCAAGAATGGGTCAATGCTTGGGGAGGAAAACTTCCCAGTCAAAGTTTGCTTAATGACCGAGAGTGCGAAAAAACTCGTGCAGCTATGGTTTTTTGGCGGCGTCAACCCAACATAAGCTGGGATGAATGTTGGCGGATCATATGCCAATTTGAGCGACCAATAAGCACAAGTTCAATGGTGTTTAATTAGGGCCAGTCAGCAAGTTCATGGGGCTTTAGAATTTCTAAACGACCATCAACCAGTTTTAAAATCCCTGCCCGCTTCCAACCATTAATCGCTCGATTGACACATTCTCGTGATGTTCCAATCATGCTGGCTAAATCCCTATGGGTCATCGAAGCATCTACAAAAATTGGTTTTCCTGTTGTAACTGCAGGTCGTGCTAAGCGAAGAAGAAGGGCTGCAAGTATTCCGGTGGTTGAGCGATTTGTTAAAATTCTTATAAATTCTTGAGCAAGTCTTAATCGTCGGCTGAGGGTACGTATAAGAGCTACTGATAGAGCTGGGTTAGCTTCTAATAATTGGGGCATTATTTCATTGTTTAAAACTAATAATGTACTGTCTTTAATTACTTCAGCAGTTGCTGCATATGAACCAGACTCTAGTAGCAAAACCTCAGCAAAGCATTCATAGGGGCCACACCAATCAATTATTTGCTTCTCGCCGGTTTGAGTAGATCTACTGAGTTTAACTTGCCCGGTAAGAACAAAGTAAACTGATGATCCAATCTCGCCTTCGACAAACAATATCTGACCCCGACGGTAACGTCGTTCTATAAGATAGGGGAGAAGCGGTGCGATATCCTGATAACTTAAAGACGAAAATAGGGAAAAACGGCTAAGGTCTTCAGAGTTAAGCATGAATTCACCTCATTTCAAAATTGAGGTCTTTCTATTCACAAATCTAATAAAATACATACACTAAGTGTGAGGAGGATTGGAAATGACAGAAATTGAATGGACTCCGGTACGCATAAAGTCGGTAATTAATGATTCTTTTAGGGTATTCGCTATATTTGTATTGGTAGTTATATCCGTAATAACTGTGATTAATGCTGAGTAGGCTATACTATACTATATGATTTGACCATGCTGGTGAGACGGTGTAGCACTTACTTGTTGGGCAGCCCGCACTACCTCAGCCATAATGCGTGCTTGGTCAGGAGATGTTTGCGACTCTAACTGAGTCATTATTTCTCCTCGCGAAGAAACATAATAGCGTGCCGGTAGTCGATTTAAAGCCAATGCCATAATATCAGCCCGACAACGCTCGCATGAGCAACTTAGAGTGTTATTGTCGAGATATTTATTAAGCGCCTGTTGGACAACTATTTCTGTATGGTTTTTAAGCTCAAGCATAGGTGGGGTCATCTCCTTTGATCATTCTGGTTATGTCCCATAATAATGGTTTATCCTTAAAAGAACAAGTAGATAATATCAGATTAAATAATAATAACTAACCCTTCGATTAATGAAGTATTAAATCAGAACTTCTATTTAAAGTGATAATCTGAAGTCGTCTGTTTAAAGATAATAGTTTACTATTGCAGTTAACTTATAACGTTCCTTAATCCAATTATTTTTGAATTTTACTAACAAGTTTTTGCCAAAGCGATGGCCTCATAACTTAGACGCAAATTGCCACACCTTTTGTATCATAGCTCTTAACAAAATCAAAGCGGATTTTGGTAGAAAGTCCAGCTGCATTAAGGGGAAGAGAATCTATTATATTCCAATGCAGTTGCGTTAAGAGGCAGTTGAAGATAAAATTGAGCGCAGAGGTAAGAGAGACAATTGGGGCGAGAGTGACAATTATTTCTTTTTTTGTGGTAAAGAAAGTTAAAAGGAGCAGAAGTTATGAATTGGCAATTTATTAATGATTTGCAGGACATCTACTCTTTATTGGATGAAATAGGTGCACAGACGGCTGAACGGGATTATCCTATTTTGTGGGAAAAAATTCATGCTACAAGTTGTGCTCAAATTGGGCGTATGTTAGCGGAAAAAAGAGGTCTAGATGTGGAGGGGGCTGCCTTAGCCTGTGCTTTGCACGATATTGGTAGGTGGTTCTCGGGCCGCCAGAATGAGCATGCCCCAAAAGGAGAGGAGCCAGTAAGGGCTTTTCTTAGTCAAAGAGCTGAAACAAAGGAAACCAAAGAGCTCATTATTCAGGCTGTCATTAATCATTCTAAGAAGGAGGAAGTCGGATCACCACTTGAGGAGATCGTTAAAGATGCAGACATATTAGATTGTCATTGGTATGGGCAAGATATGACTAAACCCTTTCATATTGCCAGACTAAGAAAGGCCTTGGAGGACTTGAATATTCAAACCTGATCAAGCTTTCTGACTATTAGGTTTCGATATTACAATTAAAGAAAAGATGATAAATTGTAGAAAATTTTGGTTGATAATCCGCACACCCTCTGCTATACTGACCGTGTGCTTGTTAAAACTTGGGCCTAACTTAAATTGGAATCCATAGTTCTGACCTTATTTGGTGCACGGATGATAATTTGTAGGATCCAACATACAAGAACACCAAATAAGGAGGAGTTATCATGGCTCAAGACAAATACCTAATATGCCGCGATTGCAGTCAAGAATTTGTATTTTCAGCAGGTGAACAAGACTTTTATGCTGAAAAAGGATTTGAAAATGAACCAACACGTTGTCCTGCTTGTCGTCAGGCACGTAAACAACAATCAGGCGGTGGCGGTCGAGGTAATTTCGGAAGTCGTCCACAACGTGAAATGTTCCCAGCAGTTTGCGCAAGCTGCGGTGTACAAACGGAAGTTCCATTCCAACCATCGGGTGAAAAACCGGTGTACTGCCGAGATTGTTTCCAATCTATGCGTCGTTACTAAAATGATGATCAACAAAAGGCTAGGGGATTTATCTCCCTGGCCTTTTGTAATGTAACTATAATTGACTTAATGTTTTTGCGGAGGGTCTAATGGGGATTAACAATAGTTACAAAGAATATTTGATTGATCAACTTGGTGAGTTAGGAGCAGTTACAATTAAAAATATGTTCGGCGGTGCGGGGATTTACTTTGAAGGATTTATTTTCGGCTTGATTGCAGACGATACTCTTTATTTCAAGGTTGACGATTCCAACAGATCGGACTATGAGCGAGCAGGAATGGAGCCCTTTAAACCATTTTCTGACAGACCGATGTTAATGCCATATTATGAGGTTCCAGTTGATATATTAGAAGATAGAAAACAGATAGCTGACTGGGCTAGTAAAGCTTTATTGGTATCTCGAAATAGCAAAAGAAAATCAGGAAAACGAAGATCACAAAGTGAAGAGCAATGATATGGTCTAATCTAAGATTTCTAGATCATCAGGGCTTTTATCCTTTGTGAAAATCACATCATCTTTGCTTTTTCCAGTTGTATTAGGTTCAGGAGAAGTTTTAGAAGTATGTTTAGATGAATTAACATTTCCATGATCAGAGAGCTTGTTAAGCTTTGTCATAATTTGAGTCCCTCCTTTATTTTAGAAAAATTAGTAGATATAACTATAGTGCACTATACTAAGTATGATAATTGTCTATTAGAATTATGTATTTGTCTTTAAGGCAGAAGGCTATGGTGATAATAATGGTTCAAAGGATTATAAGATTATTTTTAGGTTTATTCTTGTTTGCAGTTGGCATCGTGTTGACAATTAATGCTAATCTGGGGTTAGCTCCCTGGGATGTTTTTCATCAAGGAATAGTGTATCTTACAGGTATTACGATGGGGCAAGCTAGTATTGGAGTAGGAATTATTCTAGTAATTATAAATGCAGCTTTAGGAGAGAGGGTAGGATGGGGATCTCTTGGCAATATGCTGTTTATTGGATTGTTCATGGATTTGATAATGTTAAATTATCTTATTCCGATAGCAGCAGACCTTGTTTCTGGCCTTATCATGATGTTTTTAGGCATGTTTATTGTAGGAGTTGCCAGTTATTTCTACATCGGAGCAGGATTAGGTTCTGGTCCACGTGATGGTTTAATGATTGCTTTAACGAAAAAGACCAATAGATCAGTGAGGTTTATCAGAAATTCTATAGAAATCAGCGCTCTTATTGTAGGATACCTATTAGGTGGCTTCGTAGGAATAGGGACGTTGATTATGTCTGTTGCCCTTGGCTATATTATTCAGTTTATCTTCAAGCTCTTTAGATTTAATGTGAAGCAAGTTCAACACAGATTTATTGATGATGATGTTAGGTTTCTCAGACAGAAGTTTTTAAAGACTAAACCCACCAATGAAACCGTTTGAAGAGATAGTTTCTTAATATAGACCGGATAAATTTAAAAACCAAAGGCGCTTGGTCATATTTGATCAAAGCCTTTGGTTTTTCAGGTTAATGGGTCAGGGTCATGAGTTCACTTGATTAGTAAATTCAATAGCTCTTTTTTAAGGTCTAACGACGCACTTGAAAGTAATACATCCGAATCACGAGGTTGAGGAAAGGGGACAGTCAATGTTTGGAGAACACAGGCCGGCTGTTGACTCAAAACAATTATTTTGTCGGAAAGAAGTATAGCCTCGTCGATATCATGGGTTATGAACAAAACTGTATGGCGTGTTTGGTTCCAGATAGATGACAGCCAGCGTTGTATTTCCTGGCGGGTTAAGGCATCTAGGGCTCCAAAAGGTTCATCAAGCAGCAAAGTTTTTTTGCCAAATAGAATTGTTCTCAACAAAGCACCCCGTTGACGCATCCCACCTGATAATTGATGGGGGTAATGGTTTGAGAAGGATGCAAGTCCGAATTGGTTTAACCATTTATGAGCTTCCTCTAGCGCATTATGTTTGTCTTGATGCTGTATCTCACATCCCAGAAGAACATTTTCTAGAAGAGTACGCCAGGGTAAAAGCAAATCCTTTTGAGGCATGTAGCCGATATTCCCGGAAAGGCCGTTTATTAAGGAGCTGTCCAGCATTATTTGGCCACAATCGGGGCTTTCAATACCTGCTATAAGATTGCATATCGTACTTTTTCCACATCCCGAAGGACCAATCAAAGAAACAAAAGAACCTGTCTCTATCTCAAAACTTAGAGAATTAATGATCTTCATTTGACGATCAAGATGGGGGTTATAATATGATTTCGAAAGACCTTGAAGAGTAAGTCCCATCTTCTTCCCCCTAAGAATTAGGTAGAAAATCGTTAGTGTAGGCTTTGGCGGGATCGATCATTTGTGGTAATAAATCCCTCTCGACAAGCCACTTTGCATAACTTTCCCAAACCTGAGTTTTCTGTTCTCCCCAACGAGTAGCGTCTGCCTGATATTGAGGACTGAGCCATGCTTGGCTTTTGCGAATAAGCTCAGGATTTGCTTCAGGTGCATTTTTTATTAGGATTTCGGCGGATTCGGCCGGATTTTTAATGGCAAACTGATACCCGGCGCTTACAGCTTTCATAAATTTTCCTACGAGCTCCGGTTGAGATTTGATGGTAGCTTCGTTGGTAATTACAACAGGAGTATAAAAATCTAGAGCAGGATCGACGTCTTTTAGCCAAAGCATGTCTAATGGTTGTTGGCGTAATTCTGCTTCTATCCCTGTCCAACCATAAAAAATCCAAGTCAAATCTATATCCTTTGTTAAGGAGGTTAGTTGATCGGCTTCACCAATATTAATCATCTTTATCTTTGAGAAATCAGCCTTGTCCTTTTCCATGAGTGCTTTTAAAATAGCGTCTTCAGATGGGAGTCCCCACCCACCGTAGGTCTTACCCTCGAAGTCTTTAGCATTATGGATGTTTTTCATGGTTGGAGATGCGAACCCGGAGGTGTTATGTTGAATTATTGCCGCTAAGGAGACAATCGGAACCTCATTAGCTCGTGCCGTAGTAACTTGTTCTTGTTGACTAATTCCAAAGTCTGATTTGCCTGCAGCAACTAGCTGCTCAACATTTCCGGAACTGGAAGGTTCCAGGATTTTGACAGCTAGCCCTTCTTCTGCAAAGTACCCCTTGTCTTTTGCTACAAAGATACCCGTATGATTTGTATTAGGAGTCCAATCGAGCATAAGAGTTACTTCAGTGGTTGATTCTACTTTAGAGGAATCAGTTGTTGAAGGATTTGCACTGCATCCAAACAGTAAAAGAGAGATTATTAATAAAGAAAGTAATTTTTTCATATAGAAGTCCTTTCCAATAAATTCTAGCTTGATGAAAAATACCTGCTAGTTAAGATTATCGTCCGGATCTTTAGCGATCCAGGGCAAGGCAATTCGAGCAAGAGCAGAGATAAGTGTAAAGTAAACAAAACTTAATAGGGTAATGGTGAAAATTACTGCGAATACACGATCTGTCAAAAACGAATGGGACGAGCGGGTCAGATATACCCCTAAACCGGAGCTAGAACCAAGCCATTCCCCAATAACAGCTCCCATGACGCTGTAAGTTGCGGCGATTTTAAGGCCTGAGAAAAATGAAGGCAGGGCATGAGGCCAGCGAACAATGTAAAAGATTTGCCAACGTGTGGCCCCCATACTTTTCAAGAGATTAAGTAGGTCCCGATCAGTCAATTCTAATCCTTCAATAAGGCTAATCGTGATTGGGAAAAAACAAACGATAATAATGATAATAATTTTGGGGGCGAGGCCATATCCCAGCCAAAGAATTAGTAGGGGGGCTACGGCTATCAGTGGAACGGTCTGAGATATAATCAAAAACGGATAAATAAGTCGTTTAATCCAAGGGGATAAAACCATAATACCAGCGGTTATTAGACTGAAGATAACGGCGAGAAGGAACCCAACAGTTGTTTCCAGTAATGTCGTTAGAGTATGCATCCATAAGAGTTGGCGTGTTTCCCATAGGGCTTGAGCGATTTGTGAAGGAGTAGGAAGAATCCAAAGGGGGATTTGAGCGGCGATAGTAAGGAACTGCCACATCCCGAGAAGAAAGAGGAAGAATAGCAGTGAAGGAATTCTATCTTTCCACTTCTTTTTGATCATCTATTTGGTGCGGTACTTATCAATTTTTTCGCCGATTGTAGAGCCTGTAGGGACGTAATCCATCTTGATATAGGACATTACTCTGGATGCGCCAGCCCGAATGCAAGCTTCTTGAGCCTCTTTAATAATTGCCCAGAGTTGGTCAGGCTCTCCTTCCATAGTAGTTTCCATTGGGCCGACTTCGTAAGTGACTCCACTCTTTGCAATTACTTTAATGGCCTCGTCCACAACTTCATAGATGCGTGATTCTTCAACTTTGGGAACAACTTGGAGAGCCATAATAATATTTGCCATAATCTTTCCTCCCTATTAATTTGGTTGAAATATATAAAAAAACACCGCAAATAATAATGCGGCGTGTTCTTATCTCTGCTCCCTACGCTGGCATTACCCAGATCAGGTTAAGGGTCGGACAATAGTCCCTCTCAGCCAGTAACTCCAGCTCCCCTGTTACCATATAATACTACTTTAAGTATATCATGTCTTTACGCGTTGGTGCAATGGTCGATGTGTTGTTGTTAGGAACCGCCCTAGGCAATTCGAATTTTATTATTGACAGGGTTTTAAATGAATAGTATTCTGTAAATGAAGTGAGATGTATTCTCAGTTATATTTTCAACTAGGCCTGAGAATGGTTATCGTTTTGATAAAGGGGGGGAACTGATGGAACGCTTTTTACAGGATGTAAAACCTGGGGAATGGGCGCGTGTTGAGCATATTGAGGGCGGAGGTGCGTTGCGCCGAAGAATGATGGATATGGGAATTGTCCCGGGAGTAGAAATAGAAGTTGTACGTTGTGCTCCATTTGGTGGCCCGCTTCAGATTCGTTTAAAAGGGTATTATTTAGCTATGCGCCGTGGGGAATGTGCTAAGATAATAGTTTCTGTACCTGAGCAAAATCTTCTGGAACCATCGTTAGCAAGTCGTTAGCCGAGTTCTACTAAAATTGCCCGGATTTAGCATCTATCAGGCTCTGATTATTTAATTTTTATATGATATCGATTGTTAATAAAACCGCATTATTGTTATTGTGCGTATAGAGGTGCCGCTAGGACATAATTTTTGTGTTGCGTAGAGAGGAGGCGGTGGAGTCATGAAAATAGCTCTTATGGGTAATCCTAATGTTGGGAAGAGTACAGTTTTTAATGCTTTGACTGGATCAAATCAACAAGTAGGAAATTGGGCGGGAAAAACTGTAGAACGAAAATCAGGAGTAATTCAGAGGGCCAATGAACAAATTGAACTGATTGATCTTCCGGGTACTTATAGTCTAACCGCATATTCTCAGGAAGAGATTGTTACGCGTGAGTATATTCTGCGCGAAAAACCAGATGTCGTTATGGCTTTGGTTGACGCTTCAAATATTGAACGAAACCTTTACTTAGTTCTTCAGATTCTTGAGCTAGCGCCAAGAGTTGTAATCGGTTTAAACATGATGGATTTAGCTGATTCTGCAGGCATAAAAATACTTTCTAATAAATTAGCCCAGGTCTTAAATGTGCCAGTTGTTGAAATCATTGCTGCCAAAGAACAAGGAGTCGAAGAATTCTTGTCTGAGGCAATCCGAGTGGGAAAGCTTAAAAAAGATCCTGTAAGGGATGAGGTTCCTTATCCAGAGGAACTTGAAAGACGGATTCAAGCAATGGAGCATTTATTAGCGGATACAATCTGGGCGACAAAGTATCCCTTGCGTTGGTTGGCTATTAAACGTTTAGAACGGGATTCGGAAATTGGACAGACCTGGAGGAGTATACCTCAGACATCCAAAGGGTCGAAGAATAATGATTCCTGCTGTGACTCAGGAGATTCTATAAAATACGTACTGCAAGATACGGATACCTTGCCTGGAGAAGATTTGCTCCAGGCTTATGAAGTTGAAGGGTGGAGCAAAGATCAATTTGAAATGACCATAGCGGATGCCAAGTACCAATATATTTCTAAGATCCTGCCAGAATTCAAGATACACGAGGGCCCGATAAAACGCACTTGGACGGATAGACTGGATGAATGGATATTATCTCCGCTATGGGGTTATCCAATTATGTTGATAATATTGTCTGTAGTATTTTGGTTTTCCTTTGTTGCAAGTGCACCTTTAGGTGGTGCTGTGTCAGATGGAATGGCTTGGGCCGCAGATATGATTGTAGGTCTGATGCAGAAGGTGCAGATTCCTGTTGCTATTCAAAGTTTAGTGCGAGATGGAATTTTCGCTGGAGTTGGTGCAGTTCTGGCTTTTGTTCCTCAAATTGCAATATTCTTTGCTTTTTTCTCTTTAATGCAAGATAGTGGCTATTTAGCACGGGCTGCATTTTTAGGAGATCGGTTTATGCAGCTCATGGGACTCCATGGAAAATCATTTTTCTCCTTGGTGTCCGGGTTTGGCTGTAATGTACCGGGCATTATGGCAACAAGAACTTTAGAAGATCCTAAAGATCGCTTGATTACCATGTTAATTAACCCATTGATTCCCTGTGTTCCGCGCTTAGGTGTAATGAGTGCTGTTGTGGCAGCCTTTTTTCCAGGATCTATGGGTGCCGTTATTATGATTAGTCTTTTATCTTTAAGCATGATTCTAGTCATGTTCTCAGCAATCTTATTAAGAAGAGTCGTTAAACAAAGGGAACGCTCAGCCTTTGTTATGGAACTTCCCTTATACCACATTCCTACTCTGCGCAATATTTTATTGCCCACCTGGCAAAAAACCTATTCCTTCCTAAGAAGGGCGTGGACGTTTATTTTAGTTGCTTCAATTGTGGTTTGGGTCTTAAGTTCCTATCCCCAGGGAGTCCCTATGGATGAGACATGGGCAGGTAAGATGGGAGGATGGCTGGCCGTTATTGGACAACCCTTAGGATTTGACTGGAGGATTATGGTGGCGATTGTGTTTGGCTTTACCGCTAAAGAAACAACTCTCTCAACCTTAGGAATTCTATATGGTGTTGCTGCAGATGCATCCCAGTCGATTGCCCAAGCCATGACCGGAGCTATGACTCCATTAGGAGCATATACTTTTTTAGTTGTCTATATGCTGTATATCCCTTGTCTGGCTTCTGTTGTAACGACCTATAAAGAGTCACATAGTATTGGTTGGACAAGTTTTGGCGTTGCCTATAACCTTTTACTTAGTTTTATAGTGGGTTGGCTTATTCTCCATATCGGAATGTTTCTTGGCATCCAGTGATTGAAAAAACCCTGGGGAGTGAATCGGATTGCTTACAGATATTTTGAAAGTTTTGTCTCGTAAAGAAGCTACCTTATCAATGTCACAGCTTGCACTTGAGGTAGGCTATTCCTTAAAGGAAATTGAAAGCGCTTTAGAACAGATGGAACACATGGGATATATTTGTCGAGAAATCTTTGGCCAAGCATGCAGCCCGAGTTGTGGAATGAATCGCTGCAGTGGGCACTGTGAAGATTGTGGCTTCCATTCACCAGAAACATTTACTTTTTGGGGACTGACTGATAAAGGCCAGACAATGCTAAATCAAGTTTACGGTAAGTGAACTTGTTCTGCTAAAGCTGAACGTCGAGACTTCAGTAGGGAGTCTAGCCCTACTGAAGCTAGAATAAGGACATCCACTTACAAGAAGTGGATGTTTCGGAAGATGATGTAGGAAAATTAAATATATGATATGATATCAAGTGGATAGAAATTAAATTTATCTAAACTATTTGAAGGTCTAGATGAAGGGAGTTTATGATTTGATGATTAAGCCCCGTGAGGAGAAATATCATGCTATACTGGATGCGGCCACGGAGGCTTTTGCGGAATACGGCTATTTTACTTGCCAAGTATCTAAAATTGCCAAACTGGCTGGAGTAGCAGACGGAACTATTTATTTATATTTTAAGAATAAGGAAGATATTTTGGTTAGCCTTTTTTCGGATCGTATGGGGAATTTTATTCGTGAGATCCAACAATCAATAGCGCAATGTACGACAACTAAAGAACGCTTATTTTGTTTAATTCGGACTCATTTTAAATACATGCAGGAAAATCGATCTTTGGCAATAGTTACGCAGATTGAGTTAAGACAATCTGACCCAAAAATTCGAGAAGCTATTTCTGGGCCTTTAAGAGAGTACTTTCATTTAATTGAACAAGTTCTTAATGAAGGAGTACAAAAGGAAGAAATTACTTTAGCGGATATAAAAGTGGGTCGGCAGATGTTCTTCGGAACTCTGGATGCTGCCATTAGCGACTGGGTAAGTTCAAGGAAGCCTCGTCCTTTAGAAGGAATTGAAGAGTTAATTTATGAGCTTATGCGGGGAGCTTTCAATATTAAATAAATGAACTCACGTTGTTAGTAAGGAAGAGTCCTTGCACTTTGGTGACTGCACCTTGATTGGCGGTGAGAGTATTCTCCTCGGGAATTCCCCAGAGGATAATCCCTTGGGTGTAGCTCAAATTCGGAATCGATTCCGAATTTCCACTTTCCCCATTCTCCATGATTGACCATGGATTTAGCCTCCGTCATGCGCCGTCCGATCTCGACGGAGCTGTAAAGCAGCATTCTGCCGGTCTGATCTTTAATACTGTTAATTTCGGCCGCGCTAATCTACGGTGTCTGCTCGCTTATTCCCTTCACCATGATTTTCGAGCTCCTCTGCTTATTCATAAGCTTTTCCGGAGGAAAGGCTCCCATAAGAGAAGATGGATTTGAACAGCCTTACTCATAGGTTATGTGTTCAAGCCCTCACTGGTGACAAAATAATGGCAAAACCGTAAAGTGCCTAGGTACTTTACGGTTTTGCCATTATTTTGTCATAAATACCCCAGACGAGGGTAACCCCTGCCGGACAAGGTGCATAAGATAAGAAGGACTAACCACATTATTGGATTTGTTGAAATACCTGTTGGTATCCGTAACCCGGAATAACCGCTTTGACCTGACTGAGGAATAAATCCCTGTTCAATCGATCATAGGAGGAGAAGGGGAGTCGGTATGGCAAATACGCAGCTGAAGACCCTTCGCCTGACCTTTGTTATAACATTGAGGGCATATTTGCCCTTGCGCCGAACCGATTATTTCCAAGGTTATGTTTCTCCTCACCGGCGGCGAATTGATCGGTAAAAAAGATCTAAAAATAACGGATTCAACAACAAGCGATTTGTTGATCCGCTCCAGTATTAAAGCCTGCCAGAGGGGAAAATGCCTCACCTGCCGATGGCTGTTGATTTTGCGGCCCAAGGGACGCTCTTAGGAATAAAAACTCGGCACGGCTCCAGACATGGCAGTTCAAATTCGGAATCGATTCCGAATTTGAGCAGAAACCCTATATAAAAGGCCAGAAATCTCATGAATAACGGGCTGTAAGACAAATTATGGTAGAAGTGAAAAGATTCTTTTTTACAATTAATAGTTTGAATACTGTAACAATAATTACCGTGCGGCAATCCGTTGTGCATTTGCGGCAGGTCGATTTCTCATAAATAATGCAGTAAGTCCAGCAAGAAGTGGTAGTAAGAACAATACCGAAATCGAAGTTGATAGGCCATAAAGATCTCCGATTCTCCCGATAGGAATTACCAGAAGGCCCCCTACCCCTCCTGCGAATCCCATCGTTAACCCGGCGGCGAGAGACTTATTATTGGGAATGGCTTCTTGAGCTGCAACCACAGTTACGGAAAAACTGGATAACAAGCAGGCACCGGCAAGAGCTAGGAAAACAACGCTCAATGTGCCATTTGTGTAAAGGAAACCGTAAAAGCATGGTGTAGCTAGAACCAGAGAACCGATCGTTAAAGGTTTCCTGCCAAATCGATCCGATATATACCCCCCTAAAATCCCTCCAATTGCTCCAGCAAAGAGCATTATGAAGACTAAATGACTGGAGGTTATAGAGGAAAGATGTTGTGCATGGAAATATAAGGGGAGAATGGTTAACAAACCGGTATAGGCCAAAGCACGGATGGCAATGACACTAGTAATGGCTAAAAGTTCTTGGCGAGCTTTCAGTAAGGAAAGCCATACCTCGGCCAGAGTAGGTGGGGTAGTTCCCCCGCGAAGTACATGATTATTGGGGGCGAAAAAGTATAATAACAGCGCGACAATGATACCTGGGATAATCGTATAAATTGTCGCTCTGAGACCATAGTTCTGAAATAGGGGAACGAGTATGAGGGGGCTGAGTGCAAAACCGATGTTTCCAAAGGCGATAAATGTGGAGAGCAGAACTGCTTTACGATCACCGCTGACAACAGTTATCATTGTTGATGCTTGAGGATGAAAGGCAGCTGTTCCGAGACCGGCAAGACTGGCTAAGATAACTAAAAGTAAGTAGTTGTTGACTAAGCCTGTCAAACTGAGCATAATTGCCATCCATAAGGTTCCTACGTGTACAAGCCATCGTTTCCCTTGGCGATCAAGAAAATAGCCAAAGACAGGCTGTATGAAAGAAGAACTGATAGTAAACGCTGAGACTAATATTGCTGCTTTCGTGGCGTTAAGAGCTGTTGCGGCTACTAGAAAGGGAAGCATTTGTGGTAAGTAGTTGCTATACATGTCATTTAACATATGAGCTAACGAAAGTATACCAATTGTTGAATACTCAATGGACTGATTAGATTCTGTCATCTTGGATACTCCTCTCAGACTTGTCGTTAATGATTTGAGTATAGGTATTAAGAAAATACTCCAAATTTGCTTTGCGTTGATTAATGTCTTGAGCATAATTATTCAGAGCAGCTTGTCCGGAAGGAGTGATGGAATACCATTTCCGAGGAGATCCAGCCTCTGAAGTTTTCCAACTCGCTTCAACCCATTTTTTTTCCTCCATATCTTGAAGGGCACGATAAACACTTGGACTGTCAGTTAAACAAAACGGTAATTCTTCTTGCAAACTAGAAAGAATTTGAGCACCGTAGGCAGAAGATGATTTTTCTAAAAGGAGAAGAATAAATGCATTCGTGTGACGACTCTGTTTAGATCTGCTCAAATTGATGCCTCCTAACTGTTTATTACAGTATACTGTATATATAAGCATACTGCAATATACAGTATGCTTATTTGCTAGATTTAACCAGATAGTCTAATCATGAAAGATATTACGTTTTGAATGTGGCGAGATAATTTCAACCAGAAGAGAAGCTCTCTAGACAAATGCTTAACGGAAGGGTAGTATTTAATAAAATGCTAATACTAACTATAAATCATTAGATAGGGAGATTATGATGGATTTTGCAGGGAAAGATAAGGCTACATATGTAAAAGAGACATTTAATTCGATTGCCCCGCGATACGATTTGATGAATACCTTAATGAGCCTGGGAATGGATAAAGGATGGCGGCGTCTTGCCGTTCAAAAGGTTGGAGCAATGCCAGGTATGAATATACTTGACGTTTGTTGCGGTACTGGTCAACTTTCCTTTGAACTGGGACAAGCTGTGGGCTCAGATGGAAACGTGACTGGGTTAGATTTTTCTCAAAAAATGTTGGAAGTCGCTGAAAGATCCTTGCAACAAACTTCAAATACGGCTCATATACGTTTTATTCAAGGGAATGCAATGGAACTTCCCTTCCCCGATAATTCTTTTGACGGTGTCACAGTTGGCTGGGGATTAAGAAATTTGCCCGATTTGAGACAAGGGCTAAAAGAAATGATAAGAACGGTTAAGCCCGGAGGAAAAGTAGTTTCACTTGATATGGCAAAACCATCATTATTGGGGTTTAAACAGGCATATTGGTTATATTTTGAAAAACTAATTCCTTTAATGGGTAAAGTTTGGACGAGAAAAGCTAGTGCATATCAATATCTGCATGACTCAGCTCGAGAGTTCCCTGCTCAAGAAGAATTAGTGAGAATTTTTGCAGAGTGTGGACTAAAGGACACTTGTTTTACCAATTTAGCTGGCGGTGTAGTAGCAATTGTTTCAGGGAAAAAACCATAAGGACATTTAATCCTGCATGATTCTGTATTTATTGATCATACTATCCTTGATATGCGATGAAATTTTGTTAAAAGGAAGGGATTAGTATGAAAGTTCGCGACGTTATGACTAGACAGATTGAGACTGTGGCTCCCAGTTCTTCAGTTGAAGAAATTGCACGTTTAATGAAGCGTAATGATGTGGGTTCTATTCCTGTATGTGAAGGGCAGAAAGTTTTAGGTATTATTACAGACAGAGATATTGTCCTAAAGGTTATTGCTGATGGAAAGAATGTTAGTAGTGTATCCGCTAAGGACATAATGACCTCCCAGGTTATCACTGTGACTTCTGATCAAGATGTCCACGAAGCTGCTCGTATAATGGCGGATAATCAAATTAGGAGATTACCGGTTTTAGAGCAGGGAAGAATCGCCGGAATTGTTGCTTTAGGGGATTTAGCAGTTGAGAAAATTCATATCAATGAAGCAGGTGATGCTCTTAGTGACATTTCACAGGGAGCTCATCATTAATAAATTTAAAGATGACTCGATTAGCATAATAAAACAGATAATAGCGTTGTGAAGAAATCACAACGCTATTATCTGTTTTTGTGGTAAACTAATTGAGAAAATCGATAATCTTATAAAGAATAGGATGTGTTCGCTTTGGATTTAAAGGTTGGAAGAAAAGGACGGGCCCAGACAACTGTAAGTACCTTAAATACTGCAAAAACTATGGGGAGTGGACAGCTAGAAGTCTTTGCAACTCCGGCAATGATTGCCCTTATGGAACAAGCTGCTGTTAATGCCTTAGAATTGCCTGAAGGACAATCAAGTGTAGGAACTTCCTTATCAATCAAGCATAATGCTGCAACCCCTTTAGGTGCCAATGTTTTTGCGATAGCTGAACTTGTCGAAGTAGACCGTCGAAAACTAGTTTTTACAGTAGAAGCATTTGATGATGCTGGACAGATTGGTGTTGGAAATCATGAACGTTTTGTCATTGATGTCGATTCTTTTATAGCTAAAGCTCAAGCTCGTAATCAGGGGATGTAACGTGAAATCCTTTAATACAATTTCTGAACTGAATACCTGGGAACAAATAATCGATAAATCCCGTTTTATAGGAATTGCAGTTCCGCTGACCTCAATTGATCAATTGGACATGGCAATGAAAAATATTCGTGATGACTATCCCAACGCTCGCCATTACGTCTACGCCTATCGATTATATGAAGGCTTAATTGAGAAGTCTTCTGATGATGGAGAACCTCAAGGGACAGGGGGGCGTCCCATAATGGATATTTTACAACATGGAGATATATGGAATGTATTATTGGTTGTGGTGAGATATTTTGGCGGTGTACTGCTGGGGACTGGTGGTCTGTCCAGAGCTTATGGCGGAACAGCCCGGCAGTTAATTAATGAGACCAATTTAAAGAAATTGTCACTTTATCAGGTGTACCATTTAACTGTACCCTATGAATGGTTTGAAATGATTAAGTATCAATTTGGACAACGTAATTGGATAATTTCAAAGGAAGATTTTAGTGAGGTTGTTCAGCTACTCGTACATGTTCCGGAAGTCGAGTCTCAAGAATTTACACAATGGATTAATGACTTCAGTAAAAAACAAGTGAGTTATACAGAGCAGGGCGTAGTTTGGAGGTAACAGATCAGTGTGAACATTTAGATTATTCTAAAGAGTTAAATTTTAAGAAAGTGATCACAATCACTTTCTTTTTTTTTATATGTTTGATATTATAATAGTGAAGATAAGAACAATTAATGCTGTTGCTTAAGCTTTTAGTAGACAGAAGAACAATTATTTGAGAGGGGGAGTTATTATGTTAGCTTTCATTCCTGTATTAATAATTGGTGGTTTCTTAGGGGGATGCGCAGTCGTAATCGCTGCTTCGTGCTGTCAACTTGTTAAATTAACGACCAACTTACCAAAAAGTAATGGCACATTGCCCAGGGCAGTTCAAGCCTAGATAATAAACCTCTAATTGTATGTAAAAAACACCCATAATGGGTGTTTTTTTTGATCCTATCTGGAGCGTAAAATCTCATATTTCTACCTAACTGTATTATCGGTAGATACTTTGGTTGCGCCCGGTAGTTTTGGCTTCATACAGAGCGTGATCTGCTCTTAAGATTACAGATGAGGGAGTATCGGAGGGGCGCCATAAAGTAGCACCGATACTCACTGTAACAGATACATAAGCAGATGTTTGATGATATACTTTGGTATTCTCAACCACTTCCCGAATCTTTTCACTAATAAATAAGACAATTTTCTCCGTTGCTTCTGGAATAAGAACAACGAACTCTTCTCCTCCATACCTGGCAATTAGATCTTCTTCTCGTAAATTGTTTCTAAGCTCTAGCACAATAGTTTTCAGAACTGTATCACCGAATAGGTGCCCATAGCAATCATTAAATTGTTTGAAGTTATCAACATCAACCATAAGCAAGCCAAAAGTTACAGATCTTTTATGACGTTGGCAAAGTGAAATATATTCATGCAATCGTTTTTGGAAATAACGATGATTATAGACACCAGTTAAGCCGTCAGTAATTGATTCTCGCTCTACGATGGCATACAAAAGTGCATTTTCCAAGGCTGAAGTAGCATGACCAGCAACAGTTTCAAGAAATTGCATCTGCTCAGGAGTTATTTCAGGTTGTCTAATAGCATGAATATTTATGGTGCCAGTTTTATGCTGAGCATTTTGAAGTGGTAAGCAACATATCCATTCCCAGTCCTGTGTTCTGTTGCCAGGCGAGCAATAATAAGTAACACCTTTCGATAACACTTCAGCGAGAAAAGAGAAATCAAGATTTGATGGAATTTTTGGACTGATTGTACGTGAATCAAAAACTCCAATAACTTCAAACTCTTGAGTGTTTTCATTGAATAAACATACGCTAGCTTGATCAATGCTAATAAGGGAAGCAATAGCGCTTATAATGTTAGCAGCAATAACTTTAGGATCAAGAGATGCATTTAGCGCGCGGGCAATATCTAAAAGAACATTTGTCTGTAAACGTATTTCTTCCAGTTGGCTTTCTAATAGCTGAATTCGTTCGATCAATGTAGAGTCGATTTTTGAATCCATTCTCTGATGACTTGACATAGATATATGCCCCCTATAACCCGAAATCTTAAAGAGTATAATTAGAGGATAAATGAATTAGGACAAACTATATATACTATTCTATCTTAAATCAAATAATCCTTTGCTAATAATTTGTTTCCCTAAAGAAAGTTTTGGAAAATGCATCAAAAAGAATGCAATTCAAAGAGTAAGAAGAAGGAGAAACAGGACTTCTGTCGAATTTTTAAACAAACACTGAAATAAAATAAGGGGGGGACCCATGTTCTGACATATAATATTACTGTTGTTTTAGTAAGTATTCCATTTATTGCGTTTTTAATTTGGCAAGCGAAGATGTTAGGATTAACCAGAATGAGAGCACTTTTAATTTCTGTTCTGTTAAGTTGTGCTGTTTTGATGTTTCCTTATGCCCTTCGCTCAGGTTTAATAGCATTGTGGATTTTGTCAGTGCTTGTTTTGATAATTTTAGGGACAATGTGGCCGAAAATTAAATTAATTAGTAAAATTGGCGGAAATGATTTGATTACTGAAGAAACAATAGTAGAAGATGTAATAGCAGAAGAAACAATAGTAGAAGAAGCAATAGCAGAAGAAGCAATAGCAGAAGAAGCAATAGCAGAAGAAACAGTAGTAGAAGAAACAGTAGTAGAAGAAACTGTAGCAGAAGAAGCATTAGCAGAAGAAACAGTAGCGGAAGAAGCAATAGTAGAAAACACAGTAGCAGAAAAAATAATAGTAGAAGAAACGATATCAGGTGAGACTATATTCGATGATATATTGTTCGAAAGTAGTAATGAGTCAGAATTAAGTGGTTTATCCATTGATGAACTTATTGATTTAGGATTTAGAGAAAAGCAAGCAGGAAATTTCAATCAAGCGTCCCGTTTTTTCCTTCAGGCTTTAGGGTTGAATCCAGTACCGGATTTAGCATTGTGTCTAATAATGGATTGTTATTGGCTGCTAAATAATATGGGGGACTCTGAGTATTCCTTAATAGAATTAAACAATTACGTTAAGACATATTTAGCACAGCTTGATCCAGAACCTCGACGTCTCTTTGATACATTGGTAATCAAAGAGAATCTTAGCAAACAAATATTTAATGATTAGGAGGCATTAGCCTGTGAAAGCAACAAAAATTATAATTGGCTTGCGAGTTATTAGTATTTCTGATGGAACCCAAATTGGGGTTGTAAAAGATATAGTTCTTAACCCCCAGGGAAAATCCTTGGATTTTATAATTATTGATCAGCCTTCGGACTATTTTGGTGCAAAAGTTATTTCTTATGCAGATTTATTAGGTATTGGAGAGTTTGCAATTACTATTCCCAATCAGGATGTCATACAAGATGTAGCTCAAAATTCAGAGATTCAAAATTTATTAAAGCAGGATATCCGCGTAATTGGAACAAAAGTTTTAACTAAAAAGGGTCAACTCATTGGCGAGGTAAAAGAAGTAATTATTAATGAGGAGACTGGTCGCATCGCTTCTTGTCTATTTGAATCCGATGGAGAGATGCAAGAAATCCAGGCTGAAAAAATAATTACACTTGGGAAAGAGTTGCTAATTATCGAAGAGGAATCTTCTCCCGTTGCATTTGGGAGCTTCGAGTTGAATGACGAATTATCAAATTCAACCCTAACACCAGAAATATTTGTAGAAGATGAAGTTACGGAAGATCAAGTCAGTAACGACCAAATTCTAGAAGATAATAATCAAGAGCCTGTTGAAGTAGCTGACTCTCGACCGGATTTATTTGAAAAAGTAGATATTCTTGAAGAACGTGAAACTGATTTTAATCTTTTTGAGCAGCGACAACTCCAATATTTTATCGGGAAAAAAGTAGACAAGGACATAATTTTGGACAATGCAGATATCTTACATGCCGGTGAATTCATTACACCCGAAATGGTAACTCATATTACTACGAGAAGTACATTGATGGAAGTTACTTCTCATTTGCAGAAAAACTAAGGAAAGAATAATGAGAAATAACAACTATGAAAAAAATAAGGTTTCTTATCTTAGTCTTATTGCTGCAACTATGTGTTACACTAGGGTTTGGAGCCGTTGTTTCTTATGGCAAAACGCGTGATCAGGCACCTTCCGGCCTATTCATTTGGGGGCAAGATATTTCTTATTTGAGCAGAGAGCAAGTATCTGCTCAAATAAGAGAAAAGCTACCAAATGCTATTACGTATGAAGAGGAAGTTTATCCTTTGAAGTGGGAGAGGACTAACGCAGCGATTGAACAATGGTTGGATCAAGTCTATCCTCCAACAACGGGATCATGGATTTCAGATGTTCTTCAAAATCTAACTCGACCTTTAATCGCTTTTCGAATAGACGATCTTAGTTTAGACCGAGAAGAAGGCATATCACAGCTGCAAGAATTTAGCCGGAAAATCAATCAACCTGAGCGTATTGCTACAATAGAGTTTGTGGATGGTCAATTGAAAAGAACCAATGGATCAACTGGAATAGAAGTTGATATTGAGGCAACCTGGCTGAAACTTTCCCAAGAACATAAGCAAGAACGAGTTGAAGCAGTGGTTAATATTATTCAGCCTCAGCCAAGCACTTATGATATAGCTAATATTGGAGATGTTTTAGGGGATTACTCGACATTTTTTAACCCTCATGAAGATCAGCGTACTAATAACGTTCGTTTGGCTGCCATGGCCTTAAATAATCGCTTAATTCCACCAGGCGGGGTGTTTTCATTTAATGAGGTAGTGGGAGAGCGTACAGCAGCTTCGGGCTATTCTCCAGCCATAGTTTTTGTTGATCGGTCGATGATCAGAGACATAGGTGGAGGTATTTGCCAGGACTCAAGTACGCTATATCAAGCAGTTCGCCAAGCTAACCTCGCAATAGTCGAAAGGCATACTCATTCGCTGCCGGTGTCTTATGTCATCCGAGGTCAAGATGCCACGGTATCCTATGGAATTCTGGATTTTCGCTTTCGAAATGACACACAAGGATATCTGCTAATAAGTGCTCGTACAGGCACGAACTGGCTTAGAGTACGCTTGTTTGGCATAGCTGATAATACTCACCCAAAACTCCAAAAGCCTCAAGGTTATCCAAGAGGTCCGGAGTCTTGGAATATGGATCCCAAGTGAGATTTAAAGATATTATTCAAAAGACTCCTGATAAGCATAGACTTATCGGGAGTCTTTTTCTACTTCAAAATATAGAGTTTAATTTATTTCTTCACGAAGATTTCTTATAACAGCTGCTTGATCTTAGGCTATTCAATTCCGTGACACCCATTCTTGTGGGTGTTGTCAACTTCTACTTCGGCAGACTCCCCCACAGAAGTCTCTATGTTCAGCATTCCCTATATATACTGAAGAATTAGTTTGGCGGCGACTAAAAGAGACATTATAATGAACAAAGGTTTCACAAGTGCTGCACCTCGATGAATAGCCAGCCTCGTACCGACATAGGAGCCTAAAATCATGAATACTGCCATTGGAACACCATAGGAATAGAGAACTTTACCATTCCAAGCAAACAGAAAAAGGGATGCGATATTACTAGTGAAATTCAGAACTTTAGAATTGGCAGAAGCAATAACAAAATCAAAGCCAAATAGTGCGATGAAGGAAAAAATCAGGAAGGATCCTGTTCCCGGCCCAAAAAAACCGTCATAGAAGCCTAAGGCAAAGGCGAATAGACAGCCAATAATTGTGTTGAAGGGGTTAAGTCCCTTAAACCTATTCTCCATTCCCAGGTTTTTATGGACAAAGGTATAAATTCCTACTACAAGTATTAAGACAAGAACAGCTTTATTTAAGAAATCAGAACTGACACGAAGCACGGACCAAGCACCCAGGGCAGCACCAAACAATGTAAAGGGGATTTGCCATTTGACCAGCGGAAAGTGAACTTTTCCTGAACGAGCAAAGGTAATGGAACTGTTTAAAGATGCTAAGGAAGCAGAAAATTTATTAGTCCCAAGTGCCAAGTGAGGGGGTATACCCACCATAAGCAAAGCGGGTAAACTAATAAGTCCACCTCCACCGGCAATTGCATCAACCATCGCAGCAAAAAAACCTAGAGTGCAGATTATAGTTAGATCAAAAAACATTATTTTTACCTCATTTACGAAATTGCTTTTATAGTATACTCCCAATATTCGTTACAGTCATTATACTTTTATATTGAGGACTGGGAAAAATGTTGAAAATAGTGTAGGATTGTAATTGTTGGGTTGAAAACTATGCTTCCATAGGAAGGAGCAGACCTATAAGTGCGGCAAGTAAGTGTTAATTCGTTAAAGATGGGTGACATATTAGGTAAGACAATCTTCTCCAGCACAGGAAGAGTCCTGTTAGGTAAAGGAGTTAAACTTACTCCCTTGTATATTGCGAAATTAAGGGATATGGGAATTTCCATAGTTTATATTGAAGATGACCGTTTTGACGATGTAATTGTAGAAGATGTTATCAGCGAAGAGCATCGCCGTGAGGCTATGGAAATTCTTGAGAAAAGTACAAGGTCGGTACGGTTAGGCAAAGATTTGGATGGTTTTGACCTAAAAAGAATTATCAATAAAATTGTCGAAGAGATCCTATTTAAAAAGGATATACTAGTCAATATGATGGATATGCGCAGCCTAGACAACCAGATGTTTGCTCATTCTGTCAACGTATGCGTCCTTTCGACTATTCTTGGTAAGGCCTTAATGCTTGACCGAGAAAAACTAGAGACCTTAGCCATTGGCGCAATAATGCATGATTTTGGCAAGATTCATCTTGATCCAAAGCTAATAGCCAAAGATGATTTATCAGAAGAAGAAATTGAAGTTCTTAAAACACATACAATCTTGGGATTTGAAGATCTTAGAAAACGAAAAGATCTTAATCTTGTTGTTGCCCACATTGCTTTTCAGCATCATGAACATGTCAATGGCACAGGCTATCCCCGACGCTTGAAAGAGGGCGAAATACATCCACTGGCCCAAATTGTAGCGATTGCGGATCTGTACGACAAGCTTACTTCAGACCACAGCAATGTTAAACGAATTATGCCCCACGAAGCTTGTGAAATTCTTATGGGTCTTGCTGGGGTATTATATCCTTTAGAAATGATTAGAGTTTTTTTAAAGAATATAGCAGCATATCCGACAGGAGTTACAGTACGACTTAATACAGGCGAGATTGGGGTCGTGGTCGATCAAAATCTGAGTATGCCTGCCAGACCAATTGTGCGTGTTTTTGATGAGTCTGAGTTTGGCTCAAATGTAGTAAAAGAGTACAATATGGTGGGAAAACGTACAATCTTTATTGAGGAAGTCTTAAGCTAGTCGCGGAGGTAACAGCATGATAAAGATTGGTTCAAAAGAGCCGGTTTCGATGTTAATTTTTAATGCTTTGCAGGAGAGATTTCCTGATGCAAGCTGCGAGTTAGAGTATAGCACGCCCTTCGAACTTTTAATTGCGACAATCTTATCAGCACAATGCACAGACGAAAGAGTTAATCTTGTCACTGCTTCTCTATTTGCAGAAGCAAATACCCCCCAAGCGGTTCTAGAATTAGGGCTAGCCAAGCTCGAAAACAAAATTCGCTCTTTGGGCCTTTACCACAATAAGGCTAAGAATATTCTTGCTGCCTGCCAAGTTTTAGTTGAAAACTTTCAGGGACAGGTACCTGGGGATTTGGACTTGCTTAAGAGGCTTCCCGGAGTAGGACGAAAAACAGCTAATGTCGTCGTCAGCAATGCCTTTGGAATTCCATCAATTGCAGTTGATACTCATGTATTTAGAGTAGCCCATCGCTTGGGCCTCTCAACTGGCAAAACCCCTGAAAAAGTAGAAGACGAACTAATGGAGCTCTTTCCACGAGACAAATGGTCATTGCTTCACCATCTTCTTATTTTCCATGGAAGGAGAATCTGCAACGCCCGAAAGCCGGGATGTGAGGTATGCCCAGTTTCCGAGTATTGCAAGATGCACCGGGAAGAGGAAGGTTTGGTTACCCAGAAAATTAGAGAGGATTGATTCTTATGAAATATGTTCGTTTTCGCAGTAAAAGTGGAATTGGATATGGAATCCTTGAAGAAGAGAAAGTGCAGGTTCTGAGTGGATCATTTCTGAATCCTCTTAGTAAGCCTACAGGTACTATGTTATCTATTGATGAGGTAACCTTACTTGCCCCTGTAGAGCCAAGTAAAGTAGTATGTGTTGGACTAAACTATGCTTTGCATGCCAAAGAGTTGGAACATTCATTACCGGATGATCCGGTTATTTTTATAAAACCTGAAACTAGTGTTATCGGCCCGGACGCTGAGATCGTTTATCCGAAAATTAGCCAACAAGTAGACTATGAGGCTGAATTGGCTGTTGTCATTGGGAAATCTATAAAGGAAGCTACTGAAATGGAAGCCTTAGCAGCAATTTTCGGTTATACTTGTGCCAATGATGTTACAGCCAGAGATCTGCAAAAAAAGGATGGTCAATGGACCCGATCGAAATCTTTTGACACCTTTTGTCCCATCGGCCCCTGGGTTGTAACGGATTTAAACTCCAGTCAGTTAGATATTCAGTCAATACTAAATGGAGAAATTAAGCAATCTTCAAATACTCAGAATTTCATAACCCCAGTTCCTAAACTTATAAGCTTTATATCTCAAGTTATGACACTTAATCCTGGCGACGTAGTACTTACTGGCACACCGGAAGGAGTAGGCCCTGTTCGCCCCGGAGATGAAGTTGTTGTAAAGATTCAAGGAATCGGGGAATTGCGCAATACTGTCAAAAAATGATCTCATACATGGGGGTATAAGCATGATTCGCATCGGGCATAACCCAAATACAAATATGTTGCCTATGTTCCATTTCTTAGATAAGAACCATCCTTTAATAGAAGCGGTTATAGCTGAACCAACAGGGCATAATGCCATGTTAGCTGCCGGAGAGATAGACATGGCACCCATAAGCGCATTCTCCTACGGTGAGCATTGGAAGGATTACGCAATATTACCCAATCTCTCGGTTTCTACAAAAGGACGAGTGGGATCGATTATCTTGTTCTCGAAAGTACCTTTAAATGATTTAGATGGCTTGACAATTGCCTTAACCGATGCTTCGGCAACTTCCGTAAATTTGACGAAAATTATACTCCATCATTACTTAGGAGTAATCCCTCACTATTTGACCATGTCTTCAAATCTCCAAGAAATGTTTTTAGTTGCTGATGCAGCACTCCTTATCGGAGATGCAGCCATACAATCGGCTTTACTTCAGCCCGATTGTTATATCTATGACTTAGGAGAAGAGTGGCTGAAACTTACTGGTTGTTCTATGACGTATGCAGTGTGGGCATTCCCCAAATCACTCTTATCTGAGCGAGAGCAAGAAATTAGGATCATCCATAAACTGCTTATCGAGGCTAAAGTTAAGGCACTCTGTAATATGGATGATGTTATCTTGACCTGTCAAACCATGCTTGGAGGGACACGTAGTTTCTGGGCCGGATATTTCGCCCAGTTTAACTATGGTTTAGATAGCTCACTGGAGTGTGGATTAAATAAATATTTAGGCTTGTGTTTTGAACTCGGTCTACTTCCTAGTCGTCCTGTTCTTGAGTTTTGGCCTAAGGAGTAGAGTATGGGTTATTGGGTATACCTGGTAAGGTGCGGAAATAATACACTTTATACTGGCGCAACCACAGATTTAGACCGCAGGATTAAAGAACATAACCGCGGTTCTTCCGGTAGGAAAGGTGCAAAATACACCTCATCACATCTGCCGGTTACTTTAGCCCAAGCTTGGGAAGTCGGAACCTGGAGTGAAGCATTAAAATTGGAACATGCTATAAAAAGATGTATCAGAACAGAAAAGTGCCAACTGATAAAAGAGCCGGAACATATTTATCAACTGACTGAGCGGCGGGGACTTACTTTTTCCGTTTTGTTGGTTTCAAAAGATCCCTAAAATAGTAATAAATTAAATATCGGGAGGAAAATACATTGCCCATTGTACAAATTGATCTATTAGAAGGACGAACCCTTGATCAAAAAAGATTACTAGTGGAAAAGGTTACCCAGGCAATTACTGAGTCAACTGGGGCGCCACCAGAAAGTATTTCAATTATTATTCGAGATATGCTTAAGGAAAACTATGCAAAGGCTGGTAAGCTTGCTAGCGATAAATAGTTAGACCGTTGAATCTGCTAAAAAAGTGCGAAGAGTCATCTCTTCGCACTTTAACGTTCCAATTAATACAATGTTAAGCTATATCCACGAAAGCAGGGTGGTAGGAGTGAGTCTTGTTGGGTTATACGTTATAGGCACTTCCTCCTAAAAACTCTCTTAGAATGGAGTTAAAAGGAACTGTAGAAATATCTAATACTTCAAAAAAGGATAACAGAGTTAAAAGGTGAACAGCCATTTCATAGTCTGGGCATTCCGGAGTAATTGAGACTAATAAATGCTCTGCATATGGGCGTAAAGCATTAAGTTCATACAATAGGCTAGAGTTAAACATTACATCCGCTTCTTCCTGATAGGGAAAGATGTTATTATTTTCTCCTCGACGAACACTATCCCATTGTGCTAATGTTCGAGCAGGTTCAGTTCCTCGAAATTGATTATCCCTGACAAGACGACGTATGAGACGAACTTCAGTCGTAGAAACTCGAGTATAAGCATCAATATTTAGCTGGAATAGGGCACTGACGTATATCTTAAACATTTGTGAACGGTCGAGTGAAGGGAGTAATGATGGGTTAAGAGCATGAATTCCTTCAATAACAAGAATTTCGTCAGAACCTAAGCGCATGGTTCTTCCGGTTTGGCATCTCCCGCCACAAACAAAATCAAAGAGTGGAGTTTCAACTTCAGATCCTCCGATCAAGGCGTTTAATTGGTCGGCCAAGAGGGGTAAATCCAGAGCCTCTAAGCATTCGAAATCGTATTGGCCGTTACTGTCCACTGGGGTCTTATCCCGGGGTAAGAAGTAATTATCGAGAGATAGAGCAACGGGGCGGAGACCGTTAACACGTAATTGGGTGGACAATCGTTGAGCAAAGGTTGTTTTTCCTGAGGATGTAGGGCCGGAAATAAGGATAACCCTGACTTTTGAACGTTGCCTAAAGATTCGGTCGGCAATTGAAGAAATCGTCTTTTCGTGCAAAGCTTCTGCCAAATAAATTAGATCTTGAGAAGACTTAGCTGAAATAATAGCATTGACATCATGAACATAAGAAAGATGTAAGTTTTCAAGCCATCTCTGAGTTTCAGAAAATGTTGCAGATAGTTTTTCGGGTGGAACAAAGGGAGACAGAGATTCGGGATGGTTTACGTTTGGAAAGAGAATGATAAACCCAGGCAGAAAATGGATCAGTTTAAAATGTTTTAAAGACCCGGACCGTTCCAGAGGAGGATAGATTGTGGTGATCAAATCCAGATCAACTTGGCAATGATATAGATGGTCATTACAGGTTTGATAGGAGATTGTTTGATCTGATTCTACCCAAACTTTTAAATGATCCTCAATAGTCTGAATTTCCCTAGAAGAAAGTACGGAATTTTCAAGTTCACAGTATACACCATCGAGGATCGAGTGAGAAATCTTAAGTTGTTCACCGGGAAAGAGTTCTTTGACCACTCCGATAAGTCCAATAATAAGAGTTTGACGATATTTACGAATTGAGTAATCTGACATTTCTGCGCTCCTTTCTGAAATCAGCGGATTTTCTTAAGAGGTATTCAACAATTAATTAGTGTTTCCTTCAAAAGTTTGAGTAAATTTATTGACTAGATATACTTTGAACTACTAAGAAGGAAATTTATTCTTATAAGGCGAATATACAGCAAATAGAATGTAAATAATTAATCGAGTTAATGGGGTCAAGGAGGGAAATGGATTGTACGAAAGCACACGGGGTAATCTTTACGGTCAAACAGCGTCACAAGCTATTACATTAGGAATGGTACCAGGCGGGGGACTTTTTGTTCCTTCGACGTTTCCCAACTTGAATTGGCAAGACCTTCAGGGGTTAACATATGGTGAGGTCGCTAAACGTGTTATGATGCCATATTTATCGGATTTCTCTGAGGAAGCAGTTGCAGAAATTGTCAAAGTTTATTCTGATGGTCGATTTGATGGAGAAGATCCGGCACCTTTAGTTCCCGTAGGGAATTTTGGGGTGTTGGAACTTTGGCATGGACCGACAGCGGCATTTAAGGACATGGCTCTGCAAGTGCTGCCAGACTTATTAAAAAATAGTCTTAAACATTTTAACCGAGAAGAGGATGTCTTAATTCTGGTGGCGACGTCTGGTGATACTGGTAAAGCTGCCTTAGAAGGGTTTAAAGACAGAGAAGGAATGCACATTGTTGTCTTCTACCCTGCTGGCGGTGTGAGCCCGGTTCAAGAGCGTCAAATGACAACGACTGAAGGATTAAATACCCATGTTGTGGGTGTAGTAGGCGGAAACTTTGACCAGTGTCAGACAGCGGTCAAAGGGATTTTTGCTTCTGATACGTTGAAGACTCAACTTCAAGAGAAGAAATTGATTTTCTCCTCTGCTAATTCTATTAACTGGGGTCGGCTTCTACCGCAGATTGTTTACTATTATTGGGCCTACCTACAGGCTGTAAAACAAGGTACGATTACACCTGAGGGCAAAATAAATGTTGTAGTCCCTACCGGGAATTTCGGGAACTTGCAGGCTGCCTTCTATGCTAAACGTATGGGTTTGCCAATTAACCGAATCATTTGTGCTTCAAATTCTAATAATGTCTTGGCAGATTTCTTTAAAACTGGTGTCTATCAGAGTCAGCGGCCCTTTTTTCAAACGATATCTCCTTCTATGGACATCTTAGTCTCCAGTAACTTTGAACGGTTTTTATATGAAATGAGTGGACGGGATTCAGAAAAAATTCAGTCCTGGTATAATGCAAGTAATCAAGGAGAATTTTCAGTTGATTCCGCTACTTTGAAAGAATGTCAAGCTACTGTCTATGCAGGATGGGCAAATGAAGAAGAGACTCTTCAGACAATTGCCAGTAGTTATGAAGATTATCGATATGTCTTTGACCCGCACACTGCAGTTGCGATGAAAGTGTATGAAGATTATCTTTCCGCAACCAAGGATCAAACATTCACAGTTATTGCTTCCACAGCAAGTCCTTTTAAATTTTCTTCAAATGTAATCCGTGCTTTGGCAAAATATTCAAATTCTAACTGCTCAGATGAGTGGGAAGCTTTGGCAGGATTAAGTCAGTTAACAGGATGGAAAATCCCCTTAGGTTTACAAGGCTTGGATAAGAAACCTGAGAAAAAGGCCACACCATGCTCGCCTGAAGGAATTAAAGAGCTGATCAAGAAAATGTTCATTGAGTAGAGGCTATCTAAAACTAATATTTAAAAGTTATATGATTAAGGAGTGAGGATTATCCTCACTCCTTAAAAAGTTCTCTCTTGGGGGTGTGCTTTAGGGTAGGAACCGAGAAGTTTGACTGATATGTGTTCTTCTTTGAATGCCCAAAGTACATCTTGAATGGGGGGAGCAAATACATAGCCGTCGACATCAACAAAGAAAACATATTCTCCAAGTATTCGTTTTGAGGGACGAGATTCTATACGACTTAAATTAATCTGTCGCTTGGCGAATTCTCCCAAAATCCGATATAAAGAGCCCGGAGTATTTTCGGCAATCACCAATAGTGAGGTTTTATCTTCACCATCGGACATTTCCGCAAGGTTATGACCAACCATCACGAAACGAGTGGCGTTTAAGGTAGCATCTTGGATACATTCTTTGAGAATATGCAAATTATAGAGACGGGCTGCTCGACGCGGACCGATAGCCGCCCAATTTTCCCGGATTGAAGATATTCTATGGGCAGCTTCCGCTGTGCTAAGACAAGTGATTTGCTGGGCATTAGGAAGGTAGTTCTCTAGGAAATCCCTGCATTGCCCGATCGCTTGTTCATGAGAATAAATTCGTTCGATTTGTTCAAGTGGCATAGATTCGTGGGCGAGGAGACATTGGTCAATTGGATGGATAAATTCATGGGTAATAAAGAGGTGTTCAGTTTGCCCTAGTGTATCCATTGTTACGCCTACTTGACCTTCTGTCGAATTTTCTAAAGGGACAAAAGCCCAGTCGATTTCATGATCATTGCAAGCAAATAGTAATTTGGGTATCGTTGAAAATGGGATCAGATCTGGGGCTGTGGCTGTTAAATCAGGATGAGTGGCTAAAAATAAAAGTATAGCCTCCTCTGAAAAACTTCCCTTTGGACCTAAGAAACCAATTTTTTGCATATGTATCTCCTTCCTATATATGAAGAGATATTAGCAGTAGCCAAATCTCTAGGTTAATTGTCTGATTTGAACCTTTAGAGAGTTTGTTAAAATGTTGAACGCATTAGCATAATAAGGGCAAGTATAAAAAAACTGTCCCATCAATTTAAAGATGAGTCAGAATCTTATAGAGCCTACTTATAGGAGCTACAATTCTGCCATATTATGTAAATACTTGATGAATATTGAGTATTTTCCTACTATCATAATACAGATAGGGATTAACGGCAAGTTATCGTCGAAAGCTTATATCAATACACTTGCATAGGTCGCAATGATCGAGTAAAATATAACTTGGAAGGTTGGGGAACCTTCCAAGGGGATAGTGGACAAGGTGGAGCAGGCAGTGGAACGTACGCTGCCTGTTTCGCTGTGTTTAAGGATAATTTTCCAAGTCTCTTGAAAATAGTAATTTACAGTTAGGATGTATATAATAATAGAGGTAATTATTACTAAAGGAGGTTACTATTTGTGGATCAGCAACGACTAAAGGCTAGAACAGAAATCTCAGAGGCTCATAAATGGCGTTTAGAGGATATCTTTTTAGATATTAGTAAATGGGAAGAAGAGTTTTCTCAGATTGAGAAATTATTGGGAGAGGGGAAAAAATTTGAAGGGCATTTAGCAGATAATACTGATAATCTTATCTCCTGTTTTGAGTGGATGGACGATCTAAGTCTTCGTTTAGAAGAAGTCTATGCTTATGCACGTATGAGGCGTGATGAGGATAATCGTAATGCAAATTATCAAGCCCTAACCGATCGTGCCGGAGCTCTCGCTGTCAAGGTCGGCAGTGCAGCCTCCTTTGTAGTACCGGAATTATTAGCCATGCCAGAGGGAAAGCTGGAAGAGTTCCGCGCAACTTCACCTAAAATGGAACTATATAACCATGCCTTAGATGATATTCTGCGCAAGAAAGAACATATTCTTAGTTCGGCGGAGGAAAAATTATTAGCTGAAGTTGGTGAATTAGCAGAGGCACCAGGAGCAATCTTTTCTATGGCTAATAATGCGGACCTAAAGTTTCCGAATATAACCGATGAATCAGGCCGTTCCATTGAACTAACCAAAGGGAATTTTATACAATTTATGGAAAGCCAGAATCAGAAGGTTCGCAAGGAAGCTTTCAGGACATTGTACGGTACTTATGATAAGCAACGGAATACTTGGGCCGCAACCTTAAATTCCAGTATAAAGTCAGATGTTTTCTTTGCTAAAGCGAGGCACTATCCTTCTGCATTAGAAGCTTCTTTAGACGATGATCGAGTTCCTTTGAAAGTTTATGATTCTCTTATCAATACGGTGCATGAGTTCTTGCCTCAGATGCATAGATATGTGCAACTGCGCAAAAAGGCTTTAAAGCTTAGTGAATTACATATGTATGATATATATGTACCTATCGTACCTGAAACAACAATGAAAATAACCTATGAAGAAGCTAAAAATATGGTTATTGCAGGTTTGAAGCCATTAGGTAACGATTACATAAGTATTCTTGAAGAAGGGTTCTCCAAAAGTTGGGTTGATGTTTATGAAAATGAAGGAAAAACGAGTGGGGCTTATTCTTGGGGCACCTATCGTTCTCATCCCTACGTATTACTTAATCATCAAGATACACTCGATTCAATGTTCACCCTCGCTCATGAGATGGGGCATTCACTGCATACTTATCTTTCCAATCGCAGTCAACCTCATCTTTATGCCGGATACAAAATTTTTGTGGCTGAGGTAGCCTCTACGCTTAATGAATCACTGGTCATGGAACATCTTTTAAAAGAAACCAAAGATACCAAAATATTGGCCTACTTAGTAAACCATTATTTGGAGCAATTTAGAGGTACTATTTTCAGGCAGACGATGTTTGCGGAATTTGAGAAAAAGATACACTCAATAGTCGAGGAGGGGGGAGCTTTAACTGCCGAAAATCTCTCGGAAATGTATCGAGATTTAAATATGGCATACTATGGTAACGACGTAATATTAGATCCAGAGATTGCTTTAGAATGGGCACGTATACCTCATTTTTATAATGCTTTTTACGTCTATAAATACGCAACCGGTTTCTCCGCGGCGATTGCCTTTGCCCGGGCTATTTTAGAGGAAGGGGAGCCTGCGGTGGCTAGGTATCTAGAGTTTTTAAGTGGTGGAAGTTCAGACTATCCCATCGAATTATTAAGAAAAGCAGGAGTGGATATGGAGACTCCTGCCCCAGTACGAAATGCGCTGGGAGTTTTCTCGGAGCTAGTAGACCGATTGGAGAAACTCCTTGGGTAGATTAAGGCTTAACCAGAGCTTGAAAGCGAGGATCCTGTTGAACAGGGGAAAAGTCGTGCTCGCTGCGGGCGACTGACTTGACTTCAGGTTCAAGTGCTATAGCTTGTTCCAGATATACCAGGACTTTCTCAACATTGCCTTGGCGGCCGTATATACTGGCTATGCCATAATAACTCCAGGTATCTTGATCATCGAGCTGTAAAGCTTTTTGATAGGAAGCGATAGCATCATCCCACTTACCGGCAAGTTCATAGGCCAAGCCTAAATTGAAATTTGCATAAACAAAAGTGGGGTTTAGATCAAGGGCTTGTTTGATAAGAACAAGCCCTTGATCGTGTTGCCCTTGAAAAGCAAGAGTAGCCCCTTTGGCATTCAGAGCTTCATAACAAAGGGCATCGATTTGTAAAGCTTGATTAAAGAGATCTAGAGCTTCAGGAAACTGGCGTTGATAATAAAGTTTCAGTCCCTCATCATAGAGAAGAAGGGCACGAGGGTCAGAGATATGATGAGTTTGGGTGGGGCTGGTGGTAGTCAGTTGCTTATCAAGCTGTGAAGTGGGGGAATCAGTGCTTTGCTCTGAGGATATGGGGAGGGGCTCGTGGTTCGCAGGGGATTCCTGATTAAGAGTTGATAGTGGAATCATAGACTCAGTTGAGATTATGTAAAGGAAGGCTGCCATAGATGCCCCCAATATAAGTAAAAATGTTGGTAAGTATTTGCGCATAGCTTCTCCTAAGTAAAATATATTTTAGTAAAAGTATATCATAATTTAACATTATCGGTTTGGAAATGGGTAAAAACTAGATAACCAAAGAATGCATTAAGAATAATGAGTACAATATTCCATAACTGGTAAACTTGACAAGCCCAAGTTGCGGGAATAAGATGAATTTATACCAGCACTAAGTTTGAAATCTTACTGATTTATCCTTCTGGAATGGGGGGGATTGGAAAATGGATAATACAGCGAATCACGATGCCTTACAACAGATTATTCAAGTTGCTCAAGGTTTTTATGCAAGAAAGGATCGTGCCCATGATCTAGACCATGCACTACGAGTCAGAGAGTGGGGGAGAAAACTTGCTCTAGAAGAAGGTGCCGATATCACTGTTGTCGAATTGGCAGCCCTTTTACATGATATCGGTCGGTCTGGAGCTGTTGAGAGGACTCACGCCGAAAGCAGTGCAGGTTTAGCCGTGAACATACTTTTAAAAAATGGCTATTCTGAAGAGATTGTTCGCCAAGTTAGAGAAGCTATCGTTTCTCATTCTCGAGAGGCAGGTCATGAACCAAAGACTCTTGAAGCGAAAATTTTGTACGATGCAGATAAATTAGACTTTGTTGGTGCCATAGGATTAGGACGATTGTTTATATGGGCCGGTGTTCAAGGCTGGACTTTAGTAGGAGAAAACTCCTGTGAAAAGTTTTACCGCGAGAGGATCTGTAGTTATCGGGATCACCTATTCACGAAGACTGCTCAGACTTTTTTTGATCCACTGTTTCTTTATATGGAAGGATTTTGGCAACAATTGCATACCGAACGATTTAAAATTTCAGATTCTGGACAAGCTGATAGTAGATAAGCTTGAAAGGATGAATCACGATAATGCGTTGGCTTTGGCGATTGTTTACGATTCTAGTATTCTTAGGACTTGCTCGGACAATATTTCTTCCCCAACCGAAGGCTTTTATTGCTTGGCCAAAAGATCATAGTTGGGTTCAGGTAATCCAAGGGGAATTAAAGCAATGGCAGAAATTCTCACAAGATCTGCCGGCAAGTATTGAAGTTGAGGTTCGTCGTCTTTGGAATGATTTCCAACCAAATAGCAATGGCAAACAAGTATAAATTAGAAAATTAGAGTTATATTTATAAGATACTTTTAAAAAAACTTGAAGTATGGTATATTTAGAATCAGTTGAATTAAAAGGAGTGAAGATAATGGTTAATATTACGGAACTAGCTGCCCAAAAAGTTAAAGAAGTGCTTAAGAACCAAAATAAAGAGAATGCATTCCTCCGCCTTTATCTTGCAGGCATTGGCTGAGGTGGGCCGAATTTCGGCATGACTCTGGAAGAGTCAAAAACAGATGAAGATATTCTTGATGTAGAGCACGGTGTTTCAATTCTTACGGATAAAAAACTTACAACCCACTTAGAGGGAGCTGTTATCGATTTTGTGGAATCCAGTCATGGTGGCGGATTCGAAATTCGTACAGCAAAGTCTGGCGGAGGTTGTGGCGATAGTTGCGGCGGAAGTTGTTCATAAAAGTTATCCAAAGAGAGCTCGGACGAGCTCTCTTTTTCAATAGTAATAATCATTTAATCTTATAGTCGAGAGTAAACACTAAAAAGATCATTTTAGATAAAAATCCCTTGAGAACTTTTTTTGAGTGTGCATTTTATGTAATTACTGTGTAAACTAACTTGTCGAAGTCTACATTAGAAGATTAGGCTTGAGTATACAACGTAAATATGTTAGTCTAATCCCCATATAGTTGATTGGTCTACAAAGGGAGGAAAAACAATGACAATGCCACGAGAAGAATCAAACCGTGCAATTATTACGGTAATAGGTCGTGATCAGATTGGAATTATTGCTTGGGTTTCAGGACGCCTAGCAGATTGCCAGGTAAACGTACTAGATATTAGCCAAACAATACTTGATGAATTTTTCACAATGATTATGATCGTTGACTTAGAACCTGCGACTATCGAGATTGATGGATTGGCTCAAACTCTGGAGCAAGAGGGTAATGAAAAAGGGTTGCAGGTAAAGGTTCAACACGAAGATATCTTTAGGTTTATGCACCGCATTTAATGGTATTTATCTTAATTCTATTAGGTGGAATAGTGGAGGTAAGTCAATGACGATCACGTTCGCACGAGAAGAAATTCAACAAACAATTAACATGATTCAGAAAGAAAACCTTGATATCAGAACAATTACTATGGGTATAAGTTTACTCGATTGTAGCTCTGAAGACATTGGCAAAATGGAAACGAAAATCTACGATAAGATTACTAAAAATGCTGGGCGCTTAGTAGAAGTGGGTGAGCAAATATCAGCTCGTTATGGAATTCCCATCATTAATAAGCGAGTTTCGGTGACTCCCATAGCGATTGCAGCTGCTCAAATGAACTCAGAAGAGATGGTGCGGATTGCAAAAGCTTTGAACAAAGCCGCTCGTGAGATCGGGATAAATTTTATTGGCGGTTTTTCAGCTCTTGTGCAAAAAGGGTTTACTAATGGCGATTTGGCACTGATTGATGCAATCCCACAAGCACTGAGCGAGACAGAGTTTGTCTGCTCATCGGTTAATATTGGTACCACAAAAGCTGGAATTAACATGGACGCCGTACTAAAAATGGGTAATATAATCTTGAAAGCCGCACAGCTTACTGCGGATAATGATGGAATAGCTGCAGCTAAGTTAGTTGTATTCTGTAATGCGCCGGAAGATAACCCCTTCATGGCAGGTGCTTTCCATGGAGTCGGAGAACCGGAAAGGGTTATCAACGTCGGGGTTAGTGGGCCAGGGGTTGTGGCTAAGGTTGTAAAAGAACATCCTAATGCAGACTTCAGTGAGCTTTCCAATTTAATAAAGCAAACTGCTTTTAAAATTACTCGGATGGGCGAGTTGATTGGCCGAGCCGCCTCAAAGTCACTTAACGTTCCTTTTGGAATTGTAGACTTGTCTCTAGCACCTACTCCTGCAATCGGAGACAGCGTGGCAGAAATATTAGAGAATATGGGGCTTGAGCGCTGTGGAACTCACGGTACAACAGCAGCTTTAGCTTTGCTTAACGATGCGGTTAAAAAGGGCGGAGCAATGGCCTCATCTCATGTCGGAGGGCTGAGCGGCGCTTTTATTCCAGTGTCAGAAGATGCGGGAATGGTAAGAGCTGTTGAAGAAGGAGCCTTAACACTTGACAAGCTGGAAGCAATGACTTGTGTTTGCTCAGTCGGTCTGGATATGATTGCCCTGCCGGGTGATGTTAGTGCAGAAACGATTTCCGCAATTATCGCCGACGAAGCAGCCATCGGTATGATCAACAAGAAAACAACTGCTGTACGAGTAATCCCAGCGATTGGCAAACAGGCCGGAGATAGAGTCGAATTCGGAGGGCTATTAGGCGGAGCGCCGATAATTGCTATTCATCCGTATTCGTCGAATTTGTTTGTTCATCGTGGAGGTCGTATTCCTGCACCAATAATTAGCCTAACTAATTAGACATTGTCTTCGCTGTTTTAATTCATGAGTTAAACTTAATCGTGGGATATTAGCTCGTTTTTTGAACCAATATCTTACTAGAGAACCTCTAGTGGGCAGTCGCCTGAATACCTTGGTTAACTAGCTCGCTTTATTCCTTGGGTGCCCTCACCTTAAATGGTGGGGGCACTTCTGTTTAGGTATTTGTCAAGTTCCGTTTATAAGGCTCATTTTATTACGAAGTAGTTGTAAGACGGAAGAAAATGGATGGATGTTAGATTGAATTTCGGATACACTGTTGTAGGGATTTGAGTGAGACCATTCATTTTGAGTAAATACGACAGTATTAGCAAATGATAGATTTGCCCACCCCCTTGAGCTTATTTAAAAGACATGGAAATACTGGAATATATTCGCTGAGGAATAAATTTCCGCAAGAGTAAATGCAGGACATTTTAGGTTTGTCTCGAATAATGTATATTAGGAAAAAGCTGAGTCCAAATGCCGTACTTTGGAGCGGGGGATAATTTTGGGGTGAATCACGTGCCTATTCACGTGTAGGGCTTTACACCTACTGCCCGAATCCGTCAACTAACCTCGTAAGCTAAGAAAGGTGGACGTATATTTGGTGGTTTCCTCATCTACGCGGAAGTGGCTAGGAAGCATTACTTTCGCTGGGCTGGTTTTAGCAAGCAGTCTTCCGGTATTAGCTTCGTCTGAACAGAGTATGACTACTACTTCTATTCCAATGAAGCCCGTATTAGTAGCTTCTGCTGAAGTATCAGATAACACCTATACCCAGACAGTGCGAAAGCAATTACAATGGACTGAAATAACAACAAAAATCAGTGATAGTGTGGCAAGTATACCCACTCCAGAAAAATCTGTGCCTGAACCTATCACTACACAAAGTGCATCCGTAACTGTTGCGGAGAAGGCTCAACCAACAATGGATCTACAAACTGCAAAGAAGGTGCAAACTGCAAAGAAAGCGCAGGCAGCAAAGAGTGAGACCAAAGCGGTGCAAGTTGCAGAAGCACCAAAACAACAGGTATCCCGTTCAAGTGATTCTACTCTTGTCAGTAATGCCTTAAGCCTAACAGGAGTGCCCTATGTATTTGGCGGAACGAGCAAAAAGGGGTTCGATTGCTCGGGGTATACACAGTATGTTTTTAAGGGTTCAGGGATATCTTTGCCCAGAACATCTTCTGCGCAATTTAATGTCGGGACACCAGTAAAGAAAGACGAACTACAATCAGGCGACTTAGTTTTCTTCTCGACTTATGCGAAAGGTCCGTCTCATGTAGGTGTTTACATCGGCGGTGGAAAATTCGTACATGCTTCGAACAGTGGTGTGCGTACTACAAGCCTCAATGATAGTTACTATTCAGGGCGGTATGTCGGTGCTCGTCGGGTTAACTAGTTCAAAGATTTAAAAGTCCAGCAATTTGCTGGACTTTTTTGTAATCAAATACAAGTTGGAGCTATAGTTGTGGTATCCAGGGGATAGGCGTATATTTAGTACATTCTCCTCCCGGTTTAACCAGAGCAATTGCAGAATTATGAATATAGAAATCCGTAATTGAGCATTTATGGGTGCGTTTAAAATAACACTTGCGACATAGTTCGACTCGATAATTAAGGATCATGGAATTGTGGTTCCTCCTTTACATATCCATCACTTTTTATCACCTGAGCTAAAATAATCGTAGATTGTTTTAGCAGTATTGTAAGGGATTCCGGAAGCTTGTAGTTCCACGATGCTAGCAGACTGAATATCTTCAAGTGACTGAAAATGATGTAACAGCTGTTGCTTACGTCTCGGACCGATTCCCGGAATATCATCCAGAATTGAAAAAGTCATATTTTTGGCCCGCTGCTGACGATGAAATGTAATAGCAAAGCGGTGGACTTCATCCTGAATTCTGCCAAGTAAAAAAAACGTAGGATGATTCTTCGGTAATAGTACCTGCTCCCCGAACTGATTAATTAGTCCGTGGGTTTGATGACGTTCATTTTTAACCATTCCGGCAACTGGAATTACTAGATTAATTTCCTTTAAGGCACTTAATGCTGCCCTTATTTGCCCTTTCCCCCCATCCACCAATATTAAGTTAGGAAGAGTTTCGTTTTCGGAAACTAATCGTTTATATCTGCGAAAAATTACTTGCTTCATGGCAGCGGTATCATCAGAAGTATCCATGGGTTGGATTTTATATTTACGATAACCTCTGCGTTCAGGTTTACCTTCAATAAATTGTACCATTCCAGCAACAGTGTGTGCTCCTGAAATATTGGAAATGTCAAAGGCTTCAATTCTTCTGGGAACTGAAATATTTAAGAGTTCCCCAAGTGTATTTAGAGCATCACCTGTTTCTTGTTGTTGATTAATTTCCAGAGTGATTTGGTCATGAAGAGTGGTTTGAGCATTTGTCATGGCCATTAGTACCAATTCTCTTTTTTTCCCTTTCTGAGGAGTTGTGATAGGGAAGAGTTTGGATAAAGCCAAGGACTCAATGGCTGGAATTAAGATTTCTTTAGGCCATACTGCCCGTTCTATATAAAACTGAGCAACAAAAGAAATAAAAGCTTCTTCCGGATCTTCGTAATAGGGAAAAATAAAATTATCTCTAGCAAGCAATTTTCCTTGACGCAAATAAAATACTTGAATACACATCTGGTCAGTAGTTGTTGCAAAACCCAAAACATCGCGATCAATAAAATCATTGAGCGTGATGTTTTGTTTTTCTCCTAACTGCTTCAAATCCTCAATAAGGTCTCGGTATTCCTTGGCTCGTTCAAATTGTAGAGCTTCAGAAGCTTTAATCATTTTCCCTTGTAAGAGAGTAAGGATACCACTTTGATCCCCTTTTAGAAAAGTTGATATCTCTTTGCGCATTTCTTTATAGACTTCAGGGGGAACCTCTTGAATACAAGGGGCAAGGCACTGGTCTAAATGATAGTAAAGGCAGGGTTGGGAGGGGATTTGACGACATTTTCGAAAAGGAAATAGTCGATTTAGCAAACGAGCTGCTTCCCTAGCCGCCGTTGCATTAGGATAAGGACCAAAGTATTTACTTTTATCTTTCTTCAACTGTCGTGTTACAAGAACTCGAGGGTGACTTTCTTCGGTAATCGATAGGTAGGGGTAAGATTTATCATCCCGCAACAGAATATTGTATTTTGGGTTGTATTTCTTAATTAAATTACACTCTAAGACAAGAGCTTCAACTTCGGAATCTGTTGTGATATATTCAAAATCTGAAATTTGACTGACTAGTCGGGCAGTTTTCCCGTCGTGTGAACCGGTGAAATATGATTTAACTCGGTTTTTAAGAACTTTTGCTTTCCCGACATAAATAATTTGAGCTTGATTATCTTTCATTAAATAAACGCCAGGTTTTTCTGGCAACAAGGATAGCTTCTGTCGAAGCAGATTCAATATTCCCACCTCAAGTCTATTTTAGAGGTTGGAATTGAGAGATGCAAGTTTAATAATCATATCTTTATGTAAACAAACGTATATATGGTATATGAGGCATTGTGGTTGTCAGATAAAGTAAAGTTCAAGTATATTGGAGGGGATTGATATGCCTAATACTTGGGGACGACCACCGCGCAATGAACTATGGCGGGACTTACAAGCACTTGCTTTGTGGATCTTGATTATTGGAGTTGTTGGTTATGTCCTTTTTCCCAGCTTTTTTAAGAGTATATATAGTCATCTTTCAGATCCGGTTTCCCAAGCGAGTACAATTAACGACCAATATTCTCTTAATAACTCAGCAAATCCCAATACTGATTTCACAAGTGATCAGAATTTCTTGGGCCAAGGTTTTTCAAGTGTATCTAATGCACTATACAATAATAGTAATAACGAAGTATCCATAGGGTATTGGATTATCTTTGTTGCTGATGGAGAGTTTAAGCAACTGTCAGTTAGCAGTGATTCATATGCCTATTTGCTGCATTTAATAGAAAGTGATAAAAACGCTGCTGGTAAAATTACAGTAATATTGTCTTCAAACGGCCAAATAAGTAAGTATAATGTGAGTGATGAAATATACGCCATAATCACAAATATGGCCTTAATCGTAAATCGCAATAGTAAGTAGTCTATTAGCGAAAAAGAAGTTTAGCTCCTGCTGCGAATAGACCGATACCGAGCAATTGCCAAGGACTCCAATGAAGCTTAGTAACTCCGAATAAGCCGAAATGATCAATAAGTACAGCCATACTGACTTGTCCGATGATGATTGCAGTAGTAGCGTTACAGACACCAACTTTTGGAATACTTGTTGCTACAAGTCCAACGATAATGACACTAAGAACCCCACCTAGATACAAGTACCATGGAATAGAGCTCCAGGTATGGTTAAAGAATGGTGCTCGCCAAGTGAGTATTACTCCTAGTGAGACAAGTGTACCGATAATATGGACAATGAGTGTGGCAGATAGAAGTGACGTCTTTTGACTTAAAGATGAGTTTAAAGTACCTTGAACTGCCATAGCAACACCAGAAATAGCAGCAATTAAGAAAGGGAGAGAAAGTAATTTTGACATTTAAATCCTCCTGAAGCAATTTTTTGAAATTCTCTTAAACTATCATCTTAGACTTAATCAGAAACCATTGCATTCTCGAGTTTTCACCACTTAAGATTAAATATCCGTGGGGAATTAAGGCAATTCCGTTAAGATGTATCAGTATTCAATACAAAGTTAAGGGAAAAATGTAAGTATCGTAAAAATAATTTAAAAGAGGTGCATCATGGACATAGATTATAATTTGGTACAACGCGCCCAGATGCTTCTCACCCTAGACCATCCTTTAACACAGGTGAGAGATATTCTCCTGAGAGAAGGTTATCCCCAAGAACAAGTGGTTGAATTAATGGATGCAACAGAAGAAGTGCTAAATTATCTTGTTCCTCCTCAATACGATGAAAATAAAATAGGCATCGATATTTTACATCCCGGGGAAGAGAAAAAAGAAGGACGAAAACCAACCGTGGATATATTAATTGACAAACGCTCTGGTCGTCTGGAATTAATAACCCCTCACCAACCTGAGACTTGGCGTGTGGCCAATGAGGTTCGTAAAGCTATCAAACGACAACGTAAAACAGTGAAAAATTATCACTAATGTTTTAAGAGGGCTGTAATTAATTACAGTCCTTTCCTATTTCTTTTCGACATCTTTCCTATATCTTTTCTCGAATTTCAGGAATTATGTTATAATTGAAATACATAACAATTTTAGGAAAGAAGGGTCCGTTGTGGATTTTACTCCAGCAATCGATGGCTTAGAAAAAATCTCTACAAAAATAAATACTCAGCAAAGGCTAAACAAAGAGGATGGTTTATTACTCTTACAAACAACTAATTTACTTGGTCTGGGTTATCTAGCTAACCAAAAGAAACGCATGATGACCGGGGATCAAGTTTTTTATAATAACAATGCCCATATTAACTACAGTAATGTGTGTAAAGTTAAATGTGGACTCTGCGCTTTTGCCAAAGATCCGGGGGAAAAGGGTTCCTATACAATGACTATTGAAGAAGTTGTTGATAAAGCAAAGCACTTTGCCAAACAGGGGGTTACTGAACTTCATATAGTAGGAGGCATACATCCGGATCTTCCCTTTTCATACTACTTAGAAATGATTAAAAAAATAAAAGAGTCTGCTCCCCAAGTAAGTTTAAAAGCCTTCACGGCGGCAGAATATGATTTTTTTGCGCAAAAAGAGAATTTACCGGTTATAGAAATAATAAAAATTCTTAAAGATGCAGGACTAAGCTTTATTACCGGTGGAGGAGCGGAAAACTTTAGTCCGAGAGTCCGAGAAATCATTTGTCCAGGAAAGTTGAGCGGAGAGCGCTGGCTAGAAATACATCGCCTTGCCCATACCCTAGGTATACCATCTAATGCAAATGTTCTGTATGGTATTATTGAAACAGATGAAGAACTAATAGATCACCTCTTAGCCTTAAGGAATTTGCAAGATGAGACCGGAGGCTTCAAGGCCTTAATTCCGACTGCTTTTCATCCTAAAAATACAAAATTCGAGGATCTCCCTCAAGCAAGTGCAGTACGAACTTTAAAAGTGATTGCTGTTGCCCGCTTAATCTTAGATAATTTTCGTTATATCAAGGCTTATTGGGTTTCTTCAAGTCCGCAAGTAGCCCAAATGGCCCTTTCCTTCGGAGCCAATGATTTAGACGGAGTAGTACGCGAAGAGAAAATCTATCATACTGCAGGAGCTACCAGTCCTCAGATGCAGACGGAACAACAGCTAATTGAGATGATTCATGAATTGGGATTAGAGGCAGTTGAGAGAGATACCTACTATAATATCATTAAGACAGTATCCCCCAAACGGGATTAAGTTAAAGCCAAGAGGTGAAAATAATGCACATTGCTGTATTGTCAGACACTCATTTGCGCCCTGGTAAATCTCTGCCAGGTTTTGTCTGGGAACACTTGAATCAAGTAGATATGATTCTACATGCAGGTGATTTGACGAATATGGGATTGCTTGAGGATCTTTCCTCCCTAGCACCAGTTCGGGCTGTAAGCGGGAATTGTGATGGTTGGGATGTAGCACTTCCTGATCGGGATATTATTGAATGTGAGGGTGTAAATATTGGCTTAATTCATGGGCATGTGGGAAAAGGAAAAAACACCCCTGATCGAGCTTATTATGCGTTTGTTGATTCAAAAGTGGATATTATTGTTTTTGGGCATAGTCATACGCCGTTTTTGGAGTGGAGAAATGGCCTTCTCTTATTTAACCCTGGTTCTCCAACCGACAAACGACGAGAGCAATACTTTTCTTTTGGACTAATCACTATTGAACAAGGGCAGATACAAGCAAAGCATGTTTATTTTTAAATGCTAAACAGGATGTGTTCCGGAGGATATCAATGAAACATCGTAGGAATAAAGTCAAACGTGAACATGGTATTATTCAAAATGCATTAGAATGGTTAGAAAATCTAAGCCTTCTGGTGGAAGTTACTGACATCATTCCAGGTGTTATTGATGTGAACCGATCCTCTGAAAGAGGTATTGTTTATAAATATGAAACACAAACAGGATGTAAGCTGTTGCTTAAAAGTAGTGGCTCAATCCAAGAAGCCTTTGTCGTAACAAAATACCCTCAGCGCATTAAGGAATGGGTTAATAAAGAATTTCCTTCATCTTATATCTTAACGGTTGAACAGGATGATACTACTTCGCCGAACACCATTAATCGCACTGGGAAGAAGCCTACGAAAGTCTGGCCAAAATCGAGGATTAAATCCGAGTCTACCCCAATGGCTAAAGGGCGGAGATCGAAGCGACGATCTGCTAAAAAAGGACTAATGTTAAATGCTTATTCTGACGATAAATCAATAACAGTAGCTGATCAACTGGATGGTTCTATGAGGCAGGCCTTAAAAGTGCTTAAAAATTCTTTAGAAAAGCAAAGGTAAGAAATAGAATAACGCCTAGAAAGTTGAAGATAGATTATTTCAAGCCATTAACCTTTAGCATGCGAATCGGCTGCTTATGTAAGGATGGTGTAGAAGCGTGGAAGTAAGTGGCATATTAGCACCTAGTTCGGTTAACGCAGCCCTTCTAAGCAAGTTTCAGCTTGGAGAGCGGCTTCTGGTAGAAGTTATGAACATTTCCGGTAAGGGCGAAGGAAGTATTAGGGTTAAAGGACAAAGTTTAAATGCCCTTTTAGAAACCTCAACTCAGGTGGGGGAGAAATTTTGGGTGAAGGTAGGGAATTTAAATGAGGGAGGCTTATTACTTATTCGTGAGCCAATTCCCGGCAAACTAAAAGATAGTTTATCTGTTCCTCCACAAGTCCAACAGGTAAATGAGCGGGGGTTACCCAATAATCAAACTATCGTGGCATTAGTAAAAACCTTTCCAACAACGACTTTAGAAGTGTTTAGTGCATTATTCGGAAGTATGCAGGGAACTCCGTTAAACAGTGAATTATTAACATACTTGAAAAAGGCAATTCCTCAGTGGAGTAGTCTATCTGGAGATAATGGAAAAGATGAATTGCTGAAGAGCTTGAAAAGGCTTGGTCTAAATTACGAACATCGGATACATAATATGCTTAAATTAGATCAACCTGCTAAAGAGATTGAAAAACAAAGTCTCCTGGATACGTTTAAAGGAGTACTTCTGAAAGCGATTCATAGTCAAAACAATGAGGACACGAATGATTCGGATAACCCACTAGTTCAAATGCTTCAGAAAATAACCGGGCAGCAATTGTGGTTAAAAACAGGAGCCCTGGATAGTGCGTACCTGATACTACATCTACCACTCTTGAATCAAGAGCAGCTTATCCCTGCTCAAATAGCTATCGAAAGTTCTCGTAAAGGATCAAAAATGGATGAACACCATTGTCGAATTGCTATCTTAGTTCAAACCCAGGAACTCGGAGAAATAGGAATTGATGCTTTTTTTAATGAGAAGACTTTCACATGCAGGGTACTAAGTGATGATTCCTTGCTCCCGCGACTCCTTGAAGTAGCAATACCTGAAACAAAAGAGAAATTTATAAAACTAGGTTTTCAATTAGAAAGAGTCGAATCGGGAGAACTGAGACAGAACCATGAATTTCTTAATTTTCTACATGGATCTCGACGAAGTGGAGTTGATATTCTGAGATGATAGAAAATAACGAAAACAAGACTAAGACTAAAAATAAGAGAGAAGATAAGGCTGCCGCCTTAGTCTACGATCAGGCTGGGGCACCGAGAATTGTCGCTAAAGGAGTAGGAGAAGTTGCTCGTAAAATAATAGAAAACGCTGAAGAAGAAGGTATCCCTATTCAAAAGAACGAGGTACTTGTGGAAGCTCTGATGCAAGTTGAATTGTCAAAGGAAATACCTCCTCAACTTTACCAAGCTGTCGCTGAATTGTTAGCTTTTGTATATCGGTTAGAAAAAGTTAAATCCACAGCTAGGTTATAAATGATACATAATTCAGAGAATGCTTCGCAAACTATTAATACAATGAAAATAGGATGCAGGAGGTCTTTATGAAGACATCATTTGAAGCTTTAAACACTATACTCAAAGGCGAACATATGGCCATCGATCAATACCAGGCCTATATAGACACATTAACCGATAGCCCACTACGAAACCATCTTATTGCAATTCTTACAGATCATAAAGAGCATGCCACCCGGATAGCTTATTATATTCAAACCAATGGCGGGCAGGTTGAAGAAGGGGCAGGTTTCCCAGGTATGATCGCTGAATGGAAAACTAGGCTAGCAAATATGAGGGAGATCGCACCCGCAGAAATGCTTAAACGTCTTTATGACGGAGAAGATAAAGGATTGGCTAGAGCGGTTCAATATTCAGAACAGTATTTAAATAGCGCTGAGAAAGAGGTTTTAAATCCTATATTCTCAAACGAACATGATCACCTTAAGCAGTTGCAAAACTTACAAGAAGGGCTTTATAACAACATATAGAATAAAAAGCGGCATTTGCCGCTTTTTATAGGTGATTATTTTGTTAGAGATTCTTTATGAGCTTGTTTCCGTGATAATCGCTTGCGAGCCAGCATATTAGCAACTTTGCCGTTGTCCCCTAAAAAGATGCCTTGAAGTCTCCATTCACGGAAAGTCTGCCAGAACTGCTGTTCTGAGATTCTGTGGGTATAACTTTCAGATTCTTCATCGTATGGCCAAAAGACGTCAACCCATAAGGTTCCATTGCTACTTAATACTAATAAGAAATGAACTAGTTCAGGATTTGTGGATTCAGAATCGCGCATTAGTATGTGTGAGCGCCCGTTAGGAAAGTCAGTTCGTATGTAACTTAACTTCATCTTAAACTTAATCCCCCTCTGATAATTTCAGAGATTCCTGATGTATCAGGTTTAGTATAGCATGAAATGATTGATAACACGATGGGCAATTTTGCTATATCTCCTACTCCTGTCAACTTAATTTATGCTGATTGTCGAATAAAAGTTCATAGATAAATCACGTATGTGAACAGAAAATTCAGGACAAACTGAGAACGCTAAATATTAAATTAAGGTTAATGGGAGGATATTTTATGTTAACAGTTATTCATACGTTCAATGGTCCTGATCAGGATCGAATTCTGGGAGAAGTTAGGACAGGGATACAATCTGTTGAAGATATCGAGGGATTTAAATTTGCCTCAGTTAATAAGCAACAAAACACCAAAGATATAATGCTTTTTTCGAAATGGGAAAATCGTACTGCGTATGAGAATTGGGCTGATACAGTTGGAGAAAACAAAGCCTTCAAGCAAGCAACACCACAAATGTTTGAGGTATTGGATGAAAAATATTAATTAAATTCAAAAAGGTGCCAAGGGTTTGAGGGATTCAAACTTTTGGCACCTTTGCCTTATTAAAATAAAAGGTAGAGAATTATTGTTCTTTGATCAAATTCGAGTAAGAGTGTTCAAGATTTCTCATGATAGAATCTTTAGAGTGTGGCAATGAGACTCTATAAGAACAACCATTCAAACTTCGTACAGGCATTAAACCCATCAAGGAGTTAGTCATGAAGACTTCATCAGCAGACAAGAGATCGTTTAGGGTGTAGAAGCCTTCTTTGGTAAAGATATTTTTTGAGCGAGCTAAATCAAGAATAATTTGTCGGCGCGTCCCAGGCAAACATCCACTTGTCAGTGCAGGGGTATATAAAGTCTTATCCTTAATAAAGAAGAGGTTGCTCATTGTCCCTTCAGCTAAATATCCTTGGGTATTGAGCCACACTCCTTCATCACATCCATTACTTACAGCTTCTTCTTTTGCCAAGAGGTTCTCAAGATAATTAGTTGACTTAATATTACACAGTGGAGATTGCTCATTTCGGGGATATGGCAAGAGGTGTAGCTTTATACCAGAAGAGTACTGTTCGGGTGTGTAAGGTATTGGGCGTTGATGAAGCAGTAACTGAGAAGGAAGATTAGTTGCTGGTGTTCCTCCACTTAAGGTAATTCTAAGGGCAAAAGGGTCTGAATAACTATATTGACGGACAAAATCTTGAATGATCAAGCGCCATTTCTGTTGATCAGGCATTTTGAGGCCCAGTATCTTAGCCCCTCTATACATACGCTCCCAATGCAGATCGTCAAAGAGTGCACCGCGAGTTGTAATTAGGAGAGTTTCAAAAAGTCCTAATCCAAATAAAGCCAGACGATCATTTGTGGAAATTGTACTAATGGGTGTCATGCAGATGACCTCTCAAAACTTTAAATAATGCTTTTGCTTTGTGGAGAGTCTCATCATATTCATCCTCAGGCTTGGAGTCAGCGACAATTCCGCCTCCTACATGAACAAAGGCCTTGCTATCTTTTATTAATATTGTCCGAATAACTATGTTTAAGTCCCAAGCTCCATCAAAGCCGATATAACCAATGCTACCGGTATAAAGGCCGCGAGAGTGGGGTTCTAACTCCTCGATAATCTCCATAGCTCTGATTTTAGGAGCACCTGTAATGGAACCACCGGGAAAAATTGCCTTAATAATCTCACTAGGTTTTAATCCTTGTAACAGTTGTCCCGTTACTGTGGAAACTAGATGCCAAACCGTTGGATATTTTTCAAGCCTAATTAAGTCAGGAACCTTAACGGTTCCAAACTTGCAGATCCGTCCGAGATCATTTCTTTCTAGATCGATGATCATGGTAAGTTCAGCTCGGTCTTTAGGACTGTTCTGAAGTTCCATGGCTTGTTCTTGATCTTCTGAAGGTGAGTCTTTGCGTGGACGAGTACCCTTAATTGGACGGGTTTCAACTTGTCCATCGGGTCGAATTTGTATAAATCGTTCGGGCGAGCTACAAAGAACTTGAAAATCCTGGTAAGGAAGGAAAGCTGCAAAGGGAGCAGGATTTTGTTGATGAAGATGAGAATACAGACTCCAAGTATCACCTTCCCAATTTATGGAGAAGCGTTGAGTTAAGTTGGCTTGGTAGATATCACCGGCATAGATATAGTCAATTACACGTTGTAGGTCCGCTAAGTATTGTTGCTTGCTTACACTAGGCTCAATAATAGCGGCGGGGCGATTATCCGAGAGGGTTGATAATTCTTGTTGAGTTTCGCATTTAAGAAAAGCATTGATTGATTGTTCTAGGCGCGCAATTCGAGAATTTGCCAATTCCCGTCGGCAAGATCCATCTTCTTGCATTCCACAGGCAGCAATCCAGTATTTGTTCTCGGCATGATCATAGATAACTATTCCATCATACCAAGCAAATCGCCATAGTGGTAAGTTAAGGTCATCTTTTGCTACCTTAGGAAGATGCTCAAGTTCATTTTTCAAGTCATAACTTAAAAAGCCCACTGCCCCTCCCGAAAAGGGAAAGGGAGAATGGGGGACGTAATATTTTCGACTAATCTGATCAAGATATTCCAGACTTTTGGTTTCTTGAAGGGGAGTAATGTCAAGTTTAGATTTGTCGGAATAGAAAAGTTCGAGCTTTTCCGAATAGGCCGTTGCTTCCAGAAAGGGGAAGGCCCCCATATAAGAATATTTTCCGAGTTCTTGGTAGCCGTTGCCGCTATCTAAGAAGAATGGTGAATATTCTCCTTTTAAGGCTGGAAATAAACGAAGGGGAGGAATTGAAACTGAGAGGGGCCGAACAACCCATTGTGACGGAGAATTATGAGAATTCCAGTCTTTGGCATTTTGAAGGGCGTTCTTTAACAACTGGTGGCCAGATTCTGTTAATATGGCTTCCGGATGAAACTGAATACCTTCTATCGGCAAGTCGAAGTGTCGAATCCCCATGATTTCGCCGTCGTCCGTTTCGGCAGTAATTACAAGATCTTCAGGAAGAGTGGAGCGCTCGATTATCAGAGAGTGATATCGCGTCACTACTAAAGGGTTGACTAACTCATGGAAAACTCCTTGTTGGTCATGTCGAATAGGCATTGTCTTTCCATGGATTGGCTGCTTAGCTCTGATCACTTTTCCGCCAAAGAATTGTCCTATAGCTTGATGACCAAGGCAAACCCCTAAAATAGGGATACGGCCTTTAAAATGTTCAATGACCGCTAAAGAGAAAGGGGCTTCATCGGGGGTACATGGGCCGGGTGAGATTACAATTAGGTCGGGGTGTACCTCTTCTATATCCTCAAGTTTACAAGCGTCTTGTCGTCTAACTATGATGTCTTCTCCAAGTTCTCCGAAGTATTGATAAAGGTTATACGTAAAAGAATCATGATTGTCCAACAAAAATATCATAAATTGTATCCCCTTCAATTAGCACATCTAAAATGTACGTAATCCCTTATAGTGTTGCTAAGAAAAGCTTCCTTTATAACCTCTTCCAAGAGCTGAGAATACGAAGTTTAGCAAATATTCGAAACTAAGATAGGATAGTTGTACAAAAAGAAAAGTTGCGGTTAAGCAACTTTCTATTTCGCTTCGCTATTGTGCAGTGCATCCAATAATTCCTGAAAGGCAGGTTGGAGGTTAGGGTTCTCAAGCCCTTGTAAAACAATGGTCTGATTGATGATTACCTGACCGACATTTGGTCCCTCGACTTCAATTTGTATAGACTGTACATCAAGATTAAGAGAGTGGTTATCAACCATAAACTTCATTCTCTTTGGTTGTGGGAAATTAGCCTGAATTTTTGTCGCCATCACTAGGGATTCCGTAGATGTCTCAGATGGAGTGGGTGTGTGCAGATCACTCAATACAAAAGAAGCTTCTAAGAGGAACTTTTGTAGAACAGCCATATTAGTGTCCCATGGTAATTCCAGGAGCTCTGATTGGTTCATGCCTGTTGGCGAAACTGACAAAATTACATAAGTTCCATCTTGTGTTAAAAAGGGCTTAGGAGAACATCCGTTCAAGAAAAGGCTAGTGAATAAAATGGCGAGACTGAGTCCGAACATCGATATCTTTCGTCTTAACAATGGGAATCCTTCTTCCTAATTAAAGATAGTCGAATTCAAATTCATTTTCAAATTTCTGAACGTATTTGAAAGAGTATTCGCTATAGATTTCAAAAATCCTGCTTTTGTTGGTTCCAGTCATGAAAATAGTGTACAATATCAAAAGAGAGGGGTCAACATTTGTGGTCAAAGATATCGTGTTTTTTGATATTGAAACAGTGGGTTCTGAATGTTCACAAGGTAGAATAGTCCAATTATCAGCACTTCGAGTCCGTGAAGGACTGATTCACGAATCATGCTGTTATTCTTATCAACCGATTGACTCAGAAGAACCAGGTCGTCAAGACTATAGCCATAGAAATATTGACTTTACTAACGATAACTGGTTAGCTAAGCATCGTCAAGAAATTATTAATTTCATGAGTGAGGCAGTTTTAGTAGGTCATGAAGCGCACTTGTTCCTCACTATTCTTCAGCGGGAATTAAATTTACATTTTCTGCAGCCTTTTTGGGACACCTCAGAATTAGCAAGGATTTTCTTCCCTACACTGCATCATTATCAGCTCGATTTTCTAGCAGAAAAACTATCTCTTCCGTTAAGGAAAGAAGAGGAGCAACTACTAATAGAGGAAAAGACTTGGTTGACTTGGAAGCTTTATGAAGCGTGCTGGGAAAAGGGGTTAAAGTTTGATCTTAGTTTCTTTAATCAGGCGAATGGATTTATTGCTGAATGGACTGGCAAGGGCTTCTTTGAAGACTTACAGAGAGAAATAATTCGCACATTTCCAGAACGGCCGATTCGTACAGATCTGGTTCTTAGCCCATCTTCTGAGGGGTTATTTTCTGTTGAGAAAAGTTTTACAGTAAGGATTCCTGACTCGACAGACTGGGTTGTGGAGAACTTCGCTCCAGGAGGAAATCTTGAACAAAACATCCCGAGTTATGAGAGTCGATCGGGGCAAATGAAAATGGCCAAACTCATAGCAAAGGGATTCTCTTCCTCACAACATGTTGTTGTGGAAGCTGGCACCGGAACAGGAAAGTCGTTTGCTTATTTGATACCAAGTCTATGGTCTGCCAAAAAAACAGGCCATAAGGTCGTTGTGGCAACTCATACTATTCCCTTACAGGAACAACTTCAAAAGAAGGATATACCGATTTTAGAAGCAGTCCTGCCTTTTCCTTTTAAGGCATCAGTATTAAAGGGGAAAAGTAATTATTTCTGCATAAAGAAATGGCAGGGGTGCTTAGGCAATCGAGAAAACGTTGGTATGCAACAAAAATTGGCAGTGCTTACTATTCTAGTTTGGGTAAGGGAAACATTAACGGGTGATTTCCAGGAACTATCAAAAGTACCCGGCTTAATGGAACTTTGGCCTAATATAAATGCCGATAATGATATGTGTATTCCTGGAAGATGTTCAAAGGCAGGAGTTTGCTTCTTACTCAGAGCTCGTAAGAAAGCCGAAGAATCAGATGTGTTAATCGTAAATCATTCACTTCTTTTTTCTGATTTAAAAACAGATTATAATGTATTGCCGGAATATCATTACTTAGTCCTTGATGAAGCACACCAGATCTATCAAACAGCTTTACAGCATTTAGGCTCTGAATTATGTTTGGAGAATGTAACTAGGGCTGTAGATAGCATTTACCGATCCACAGGACTTAGTTTTTATTCATCTACGAAGCAACGTTTGGGATCTTTAGAAAATTTAGTTCCTTCTGTCCCTTGGGAGATTTTTAATAAAAGACTAGATGGGATTCCTGAAAACAGTGTAAGTGTCTTAAAACAAACTAAGGAACTATTTGATTTGTTGTCTTTGATTTTAGGATCGGAGAGAACATTCCGATTTATTGCCCAACATACTACCAGACAATGGTGGGAAGGGTTAAATGTTCAAATCGAAAACCTTACCGGAAGGATTAAAGCGCTACTTTCTATATTGGATAGTTTAGCGAGTGTTTTAAGTGAAGATGATGCTGATGAGGTCGAAGACCTTAAGTATGCGATATCCAGTCATCAAAGAGAGTTACAGGAATATGTAGAAACGCTTAAACTGGCAATAAACCTAAACAATCCTAAACAAGTTACTTGGTTAGAACAATCATCTAGATTGTTTCTGAAAACGTCTCCCATTGATGTTAGTGATACTCTAAGAGAAAAAATATTTTCTCGACTTAACTCGGTAATCATGACTTCAGCCACCTTGAGCATCTCAGATTCCTTCGAGCATTTTCTACAAGATATTGGTTTGCCTAGGTCAACAATTACTGCCCAGGTGGATTCTCCTTTTGATTATGAACAACAGATGCAATTAATTATCGTTAAAAATGGTATCAGACTTTTAGATTCCAAGGGACAGAAGGCTCCCGAGCTTGCAGACTTTATAGCGGAAGTCGCTGAGCGTATGCATGGTAGGACACTAGTCCTTTTTACTTCGCATGCAATGCTTCGGCAAACCTATGAGTACCTAAATCCTTTATTAGTTAGGACAAAGATCCAATCACTGGCTCAAGGAATACAAGGTGAACGCAGCAGTTTATTAGAAGCTTTTAAGAGAAATCCAAGGAGTGTTCTTTTAGGTGCTAATAGCTTTTGGGAAGGTATTGATATTCCTGGTGATACATTATCTTGCGTTATAGTAGTGAAACTTCCATTTTGGCCACCGACATTACCTTTAATTGAGGCCCGTTCCGAGTATCTGAAATCGCAAGGTAAAGATCCTTTTCGAGAACTCTTATTGCCCGAAGCCGTTATTCGCTTTAAACAGGGATTTGGACGCCTCATTCGATCAAAGGAGGATAGAGGAATAGTTATTTTATTAGATGACAGAGTGATTGAAAAATACTATGGTAGATTTTTCCTGGGGTCCTTACCCATAAAAACCCATGTTCGTGGGGAAAACAAGCTCGTATTTCGTAAAATCGAGGAATATACTAGTCATTTAGGCTAAGAGCTTTTATAATCACCTTAAAAATGATAAACTAGAGAATATCAAGAGGAGGAGGTTCAAATGAAGGGAAATCCAATTACTACTAGTATGATCCCAAGTATTTTTACATTAGCAAATCTGCTTTTTGGTTTTTTAGCCCTAATTTTGGTTATCGAACAGCAGTATACTCTGGCGGCTGCAATGATAGTTCTTTCGGTTTTAATGGATAGTTTAGATGGTAAGGTTGCCCGCAGACTTTCGGTGAGTTCTGATTTCGGTAAAGAACTGGATTCATTGAGTGATTTGGTATCTTTTGGGGTTGCTCCAGCTATTCTTACTTATCAAGCAATTTTATACCCCCAACCGGACTACGTAAGATACATTGGACTAGGTATTGCAGCAGTATTTGCTTTATGTGGAGCAGTTCGTTTAGCTCGGTTTAATATGCTTAATATTACTACGTATTTCGTAGGTGTCCCCATCACCTTTGCCGGTGGGTTTATGGCCTTATTAATGTTTTTTCGCAATATGTTGCCTTGGTATATTTATCTAGGGAGCATGTTAGTTTTAGCATGTCTTATGGTTTCGAGGATTAAAGTGGCAAAGTTAGGGAAGTAGAGGGGACTTGTATCACACAGCGCTCCGTGCTTACGACGCAGAGCAAACTAACCGTTTAAGCTCTTTTCTCTGGGGAGCGGGGTTCCCGCCAGATGAGCCATCCTTGGCTCACTGGCGGCAGTGCACGTCCGTGTGCACTGCCCCGTATCTGGGTCGCTTAAACGGAAGTTTGCTTTTCTGCTTACGTAAAGACTCCGCGCTCGTGTGACACTGCGTCCCTGGTCTTGGGACGGGGGAACGTTGTTTGGGAGAAGGCACATTTCGTGTGCACCTTCCGGCTTGGGTCTTAGTAGACGGTGGGAGATTCATTGTTAGGTTAAACGGAAGTTTGCTTTTCTGTTCACGTAAAAGACTTCGCGCTTATGAGACCTGCGTCCCTGGTCTTGGAACGGGGAAGACGTAACTGTGAAGAAGGCACATTTCATGTGCGCCTTCCGGTGTGGGTCTTGGATCTCCTAGATCACAATTACTTTGGTATAAAATCTATTAAAAAGTTAATAAAAGTAACGAGAGAGCGGATAAGGAAATTACCTTTTCTGCTTTTTTCTTTTTATCACCCTTACTAGAGCAAAGGCATATAGTATGGCACGGGAACAGAATTGCTTTAGGGGGGGCATATTATGGATAATCAACAAATAAGCTGGAATAGCGTAGGTTTACGTATGGTTCAGGGACTAACAACAACCATTGATGCGGTACGTCAGTTAGATGTTCAGGAAGCATCTTTAGTTATGAGGCTGTTAGGGAAAAGCTGTACACGCATGATAAAAGAAGGAGTGGGTCATCAGTTTGGAATTGCCTTGATTGAGACCAGCGCGCAATTAGCTATGAAGGAAAAGTTAGTTTTAGAAGATGTTCTAAAGGTGATTACAGGTATAATTGGACGACTGTATTTCACAGCAAATACTGAGGAAGAGCGTTTGCTCGTTGCACAACTTGAAGAAGCTGTGAAGAATTACCAATCAGTTTAGGATATCAATATTTACTGTGCCTGCATACATTACCACTGAGCGTTGGAATCAAAGGCGTGTAAAGGAGGACTGAGATATGCGTATTTATTATGTCCGTTTACCGGAGTTTGTGCTTAATGTATTAAGAAAAGTTTTTGGCTAATGTGGTCTTAAAGTAGCATTTCCCTCTTAGAATATAGTAGAGACAAGCAAGGAGGGATATTATGCGAAAAAGTCGATATGTTTGGTTACTTGGGATATCGCTGTTTTGTCTAATGACAATCGTTGTCTTAAAGACTCCTCAAGCAGTGATATCGACTCTGGCAGATCCGCAATACGGGGATTCATCGAGGGAAACGATTCAACAATTTTGGAAGTTTATGGACCTGAGGCAAACTGATTTAGCTCGTGAACTGTTAAGCCTACCCAAAGACTCTATGGATGAAAAAGAATTCAAGACCTGGGAATCTCTTGTAAACAAAGATCCGCTACTGTCTTTACAAAAGGTTGAATTTATGAATTCAGACGCCAATGATTCACAAGGGATTGTTGTACGGGTTTCATGGACGTCAACGGTAGAAAAAGTGCAACAATTTGTCTTTTCTATGAATTTGGTAAAAACCGAAAAGGGTTGGAAAATTCAAGGGATTAAGCGTATTAACGACCTCTCGTATATTGGAGGGGAAGATCATGGAAGGTCAGTATAGGCCTTACAGTTCCAAAAGTTCAAGCAAAAAAAAAGCACCAATGCGCTTGTACGCGGGTTTTATCTACTTAACTATTGGGTTGGTTTTGTATCTGTCTACTAGATGAACTATAGGGAACTAAACCACGGTATACCAGAAAGGTAAAACGTGGTTTTTTTCTTTAATAAAGAATTTTGAGCTTCTGAATAGTTTGTCTTCTATTGGTTTAAACTGAGGTTGAAATTAGTTTGCTTAGAGCGTGCTCAAAGACACTCTGAATCGTGTCTTAGATCACACTTAAGAGTTTTTCTTTCTGATAAGATTATAACCATAAAAGGAGGTCGTTTATATGGCAGACGTAAAAAAAGAGGCTCCTGAGTTAGAATGTGCTAACTGTGGAACAACAAGTGAATTAACCCCAGTGATGACATATGTTCATCAAGGCGAAGAGAAACATGTGTGTACGCGTTGTTTGCCAATGCTCATTCATGGTTAGGAGATGAGTAAATGCGATTTACACTTGATATGAAATTAAAAGATATTATGTCTTCGAATCCCAAGACAGCAGAAGCTATGCAAGAATTGGGATTGCATTGTTTGGGGTGTGCGTTTTCAGTTAATGAAACATTAGCTAATGCTGCCCAGATGCATAATATTGACCCAAATGTTCTACTGAAAAAGGTCAATTCTGTGGAACAGGGGGAAATGTCAGCAGAGGCTGCGGCCAAAGCTCAACCCCCTGGAGGAATACTGCAAATGGATAAGAAAACTTATTCAATTGCACCCCATATACCGGCAGGTGTCGTGACTCCGGAAATTTTGCGAAAGATTGCTGATGTCTCAGAAAAATACCATGCTCAGGCAATTAAAGTGACTTCAGCTCAACGTATTGCTATTGTAGGATTAAAGCCGGAAGATGTTCCTAAGATATGGGACGAATTAGGCATGGATCCGGGTCATGCAGTAGGATTATGCGTCCGAAGTGTTAAGGTATGTCCTGGTGATACCTTCTGTAAAAGAGGTCTGCAAGAAACATTGGCTTTGGGTATGGAGATAGACAAACGCTATCATGGTATGCAATTGCCATCAAAATTTAAAATTGGTGTTGCTGGCTGCCCCAATAAATGTACTGATTCTGCTTCCGTAGATCTGGGATTAATGGGTACCAGTAAAGGATACCACTTGTATGTAGGAGGAAATGGTGGAGTTAAGCCACGACAGGGGAATATTCTTTTAGAAAACTTAAAAAAGGAAGAAATATTACCAATCATGGATGCTGTCATTTCATACTATAAAGAGAATGCAAAACCCCAGGAAAGAATTGGGCGCTTAATTGACCGTGTTGGGATTGAAGGACTACGAGAATTTGCAGAGCAGGCAAAACAGTAAGAGTAAGAATAAGAGTAAGAAACAGTAAAAGCGGATGAAAATCATCCGCTTTTACTGTTTCTTACTAACCTAATCAATCTTTACTAATTGACATGGATAGCATCTGTTGGACAGCCGTCAGCTGCATCTTTAGCAGCACCCTCAACTTCACTAGGAACTGGATTTGTATACGCTACAGCTAATCCGTCATCTTCCATTTTAAAGACCTCAGGACAAAATTCGGGGCAAGCTCCACATCCAATACATGTGTCTTTATCGACTGCAGCTATCATAATACTTCCTCCTTTTAAGATCATTCGAGGATAGTATGTCCATAATGACAATAAACTTAACATAAAACGGGCCAATTTTGAAAGTTTTCACTATAATTCATCTTTCATGTTAGAATCTTTATGTATTCAACTCATAAGTTAGATAAATCTCGATTGTGTTCACATTAATTCGCTAATAATATAGGGAGTATTATTCTAAATGAAAAATATTAGACTATTTTGCGATAAATATAAATTCCATAAATATCCATATAACCCCATTGTGTGAAGGAATTACAGCATTTTTAACTGGATAGGGATGTTGCCTTATTATTTGCGATTTCGACATCTGCCTTAGCGTATAATAAAAGCACCGGAAAGATGCAAATGCTAATCAATATAATTGAACCGGAATACAATTAAGGCGGGATGAATTGTATAATGAGTAAGAAAATAAAAATAATTGTCGCGGATGATAATAGGAATTTATGTCAAATGCTACAAAACTATCTCCAAGGCCAAGAAGACTTAATCGTTGTTGGAGTTGCAAATAATGGGTTAGAAGCTTGGGAACTCATTCAGAATCAAGAACCAGACTTGATTATTCTTGATTTAGTGATGCCTAATTTAGATGGTTTAGGCGTATTAGAAAGAATTAACTCACGAACAACTTTGAATCGACCTAAAATTATAATGCTCACAGCATTTGGGCAAGAATCATTAACTCATCAAGCTATGATGCTGGGGGTCGACTATTTTATCCTTAAACCCTTTGATTTAGATATTCTCAGTAAACGTATTCGCTCATTAACTCAGGATATCCCATCTTCTCAACCTGCTCAGAATAGTTCAGTTGCCCCAGTTGTAACAAACGTAGGAAGCGGTTTGAATTTGCATGTTGAAGTTACGACAATGATGCATCAAATTGGGATTCCAGCTCATGTGAAAGGATATCAGTATATTAGAGATGCCATCCTAATGGTAGTCGAGGATGTATCTTTACTAGGGGCCGTAACCAAAGAGCTATATCCAAGTATCGCAAAGAAATTCGACACTGCTCCAAGCCGAGTAGAACGTGGGATTCGACACGCAATTGAGCTGGCTTGGGAACGCGGACATACAGATACCCTAAAAAGAATTTTCGGATATTCCATGAATATTGAACGACAGAAACCGACTAATTCCGAATTTATCGCCTTACTTGCTGATAAATTACGCGTCATGAGTAAGGTTTCATAAATCTATCAAGAACATAGCCTAATAAAGTTTTGAGGTTCAAAAGATACTTAATATTGATTGAAAAAATGCCTAACAATAAAAACCAGCTTAAGACGCGCTTCTGTGTTTTAAGCTGGTTTTTATTCCGCTAATTTTATAGTCTAAGGATAGTATAGACAATTTTAACTTCGATATAGACATTACGGTTAAATAAAGAAAGTTAAGGGGGAAAAGCTAATAATATTTATTATAATTGGAATTAATTTCATACAGGGGTATGTTCAAATTCAAAAGGAAATACTGCTTTTTGATTTATTGTGTGAAATATTAACTTTCAACACTAAAAGTGTTGTTGAAAAGGGTTTTTATTGATAGACTAATTACCATAAAGCCACGTTAATCTCTAATAATCCCAAATTTAAAAATAGCCAATAAAGGAGTAGGTATTTCTTGAATGGTAAACTAATCGTAATCGAAGCAGGGGATGGAAGTGGTAAGGCAACTCAAACTAAATTGCTGTTTGATAAACTATCCTCTGACAATTATAAAGTTAGACAGGTCGAATTTCCTGATTATGGCAGTGATTCTTCTGCTTTAATCAAAATGTATTTAAATGGGGAGTTTGGCAATGACCCTAACGATGTTAATGCATACGCAGCGTCAAGTTTCTATGCTGCAGATAGATTTGCATCCTATAAAAAAGCATGGGGACAGTTCTATCAGGATGGAGGTATTGTACTAGCAGATCGATACACCACTTCAAACATGGTTCATCAAGCAGCCAAAATAACAGACCCAATTGAGCGGAAGTTGTTTCTAGATTGGTTATGGGATTTGGAGTTTGTTAAGTTTAAGCTCCCAATCCCAGACTGCGTTATCTTTCTGGATATGCCTCCAAAAGTAAGCCAAATACTTATCAACAGTAGAGCATTGCAAACTGATAATGGTGAAAAGGATATTCATGAAAGGAATCATGATTATTTAGTTCATTCCTACAACAATGCCACACAGTTAAGAGAATCATACGGATGGGAAAAGGTCAATTGTGTAGACAACGGAAAGCTGCGAAGTAGGGAGGATATACATAAGGACATTTATAGAATTGTTACCAAAGTTATAAAAACTTGAGTATTATTCATAACGGAGGAGGGAAGGGAATGCTTGCTAAGAAAAATTGGGTGATATCTATCGCTTTTTTATTGATAGGAACTATAATTTTGTCTGGCTGTGGATTGAACACTGCCTTGAAAAACGAAGAAAAACCGACCAGATCAACCCCTGTAGATGGCGGGGTTTTCCGTTTTGGAATGATTTCAAGTCCCTCTGCTCTTGAACCTGCTTTTTTAGAAGAAATTAATGGTATCGAAATTTGCAAAGAACTCAATGATGGATTGATAAGATATGACCCTAATACCCTAGAGATAAAACCTGCAATAGCAGAAAGCTGGGATTATTCAGAAGACAAAAAAGTTATTACGTTTCATATTCGGAAAGATGTAAAGTTTCATGACGGAACGAGTTTGAAAGCTCAGGATATTATAGATGTGTGGAATCGTTTAGCCGCTAAAGATACACTATCCCCTTTAGCCTTTCTACTTGAACCTATTGTTGGGTTCGCTCAAGTGAACAGTGGAGAACTTGAAACAATTTCTGGATTAAAAACCATTGATGATTATACACTGGAAGTGACCTTAAAAGAAAAAAATATAGTTTTTCTGACTTCTTTAGGGCACCCTGCATTAAGTATTTATAAGCTCGAGGCTGCGAACAAAGCTGGGAAAGATTTCGGCACGCCGGCGGCAAGCCCTGAGACATTAATTGGAACAGGGGCCTTTAAGTTTGTTAAGTGGAATGCTGATCAAGACATAATCCTAGAAAAATTTACTGATTACTATGGAACTAAGGCCCATGTGGATAAAATCTTTTATAAAATCTTTAAAGATGAGTCTACAGCTTTTAACGAGTTCCGCGCAGGAAATTTGGATTATGTGGATATGGTTCCTCCGGGTCAAAGACAATCTATTCTCGAAGAACTCCCGGATCAAATTCTAAAAACAACTACACTCACAACACAGTATATTGGATTCAACCTAACCAAGGATCCATTTAAGGATAATATAAATATCCGAAAAGCCATTGCTTATGCTCTTGATATTCAGAGTATCGCCGATACTGTATTAGAGGGTAGTTCTATGGTGTCAAATGGTCCCTTACCTGATACAATGCCAGGTTATAATATTGACCTTAGAGCACCAACCTTTGACAAGAAAAAAGCTAAAGAATACTTAGCTTTAGCCGGGTACCCTGAAGGGATCGGACTTGCGCCTATTCAATACGCCTATAACTACACGCAAGAAAACCAGAGGGTTGCGGAAGCCTTTCAAGCCCAGCTTAAAGAGGTGGGAATTCAAGTTAATTTAATGAATATGGAATGGGGTTCATACATTAATGCTATGCAATCCGGTGAACTTCAAATGTTCCGGGTGGCCTGTGTCGCTGATTATCCCGATCCAGACAATCTCTTACGAATGCTTTATTCCAAATCTCAATGGGGAATGAACAATGTTACTTTTTATTCTAATCCGGAAGTTGAGCGGTTGCTGACACAAGGCTTCGAGGAAACTGACATGACAAAGCGAATGGCGATCTATAAAAAGATACAAGAGTTAATTGTAGAAGATCAACCGGCAATTTGGACCTTTAGTACAAACTATCTCCGTATATATGGAGATAGGGTTCATAATTTGACGATTAATGCTCTTGATCAAAAAGATATGCGTAGTGTGTGGTTATCATAGAATATTGGGCCTCTAAACAGGAGTTTATGACCTCTTCATAAACTCCTGTTCAATGTCAAGCGACATATTAAGGACTATTAGAGTCCGCGACTATTAGGAAGAAGGTAAGTTTGTGATACGTTTTATCATTTGGCGTATTCTTCAATGCGTCCCTGTTGGTTTAGGGATATCAATGCTAACCTTTATAATGCTGTCTCTTGCACCGGGGGATCCAGTAACCTTAATGCTGGGCCAACACGTTTCTCCTCAAATTATGAACAATGTCCGCCAGGAATTAGGATTAGATCTGCCTTTTTTTAGTCGTTATCTTCACTATATCTGGAATATCCTTCACGGGGATCTTGGCCGGTCCTATATTCAGCACCAAGAAGTAACTACGATGCTCCTTGACAAAATACCTATTACCTTTAATCTGACATTAGTAGCAATGACCTTCGCAATTACAGCTGGTGTGCTCATTGGTGTATTGTCTGCAGTTAAGCAGCGCAGCCCTTGGGATACTTTTGCTACGGGTTTTACGCTGCTAGGTATATCCGTACCGAGCTTTTGGTTAGGAATGATACTGCAACTGATATTTGGAGTTATACTTCGTATATTGCCGGTTAGTGGCTCTGGTGGTGAGGGATTTCACCTACAATATTATATTCTCCCCGGGTTTACCTTGGGATTTGCCTCTATGGCAATGTATGCAGGATTAACTCGTTCGGGTATGTTGGAAGTCTTACGAGAGGATTATATTCGAACAGCTCGTGCCAAAGGACTTTCCAAGCCTGTGGTAGTCTTTAAGCATGGATTGAAAAATGCACTTATCCCAGTTACAACTCATGCGGGTATGGACTTTGCAAGCCTGATGGGGGGAACTGTTTTAACAGAGATGATTTTTTCTCTTCCTGGGATAGGTACTATGCTTATTAATGCAGTCTCCCGGCGAGATTATCCTGTTGTACAAGGCGTTACGCTCTTTTTAGCCCTTGTATTCGTGTTGGTAAACCTGGTGGTAGATATTTTATATGCAGTTTTAGATCCGCGCATAAGATATGATTAATGCTTGGGAGGAGGTGGCAAACTTGAAATTATCAAAGGGGTCGCAATTTGGACTTGTAATTGTTGCCTTGATGACCCTTGTTGCCATTCTTGCTGAGACTATTGCACCCTACGATCCGATGCAAGTTGTTTTGAAAGATTCTTTGCAAGGGCCCAATTATAAACATCTCATGGGAACAGATTTGCTAGGGAGAGACATCTTGAGCAGAATTATTTTTGGTGCAAGAGCTTCATTTTTGATTGGAGTTATAGCAACAAGTATTTCTTTGCTTATTGGAATCATGGTTGGCTCTGTTTCAGGATATTATGGAGGATGGGTTGATTCCTTAGTCATGAGATTAACGGATATTTTTTCTGCATTTCCTTATTTTCTGATGGCAATTATAATAATGACTTTCTTTGAACCAAGTATGATCTCAGTCTTTTTGGTATTAGGTATCGTAGGATGGACAAATTATGCCCGACTTGTACGAGGACAAGTGATCTTAGTTAAGGTTAGCTCATATGTAGAAGCTGCTCGTTCAATTGGTGCAAAGGATGGTCGAATCATACTTTATCATGTCTTCCCAAATATATTATCTCCTTTAATTGTCTATACGACAATGAATATTGCGGGGGTTATTTTAGCTGAAGCTGGGTTAAGTTTCTTAGGCTTGGGTGTACAACCACCTACTCCGAGCTGGGGAATAATGTTATCTGAAGGCAAAGACTTTATTTTTAATGCCCCTTGGCTGATTTTTTGGCCAGGCGCAGCCCTATTATTCTCGGTAATAGGTTATAATTTATTGGGATATGGCTTGCGTGATAGGCTAGATCCCCGTTCTAAGCAAGGAGGAGAAAGTAATGGGTCGAGACTTGTTAATTCATGTCAAAGATCTTAGAACTTACTTCTATACCGATGTCGGAGTAGTTAAGGCTGTTGATGGTGTTAACTTAGAGATTAGATTAGGGGAAACCCTAGGGATAGTTGGAGAATCGGGTTCAGGAAAAAGTTTAACCGCCATGTCTATTATGAGACTAATCTCGTACCCAGGCAGGATAGAGAGTGGAGAAGTGCTTTTTCATGGTAAAGACCTGCTTAAAGTGTCGGAAAAAGAAATGATGAAAATCCGGGGTAATGAGATAGCGATGATCTTTCAGGATCCTATGACATCCTTAAATCCGGTACTTACAGTTGGGGAGCAGATAATTGAGAGTATTGTCCTTCATCAGAAAGTGAGTCGCTCTATGGCTAAAAGAAGGGCTATTGAGATGCTGGAAAGAGTTGGTATTCCTGAGGCGGAAGATCGGGTGTATAATTATCCGCATCAATTTAGTGGAGGCATGCGTCAACGAGTTATGATTGCCATGGCGCTATCTTGTAACCCTAAGCTTCTTATAGCTGATGAGCCAACAACAGCGCTTGATGTTACTATTCAGGCTCAAATTTTAGATTTAATGAACAACCTACAGCAAGAATTGGGCACTGCTATTATGCTAATTACGCATAACTTAGGTGTTATTGCAGAATTATGTCAAAAAGTATTAGTTATGTATGCCGGGAATACCGTTGAATATACAGATGTCAATACATTGTTTGCTAAGCCAATGCATCCTTATACTTCTGGAATGTTGGAATCATCCCCTAGACTTGCGCTAAGAAAACAACGATTGGATCCCATAGAAGGTCATCCCCCCGATCCATATTGTTTGCCTCAAGGGTGTAATTTTGCTCAGAGATGCCGTCGAAAAATGCCAGTTTGTGAGCGTGAGAAGCCTACCTTGTTTGAAATCGAGCCAGCTCATTTTGTAAGTTGCTTTTTATACGAAAGGGTAAAAATATGATTGGAGCTAATAAAGCAGCAGAGACACTTTTGAAAGTTGAAAATCTGAAGAAATATTTTCCTATTAAAAAGGGACTGATTATTCAAAGGCACGTTGGTGATGTTAAGGCAGTTGACGGAGTTTCCTTCGAGATTTATCCTGGGGAGACCCTGGGTATGGTTGGAGAAAGCGGGTGTGGAAAGTCTACCCTTGGGCGGACTATTTTAAGATTACTTGAACCGACTAAGGGTAAGGTGATTTTCGACGGGCAGACTCTTAATGAGCTGTCTCGCGAAGAAATGCGCAAAATTCGCAGTCAAATGCAAATGATTTTTCAAGACCCTTTGGCCTCGTTAAATCCTCGAATGAGGGTACGAGATATTATCGGCGAACCTATTGTAATTCATGAAGTTCTAAGTCGAGTGGAGAGGGAAAAACGTGTTTCTAAGCTTTTAGATGTTGTAGGACTCAACACTCATCACGGGGAACGCTATCCTTATGAATTCTCAGGAGGTCAACGTCAGCGGATTGGTATTGCTCGGGCGTTGGCTGTCAATCCCAAGTTAATTATTTGTGATGAACCGGTTTCTGCTTTAGATGTGTCAATTCAAGCTCAAGTAATTAACCTACTGGAGGATTTGCAAGCAGAGTTTAATTTAACCTATCTTCTCATTGCTCATGATTTGGCTATGGTTAAACACTTAAGTAATCGCATAGCAGTTATGTATTTAGGGAAATTAGTAGAACTTACAAGCTCAGAAGAATTATTTCTGAACCCTCGACACCCTTATACTATTGCCTTATTATCTGTAATTCCGCTTCCATATCCTCATCAGAAAAAAGGTAGAATTATTCTAAAGGGAGACACTCCAAGTCCAGTTAATCTTCCTTCAGGATGCCGTTTTCATACCCGTTGCCCTAATACGCAAGATATTTGTAAAGTAATGGATCCGGAGTTAATCGATATAGGTAATAAGCATTTTGTAGCTTGCCACTTGACAATTAATACTTATGAAAAGATAAAGGTTGGCAACTCTGTTACCAACCATCAATAATTATTTCAAAGAAAATTATAAAGCCACAACAATGGGTTGTGGCGTATTTATCATGGTGCGCCCGGCGGGATTTGAACCTGCGACCTCCGGCTTCGGAAACCGTCACTCTATCCACTGAGCTACGAGCGCTAATTGAGGCACTTCAATACTTTATCCAATTATATGTAGTTTGTCAAGTTAAAATTAGCGAGTACAAGTAGCAGGTCAATATTTGTTGCTATATACTAGATCGAGGTATACTAGATTGAGGTTGTTTTCAATGAACATATGATTTGTCACTTGAAAGGCGCTACTGTATAATTTAAGTTTAAAATGTTTAGCACAATTGTGCAGAAATGGAGGTTTCTATTGATAAGACGGATTCGAGATTACTTCACTTGGCAGTTGTTTAAGCACTTTATTGGAATTATAATCGGTTCATCGGTAGTAAGTGTGAGTATTAACACATTGATAATACCTAATGAAATCGCCGATGGTGGAGTTACAGGAATAGCAATCCTTTTGCATTACTTATTTAATTGGCCGGTGAGTTGGGCCGTTCTCTTTTTAAATCTGCCGTTATTCTTCCTGGGACTTCGAATGGTAGGCAGGGATTTTCTAGTATTCAGTATAGTTGGTGTCGCTGTACTATCCGCTACCTTATCACTGACGGCGCATCTGCCAGCCCTAACTCATGATACTCTGCTGGCCTCTATTTCCGGAGGGGTACTCACAGGTATAGGGATGGGTTTAATTTTTCGATCTCGAGGATCCCTTGGCGGCACTGATATCTTAGCAGTACTGCTTGCAAGAACGACTTCTTTTAGTGTCGGTCAAATATTGCTTGGAATTGATGCAATAATATTCTTATGTGCAGCTCTTTTATTTGGGCCAGAGGTGGCAATGTATGCTATGATTTATATGTTTATTGCTACACGAGTGGTGGATCTTGTTCAGGAGGGCCTAAGTGTATCTAAGTCAGTTCTGGTGGTAACGTCCCAACCTCAGAGAATTGCAGAAGAGATTATTGAAAAACTTGAACGAGGAGTTACACTTTTCCAAGCAACTGGTGCTTTCTCAGGTGAAGCTAAGCAAGTTGTTTATTGTGTTATTAATCGCTCAGAACTTTCTCAAATTAAAGAAATTGTTCGTAATTATGACCCTCAAGCTTTTGTGGCGATTTCTGAAGTACCGGAAGTGGTCGGTGAAGGCTTTTCATCTTGGAAAGGACATTAAGAAATTCTTTGATTCAAGATCTTATTGATTGTTGCAAAGAACTTCTATAGAGTTATTAAGCTAGCTTGAAGCGAGGGATAGGATTGTTTACACGACGTAAACGTGGTTCGAGAAATCTTTGGAAGATTTCAATTGTTTTACTGGTTATTTGCTTAATATATACTTTCGGGCCGTCAATTTGGCGAATTCAACATATGAAGCAGGCAAGAAGTGTATACGATGTTTCTATAGTACAAGAAGATTTACAGTGGATTGAGAAAAAAGGATGGTTAAAAAAGCTACCTTACGTTAAAGAAACAAAACTTTGGGTTGCTCTTAATACTGGTAGTGCAAGCCTAGACGTATCAGAGTTAGCCTCATACCAAGATGAAAAGCATCATTTTTGGTTATACCTTTATTATTTGCCAAAGGACAAACAGTCGGCGCAAGACGTTTTGGACAAAATGAGTGAAGATAAGGTTAAGCAATTGGCAAAGGCATTAATGTCAATCTCTAATGGCAAGCCCGAAGAGTCGCTTAAAGTACTCTCGGGGAGCAATCAAGAATGGAAAGAGCTATCAACTGATGAACAAACCCTAAGGCATTTAATCGTAGCTCAAGCAGCTTTGATTAGGGGAGACCATCAGACTGCCCAGGTTGAGCTTCAAACTGCCCAACAACTAAATCCCAACAACCCTGCAGGTCTTTCACTATCCTTTGATGAGGCTATTGCTGATGGGCAATGGGCAAGAGCTATAGAACTTAGCCGGATGATTGATGCTCAAACATGGCGGCCGACTAATGTGTTGTATGAGACTAAAAAGGCTATTCTAGCAGTTCGCGTAGGCGATACCATAGGTCTGTCTAAAAGCCTTTCCGTAATAGAAGGGCTCCATCAAGGGGATGCCTCAATTAAGTACGTGAATGGAATTAAAGCATTGACAGAAGGGGACTTAGACAAAGGGAAAGAATTACTTGATCAAGCTCAAAAAGAAGGGTTAGAGGGCGAATTGGGAGTTGATGCCCAAAAAAGTCTGAATCAAATTGTTGAGCGTCTGAAAGCAGATAAAAGTCTTCAAAAAGTGGTGGCCGAAATGAACGAAAAATGGTAGTTATCTAGCTGTGAGAGGTTCTTCTTTTAAATTACTCTCCGGAGGCCAGGTGCTGCTTGCTTTTGAAAGCAATTGTCCAACAGGAATTAATGTATTTCCTTTAAGTCTAAGGCTCTTAATAACAGTGGGCAGTGCTTCGACAGTATCCGGAGCAGAATCAGAAGCGTGAAATAAGATTATATCTCCTGCCTTAGCGCCGCTTCCTGCGCGGGAACCATTAAGTACATTGTTAATAACAGCGCTTGGTCCAGGACGTTTCCAGTCAAGAGAATCAACACTCCATTGGATCACCCGATAACCTAATTTATCAGCAGTGGCAATTACTTTGTTATTATAGGCACCGTTGGGGGGACGAAGTAATCGTATTTTCTGATTTGTTAACGGTTCGAGAACTTGCTGGGCTGCAATAATCTCTTTTTCAATTTCTTCCGAGGCCAGTGTATTAAGATCAATGTGACGGTTTCCGTGGGAACCGATCTCGTGCCCCTCTGCGACCATTCTGTGCACTAACTCCTGATGTTTCTCGGCCCAGGGACTTGAGAGAAAAAACGTAGCTCGAATGTCTTCTTGCTTAAGAATATCTAGTATGGGCTCTGCTGTCTTTTCCCCCCAACTAATATCGAAGGTCAGACCAATAGCTTTACTGTCAATGTTCACAGAGTAGATAGGCTTTAATTTCCCAGAGAAAACGGAAGTCACATTTTCACGATAAGCAAGCATGACGAATAAAAGGATTCCCCATAAAGCTAGATTTCGCCATGAGGGACGTTTGAAAATAATAATCCGCATTTTGGCACTCCTCCTTCGACTAAAGGATATTCACACAATAGCCGGATGATGTAAGATAAACAAAAAAACGCCTAAAAAAGGCGTTTTTAATATGTTGTTTTTTAATCTCTTTAGTTAACGATAGATAAATCGTTTGCTTGTCTGAATTAAATCTACTTTGAACAACAGCTTTAGGAAAAAATGTAAGACTATAAAAGTTACAGCAATAAAGACGAGTATTCGTATTAAGAAAAATGTAACAGCGAATACCAAGGAAAAGACCTTGCTTAGAATTAGGGCAGAAAGATATAACCCTAGTACAAGAATGATGATTTTAAGTGCGAACAACCAATAATTTGAAGACTGTGTAGGACGATAAGCATTCAAGCCAAACACTCCCTTCTGAGCTTAAGATTATCATATTTCGACTTTTATGTCTAGATTACAAGTTAGTTCGATCCGAACTACTTAATAAAACACATGTGCAATTTGAGGCATCAACTGATGTCTTTAAACAATAGTAAGTAATCCAAAATATCCGACTACTCTGTAGCAGGGGCAAGTTAAAATGTTATGTATGGAAAAATCAGCAGTGCTTTTTATTTGAAACTTATATCTTTATGATATGCCCAATAAATCAACTCGTGCATATGATGGAGCAGACACGGAGGGATTAATATGCACGATGGAGATTTATATATCTGGCGAAATCTTATGGAAGATGGAACTCAGTTTCTGGGAGATGAACAGTATCTAAAAGCGGAGAAATACTATATTCAGGGCTTACTAAAGGCGTACGAGTTATCCGTTCCGGAAATTGTGGCATTTACTCTAAGACTTCTGGCAACGGTAAGGGTGCGACTGGGAAATTACGAATTTGCCGAAGCGGGCTTTAAAGAAGCTCTGCGAATTTGTCAAGAGATTGAGAACGACAAAGGGATGGCTGAAGCCTGGGCGGGTTTAGCAAGTATATCCGTCAAAAAGAAGAGGCTTAAGGAAGCTGTTAAAGAGTATGAACAAGCAATTGCCGTTTACCCAAAATCATCCCCCCAGCTTAGGCTTGGGATGCTTTTTGCTGACCTAGGGCAAGTCTACACAGCTCTTGATGATTGGGCTCAAGCAAAGCAATCATATACTCAAGCTCTTAACCTCTGCCGTATACATGGATTCCCTAAGGGGGAAGCTGAATTGAATGTTCTTTCTGGTGAATTGTGCTTTCGTCTGGGCCAGAAAAACGAGGCTTTAGGATACTTGAAGCATGCCTGTCAACTTTTCGCTCAAATAGATGATATGGTCGCTTTAGCAACGACACTTCAGTATTTAGCCTTATTATATTTTGACCAAAATAAAATAATATTGGCTTTTGAAAGTCAACAAAGGGCAGTAGCCCTAAGTTTAAAGCATGATTCTAAGGAGGTTTTTAGTGAAGCTTGCTTTTTCTTAAGTAAAATCGAACAGAATTTAGAAAATTTTAAAGAAGCCCGCTATTATTTAGAATTATCGGTTCTCTTTTATCCAGAACAAACTATAGATCTGGCTTTGCGTTATCAAAGTTTGGGGAATCTACTTTTTCTTTTGATGGATTTTTCAAGATCCGAGTTGTACTATTTAAAAGCTCTAAATCTTTTTGAATTGTTCCAGGATGAACAACGTATTAGCGAAGTTCATGAGTCATTGGCTCTGATAAAAGAAATGCAAGAGCAAAAAGAAGGTTTTCCAGACTTTCAAAGTGAAAAAGACGACAGGAATAAATTGCATGGAGAATTTACTTTGGCTGCCTTGATATATTTGGCTGAGTTTTATGAAAAACGTTATAACTTCCGTGCTGCTTTGGAATGCTATTGGAAAGCTTTGAAAAGGGGGCGTGATACAGAGATTGAAACAGATTGGATAGAGTATAGAGTTCAGCAAGTATCAAAACGTCTGCGCAGTAAGAAGTAAAAAACAAGCCTGTTTCCATATTCTTATAAAACTAGCTTTATTATTCAATGAAATTCAGTTAGAATAGTAATAAATAGTTGCAAAGAGGACAGGGGGGATAATCAACATGCGTGAGGAAGATTTGATACTTCTGGAATGCTTAGAAGATGTGTATCACACCTTTGAAAAGGCCTTAAAGAAGGCTCATCAGGTTCGCTCGATTCATGTCCAAAAATTTGAACAGCTCCTTGTTGAGATAAGAAGCGAGAGGCGGATCTTTGAAGATATATCGATTCCGGCTCGACTTGTTGTTGAGCAACTCCTAGAGTCCCAATTTAAGGTAGGACAGGTTGCTATAGAAGCAGAGCGGCTAAAACAATCATTTGCCAGTGTTGCCTATGTCAAGGTCGAGGAATTCGGAATAATATCCACTAAAATCGGAGAGCTGGAAGTTTCGTGGAGAGATGGCAACTATTCCTATTATCTTTATCCTGACAAAGTAGAATTAAGAGCAACGGATGAGAAATCATCGATTAAGTTGTTTTTTTCCATATCGTTTAACCGTCAAACGTTGGAACGGTTTCCAGAAATTCTTATTTCTCCTAATGTTGTCTATATCCATCCTCAACTTGAAAAATGGATACGGAAGGTGTAAAAATGTCGAATCTATCTCAAGGGTTAGTCCAAATTTATACTGGAAATGGGAAAGGAAAGACTACAGCAGCTTTTGGCTTAGCGGTGCGGGCTGTCGGACATGGTTTTCAAGTTTTCATTTTGCAGTTTATGAAGGGGAACAACAGTTACGGGGAGTTAGAGGGAATTAAAAGGCTAAGTCCTGAATGTCAGCTCGAGCATTATGGAGGAGCTGGGTGGGTGCATAAAGGAGAAAATCTTGAAGAAAATATCCTTGAGGCTAAGAAGGCTTTCCAAAGAGCACAAGAAATAGTGAACTCTGGGGATTGGGATATTGTCATTCTAGATGAAATACTTAATGCAATATGGTTTGAGCTTATACCAGAAAAAGAAGTCGCTGAACTAATTGATAAGAAACCATCTAATATGGAACTGATCTTGACTGGAAGAAATGCTTCGCAGTTAATGATAGAAAAAGCGGACTTGGTAACTGAAATGGTGCCCTTAAAGCATCCGTATGAAAAGGGAATTAGATCTCGCCAAGGAATTGAATACTAAAAAAAAAACATCTCTACGGAGATGTTTTTTTAAATTAAGTATACACAAGGGTTCAATGACTTATATTCTTCGACAAAGCATATATATAAGTATTATCCCGACAAGTCTTGTTGATTGTTAGTGAAGGGAGGGCTACTATGGAAGTCATAAAATGGTTGCGTGAATATCGCGAAGTAGAGGCTGCACTGGCTTGGAGTGGTACATTTGCTGATTACTTGCAAATGGTCACAAAAAACCCAAAATTGGCCCTGCATGCCCATGCTCGAATCTATGAAATGATCAAAGCGGCCGGGGTTGAAACGATTGGGGATCAGAAAACGTATAAATTCTTTGACAAAGAGCTTTTTGGGCTGGATAAGACGTTAGAGAAGCTGATTGAGGAGTATTTTCATAGTGCAGCGAAGCGCTTAGATGTTCGTAAAAGGATTTTACTGTTAATGGGGCCTGTAAGCGGAGGAAAATCTACTATTGTCAGTCTATTAAAAAGAGGACTTGAAGAATACACGAGAACAGAGGAAGGAGCGGTCTATGCCATCGATGGGTGTCCCATGCATGAAGATCCCCTGCATTTGTTGCCAGTATCTTTACGTCAACAATTTGAAGATACCTACGGGATTCGTATCGAAGGAAATCTGTGCCCCGTTTGCCGCCTGCGTCTGGATGAAGAGTTTGCTGGGGAGGTCGAAGGTTTTCCAATAAAGAGGATTTTGTTTTCAGAGGAACAACGGGTAGGCGTAGGAACCTTTACTCCATCCGATCCTAAATCTCAAGATATTGCAGACTTGACTGGAAGTATTGACTTTTCATCAATCACAGAGTATGGTTCGGAATCAGATCCTCGTGCCTATCGATTCGATGGTGAGCTTAATAAGGCCAACAGAGGGCTTATGGAGTTCCAGGAAATGCTGAAGTCAGACGAGAAGTTTCTTTGGAATCTTTTAAGTCTTTCCCAAGAAGGAAATTTTAAAGCAGGTCGTTTTGCGTTGATTTCCGCGGACGAGTTGGTAATCGCGCATACGAACGAGAATGAATATCGTGCGTTTATTGGAAACAAGAAAAATGAAGCTCTACAATCACGGATCATTGTTATGCCAATTCCCTACAATCTTCGGGTGAGTGATGAAGTAAAAATTTATGAGAAACTAATTAGCCAAAGTGATATCAGAAATGTACATCTGGCACCACACAGTCTATGGGCCACGTCTGTCTTTAGTGTTCTTTCAAGGTTAAAACCTTCAAAGAAGCAGGGTATGGACTTGGTAAAGAAGTTGCGTATTTATGATGGTGAGAATGTTGAAGGATTTAACCAAAAAGATATTAAAGAACTGACTATGGAAGGGGAAGAACTGGCCGAGGGCATGAGCGGTGTAGATCCGCGTTATGTTATTAACCGAATATCCACTGCTTTAATTCGGGATGAGCATAAGTGTATTAATGCCTTAGATATTTTAAGAGCATTAAAAGATGGGTTATCTCAGCATACTTCGATAATGAAAGAAGATAAGGAAAATCTTTTGAATCTAATCGCTGTAGCACGGCGTGAATATGATGAAATGGCTAAAAAGGAAGTTCAGAAGGCTTTTGTATATGCATATGAAGAATCTGCTAAGTCACTTTTAAATAATTATCTGGATAATGTTGAAGCCTTCTGCAATTCTACAAAAATATACGATACCATTACCGGGGAAGAAATGGCACCTGATGAACAACTTATGCGCAGTATTGAAGAACAAATTGGCGTATCAGAAAATGCTAAGAAAACCTTTAGAGAAGAAATACTAATTCGCATTTCAATGTATGCCAGAAAAGGCAGAACCTTTGGGTACGAATCTCATGAGCGTCTGAAAGAAGCTATTGAAAAGAAATTATTTGCCGATCTTAAAGACATAGTGAAAATTACCACTTCAGTATCTCATCCTGATCAGGAACAGCTGAGGAGAATTAACAATGTTATGGATAGACTCGTTAAAGAACATGGATACTGTTCTATCTGTGCCAATGAGATTGTCAAATATGTTGGAGCCCTCCTTAACCGGTAGAGAGGATAGGGATTTGTATGGCGGATGACATTATTGTAAGCCGAGATGACTGGAGTTTGCATCGCAAAGGATATCTGGATCAATCAAGGCATAAGGAGAAAGTTGAAGAAGTCATTAAACAACAAATGGGAGATTTAATCGTCGATGAAAGCATAATTCTATCTGATGGAAAAAAGAACACAAAGATTCCCATGCGCTCATTAGAGGAATTTCGCTTTAGGTATGACTTTAATAAGCAAAACCACACCGGACAAGGCAGTAAAAAGATGGCTCCAGGAGATATCTTAGGACGGGAACAAGTTGCCGGCAAAGGAAAGGGTAAGGGCAGTGGGGCAGGTGAAGAACCAGGACAGGATATTTATGAAGCAGAGGTTACCTATGAAGATTTGGCAAATATATTATTTGAAGAATTAAGACTGCCTAATCTTGATGATAAGAAACGGCCGCTGATTGCTCATGATCGTCCGGAATTTAATGACGTACGTAAGAAAGGATTAATGGCAAATGTTGACAAAAAACGGACGTTACTTGAAAGTATTAAACGGCAGGCTTTTTCGAAAAAGATAGAAAAAGACAAACGCTTAAAGATTACTCCAGAAGATCTGCGGTTTAAGACTTGGGAGACTCGACCGAATTTTGAGACTAATGCAGTTATCTTAGCAATGATGGATACATCAGGATCAATGGGCCAGTTTGAAAAGTACATTTCCAGAACCTTCTTTTTTTGGATGGTGCGTTTTTTACGCTTAAAATATGAAAACGTCGAAATGCGTTTTCTGGCACATCATACTGAAGCAAAAGAAGTTACTGAGGAAGAGTTTTTTACTCGGGGTGAAAGCGGTGGTACTCGTTGCTCATCCGTCTATAAGTTTGCACTGGATTTAATTGAAAAGGATTATCCCCCAGCTCATTACAATATTTATCCGGTTCATTTTACGGATGGGGATAACATTGGTTCAGATAATTCTAGAGCATTGACTCTGATGAAGAACTTGGTTGAAGTAAGTCAGGTTGTCGGATATGGAGAGATCTTAAGAACCCATTATTCAAGTACACTTATGTCCACCCTAAAGCGTATATCAGACCCGAAGCTGCGTTTAGTAACGATTAGGGATCGTAACGAAGTATATGATGCACTTAAAACAGTTTTCTCTTAAGTAAGCTACGCTCAGGTAAAGTTGGTTTAGTCTAAATGACGGTATACGAGGGGGGGAGTCATGGACAGTGAGATGGTAGCCTTGAATATGGCAGCGCAAGAGATTGCACAAGTGGCCCGAGGTATGGGGCTTGATTTCTACCCGGTAAATTTTGAAATTGTTCCAGCGGAAGCATTGTATACATTTGGAGCATATGGGATGCCGGTTCGTTTTACTCATTGGAGTTTTGGCAAAGCCTTTTATAAAATGAAAATGCAGTATGATTTAAACCTGAGCCGAATCTATGAATTAGTCGTTAATACCAATCCAGCCTATGCCTTTTTGTTAGAGGGAAATCGATTCGTACAGAATAAACTTGTGATTGGGCACGTTTATGCTCATGTTGATTTCTTTAAGCATAATCATTATTTTTCAAGAACCCCTAAGGATATGGTTGAACGGATGAGCGCGCATGCCGAGAGAATCCACGACTATGAAATAAAGTATGGCAGAGAAAAAGTAGAGAAAATCATGGATGCAGTCTTGGCGATTCAAGAACACGTAGATTATCGAGCCCACATCGGCGCTCTACAAGAATCCGATAATCTAGGGAAGATTGACAGAATGAGCACGGCGCAGAACTTGAATTGTCAAAGTAAAGGGTGTAAAGGCAACTGTGGCGGAGGGGTTGTTAAAGTCCTAGGGAAAGGAGATTCTGTTAAGAAGACGAATAAGAAGGGTGTCGCGTCACCTTATGAAGATTTGTGGGAAGACATGTCAAGAGATGATGCTGATGTTGACCCACTACTGGAATATGAAGACTTACTGTTATACTTGATTAAATTTGCCCCAGGTCTTGAAGAATGGCAAAAGGATATTGTTAGTATTGTTCGAGAAGAATCACTCTATTTTTATCCGCAAATTGAGACTAAAATAATGAATGAAGGTTGGGCAACCTTCTGGCACGCAAGAATCATGCGAGAACTCAGTCTTACAGACGCTGAATCACTAGAATTTGCGTTAATGCATAGTCAGGTTGTCCAGCCTTCGCGCTTGGGCTTAAATCCTTACTACTTGGGAGTGAAGATTTGGGAACATTTAGCCGAAAAGAAATCTGCCTCTGAACTTTTTGAACTACGCGAGATTGAAAACGACCTTTCTTTCATTCGAAATCACCTTAGCAAAGAATTAGTCGAGGATCTGAATCTATTCAATTATCGTAAAGTCGGTGCTCATTGGCAGGTTACGGAAAACGAATGGGAGAAGGTTCGGGATAATCTAGTCAAGCAATTAGTTAACGGAGGGCATCCACGGATTGTTGTTATTGAACGAGATTTTGAAGGTAAAGGGGGGCTATTGCTAAAACACTGTCATGAAGGGGTAGATTTGGATATTATTTATCTCGAGAAAACTTTAGCATTAGTTCAATTTCTCTGGGGAAAATCAGTCGCCCTTGAAACAGTAGTCGATAACAAGAAATTCATCTATGAATCATCGAATGGGATGGTAAGCCGTCGTTTAGCAACAAAAAACGAAGAAAATGGCGGTAATTAGCTATAAATACGAGAAATTCAATCAAATGAAAACAGATGCTAGAAATAGCGTCTGTTTTTATTGATAAATAAAGGATTTTAATCACACAAGGTAGAATTTACTTTATATGCATACTCTTTGATTCGAGGAAAAAATTGTCTGAAGAAAGCATATGTTGTTCATGATAAGATTAGATGGCTAAGAGTTAAGGTATATGGTAAAATACCCACGGACATAAGTATTATTTAATTAGCCAATTTGTGATAAATGTCTTAAGCTAAATCAATCGTGACAGTATAGAATAAACTATGCCCTAAAATTTACCTAGGGTAATATAGTGGGGAAAGCAGGTAGGGCATGCAAGGGTTAGAACAGAATTTAATTGACATAATCTATCACTTTCGGTATATCGGTTTATTTGCTTTACTTACTTGTGGTCTGGTTGGGGTTCCTGTCCCAGACGAATTCCTGATGACTTTTAGTGGTTTTCAGACCTCTCTAGGAAGAATGGACTTTGGAAAAACACTTATGGTTGCTACCTTTGGAAGTTTTCTTGGTATGATTTTAAGTTATTGGATAGGAAGGAGATTAGGCATTCCCTTCTTACATAAAGTCGCTCCCTATCTTCATATCAATGAAAAGAAGATTGCTAGAGCTGAAGGATGGTTTCAGTGTTATGGTGATAGGCTTATCGTAATTGGCTACTTCTTTCCTGGATTTCGTCACTTTACAGCTTACTTCTCAGGGATGAGTAAGCTGAATTTTGGAAGGTATGTTGTCTTGGCTGCCACAGGGGCTTTTATCTGGTCTTTAACCTTTATCTCGTTAGGAAGAATTCTTGGCGTGCATTGGCAGAAGATCACTCATATCTTACACCATTACTTGGCAAGGAGCGGAATTGTATTAGCAATCATTGTATTCTTGATCTATCTCTATAGTCAAAAACGAGGGAGGACAAGTCGTACCAACTAAAATATTTTCCATACATTAGGGAAACTCTAAATCCGGTGGTATAATATACAATGGAAAATATCCAAAACATAAAGGAGGTCACTGGGGTGACAAACGAAACTCAAGATCAAGCAAAGGAAAACCCAATAGTAATCATCGAAATGGAAAACGACAACACGATTAAGATTGAACTTTATCCATCAATAGCGCCTGAAACTGTTGAAAACTTTATATCGCTTGTTTCTGAAGGCTTTTACGATGGACTAATTTTCCATCGATGTATACCAGGCTTTATGATTCAAGGGGGAGACCCTAATGGCACGGGAATGGGTGGAAGTAAAAAGACTATTCGTGGAGAGTTTACCGGTAATGGCTTTAAAAACGACTTGAGACATGATCGTGGCGTAATATCTATGGCTCGTACTTCAGCTCCAAATTCTGCAAGTTCTCAGTTCTTTATTGTTGTTAAGGCTTCAAGTCATCTAGATGGACAATATGCTTCTTTTGGAAAAGTGATTGAAGGTATGGAGGAAGTCGATCGTATTGTCAACGCCCCGAGAGATAGATCGGATAAACCTCTGGAAGATCAAAGGATGAAAAAAGTTACAATACAAGCTTAAGTATAAAGTAAATTGTTTTGAGTGATTCTATAGCATAAGAGGAGGGCTTGCCCTCTTCTTTCTATATCTAATTTGATCATAATTTACAGGCCAAGCTACCATACTAAGGTTTGTTGAATAAGTTCACTCAGGATAGAGGTGCAATATGTTAGATTTGATGCGGTTGTTTGGACAGGTAGTCGAAGAACAGAGTTTTACTGTTGTAGCGCGAAAATTAGGGATCAGCCAACCTGCTGTTTCTAACCAAATCAGAGCTTTTGAAGAAAAACTAGGGGTCAAGTTGCTTTATCGCAAAGGTAAGGGATTTGCTCTTACCCCCGAAGGAGAGACGGTATATCGTCATACCTTGCACATGCTTGCTGAATGGTCAGAGCTTATGCGGGAAATTGGAGATTCAGAAATACTGATGAGTGGAAAAGTACATATTGGGGCTTCACACATTCCAGGCGAATACTTACTGCCGGGATATTTATCTGAATTTCGAAAACTTTATCCAGAGATAAAATTCAAACTGTCTATTGGGGATAGCTTGGAGATGGCAGAAAAAGTACTTGCTCATGAAGTAGATTTCGCTGTAGTTGGGGCAATATTTGATACCGAAAAATTGACCTCCGAATTTTGGATGAAAGATGAATTGGGTTTTGTAGTATCTTGCCAACATCCTCTAAGTACTAGTGAATCCATTGACCTTGATTCCATAAAAGGGGATCCTATGATAATTCGTGAGACAGGATCGGGACATCGTCGAACATTTGAAGAAGCTCTAGCTAAACTCGATTTAGATCTCAATGACTTTAATATTGCCTTAGAAGTTGGAAGTACAGAAACTGTTAAAAATGCAGTTCGTTCGGGTATAGGCTATTCATTTCTTTCAAAACATGCACTCGAGTCCTGCGAAAAACAAGGGATTAAGTGGGCGAAGGTTAAAGACTTTAATATTGAACGTGGCTTTTATCTTTTAACCCGTCGCAGTAAACCCTTAACAGTTATTGCTGGTGAATGCTATAGATATTTAGCGGATCAGAAGACCGATAAGGAGCAATAAATCCATTAAATATTTAAAGTCCACATTTGTTTGAGAAAAGGTATTTTTGTATTTGTGTTAAAAGATTACAATAACTACTAATTTTATATTATGTCAATCATTAATAAAGGAGAGGCTAGCTTGAACTGGTTTGTAAGAGATTTTAACATTCGAGCCTGCCGTTTAGCAAAAAAATTTCAATTCGAGAATGCTCCTAATGTAACATTGATTTATGGACCACGAGGGGTTGGGAAATCTGCTCTGCTCCAATACCTCTACAAAAAAAACCAATCCGAAAATGGGCTGGTAATCACCGATGCTTTAGCCTTTGCACGTCAATATGCCTACGCAGCTCAGGAAAGAAATCTCAACCAATTTCGTGAGAGGTATCGTTCAACTCGTCTGTTGCTGATTGATGACCTTCAATGTCTGGCTGGAAAAGCCAAAACAATAGAAGAGTTACATTATACCTACGAGTATATCAATAATAATGGCGGCAAGTTGGTAATTACGTGTGAAGCTGATCGACTAGATTTGGGGTTTTTAGGTGAGCGGCTGGCTTCGCGTCTATTAAGTGGTGTCGCTATTCCTATAGAGCGTCCTCAAGAATTTGAATTGGAAGCCTTTTTAGAAGAATATGTCCATCAAAAACGTCTTTTCGTAGCTAAATCCGTATTATGCATGATCTCTAAGAGAATCGATAATTTAGCAGACGCTGTTAAGACGATTGGGGATTACATAAAATTTGCCGAACTTCATGAAGATGAATTAAGTCTTGCTTGTTTTCAAGCTTACTGGTACGAAAAAGAACGCAAAATGCTTAAGGCCCCTGATCCAATCAACATTATTAGAAATGTAGCTCAAACTATGGGAGTTTCCGTTGAGGACTTACAGAGTGCAAGTCGTAAAAAAAATGTTAATGAAGTTAGAGAAATGGCTATTTATGCAATACGAAGCCTTTGCCATATTTCTTTCCCGGCTATAGCTAGCTATTTTAACCGTAATCATAATAGCATTATCTTGTCGTACCAAAAGATGCAGGACAAGCTAGTTAAAGATAAAGAATTAATTAGAATTTATCAGTCAGTACTAAATTGTTTTGATCATGAAGAAACTATAGAGTAGCGTGTTTGACTAAAAAGCAACATTAAAGAAAAATAATAGAAAGAGGTGATTCAATGTCAAGAGATATTAAACGTATAGGGGTACTAACGAGTGGAGGGGATGCTCCTGGTATGAATGCTGCCCTTCGGGCCGTTGTCAGAAAAGGGATTTTTCATGGTCTAAGGGTGTATGGAATTAGTCGAGGGTACGAAGGGTTAATCCATGGAGAACTCACAGAAATGAGCTTAGGTTCTGTAGCAGATATTGTTCTGCGCGGCGGAACCATCCTGAAAACAGCTCGCTCGGCAGAAATGATGACTCCTGAAGGCCAACAAAAGGCCTTAGAGCAGTTACATAAGCATGAAATTGATGCTTTAGTGGTCATTGGTGGAGATGGTTCGTTTAGAGGAGCCCAAACCTTGGCGAAAGGAATTCAAATAGTTGGTATACCTGGAACTATCGACAATGACATCCCGGGGACAGATCTAACCATAGGTTTTGATACGGCAGTTAATACAGTTATCGATGCTGTTGGTAAAATTAGAGATACCGCGACCTCCCATGAAAGGACGTTTGTTGTTGAAGTTATGGGCAGGCACTGTGGAAATATTGCTCTTCAGGCAGGAATAGCTTGTGGTGCTGAGTCAATTTTAGTACCTGAAATACCCTTTGATTTCGATGAGATATGTGAAAAGTTGAAACGGGGTCATCAGCGTGGGAAAAATCACAGTATTATCATTGTTTCTGAGGGGGCAGGAAGCGCCTATAAAATTGGCGAGGAATTACACTCTCGTTCAGGCTTTGATACTAGGATTACTATTTTGGGACATCTTCAACGTGGCGGCAACCCAAGTGCTTTAGATGCTGTGATTGCAGCAGCCATGGGAGGAAAAGCTGTTGAAATTATTATGTCTAAGGAGACCAATAAAATGACTGCATATGTCAATCAGAATGTGGTTTCTATCCCTCTCGATGTTGCCTACGGCGAGATGCCACCCTTTAACAGAGAACTTTATGATTTAGCAAATCAGCTTTCAATTTAGCCAGGAAGTCCATACGCGGAGATGAGGTGAGTGAATGGGTAATCAAGGTCAGTTAGGATTACAGATAGACTATACTGGGATGATGAAGGGTCCACAAAACCCCGATGGATTTAGGAATGAAGAGTTGCTGGGTCTTCAAACCAAGCTAGACCAAGCTAAGACTTCCCTTGAAATACGCTGGGAGGCTGGCCAGCTAGATTTTACCAAGCTTTTGATTTCTATAAAGGAACAGGTTCCGGAAATAATTAAGTATGCTGACACTGTTGCTACCCGGTTTGATAACTTTGTCGTGTTAGGAATCGGGGGGTCAGCCCTGGGCCCCTTAGCAGTTCATCAAGCCTTAAACCACTACTACTACAATGAACTTCCTCCAGAAAAGCGCGGGCATCGGCCCCGCTTATATGTTGTAGACAATATCGACCCGGTTCGTTTTAATGAGCTGATGGAGATACTTGATCCAAAGAAAACCCTATTTAATGTGATTTCCAAATCGGGTAACACGTCAGAAACCATGGCGCAGTTTCTCATTGTTCGTGATATATTACGTAGAGAGTGTGGAAACAGCTATCCAGAGCATATTGTTGTCACCACGGATAAAGAAAAAGGAAATCTTTTGCCTATTGCCCTTGTAGAAGGCTTTCAGCGCTTTGTTATACCTGCGGGGATAGGAGGCCGATTTTCTGAACTAACTCCGGTAGGCTTGCTGGCAGCGGCGGTATGCGGCATTGATATTGATCAGCTTATGGATGGTGCCCTAAGCATGGATCATTGGATCTGGGAATCTAAAGGGGTACTTGCTAACCCAGCACAATTACGGGCAGGATTAGCCTACTTATCTTGGCAAAAGGGAAAGAATATTTCTGTGTTTATGCCCTATGCAGATGGCTTAAAAACCATGGCAGATTGGTACGCCCAATTATGGGCTGAAAGCCTGGGGAAACGTTACGATCTTCAAGGGCGAGAGGTATTCGTAGGTCAGACTCCTGTTAAAGCCCTTGGCGTGACTGATCAGCATTCCCAAGTACAGCTCTATGTAGAGGGGCCGGATGACAAAGTCCTTACCTTTGTAACAGTTGAAAGATTCAAAGAAAGCCGAATAATTCCATTGGATTCAGGGTTGCCCGAGGATATTCACTTTTTAGGGGGACGCACCTTAGAAGAGTTGTTATTTGCAGAACAAAAAGCGACTGAATATGCACTCACCCTTGCTAATCGACAACACCAAAAGATTATTCTTTCCAGCTTGGATGAGTATAATATTGGTCAACTTTTACTGCTCTTAGAGTGGGAAACAGCCTACATGGGAGAGTTGCTTAATATAAACGCATACGATCAACCAGGAGTTGAAGAAGGCAAAAACGGAACCTACGCTTTAATGGGGCGTAAGGGCTACGAAAAGAAAAAGCTTGAAATTGAGGAGTATGGGAAAACTCAGTATCGGTTAAATGAATGACATTAAGTTAGATGGCGTTCAAAACTAAATCACAAGAAAACCCTGAGCAGATGGTTACTCAGGGTTTTACTTGTGATTTGGTTTTCATTATAGAAATATCAAGAAATATTGAGAAATATCATAGAGATTATAATTATTATATGATATGATTTCGCAGTCAAATATTATTAAGTTGCCCTGAAACCTTTATTTATCATCGAAGTAATTGGTGAGTTAATGAAATTAAATTATGATAGAGGTTAAATCTACCTTCAAGGAGGAAACTTCTATGGATTCTTCTCTGAACTTTATTTATAAAAGTAAATTATTTAAACAGTTAATAGGTATAATAGTAATTTTGATTATTCTTGCTATAGGGATACCTGGAGCTTTTACTTTATTCTATATGACTCCCCATTTAGTAAAAGAGAGATACCACCAAGTAATGCTAAATGATGTTGACTTTTTAGCAGCTAGGCTTGACTGGAACCTAAAGAAAAGCCTTAACGATGTAGATTATTTATCCCGAAAAATTGGGCTATCTACCCCTCAGAGATTAAAAGAAGCCGGAGAGGCAATCGAGATATTTGTAAAAGGCAGCTCGATTTTTACAGGTGGGGCCTTGACAGATTTACAAGGGATAGTGCAACTTTTTTATACATCACCTCAAGGCCTGGTTGAATTAAGACAAACGAGTAATATAAGTTATCGCGATTACATTCAGGCACCTTTGAAAACTAATCGAATCTATTTATCGGATGTAGTTCTAACAAAAACAAGCGATGCTTCTCCTGTGATCTTTGTCAGTAATGTAGTGATAGAAGGTGGTCAAACATCTGGAGTTCTAGCCATGAGCATTAATCTATGGAACAGTAACAATATTTTTAATTCATTATTTCAAGGCTTTCAGAACAATAAACAAGGTAATCTATATGTTGTTGATGGACACGGGACAATAGTTTACCATAAAGATAAGGAAATGGTGGGTAAAACAGTTGCTGAACGAGAAATCCTATCCTACATTTACGCACAAAAGGAGGGAATTGTCGATTCTATTTCAACAAAAATCGGAGATGTGTGTGTAGCCTTTGGCAAACTAGATACCAATAATTGGGTAGTTGTTTATGAAATCCCCCATAAGGATATCTATGCCATGAGCAGAGTTAATATGGATATGACAATTGGTACAATGCTACTGGTTATAGCTTTAGGCTTATTAGTCAGCGTAATATTTGCTCAACTAATTATTAAGCCCCTAGAAGAAATTACCCTTGCCACAGAGCAGGTAGCGGCGGGAGATTTGAATCGTCAGATTAACTTTAAAGGACATCCTGATTTCCAACGAGTCATCCAAAATTTTAATATTATGACCTCAAATTTAAAAGTTCAGTATAAAGAACTGGAAAAGTTATCTTTAAAAGACTACTTGACAGGTTTGGCGAACCGGCGGTATTTTGAGCAACAATTCAACCTTGAATTAGATCGAGCTTGCCGATTAGAACATCCTTCTACATTGTTAATGCTAGATGTGGACAATTTTAAAATCATTAATGATAAATTCGGTCATTTAGAAGGGGACAAAGCTCTGAAAGCTTTAGCCAAAGTGCTGAGAGATTCAGTTAGAGAAATGGATTTACCCGTTAGGTTCGGAGGGGAAGAATTCTTAGTCATGCTCCCGGAAACGTCTCTGGAAAGAGGAAGGATTGTGGCTGAAAAGATTCGAGAAAGAATTAGTGAAATTAAAATAATCAGTAGAAAAGGGAACATTATGTTTACTGTGAGCATTGGTATGACGAGTACTGAACAGCTTGAAGGGTTTGATGGTTCCAGTTTAGAATCAGCAGGTCTTAGCTTGCTGAAGCAAGCTGATGAGGCATTATATCTGGCTAAAAGTAAGGGGAAGAATCGAGTTGAGACTTATCAGCTTTCATAGCGAGCAGGATTTTGTTCTAATAAGGGCGAATTTACGGATAGAGAGGTGATACAATTGGAACCGATTTTTGCGCTGGATATTGGAACCCGAATGGTTATGGGACTTGTAATGATAAAGAATGAAGATCAAACTTATGAGATATTAGCAAGTGCTCAAACTGAACACCGTCAACGAGCCATGTATGATGGACAAGTCCATGATGTGGATGAAGTTGCGAGGGCAGTTGACAAGGTTAAAACACAATTAGAAAAAAAGATAGATACCAAGTTGAAACAGGTTGCTGTAGCTGCTGCCGGTCGTGCTCTTAGGACAGAAGTTGCTGTAGTTGAACAAAAGGAACTCTTGCCGGTGCGCTGGGAGAGAGAGAAAGTATTAGCTTTAGAAATTGAAGCTGTTCATCAAGCTCTGCGTCAGCTCCAGTCGTCCGCTAATGAAGAATTACAAAGCTATCACTGTGTAGGGTATAATACGATTGCCAGATGGAATGAGGGAGAGGAAATAGCGAACCTAGTCGGACAGCGGGGGAGAGTTGCGAAGGTATCGGTAATTGCGACTTTCTTACCTCGGACCGTCGTCGATGGTTTGGTGGCAGTGCTGGGAAGAGTTGGTCTGGAAATGACGAGTTTGACGTTAGAACCGATTGCAGCTGGTCAGGCAGCTATCCCCCCGAATATGAGACGTCTTAATCTAGCCTTAGTGGATGTGGGGGCAGGAACTGCTGATATTGCGCTGACTCGAAGTGGTTCCTTTTTCGCCTATGGGATGGTTCCCATGGCCGGGGATGAGGTCACTGAGGAGATCTGTACCCAATATCTGTTAGATTTCAAAGTTGGAGAAAAGGTCAAACGAGAACTGCAGAAGAAAAAACAACTAAGTTTTACGGATTTTTTGGGAGCTAAAGTCGTTGTAGGACAGTCCGACATCTTGGAAATTATTAAGCCAGTGGTTGTAAGACTTGCCGAAAATATTTCCAATGAGATTTTAAAGTTAAATAACGGTGTCCCCCACGCCATTATTCTTATTGGGGGCGGAAGTTTAACCCCTTTACTCAGTGAACTGTTGGCAGAGACTTTAGGAATTCCTCAGAATCGAGTTGGGATTCAAGTTAGGGACAGATTAGCTGGAATTAGTGGTGAGAAAACTTTAAAGGGGCCGGAAACCATTACGCCCATTGGAATTGGAATTGCAGCGTTGGAAGGGAATGGGCTTCAATATTATACGGTCTCAGTAAATGGGACATCAGTCCCTATTTTTGCCTTGCAATTAGCAACGGTAGCCGAAGCCTTGTTAGCTGCTGGAATACAGCCGCGTTCATTTTTAGGGAAGCCGGGGGCAGCCTTGACCTTTGAACTAAATGGCGAAATGCAGGTTATAAGAGGAACCCTAGGGAGTCCTGCTCAGTTATTAGTGAACGGAAAACCCAGTAAGCTCGATCAATCTTTAAATGCTCGAGATGAGATTATCTTTACCCCTGGTGAATCCGGAAAAGATGCTCAGATTTGTTTTAAAGATGTCTTGCCGTTATATGTTACAAAATGGATTTTGTGGAATGGGCAAAGTGAGAAGTATGTCCCGCAAATCTTTGTTGATGATCAGTTAGTGTGTGAAACAGATCAAATTCGAGATGGGTACAAAGTAGCCTATCTAAATAATAATGATTTGGATAATTTGCTCCAGCAAAAGAAATATAATATAAATCAAAAAGAAGCCATTGAGATAACGGTTAATGGAGAACTGCTTAGATTTGAACTTGACCGCCAGGTCTGGGTAAATAATTGCTTGGCAGAGGGTAACAGACCTATACAGGATGGAGATTCGATAGAGACTCGACTGAAGGAGCTTACAGTAGGAGATCTGAAGCTTAAGCCCCAGCCAATGGTCTTCCACATCAACGAGGAAGAAGTGGAATATCCTATTCAAGAAATTATTATCACATCACAGGGGCAGCCTGTTTCAGAATCTGAGCTGCTTAGAGATGGTACGGAGCTAAGAGTTAGTGGATATAAACAAAAACCAATATTATCAGAGCTATTGCCCTATGTTAAGTTCCCTGATAAAGTGCATACAGGTGAAACTTTAACCCTTACGGTTAATGGGCAGCCGGCAGAGTTTACAACAGTTTTACATCCAGGTGATCGCTTGAAGGTAAATTGGGAAAAAGTTAATAATTAACAAAAAGGCCTGAAAAATAACTTGACAATATCGCTGTAGGACATAAAATGAGTATGGAGGTGTTGTGAAATGTTATTTTATTGGTTAGTTGCACTCATAGTATTTGCTGCATTAGTAATTACATTATATTCCGATGCTGGGTCGGCTAAGAAAAAACATTCAGATTATTTCCAAAGGGTTCAGAAACCAGCTGGGAAAGCTGAACGTGATGCCGTGATACCTAATCCCAATAAATATGATCCTTTTTACACAAAACTAAATAGTTTGTAATTATTTAAAGACAGACTTTAAAACATTAAGTCTGTCTCTTTCTTTTGAGGGGTTATCGTGAAACTTGAGATAACATCTCCTAGGAGCTATAATGGAAAGCGCAGAAGATGAACCTTCAGAACTAAACCCCCACTTTTTACCTGGGGTAGGATCTTCTTTTGAATTAAATATAGGGAGGAAGTCATGCATCAGTATTGGTTTTTTATTGGTGATTTTCCTATTCGGGCCTATGGGACAATTTTTGCTTTAGCGTTCATCATTGGGGTAGGGCTTACGCTATACTTTGCCAAAGCGGATGGACGGCCGGAATTAATAGACACATTTATGGATTTAGCGCCGATCTTACTTTTATCCGGTATTTTGGGGGCCCGCTTCTGGCAAGTGTTTTTTTTCGACTGGGGATATTATAGTAAATATCCCAGCGAAATCATCGCTATCTGGCATGGAGGGCTCTCTATTCAGGGTGGCGTTGCTGGAGCGTTATTAGCTGGTGCAATCTATGTTTGGCGTAAGAAACTATCCTTCTGGGAATTAGCAGATATTGCTGCACCGGGACTTATATTGGCTCAATCAGTTGGCCGAAATGCCAATCTTATGAATGGAGACGCTTTTGGAGGGCCAACGGGCGGAGATTTTGGGATTCTTTATCCCATCGGCACGATTGCACGAAATACCTTCGGAGACCAACCCCTCTGGCCTGCGGAAGTGTGGGAAGGGCAAGTTGACGTCATTATTTTTGCCTTGCTTGTTATATTGAAGCTAAGAAAGTGGCCTTCAGGTATGATATTCTTGTTATATATGGTTTTGTATAACCTTTCAAGATTCTTTTTGGAAAGTTTGAGGGGAGATAGTCCAAGGTTTTTGTTTAACTGGACAGCCGCTCAATGGAGTAGTATGGCGGCTGTATTTATTGCGCTACTCCTGTTAGCTTGGAGAATATGGAAGGATAAGAAACTGGAAGTCACTAAGGACTAATGACTAATTCTATTAATTAATTTAGGGTTAGGCTTTGTGTTTTATTTCGCAGAACAATGCCTCTTCAGCCCCAAGAATTACCTTTATCGCTTCTATTGTCTTAGCCTGGCGTTCACGTTTGCCTAATGATACTGCAGATTCAGTTATTATTTCAATAATTTTTGGAGTTACGGTGATTTGTAACTTTTCAGCATTGTCCTTAGTCTGAAAAACATAGCTGTGAATATTCTGTTCTTCAACAAAGAGAGAGTTTCGCCCGTAGGTTGCTCGGTTTATAATTTGAAAAGCATCAAGTGCACAGGAATGAATATAGGCAGTAACTTTAATCATTGGATCGAATATCTCAGAAACTCCTAATTCTCGATTAGCAATTTGGGCTACTCTATAGCCTAAAGCTATTTCGGTACAGGTATGTCCATGGAATTCTATTACTTGTTCCCAAGGTGTTTTTTCGATGCACATGGCTTTTCCTCCTAAACAAACAATTCTTAATTAACATAGTAATTGTATATCCTTGAGAGTAAAATGAAAAGTTAGTAGAGAAATTGTTCTAGGTATCTGGCAGGAATTTTTGAATATAAGTAGAAAAATATAAACAATAGAGAAGAGGGAAATCTCACTATGAGATTTCCCTCTTCTCGCAAGACCAGGTTTTGCATAATAAACTACGATTGAGGGAACAGAACTCCAATAATTCCACCAATCCCACCTGAGAGAAGTGCCACAATAGCCTTCTCAGCTATTTTGAGCCATACTGGGGTATCAGACCAGAAAACGGAGGAAATGATCAATACCAAAAGAATGAATCCTACTCCAACAGATATTCCGTAGTACAAACCCCTAGTGCCTGATTGGTAGGCTGTAATAAAGGCTGAAATAAAGACGCTTGCCCCAAAGATAATGTTGATTATCAAATTGGATTCCGGAAGAGATGTGAAGGAAAGTAGAATACCAAAAATGAGAGAGAATACCATTGCTAAAATCGAGGCTACAAGAATACCTTTTAAAACTAAGCTGATTTGAAAGGATTTTGACATGGGCTTTTATCCCTCCTTTTGTATAGCTAGACAGAAGCAAGGCCTGATTATTGAAAGCTATTTAATAACTACCTATGCCGGAGTCATGCAGGGTATGACTGAAAATTAATATTAAATCAAATTTATAAATATAGGGAGGTAAGCACTATGAGAAAAACCATTCCGGATTTTGAAAAAATGAAAGAAATCGGTGAGAAAATTAGTATGTTGACAGCCTATGATTATCCTTCAGCGCAGTTGGTTGAAGAAGCGGCTGTCGATATAATTCTTGTGGGTGATTCTTTAGGGATGGTTGTTTTAGGATATGAGTCGACTGTTCCAGTCACTATGGAAGAAATGCTGCATCATACTAAAGCAGTTCGCAGGGGAGCTCCACAGACCTTTATCGTTGCTGATATGCCTTTTATGAGCTACGCCACGGTAGATCTAGCGATTCTAAATGCTGGACGTCTAATAAAAGAAGGCGGTGCTGATGCTGTTAAGCTAGAGGGAGGAGTAGATATCGAACCAATCGTTAAAACTCTTACTCGTGCTGGAATTCCAGTTGTTGGACATATTGGTTTGACCCCTCAGACAGCCACACAGCTTGGCGGATTTAAAGTTCAAGGTCGTGACCTGGAAAGTGCAACCCGGCTAGTCAAAGATGGTTCGGCAATAGAGCGGGCAGGTGCTTTTATGATTGTACTTGAAGCGATACCAAGGCAAGTTGCTGCACAAATCTCCCAAGAGTTAAAAATACCGACTATAGGTATTGGTGCCGGTGCAGAATGTGATGGACAAGTTCTTGTCTTTCATGATATTTTAGGGCTTTTTAAACGGTTTACCCCTAAATTTGTAAAAAAATATGCGGAACTAAGAGCTGCAAGTGTACTAGCAATAAAGCAATACGGAGAAGAAGTAAAGTCAAACCTATTTCCCTCAGATGAGCATACCTTTGGATTGTCTGACGAGGTAATCCAAAAACTTTATGGTGATAAATAATTGTTTCGGATAGATATTGAAATTATTAATCTGGCTACTTTCTAATTTGTAATTGTACAAGTGGAAGTAGGTAGAGTGATTAATAAATATTATAGTTAATAGTTTGATTAAAATTAAATATTAACAATATTCAGTATAGCTTTTTTCCATAAATTTGATATAATAAAAATGATTTTTAAGTTGTGTTACTCTCGTTATGGAAGGATGGACTTGCATTGAGATTAAAAGAAAAAACTCATCGAAAATTTGTCGAATTTTTCGAGAAGATTTCTAGTATGTATCAAGGAAAGGAATTTGAATTAGCATATTCTGATATTCAACGAGAAACTGGAGCGGCAAGTGTAACTTTAAAGCGAGCTATTCAGGCTTTGGCTGAAGACGGAGTGATTGAAGTTCAGTCGGGACGAAATTCAAGATACGCTCGTTTTCGCTATTTATTAGCAACCCAAGATATTGAGGAAAATCCACCGAGCACTGCACCAATAGTATCAGAAGATATCAGCGAAGAAATTCCTCGGCATGGAGGAGCACTCGAATCTATGACGGAGGAAGTAGGTGAATTATCGTTACTGGTAGATCATCTGAAGCGTCGAGTTCGTAATCAAGAGATGGCCATTGCCTTACTTCAAGATCGACTAGCTGAAGTTGAAGACAAAATACGTAAACGTTAATTTCCAAGGATTTGCTAGGGATTTTTTTGCACAGTAGTGTTATAATATGTACATATCCTAGCTGGTGCGTATAGACTACCATGGTTTTGATCCTATTATGTGACAAGGGAGCTAAATGCCGGATAATTACAACAAGCCCTCTTTGAGGAAGGGAAGTTGGAAAGTTCGAACTAAGTACCCACCTGCGAGAGCAGGGTCAGAAACCTGGAGTCTTACGGCAAGTTGGGGGAAGGGTAGGGAAATAATCCCTGCCCTTTTCATATCAGATTGAAGACTGACTTATTTTGTCAGGAGATTTTATACTGGAAGCTTATAAGGGGTTGTAGTTATGACAAGGATAATTCTAACGCGACATGGACAAACCTTATGGAACATAGAAGGACGAGTTCAAGGCAGCTTAGATTCTCCCCTAACTGAAAAAGGAATACTTCAAGCGAGATCTTTGGCTCTGAGGTTAAAGGACGAGGGAATTAATCATATTTATACAAGTGATTCTCTTCGTGCAATTAACACTGCTGAAGAGATTCGGAAGGGAATTGGACTTAAAAAAATATTATCGGATCCAGCTTTGCGCGAGTTTTCCTTTGGGGATTGGGAAGGTTGCATTTGGCAAGAGTTAAGGGATAGGAATCCTGATATCTTTAAAATATGGGACTCAGAGCCACATCTGGTAACAACACCTGGCGGAGAGAACATGGAGCTTGTGACAGATAGAGCCTGGAATTATTTACAGCAGATTATTCAAATACATCAAGGCCAAACTGTATGTCTGGTGACCCATGGACTAACCCTAAAGCTTATAGTGACCAAAGCAATGGGTTTTGGAATTCATGAATGGGCTAAAACTCCTTGGCAGCATAATACTGCACTTAATATCTTAGAAGTTGAAGGAGATCAATGGATCCCCTTAGTTATTGGAGATTGTCAACATTTAGATGGTTTAGAGTAGATAAGTTACATAACTTAAAAATCTAAGGGCAGGCGCCGAAGCGTCTGCCCTTAGATTTTTAGTCCTAATATTTCTATTCGGAGCTTTTTTCCCAATCCATATTAAACATAGTGACTAGTTTGTTAGTGGCGACCGGGGAAGGAACGGTAATAGAAAATTCATGGTTAGCAAGAAAGGAATAACGTGTCCAACCAGAACTGCTTAACACAAATGCAGTGCTATCAAATAGTGCTAAGTTTAGCCCTAGCTGACTTTGACTTGGGTAATAACGTATTTTAACTCCGCTCAATGACAATTCCTCCAGAGTGACTGGGGTTTTAGTAGTCAATGAACGATCAAGAATAAGACGAACGTCACATCCTTTAGCTGCGGCGTCTATCAATGCTTGCTTCAGGTCTGGCTCCGTAACTTCAGTAGTCTCGATCCAAATGGATTCTGTGCTGGAAGAAATATGATCAAGAAGTTGCTGCCGGACGTTAGCATTGGTTGCTAAGATAATATTATCTTCTGGAAGTGAGGATGTTTTTGAGACATCTAAGGGTAAGGTTGTAGTGAACGCCCAATCTTTTGAAAACAGTGTGGCCGCTTTCCAGGCAGATCTTCCATTTAATTCAACCGCCAGATCGTGTGCTTGAAAGCCTTCAGCAGTCCAGGTAGGGCCGTAGATGAGAGCTCGCGTATGGTCAATAATGAGGTATTTTGTATGATTAATCTGTCCTTTTTGGGCTGGGTAAAACTGAACTGAGACATTTTGGCTTTTCAATTGATCCAAGGTAGTTCGATTGGCCTTTTGCCACTGATCTAAAAGAATACGTACATCGACACCAGAACTTGACTTAGCTATGAGCAGTTGGATGAGATTTGGGTCGTCAAAAACTGCCTGCTCTACATAGATTGATGATTGAGCCGATTCGATAAGTCTAACTGTCTGATTATAAATGGAGTCTTTGTCAATAAATAACGCTTCAGCTGGCAGGTCGGATATTGCTATTTCTTCAGGGAAAAGGTCAGGTACTTTGATTGTACATCCGCTTATAAATAGAATGTTGAAGGTTAGTAGAAGGAAAATCGAAATGATGGAATTCCTCTTTGGCATGCGCATACTTCTCCCTGGAAAATATTATGACCTCATTATACCATAGACCTCTTATCGGATAAAACCATTGTAGGCATAACCGTAAGAAGTTTTTCATAAGAATTGGCAAAGTGAGTTTAAAGTTCGAAGGGGCATGAACTATGAAAAAATCCAGATTTATAATAATTATCTTAATACTGGCGTTAGGATTATCTGCTTTTTCGTGGTCGGCTTCTTCAAAAACTGATTCCATTTCGGTTCTAAAGGATTCAATACCTGGGTTTTCAGCAGATAATGCGTATGAACATACAAAGCATCTAGTACAAAAAATTGGACCACGACCAGCAGGTAGCAAGTCAGAATTAAAAGCCGCTCAATATATTGATTATGTTCTAAGGCAAAATGGATGGAAGGTGCGCGAGCAGCCTTTCAGTAAAATCGTTGTACGAGAAGCTTCTGTGCTGCAAAGGGAACAACAAGTTGAACTGATTAGCAGTCAGAATATTATCGCTGAACTGCCAGGAAAACGGCCCGATACAATCATTGTCGGGGCACATTATGACTCGGCTACTGTAAATGCTCCCGGTGCAGTGGACAATGGTTCAGGTGTTGGCGTTTTATTGGAACTTGCCAGGGTGCTTAGTCAAGAGTCCCACGAAGAAACCTATCAACTTGTCTTCTTCGGAGCTGAAGAGTATGGTCTTGTTGGTTCACAGTTTTATACATCTCAATCAGACTTATCCGCGGTTCGTTGGATGCTTAACATAGATATGGTTGGAAGTCCTCTGGAAATTGATGTTGCCGGTAAAAAATCGACCCCACCGGATTTAATCAAGCAAGTAGTAGCCTTGGCAGGCGAATGCGATATTCCTTTTCATCTTAGTCGAGATTCGATAATCATGACTCGTGAGAGTTCCCAAGGGGGAACAAGTGATTACAGTCCGTTTTTAGATCAAAACATTCCTGCAGTTGGTCTAGGTATCTATGGTAGACCAGAAGGGTATTTTCATCGACCGGAAGATCGTCTTGATCAAGTATCCTTGGAGGAATTCCAGAAAGTCGGAGACTTCAGCTATCGGTTATTGACTACAGTGGGGATGGACACTATAGGGCCCCATGAATGGGATGAATTCTATCTGCCGTTTCAGTTAGGAAAATATGTTATTATTGTCCCCTCCTATGGAATACGAATTATTACAATCTTAACATTCTTGTTAACGGTATTAATGTTGATTAAAATTTATAAGAATCATAAAAGGCAAGAGAATGCTTGGCAAAAAGTATTGGCGATAATAGGAGTTACTCTAGTACTTAGTGTTATTGTGGTTATTACAAGCGGAATTGGTGAGGTGCTGTGGGGACTAGTTAAAGAGGTGAAACTTCTATATATTGCCTATCCTTTGATCTTTGTAATAGCTCGACTGGGTATTGCTCTGGCGGTTTTTCTGCTAATTGCTGGTTACTTACATAAACTGCCTATTGTTCGAGATCCCCTGCTATACTGGGTTATTGGGGTGAGCTTACTTTTAGGGATTAGTTTGATCCTAGCACTTACACGTATTGACTTAGCATTTCCTTTTGTATTTTGGTTATTGTGTATGAACCTTCAGTTTTTATTACCCAACATTATCTTAGTATTAATAGGCCCATATTTCCTTATTTCAATGCATTGGGAGCTTTTGAATTCCCACCAATGGATCAGCTTTTATCAAGCAATTCATAATTATATTTTGGTTTTTTTAGTAATTTACAGTGTTCTGCTGGTTCCTTTCTTTCTGTCCCTGTTCCACATTGGGATTCCCAAGCGAAGTCTTTTTAAAAAGATTTTATTCGCAGTCCGTAAGCCTTCTTTAGGTACCATTATTTTATTAATCTTAGCCCTTGGAATGGTTCCTGCTTACACAAAATCTTATCCACAGGTAGTTGCTGTTCAGGAGGAATGGTCAGGACAGAGCGAGGGAAAGGTACATGTATATTCAGATGATCCCTTACCTGCAAAAGTAATTCAAGATCTCGGTGGTCAGGAATCCAAAAGTATTTATGTGCCTATACTCAATGAAAAGCCGCCAATCAATATGGAGGCTGAAATGGTCGAAACAACTAAAAATAGCCAAAGAATTCTGGATATCACTTTGAGGTTAAACTATTCCCGGGAACCGTACTTAACTCGTATTAGACTGGAAAGCGATCAACCCTTTGAAGTACTAACAGATGAGTTCTTGCCAATGTCTAAGCTTCCGAGGAAACTGGAACTAAAAGGGATTCAACACATCAGTGGTAAGTACTCAATTGTTTTACAGAGAACGCCTCCACAGAGAAATCACATTCATTTGACCATCGCAACCCAGGGGGTAATAAGTTGCTCAGTAGAAGCAATGTTTTCCGACCCATCTCCGAGAATACAGATCCAACACGAATTATTATCAATAGATTACCAGATATGGTTCAAAGAAAAGTATGATTTTTAAGAATTGCTATGAATAGGTAAATTCTATTTGGGAATTATAAAGATAATTTGGAGGAGGGTGAGAAAATGTATTCAACGATTGCTGTTGAAGAGGGTCTTGGAAATGTTATTCAGGCTCTTCATAATGCTGGTTTTAAAACAACTCCTTTAGAAGGCCAGCCCTTTAAGAATGTTAGGGCTGCTGTGGTTAAGGGAGATGGAACGGATATTTTGGCCAGTGAATGGTCTGAAAAAATGCCTGTGATTAATGCTTCAGGCAGAAGCGCCGATGAAATTGTCGATCTTCTTCGAGATCGTCTCTCATAGTTCTTGATCAATTTCCCCTGCGTTATTTCTTGATTATTTATAGCGCATCGGCACTGGCTCACTTCTCACATTCAATATCGGTATCCGTATCGCGGATGGTATTAGAATTCTGGGTTAAAATGAAAGAAAAGAAAGCAAAGGCTTTCTTTTCTTTCGTTTTCGAGGTATATTTTGAAGTATGCCAATGTCATATTATAGGGTAGATTGAAAGTGAGGGAGTATATTGTCGGTTCCGAAGGCTTATCTTAAAAAAAATCGCAAAAGGCGGCTTGAACATGGTCATCCTTGGGTTTTCCCTGGTGAAATTGAAAAGATAGAAGGGGATCCAAAAGGTGGGGATGTTGTACATATTGTAAATCATGTAGGACATTTTTTGGCAAAGGGGTTCTATAATCCACGATCACAACTTATTATTCGAGTTGTTAGTTACTCGGTGGAGCAAGAAATAGATCAGGAAATGTTTCATCATAAGATTGAGCAAGCATGGAAGCGGCGACAGTGGTTGGTTCCGGAAGCAAAATCATGTAGAGTTGTTCATGGCGAAGCTGATTTTTTGCCTGGGTTAATTATTGATAAATATGATGATATTCTGGTAGTACAAATACTTTCCTTAGGGATAGAGATCCGGCGGCAATGGGTCTATGACGCCTTAACGAAGATCTTTAAGCCACGCGGAATTTATGAACGAAGTGATGTCCCAGTTAGGAAACTCGAGGGTCTTGAATTACGGGAAGGTTTTGTTAATGAGCCGTTTGATACTAAGGCAACAGTTATAGAAAATGGAATAAAGATTTCAGTAGATGTCGCCGAAGGACAAAAAACTGGATATTTCTTCGATCAGAGGGAAAATAGAGCGGCTTTAAAACCTCTGATTAAGGGATGGGGAGTTAAAAACGGTATAGAACTTAACGAAGAAGGTCTTCCGGTAGATCAGAATGGGAAAGTAATCAAAAATCCCTTTTGGGATGGTGCTGAGGTATTAGATTGTTTTTCTCATACCGGCTCATTTATGTTACATTCCTGTCTCTATGGAGCAAAAAAAGTGACCTGTGTGGATATTTCGGACAAGGCCATTGAAATGGCAAGAGGGAATGCTTTACTTAACGGATTCTTACATCGAACGGAATTCATTGCTGCCAATGCCTTTGATTATTTACGAGAACAGGTAAATGCGAAAAGAAAATGGGATATTGTAATCTTAGACCCACCTGCTTTTGCCAAAAACCGTCAATCAATTGAAGGGGCAGTACGAGGATATAAAGAAATAAATCTCCAAGGAATGAAATTAGTACGAAACCAAGGGATTTTGATAACAGCATCCTGTTCATATCATTTGAGTTCGGCTAGATTTTTTACTATGCTCCAAGAGGCTGCAGCAGATGCCCATAAAGTTTTACGACTTGTAGAATTCAAACGTGCGGGTTTAGATCATCCAGTATTACTGGGCAGCGAAGAAACAGATTATCTAAAATTTGCAATCTTTGAGGTGTTTAACCGATAATTTGCAAGAAAATCCCTTGCAAAGGATTTTTATTACCATATAATAGGTATGAGGAGGGCTGGGAATGGAGGAAGTAAAAACTTTCGAAAGCATTTGCAATTTGTTACGCAACCGCTCCTATAAGTTAACCCCTCAGCGTCAAACAATTTTACAGACATTTCTAGAACACGTTGATAGACATTTGAGTGCTGAAGAGGTATACATGTTAGTAAAAACCCAAAATCCTGAGATTGGACTAGCAACTGTTTATCGCACCTTAGACATATTAGCGGAAATAGGAATTCTGCTGAAAAATGATTTCGGCGATGGGCGAAGTAGGTATGAGTTTAGCCGGAAAGATGAACATCATCATCACCACCATCTGATTTGCTTGGGTTGTGGAAATGTATCGGAATTCGATGATGATTTATTGGAGTCACTGGAAGCTGTGATTATTAAGCGTAACCAATTTAAGATCTTGGACCATGATTTAAAGTTTTATGGATATTGTAATGAATGTGGAGAGGGGCATTAAAGGCTCCTCTCATTTTTTTATATTAAGAGAAGGTTATGCAATATATTAAAGAACATAAGTTAGAATCCTCAGAAAGTGACGAGTATGCTAATTAAAGGAAGATGATAAGGCGAATTACCGCGTATTTGATTGGCATTTGACGTTCGATTCTTGTTCTAAATTAAAGGGGAAAACAATGTGAAAGGAGAAGATAAATATGGAAAAATAAGTAAAAAGGAGAGAAAACTATGGCTCTACCTATAGCCTCTAATAACAAGCAACAAAGGCCCTCTCTTCAAAATTCATATTTGTGGAATTTTCTCCAAGCGAGATGGCATCATCGCTTAGGGAAAACTGATGATGCAATTCAGAAGTGGGTGGATCTATTAAATCGAGAATCTTCTAAACCACGGTTAAAAGAAGTAGGTTATTTAATTGAGATCCAAGCACTACAAGAGGCTAGAGAATACTTAGAACAACTGGTAATTAACTCTGATGAAGAATTAGCAGAAATTAATTATCTTCTCGCAAAGTGCTATATCGGACAAGCTTTACTGCCCCAGGCCAAAGAAAAGATTGAGCAAGCAATTAAGGTAAAACCGCAGATTGCTAAGTATTGGGATTTGCTTGCTGATTGTAATCTAGAGCTGGGAGATTGGCGCGATGCCATTAAAGCCCTGGATAATTCAATGAGGGCCGCCCCTCAAAACGCAGAAACAAATTATCGATTAGGAATGATTTATGCTTTTCATGAAGAGTATCATGAAGCTTTAAGATGCTTTCAAGGGTGTTGTCAACTTCGCCCCCGAGAATTCTTGTATTGGGAAATGAAGGCTGAAATGCATTTGCTTTTAGAACAACTGAAAGATGCCTGCGGTAGTTACGAGAAGGCACTTCGCTATGGAGGGACCCCTGATTTAGCCGCAAGATTAGCCTATTGTTACATTCAAGATGGTGAGATCAAAAAAGGGATTCAGTACTATAAATATACTTTGAAATATGAACCGGATCATTATGACAGTTTAAGTAATTTAGCAGCTGTTTATCAAAATCTTGGACGTTCCCAAGAAGCATTAGTATTGTTGGAGCGGGCTAAAAATATTTACCCGAAGGATCCGATTTTGCTTAATAATCTTGCTTTTACATTGGTTCATCAGGGTCGTACTCGGAAAGCTGCTGAGTATTATCGAGAGGCATTAGAGCTGACACCTGACCATCCTTTGATTCTCTACAATTTAAGTGTTTGCCTTACTCGAAAAGGAAATTGGCAAGAAAGTATTGAACTGATCAATAAATTACTAAAAATTGATCCTAACCATTCCGCGGGTTGGGCCCTGCTGGGTAATATTTATGACCAAATTGATCAGTCCGATGTTGCAATTGATTGCTTTAATAAGGCTTTAAAACTTGCCTAAAAGAGATGGTGTAAAGTTCCTCTTTTAAGCAGAGATAGAACACTCACTGGATAAGTGGGTGTTCTATCTACTTTCTCAGTGGAAGCATTAAATAATAGTAAAGGATTGATTTTTTGATATTTCATTTTCTTTTGTCAATAATAATGGTAAAATAAAATATAATTTGTCTAATAAGGAGTGCTAAATGTTTCAGGTATGTGTTCGGGCTCACTTTGATGCAGCTCATTATATTCGAGATTATGACGGGGATTGTTCTAACTTACATGGTCATCGTTGGGATATTGAGGTTTGTGTATCAGGTGAAAAGTTAGACCATTTAGGGATGCTAATTGATTTCAAAGACATTAAACAAGCAATACGAAGTGAAGTAAAATTACTTGATCATTGTTTATTAAACGACTTAACTCCCTTTGGTGCTAGTGGAGTTAATCCAACTGCCGAGAACCTGGCTCGTTACTTGTATTTAGAATTCAAGGAGGCCTTGTCACTTCAGGAGAAGCGCTTAGCTTGGGTTAAAGTATTTGAGTCTCCCGATACCTGGGCCATTTATGAAGAAGATTAAAATGTTGTTCAGTGGTAAGAGAGGTTTGTTTGTAAATGATAATGTTGCCAGTAACCGAGGTGTTCTCTTCAATACAAGGGGAGGGCCCTTATGTCGGAGTTAGACAAATTTTTCTTCGCTTGCCGGGCTGTAACCTAAGGTGTCCTTACTGTGATACAGTAACCCAAACCCTCCAAGAATTTCGTCTGGAAAGAGACCCGGGCTCGGGGAAGTTTAGTGTTTTTAAAAATCCAATTTCCGTTAATACGCTATCACAGTTGCTTCAGAATTATAATTTTTCTCTTCATCATTCCATCAGTGTAACGGGTGGTGAGCCTCTTTTGTGGGCTAGTGAATTGCGTGAGTTATTACCTTTTTTAAAAGAGAAAGGTATCAAGATATACCTTGAAACCAACGGGACTTTGCCTGAGCAACTCCTACAAGTTATGCCTTGGGTTGATATAATAAGTATGGATATCAAGCTGCCATCTAATGATGATAATTTATGGGATATTCATAAATCCTTTTTACGCTTAAGTCTTCAAAAAGAGGTCTTTGTTAAAATCGTTGTTCAAGAAGATACTAAGCTTGTAGATCTTGAGTACGCTCGAGACCTAATTGCGGAGGTTGATCCGTTAATCCAAACAATTTTACAGCCTGTAACAGCAACACGTGGAATAGTAACTCCAAAACCCTATCAACTTCTAAGCTGGCAAAGTTTTTTTCTTCAAAAACTAAGAAATGTGAGGGTTATTCCTCAAACGCATGTTTTCATGGGACAACTATAGTGAAAAACGATCACATAGAGAAAAGGAGAAAAAAGTATGGGGATGGATTTAGATAAGATTGAGCAAGCTGTTCAAATGATCCTAGAAGCCATAGGAGAAGATCCTGATCGGGAAGGGCTTAAGGATACACCGAAGCGTGTAGCGAGAATGTATGCAGAAGTTTTTAGTGGATTACATGAAGATCCAAGTTACCATTTAAATGTGCAGTTTTCTGAAGAACATGAAGAGATGGTAATTGTCAAGGATATACCTGTTTATTCAATGTGTGAACATCATTTAGTACCATTCTATGGCAAGGCTCATGTAGCTTATATCCCGAGAAAAGGAAAAATTACAGGATTGTCAAAGTTCGCCCGGGTGGTTGAAGGATTTGCCCGCAGGCCGCAATTGCAAGAGCGATTGACTTCAGACATTGCAGACGCAATTGTGGCTAAACTCTCTCCACTAGGTGTTTTAGTAGTCATTGAGGCTGAACATATGTGTATGACTATGAGAGGAGTAAAGAAAGCAGGATCGCAAACCTTAACCTCTGCTGTGCGAGGAATATTTAAGACAAACCCGATCACGAGATCAGAAGCATTTTCATTAATTCAGGGACACAGATGCTAAGAAAGAGGTAATTTTGGGTGAATGACAATATAAACCCGTCTGACCGTCAAGGCAAAATTGAACTGATTGCCTCACAACGCTTGGGGGTCAATGGGGAGCTCTATAAAGTAGTAGATTTTCTTAATAAAAACCTTAAAGGATATCGTTTAATGTTTGGCTTAACAAAGAAAGAAGATAAAATGGTTATTTCTGTTTATGAAGTTGAGTGACCGGGAGGACCATATGCATATATTACTGACTAATGATGATGGATATCATGCGGATGGTATTCAATCATTGTATCGCAAACTACGCGCCCATACTGAGCATGAAATCTCTATCGTTGCTCCTGAAGGTCAGCGTTCGGCTACAGGACACTCCATAACCTTGTTTCATCCCTTATTTATAACGGAATACGATCTTGAGAGTAATGAAAAAGGGTATGCAATTAGTGGAACACCTTCTGATTGTGTTAAGCTTGCTATTCAGGGTGGGATTATTCCTAAGCCAGATCTGTTGATCTCAGGTATCAACCAAGGATCAAATTTAGGCACGGATATCTTTTATTCTGGAACAGTATCGGCAGCTATGGAAGGGGTAATTTTGGGAGTTCCATCATTTGCAGTTTCTGTAGCAAGCTTTGAGTTCGTAGATTTTGAACCATCTGCTATCTATATCGCCCAACACTTAGATTCCCTAATTCAGAGTAATGGGGCAGGTTTAATGAATATAAATTTTCCCGGTAAACCCTCGTCTGAGTGGCAGGGCTTAAAAGTAACCAGGCTGGGAAAAACTGTCTATGATAATGTCTTTGAACGCAGGATCGATCCTCGAGGAAGAGCTTATTATTGGCAGTGTGGGGAAAGAATAAGAGATCTTGAAGAGGATACTGATCTAAGAGCTATTCAAGATAACTATATTTCTATCACCCCAATGCATAGCGATTTGACAGATTTTAAGAGTCTTGAGTCTTGGGAAAAATTATTTGCCCATTAACTCTTTCCTCTTCAAAAGGGTATAATAAAGGAGTACAGATCTTCTTCTGTACTCCTTTAAGCATTACAGCTTCATTATTTAATTCTGTTATAAAATATATTTTAAGGATTATTATTGAGAGATTCTTTAGCTCTCCGAATCATAGTTTTGACCATGCTTCCGCCAATTCTGCCACCTACATGTCCACACTCTCGTGAAGTCATATTTTCCCATCCTTGACTTTTTATTTTATTGCTTAAACCTAATTCTTCGGCAACTTCCCATTTAAATTGATCTAAGACTGCTTCCGGTAAAATTCCGCTGCTTTTATTATTTCTACGACTCATATATTTTCACATCTCCTCTCAAATCTTAACTCGATATTAGTATTAACAGATGTTGAGAAGTTTATTGTACATAAATAATGGTTACACAATTCGTTTTTTCTAATGGAGGAAGCTTTAATGATAATTGGAACATTTATTTTCTACTTTGTGCTGTTTATAATCATTTTTTCCTATCCGGGACTCAAACAGAAGGATAACTGTCATTCTAAATCGGTTCTTAAACTATTAGCTATACCTGCTCTATTAGGACTTGGTATGGTGTTTTTAACGGTCATCAAAGTATACTTTATTTATAAGATCTTTGCCTTATTAGCCCTTTTGGTAATATTTGTTTTAACATATTGGCAATGGGGGACTCAAATCAGTCGTTGGTGGAAGTGAAATATCTAGAGAGGTAGATATTTCCCTATCCAGGGAAGTCGCCTTAGATCGTTAAAGGAAACTCCGCCATTAAAGAGCAAAATTATACCATAGACCACTATTCCAACCAAAAATTCCAAAGGATATCCTATTAGATTCCCCCTGAAAAATGGATCTAAGAATTGAAATACAAGGAGCATTCCTACTCCTGCAAAAATCGGTTGGAGAACAAAACGTTGAAGGTCTAAAGGCATGCCCGTATATCTTGAAATAGCCAAAAGATTAAGAACGGCCATAATAAAGTAACCAAGTACATAAGTCCAAGCCGTCCCGCGCAAGCCCCATTGGGGAAGACCAGTAAGGTAGATTAATGCCGGGATGCGAATAATCGCTGCAACGATGGAATGGATGACAGGGAGCTGAACCTTTCCTAATCCTTGGAGAATTCCCGTTGTGGTTTGTTGTATATAGGAGCATATACCACCTAAGGCTAAGATCTGTAGAATTGGCGCTATCTCTGAACTTTTAAAAAACGAAGTAAGGGGATGTGAAAAATAAAACAGGATAATTAGACAAGGGATGCCAATAAGGATTGTCAAGCGAATAGCTTCGGCGCTGCGGGCGCGCACAACATTGAGCTGGCGTCTTGTTGCTGCTTCTGAGATGGCCGGTACTAGTGAGGTTGCCAAGGCAAAGGTAAAAACACTCGGAAAGGTCAATAATGTAAAGGCTGATCCACCAAGCTGACCGAATAAGGTTACTGCTTCACGGGCAGAATATCCGGCTGCTTGAAGTCTGAGAGGAATAATAATCGCGTCTAGGGAAGATAAGCCTGTAGCAAGCAATCGACCAAGGGTTACTGGGTAAGCTAATTTCCAGAGGCTTTTTAATATTTGGCGAGATGAATAGGTTGACGATGAATTATCCTGCGAAACTTTTGATTTAGATCGTTGATATTGAAAAACAATTGAAAGCAATCCGACTAATTCGCCGGCAAGCATCCCTAATGCTAAGCCTGCTGCTGCCCACTCAACACTATTTTGTAATAGTCGCAGTGACGCTGTATAACCAATAGCTACGCGAATAATTTGCTCGAAAATCTGGCTCACAGCTGTTGGAACCATGTTCTGTAAGCCTTGAAAGTAGCCCCGAAAGACTGATGAAATAGAGACAACAAAAATCGCGGGAGTACAGATGAGAAAAGCATTAATTACTCTTGGATCAGAAAATATTCTTGTAGCAAGATAAGGAGAAAGGAAATAAAGAATAATTGAAACAATAGCCCCAGAAAAACTAAGCAGCATAAGTGATAATCGTAAAATGGATTGAGCGTTGGAGAGATGACCGAGGGATACTTCCTCAGAAATCATTTTGGCAATTGCTAAAGGAATACCTGCAGTAGTAATAACAAGAGCAAGCATGTAAATAGGAAAAACCATATTAAATAAACCATAGGCTTCCCCACCAATATTAGTCATTATCAAATATTGGTAAGCGAAGCCCAACAGGCGGTTAATTATGTTGGCTCCTAAAAGAATAGCAGCTCCGTAGACAAAAGTCCTTCTCGCCATATGACCCTCCCAAATCTGAGATATATATATGAATATGCTTAGAGAAAAAAAGAAATGCTTAGGTTTTTTTTTAGAGAGCCTCTCCGAAGCAAAGGAATTTAGCATATTATGAAGAAAATGTTGATGAATGTTAATTCTTATCGCATATCAATCTAACTATGGGGCACTATACCTCTTGGGAGGGGGTTTAACTTTGTGGAAACTCTTTAAAAACGCTAAGCTTTATTGTCCTAACCTTTCAACGGAAACTGATGTCTTAATTGTAGGGACTAGTATTGCTGCCATCGGAAAAGATCTAACCCTTCCCTATTTTGTAGATGGAAAAGTGATCGACCTTCAAGGAAAAGTATTAGTGCCAGGTTTTATTGATGCCCATGTACATATATGCGGAGGAGGAGGAGAAGCAGGGCCAGCTTCCCGTACTCCTGCACTCCAGCTTTCGCAGCTTACCCGTACTGGAACTACTACAGTCGTAGGTTGTCTGGGTACTGATTCCATATCTCGATCTATGGCTGAACTGTTGGTGAAGGCGAATGCCCTTCAGGAAGAAGGGTTAAGCACCTATATCTATAGTGGGGCTTATCACGTGCCGATGAGAACTTTATTGCCAAGCTTGGAACAAGATTTAGTATTGATTTCAAAGGTTATAGGGGCAGGAGAAATTGCTATTTCGGATCATCGCTCAGCCCAACCTCAAATCAGCGAACTCCAACATTTAGCTGCAGAGGCCCGAGTAGGTGGCATGCTGGGGGGGAAGGCTGGAGTTGTACATATACATCTCGGTGAGGGAAAACAAGGCTTAAAGCCAATATGGACGATACTGGAACATACAGACATTCCTATCACTCAATTTGTTCCAACTCATATTAATAGAACCCGCAGTCTATTAGATCAAGGGATTCAATTTCTTTTAGCGGGAGGAAATATTGATCTGACGGCAGGGTGTGACGATTTTTCCGTTGACCTCCGAGTGCCTGCTGTTTTGAGAATGCTGAATGAGCGTCATTTGCTCAATGATCGAGTCACTGTAACATCCGACGGTAATGGAAGTATGCCTCGTTATAACGACGCTGGGGCGCTTATTGGCATGGGAGTAGGATCAGTAGAGGTTCTATGGCGGGATATAAGGACGGCGGTTTTAGAAGGTCTTCCTTTAGACGTCGCCTTACGAACAATTACAGCGAATGTAGCAAATATACTTTGTCTAAAGAATAAAGGAATGATTCGCGTTGGCTATGATGCTGACCTAGTGGTTTTAAATAATGATCTTGAGGTTGAAGCTGTCTGGGCCCTGGGAAAGTGCATGGTGCTCGACAAACAACCCCAAGTATGGGGAACTTACGAACAAAGCAATTTATAATTAACTAACATGAGAATACTTGCCCCACTCTAATCAATAGATTAGTACTAATCTGGGATCTGAGACATTAAAAACTCCGGTTATCTGTTGCGAGTAAAAGGCTGTGACCTTTTTCTTAAATAACAAATCAAGGAGGAATCGTCTTGAAAACCTATGACACTAAACAACTTCGCAATGTTTGTCTAGTTGGGCACGGCGGAGCAGGAAAGACTTCCCTGGCGGAAACCTTTCTCTTTAATTCAGGTGCGATCAATCGTATTGGTAAAGTTTCTGAAGGAAACACAATCTCAGATTATCTACCCGAAGAAGTAAAACACAAGGTGTCAATAAGTACGAGTCTTATTCCATTTGAGTGGCAAGGTGTCAAAGTAAATGTCCTTGATAGTCCAGGTTATTTAGATTTTTTAGGTGAAGTAAAGAGTGCCCTGCGTGTGGTCGAGTGTGGAGTACTAGTACTCTGCGGAACAGCTGGGCTTGAAGTTCAAGCAGAAATAGCTTGGGGTCTGATGGAAGAACAAAAATTACCTAGGATTATTGTTATTAATAAACTAGATCGTAAGAATGCTAATTACCATAAGGTCTTGGATCAACTCAAAGATGCTTATCCCCAGGCCAAGCTTGTTCCTGTTCAAATACCCCTAGGGCAAGAATCTGGTTTTACAGGACTCATAGACATTCTGGATAACAAAGTCTATGAATATGACTTGGACGGCAGTGGGAAGTACTCAACTAAAGAAGTTCCAGATGAGTACAAGGAAGAAGTTGATCTTCTAAGAGAGCAATTGTCTGAAGTAGTGGCCGAAGCAGACGATGAATTACTAATGAAATATCTGGAAGGAGAGGGGTTGACCGAGGCGGACTTACAGAATGCCTTGCAGTTAGGGTTAAAGCAAAATCTTGTGATTCCCGTGCTCTGCGCTTCAGTGAGCAGGAATATTGGAGTTTCAAAGCTTATGGACTTCCTGGCAAAATACGCTCCAGTACCGGAAGTAGTCTCGGAAACATCAGCCCTTGTGTTTAAAACCTTAACGGATCCTTATGTTGGGAAGATGTCCTACTTCCGTGTTTATGGGGGGAAAATCAAAGCAGAGTCCTTAGTCTATAATTCTAGTCGTGATGTAGAAGAAAAAATTGGACAGCCGTTTTATCTTAGAGGTAAAACTCAAGAGCCTATCGGGTTCGTGTGTGCAGGAGACATTGCAGTGATCGCAAAGCTGCAAGAGGTGAAAACTGGAGATACCTTATGTGGAAAAGACCACCCTTTAAGGCTTGCGGGGATTGATTTTCCCATTCCTACTCTGTCAGTAGCTATCCAACCCAAAACTAAAGGGGATGAGGATAAGCTTAGCAGTGCATTATCACGCTTGCTTGAAGAAGATCCGACGATAATAAAAACTAAAAACACAGAAACAAAAGAGTTGATTTTGACAGGATTAGGAGAGATGCAAATCGATATTCTTCAAGAAAAACTTGCCAGGAAGTTTGGCGTAGAGGTTACGTTAAAAGTTCCCCGAGTTCCCTATCGTGAAACGATTCGTAAGGCAGTTAAAGTTGAAGGAAAGCACAAAAAACAAACGGGTGGTCATGGTCAATATGGTCACGTATGGATTAACTTAGAGCCATTAGAAGGAAGTGACTTTGAATTTACAGAGTCGATTTTTGGTGGCGCAGTTCCCAAACAATATATTCCAGCGGTAGAAAAAGGAATTAGGGAAGCAATGGCCGAAGGGGCAATGGTAGGATACCCTGTAACGGACATTAAGGTTACCCTTTGTGATGGTTCATATCATGCCGTAGATTCTTCGGAAATGGCCTTTAAGCTTGCTGCGATTATGGCATTCCGTAAAGGTGTAGAGCAAGCCAAACCCACCCTGCTAGAGCCGGTTGTTGAAATTGAAGTGCGGGTTCCTGAAGCCTTCATGGGTGATGTAATTGCTGACCTAAATGGGAAAAGAGGGCGAGTGTTAGGAATGGATAGCAGTGGAAAAACGCCATCTATTCGCGCTCATGTACCGCAGGCTGAAATGATGCGCTATGCCATAGATTTAAGAAGTTTAACTCAAGGAAAGGGTTCATTCACCATGAGTTTTCTTAGATATGAAGAAGTCCCCAGCAAGATAAGCGAGGCATTAATCAATCAATTAAAAACCGCCAACAATTAACAGAAAGATTCTCTAGGGCTGGAAATTAAAGTTCCAGCCCTATTGTTGTGTGGAAATGAAATTCCTCTTTTTATGACATTTTTAGCCTGCTCATGCTTATAAAGATTTTTGGACAGGGAATAATCTTTTATCTGGTGAACTGAATACAAATATAGTAAGCATTTCTATCATGATGATGGATTGAAGTTGTTTTAGAAGAATGATAAAATACTTATGTTAGTAAGAACTAACATATTCTTCATTGATTGGAGGACACTATGTGTACTACAGAAGATAAAATAATTGATGCAGCAATTGTCCTCTTCTCACAAAAAGGTTATACTGCTGTAACCACTAAAGAAATTGCCAAAGAAGCAGGCGTTAGTGAAATGACCCTTTTTAGACACTTCGAAAACAAGCATAATCTATTTGAAAGAGCATTTGATAGATTTGTTTTCACGCCGAAATTTATTGCTCTTTTTGAAAACCTAGAATGGAATTTAGAACGAGACCTATTCAATATATGTTCTTCCTACCAAGATGTATTAAGAAAAAACCAAAAAATCATTTTGATGCACTTAAAGAATGATGAATTTAATCCTCAATTTGAAAAAATGTTATCGAAGTTTCCGAATGAGTTTAAGAATCTTTTGAGTAGTTATTTCGAAGAAATGCGGAATAGAGGTGTCATAGTTGAGAACCCGGAAACCTTAGCCGTTAGCTTTTTAGCAACTAACTTTGGCTTATTTTTCACATCATTAGTAATGAGCAAGCTAACATTTAACACGGATCTTCAGACATGTATTTCAAATTATGTTAAAATATTTACAAAGGGCATAAGCCTTCAAAAGTAATGAGGTCACACTATTAACTAGAATGTTCACCATACATTGTGGAGGAAGAGAATGAGTAAAGTTTTGAATATTGGTTTGGATGTTGGCTCTACAACTGTTAAGATAGTTGTTTTAGATAATCAGAAAAACATTCTTTACAAGAGATATTTACGGCATTTTTCCAATATCCGAAACACAGTTATTACCGTACTGGAAGATGCAAAAAGTGTTATAAATGGACATTTACTAACCCTAATGGTCACTGGATCAGGCGGGTATAATATTTCTCAAAAACTAGAAAAGCCCTTTATTCAGGAAGTGATTGCCTGTACGAATGCAATCAAAATTGTAATTCCAAACACAGACACAGCTATTGAACTTGGCGGTGAGGATGCCAAGATAACTTTTTTGGGAGATTCTATCGAGCAAAGGATGAATGGCACCTGTGCTGGAGGTACTGGGGCTTTTATTGATCAAATGGCATCTTTATTACAGACTGACGCTCCCGGATTGAATGAACTTGCCAAAAACTATCATCACATTTATCCAATAGCTTCCAGATGCGGTGTATTTGCCAAGACAGACATACAGCCTTTACTAAATGAAGGAGCTGCCAAGGAGGACATTGCTGTTTCTGTTCTCCAAGCTGTTGTAAACCAAACTATAAGCGGACTTGCCCAAGGACGCCCCATTAGTGGAAACGTCGCCCTATTAGGTGGGCCTTTGCACTTTATGTCAGAGCTAAGAAATCGCTTTATTGACACCCTTAAACTAGAAGGCAATAATGTTATATTGCCGGATAATTCCCAATTTTTTGTGGCCATAGGTGCAGCATTATCATCGACTGAAATGGTTCCCTTTACAGTTAAAAGCTTGTTTGGCAAAGTACCTGAGATTCATAAAATCGATAACTCCGAAAACCACGAATTGGAAATCCTGTTTGCTTCAAAGGCAGAGTACGATGCTTTTAAGAAGAGACATGATGAGCATAAGGTATCGAGAGTAGATATAGATAATTATCAAGGAAATGCCTATCTGGGTATTGATGCCGGTTCAACAACTACTAAGCTTGCTCTTGTCGATGAAGAAGGGCGATTATTATATTCTTATTACGGAAGTAATATGGGTAAACCCTTAGAGTCTACGATAGAAGCACTAAAAGGCTTATACAGTAAACTACACAGTGGTGTAAAAATCGTAAATTCCGCTGTTACCGGCTATGGAGAACAGCTTATTAAAGCGGCTCTCAGGGTGGATATCGGAGAGATAGAAACTGTCGCCCACTACACAGCAGCAAACTTTTTTCAACCGGGAGTAGAGTTTGTTCTTGACATTGGTGGACAGGATATGAAAAGTTTGGTTATCCGTGATGGAGTGATTGAGTCAATTACCTTAAATGAAGCGTGCTCTTCAGGATGTGGATCCTTTGTAGAAACCTTTGCAAACTCCTTAAACATGGGCGTTAAGGAATTTGCTCAATTAAGCGAGAGATCCAGGCATCCGGTGGATCTTGGAACACGTTGTACAGTTTTTATGAACTCTAAAGTAAAGCAAGCTCAAAAGGAAGGGGCAGAAATTAGTGATATTTCTGCAGGAATATCCATTTCAGTCATTAAGAATGCCTTATTTAAAGTTATCCGGTTGCGAAGTGTAGAAGAACTGGGACAGAAAATTGTTGTCCAGGGAGGAACATTTTATAACGACGCTGTCCTCAGGGCTCTTGAAATAATTACCAAAAAAGAAGTTGTCAGACCGGATATTGCTGGGATTATGGGAGCATTTGGGGCTGCTTTAATCGCTAGAGATCAACATGAGCTTGGCTGTCAAACGACCCTGGTTCAGGGGCATGACTTGTTGAACTTCACTACAAAGACCACAATGAAACGTTGTGGATTATGTGGAAACAACTGCTTGATAAGCATCAAACACTTTTCTGGTGGAAATGAATATATTTCAGGAAATCGCTGCGAAAGAGGGTTGGGAAAAGACCTTATCAAAAGTGATATTCCTAATCTTTACGAGTACAAATACAAAAGAATCTTTAAATATAAACCTTTAACCAATGAAGAAGCAACGAGGGGAACTATTGGAATTCCCAGAGTTTTAAACATTTATGAGGACTATCCATTTTGGTTCACTTTTTTTACAGAATTAGGGTATCGCGTTCTGATTTCTGGTCGATCTTCTAATAAGATTTATGAACTGGGGATGGATACCATTCCTTCCGATTCTGCTTGTTACCCGGCTAAGATAGCCCATGGCCATATAATAGATTTAATTAAAAAAGGGATAAATAAGATATTCTATCCTTGTATCCCTTATGCTCGAAAGGAAGATCAAGAAGCTGACAATCACTATAATTGTCCGATAGTTACCTCTTATCCGGAAACTATTAACGCTAATATGGATAGCCTGAGAGAGCAACAGGTGACCTTTTATCATCCTTTCTTACCGTTGGATATGCCCGGGAGAATGCTAAAGCGACTCTCTGTAGAATTGGAACCTGAGGGAATACCCAAGTCCGAACTTGCGCGAGCTCTTGATAAAGCCTATGCAGAATTAGATCGATACAAAGAGGATGTCAGATTAAAAGGGGAAGAAACTATAAACTATGTTCGAGAAAACAAAATCAAAGGGATTGTTCTCGTTGGCAGACCTTATCACATTGATCCTGAAATAAATCATGGCATACCCGAGATGATAAGTTCCTATGGTTTTGCAGTTCTATCTGAAGATTCAATTCAACACTTGGGTAATGTTGAAAGGCCATTACGAGTTGTTGATCAGTGGGTTTATCATTCCAGAGAATATAATGCAGCAAGTTATGTAGCTCAGCAAAAAGATTTAGAATTAATTCAGCTAAACTCATTCGGCTGTGGACTAGATGCCGTGACGACAGATCAGATAAAAGAAATTCTTGAAGCCTACGGAAAAATTTATACAGTCCTCAAAATTGATGAGATTAATAATCTGGGAGCAGCGAGGATTCGTTTGCGTTCTTTAATCGCTGCAATTAAAGAACGTGATAAAAGGAAATTCATCCCTAAGAAGCTTTCCCAATATCCTAAGAGAGCTGTCTTTACAAAAGAGATGAAGAAAACACACACGATATTAGCCCCCCAAATGTCGCCTATTCATTTTCAATTCTTTAAGACTGCCTTTGAAGATTCTGGGTATAGTATAGAATTTTTGCCCTCTGTAGATAAATCAGCAGTTGATGAAGGCTTAAGGTATGTCCATAATGACGCTTGTTACCCAGCCATTATTGTAGTAGGTCAGTTAATGAAGGCCTTAAAATCAGGAGACTATGATATAAACAACACTTCGGTGATAATGACACAAACGGGTGGAGGCTGTCGAGCTACAAACTATATTTCCTTTATCCGAAAAGCCTTAAAAGATGCGAACATGGAACATGTCCCAGTCATAGCTTTGAATACAGGAAATTCATCCGGCCTGGAAACGAATCCAGGGTTCAAATTTACTATTCCAATGTTTAATAAGATTATGCGAGGACTAGTTTACGGAGATTTATTAATGAGAGTATTATATAGGGTGCGTCCTTATGAAAAATTTCCGGGCTCAGCAAATCTCTTGTATGACTATTGGGTGAAACGGTGCCAAGAATCTCTAAAAAATGGGAATAGTAAAGAACACGCCGAGAACATCCGCCAAATTGTGGCAGATTTTGATGGTTTAGAACTATACGAGGATTTGGTCAAGCCGAAGGTTGGTGTTGTCGGTGAAATATTAGTTAAGTTTCACCCGACAGCCAATAATAATATCATAGAATTGTTGGAAGCTGAAGGAGCCGAGGCTGTAGTTCCCGACTTAACTGACTTTCTTTTATATGGTGCCTTTGATAACCGAATAAAATATCAGCAATTATCGGGCAGCTTTTGGCAGATGGTTTCAGGTTATTTTTCGGAGAATCGAATTGAATCTTATCGAAAAGTTATGAAGAAGGCACTTGAAGCCAGCAAACGTTTTGAACCACCTAAACCAATCGAAGAAATTGCTAAGTACGCTGAAAAACACCTTTCGCTAGCCAATCAGTGTGGTGAGGGGTGGTTCCTGACAGGAGAGATGGTTGAACTGATCCGCAGTGGGGTAAATAATATCGTTTGTCTACAACCCTTTGCTTGCTTGCCGAATCATATTACCGGCAAAGGCATGATCAGAGAAATCAGACGCTCCTACCCGAAGGCCAACATTGCGGCAATTGATTATGACCCGGGAGCAAGTGAAGTCAATCAACTTAATCGAATTAAACTTATGCTTGCAGTGGCTACGGAAAATATTAAAAAAGCCACTCTCGAAGATCCTCCTTCAGCCTTAGAAAAAGAGAAAAATTTACTCGAACCTAAGCTCTCTATTTTAAGTGGAGAATCAAACTTAATTGAGTGTAAACTAGATTAAAATTAGTTAAAAGCTCAGCCTATTTTTTAGGTTGAGCTTTTTGACGCGATATTCACAAAATTTGTGTTAAATGTTTTAGACTCAGATAGCCCGGGTTTAAACCCAGGCTATACTTTGTAGCTGAACCATTAAAGTTTTCTGATTATTACCAATAATAGAGCGATTATTATTAATAAAGCTACTAAAACACCTAAGAATCCTAAAAGCATTCAGTTCACCCCCTCATTTAGAGTCGCATAAGAATGAGAGGTTTGTATATTCTATTCAGCATGTCCTGGGATGTGTCTGTTCAACCGGCACAAAGGGAACGTTGACATGTGTGATGGCAATTAAAAACACCGCAATCACTTGCGGTGTCAAATTTTCTTGTGGCAGGGGATGAGAGAGTCGAACTCCCACTGACGGTTTTGGAGACCGCTGTTCTACCATTAAACTAATCCCCTATGTTTTTTGCAACGAAATGAATTATATCGGAAAAAGTTAAAAGTGTCAATATGTTTTAGGTTTCTTTCAAGAAATATTCATTAAATATAGAACAGGAAGGCAGGATTTTTGAAGAAAAACAAGAATAGGCATACTATAATATATATTACGAAAGCAAAATACATTTTTAGGGAGGGATGTACTTGAGGTCCGATTTACACATTCATACTCATGAGTCCGATGGCTTGCTTTCAGTAGAAGAGGTCATTAGCCTTGCTCATGCTAATAATGTTCAAACTATAGCAATTACGGACCATGAAAGCACGCAAGCCGTCAGCAAGGCTGAAAAACTTGCTGAAGAACTAAATATCAAAATCATCCCTGGTGTAGAATTATTAACAAGCTATCGAGGTCATGAGGTTCACCTTCTGGGGTATTTTAATAATGTTAATCATCCGCTTCTCCAAGGGCGTTTAAAAGAGATCCGAACACAGCGCACTAATTTAGCCCATGATATGGTTGATTGTTTAATTAGCAATGGAATATCTCTAAATTGGCAAGATGTTGAGAAAGAAGTCGGTGCCGATGGTGCCGTTACAAAGGGGCATATCATGAGAGCTATGTATCACCAGGAAGATGGCAACTCTTCTAAGAACTGGCGAGAGATAGCAGCACACTTTCGTCCAGGAGGAATAGCTCACATACCCTATTTAAACCATGCTTTCGAGGATGCTGTAGATTTAATATTCTCTTGTGGTGGACTTCCCGTTATAGCCCATCCAGGACTGCTATGGGATCCCCAAATAGTGTTTTCGTTATTGGCCTATCGTCCAATAGGACTTGAAGTATATTATGGATATTGGGAAAAACAAACGGCGCTGATTCAATATTACACGGAGGTTGCTGAAAAAAATGCAATTATAGCAACCGGCGGAAGTGATTATCATGGACCTTCAGGGTATGTAAAGCTGGGACAAATAGATATACCCTATGAAAATATCCTTAAGCTAAGGGATTACTTAACAATTTGAGTTTTAATAGGTAATGCTTGACTTAACAGAAGAGGTGCAAATCGTGGTTAGAAGGGTTTGGATAGCCTTTATCGCTTTACTTATTACAATAATCATAGGCACAGCTGGGCTAGTAATTACAGAGCATCTTACTATATCAAGGGCTATCTATCTTACAGTTCAGACAGTAACTACGGTGGGATTCGGAGACATTCAGGCTCAAACCGAAGCAGGCCATATCTTTTTAATATTCCTGATGCTGAGTGGAGCCGGTGCTATGTTATATTTTGCTGGACAATTAATGGCCTTTCTGATTGAGGGTCAGTTGGCTGGAGTATATTGGAGAAGAAAGATGAACAAAAAAATAGAAGCACTAGAAGATCATGTTATCGTTTGCGGAGCGGGACGTGTCGGCAGGCAAGTTGTTTACCGCCTTCGTAAAGAAGGTGCCCAATGTGTTGTAATAGAACAGAAGGAAGAGCTGGCTAACGAACTTATTGCAGAAGGCTTTCTAGTTATTAATAGTGATGCAACTCATGACGAAACCCTGAATAAAGCCGCCATAAGCAAGGCTAAGGGACTTATCTCTGCTCTTCCGGAGGATTCTCTAAATGTCTTTGTCACTTTGACGGCCAAAGGACTGAACCCTAATATTAATGTGGTAGCACGTATGGATCAGCCCGAGTCTGAAAAAAAGCTGCTTCGTGCAGGGGCTGATAAAGTCATTTCCCCTGCGACCTTAAGTGGTTGGAGGATGGCCATGTCCATATTAAAGCCTATTAGTGTAGAGTATCTGGAAACTGTTATTCATGACCATAATATCGAAATGGAAATGGTAGAACTGAAAATTGATGAAGGATCCTGTTTAGTTGGTAGAACCTTACTAACAAGTGGAATTAAACAACAAACAGGTGCAATTGTACTAGCTATCTTACGAGAAAATCAAGTAATCAGTAATCCCAGTGCTGGGGACGAAATATACCAGGGAGATCTATTAATTGTCTTAGGTTTAAGAGATCAATTACATCGGTTAGAAGAACTTGCCGCAGACTTCTCAAATTGTAAATCTTAACAATCCGATTGCTTTTGGTTAAAAGGAGAAGTCTTGGGATAAAATACCCTCTATCGAAGCAGAAACACTTTTCATGGTGGAGGGAGATTTATGCGAAATTCACGTTCTGAACAAGACATCCTGCAGGATATTAAAAAACTTATTCAGACTCATTTCGGAGAGAGCGCTCAAGGTATACATGTTGAGGTGAAAGGGGATCGAGCGACAATCTGGGGAACAGTAGACAGCCTTGTTGAAAAAGATTTTTTTGGAAGTAGAATAGCAAGGATTGCTGGGATTAAAGAACTGGATAATTCGCTGACAGTAGCCAATGACGGGAAGATCCTGGATAAGGATATTGAAAGAGACATTATTGAACGTTTCCAAGGGTCTAACTATGAGGATATAGCACGCTTAGGGTGCCGAGTTAGCCGAGGTATTGTTACTTTACTGGGACATTTAGATAATCAAAGTGCCGAGCGATTTGCCAAACGTCTGGCTTCACAAATTAGAGGGGTTAAAGAAATTCGCAGTGAAATTCAGTTTTTAGAAAAAGCTGTAGACGACGCTACATTAGTCAATCGTGTTGAAACTGCTTTTGTTGAGTCACCTTGGGTAGATGCCCATGAGATTAAGACTGAGGCCCGTAATGGATTAATTACCCTAACCGGTCTTGTCGATACTCAGGAAGCAATGGAATGGGCGGTTGATACCGCCTATAAAGTGTCTGGAGTAAAGGCAGTAGTTAGCGAGATTTATACTCGGCATCAATCTCAAGGAGACGATCTGTGGTTAACAGAACAATTAGTTTCTAAGCTTGGCCAACACCGTCTAAATTCAGGGCAAATACGCGCTTTTGTTAAAGGCGGGATCGCCTTTTTAACCGGCGAAGTTTACTCCGATGAAGATAGGGAATGGGCTGAAAAGATCATTCATCACATTCCGGAAATTCACGAAGTTAATAATTCAATAAAAGTGGCCGCACATTCAAGTAAATAAATAATCTACTTAGCTGCATAACTAAGATAAGCACAATACTCTGAGCCTTCTTAACACTTATTAGTGTGATGAGGGCTCAAAGTTTTGTCCTCAAACCTTTTCGTTAAATGATATTAGCCTATAGGTTTGATTGATAAACTTGCTTCAATTATTCAATCATAAACATAAAATGGAATTACAGAAACAAAAAGACAATGTTTTTTCATAGCTTAGTCGTGCTATAATGATGACTGTATATTAAAATGCCTTAAAAATGCATCAAAGTAAAGATGAGGTGAACTATTCTGGATCCACTGACACATGGATTAATTGGGATCGCATTTAGTAGTCTATCAGGTCATCCGCTACAGCTTAATGATCCGGTTTTTCTAGGCTGCACGTTAGGTGCAATGCTCCCGGATTTAGATATTATTGCTCATGTAAAAGGTCGCTTGAATTATCTCTTAAACCATAGAGGTGCCAGTCACTCACTAATTGCTTTGACAACATCTGCGTTAGGGCTCAGTTCCGCTCTATATTTTCTTTTTCCAACTACATCATGGTCTACTGTTTTTATTTGGACTTTAATAGGAACAATGTCTCACGGAATTTTTGACTTATTAAATTCTTACGGGGCAGAACTTTTGTGGCCTTTTTCAAAAAAAAAGATAACCCTCGATATGATTATGCTCACAGATCCAGTGGTACTAGGTTTAGTATTCTTATCGCTAATAACCTCACTTATTAAACCTGAGATTGCCAGAACATCTTCACTTAGTGCTATACTGCTTAGTGCTGTATATTTAGGACTTCGGTATTTAGGTAAGCTTGAAATAAGAGATCGTTTGGCCAATGCTTATAATCTTGAGGACAAGGAGCATGTAAAGATTATTCCGGCGATGTATCATCCTTTCACTTGGAACTTTCTGCTTTTCCAAAAGGAACAGGTAAGCTTTGGAACCATTCGCCATCAGGTGCCTGCAATTTGTCGTGTCTTACCTAAAGTAAACGGGGATAATCCGTCTGTTGCTAATGCCTTGGAAGGGAATCTAGCTGAGATATTCAATCAATTTACACCATATTATCACGTGATTGCTCACTATAAGGATAATGAAGAGTGTGTTGTAGAATTCTTGGATTTGCGTTACTGGGCCAAGGGTGATTTTATCTATACTGGTAATGTCTATTTAACCTTAGAGGGAGAAATATCTCATGAAATATTCCATCCTTTGCCCAATCAAAAAGGTGTGCAACTGAGTTATTAATCCTAATATCAAAAAAACTCTTTGACATTGCCCTAGAATATCTACCATAATGAATAATTGGAGGAGGTGGAAGATATGTCAAAAAAGAAATCAAGAACTAGTTATTTTTTTTGGCTTAAACTCGCAAGTGCACTTTTATTTACAGTTTCCTTTTTAGGGCTCTTAGGTGCTTTTGGTCTATCCATTGGCAAATATATCGATAACTTATTCACATTCACCATGGGAAGTCTAGCCTGGACTGGTCCCTTCTTATGCTTTATAATAGGACTTTTGCTTTGGGTTAATGCGTCAAAAATTGCTGATTTAATAATGGAACCATCTAAAGTGCCCAAGAAAAATCCTCCTAAAAACCCTAAGAATTTTGAACCAATACAAGACTCTTCGGACATTTCTCTACCTGCAGGAAAAATTGTATCCCTCAAAGGATTTAATCAATATTTTTCTTCTCCAGAATGGGTAGAGCTGAAGGATAAAGATAACTTAATGAATGAGGAAATGAAAGAAATAGGAACAGATTTTCCGTCTTACTTTGGAACAGGAAAATCTGTTTTTCCCACAAAAAGGTATGGCTTAACAAGTTTGAAGGGGCTTAATAATTATTTTACAGAAGTTGATAAGGAAGCTAGTGCCAGTGTTAATAGTCTTCAAAATAAACGCCATGAATCGGGGAATCAATCCAATATTTCTACTGAAAAACGAGAGAAATTTTCACCAATATTTAAGACTAAAACTGAACAAGAAGAGTTCTTGGCTCAGTATAAAGAAGATTGTACTTCTCACGAAATTGATTCGGTTGTTTCTGAAGACACTGTAGAGGAGAACTATATTGCAGAGATTCAGCAAGAAGTAGCAATTCAACAATCTGACGAAATAGAAATCGAACTAGAATCCAATGTTGAGGAATTATCCGAGCTGATAGTTGTAACTGAATACGAAGCTCAAACTGAAAACGAAACCAAAAACGAAACTAATAACTATAGTGACAGCTATAAAGATCAAATTTCTGAGCTTACATATGTTCAATCAGAGGTTGCTGCGACTGAGCTTATCTTAGGGTATAATACTTATGAGAATAAAGAGATAGATTCTGTCTCAAAACCAAAGGTAATTGAACAAGTTACAAAGGAGTGCGAGGTTAATATCGAAGAATTTAAGCAATGGGAGTTTCCGGGTTTTGATATCCTAGACCCATTGCCGGAAAGAAGGATTATCCAAGATACAGAAACCTCTATGCAGTTAGAAAAAGTACTCTTTGATTTTGGAGTTAAAGCTAAATTAATTCGGGTGACGAGAGGGCCTGTCATTACTCGTTATGAGCTAGCTCCTGCACCCGGTGTTAAAATTAGTAAAATTGTGAATTTGTCTGACGATATTGCTCTTGCTTTGGCAGCTCGCGATGTGCGAATTGAAGCACCGATCCCGGGAAAGGCTGCAATCGGCATAGAGGTTCCTAATAAGCAGGCTTTATCAGTAGTCTTTAGAGAGGTGTTAGAAACCCCAAGTTTTAGACAGCATTCTTCAAAGCTTAAGGTCGCCTTAGGTAAAGATATTTCAGATCAACCAGTTATCGCTGATTTGATAAAGATGCCTCATTTGCTTGTTGCAGGGGCTACTGGTTCGGGGAAAAGTGTGTGTATAACTACAATTATTAATTCTATTTTGTTTAATGCTACTCCAGACGAAGTTAAGCTGTTACTAGTAGATCCTAAAATGGTTGAACTCAGTCAATATAACGGCATTCCACACCTCTTAGCACCTGTCGTTATTGATCCTAAGAAGGCTGCTAGTGCCCTAAAATGGATTGTTAAAGAAATGGAAAACAGATACGAACTATTTGCTGCTTCAGGAGTTCGAGACATTGAACGCTATAATCGTCTGAACTTTAGGGAATCTTCAACTAAACCCGCATTACCCTTCGTTGTAGTGATAATTGATGAGTTAGCAGACTTGATGATGGTTGCTGCTGGAGAAGTGGAGGAAGCGATTTGTCGTTTAGCTCAAATGGCAAGGGCAGCAGGTATTCATTTGGTAATAGCTACCCAGCGTCCATCAGTCGATGTTATTACTGGAGTTATTAAAGCCAATATTCCTAGTCGGATATCTTTTGCTGTTTCATCACAAATTGACTCTCGTACTATACTCGATGCAACTGGGGCAGAGAAATTACTGGGCAGAGGAGATATGCTCTATTCCCCTCTTGGTCAAAACAAAGCAATTCGAGTACAAGGTTGTTTGGTAACCGATGACGAAGTACAGAGAGTAATAATGCATTGGAAAGGGATGGGGAAACCTGAGTACTTGGATCCTGAAAGACTCTTTGCTGAAACAACTGTCAAAAGTGAAGAGGGTAATGGTCCGGATGACGCTTTATTTATAGATGCCGGTCAACTATTAATTAGGACAGGTATGGCTAGTGTCTCTTTCCTTCAGCGCAGATTAAAATTAGGTTATACTAGGGCTGCACGTTTAATGGACATGCTAGAAGAACAAGGGGTTGTCGGAGGTTACGAAGGAAGTAAACCACGACAAGTGTTAATAACTCTCGAAGAATTTAACGAACGTTTTGGATAAGTAAACAAAAAAATCACTCTTGCCTTTTGGTAAGAGTGATTTTTTGTTACCCAAAAATTTCTTGGATGAATGAAGTGAGAGGAAATGGGAATAATCCATAAATAATGTAAAAAAATAAGACGGAGATGGAGAATGAAGTTTTTTACACGATCATTAGCCAAGAATAAGCCCTATAAAGATATTGTTCTTCATGGGGAAGACTTGCTGAGTCACGCCGAAGAAATTGCAAGATCCAATGCCAATCAGGGGACTGGCTATTTAAAGCGATCCCTGCTGCCCAGAGTAAAGCAAAACATAAAATTTTTAGAACAAGCCTATCGAGATATCTCGGATTATTCTGCAAGAACGCAAGATAGTGTACCTGCTACCGAATGGTTATTGGATAATTACTATAGCTTAAAAGATTTAAAAATTGAGATTAAAAATAGTCTTCCCGATAAGTTTGAGCGTCATTTGCCAATAAATACCACGGGTAATTTTCAAGGATATCCAAGAATTTATGGTTTGTTGATCGAACTTGTTGAACACACGGATAGTCAGATAAAGGGGGAAACACTTAAAGCTTTTATCAAAGCTTATCAAGTTCAAGTACCTTTATCAAGTGGTGAACTCTGGGCCATCCCAATTATGTTGCGCATTATTCTTTTGGAAAACATTCGTAGAATCACAGAACAAATAATTTTTACTCAAAAAGAAAGAGATGCTGCAGATCAATGGGTATTACCATTACTAGAAACTGAGCATGGGTCTGAGGAGTGGAGTAGTCTTTTAAAATCTCTGACCCCTCAAGAGGAATACTCATCTGCCTATGCAGACCAACTTCTGAAGCGTATCCGTGACATTGGATCTGATGTAGGTCCCCTTTTACAATGGGTAGACAGAGCAGTAGCAAAACAAGATACGACTATCGAAGAACTCGCTAAACTTGAACGGCAGAGACAAACTATGTATCAAGTATCGATGGGCCATGCAATATTGAGCATTCATTTTATCAACGCTGAAAACTGGCCCCGTTTTTTTGAAGATGTTAGTTTAGTAGAAGGTTTATTTGCAAAGGATCCCAGCAACATTTATTCAGCCATGGATTTTCAGTCCCGAGATTTCTATCGTCACTGTGTTGAAAAGATTTCTAGGATTTACAAAGTATCGGAATTAGTTGTGGCTCGCAAAATACTTGCGAAGGCCGAAAAGGCTAGATCTGAGGAGGATACTGAAGTAGCCCATGTCGGATACTATCTGCTTGGAAATGGTAGAAATGACCTTGAGAAAGAATTAGAAGAGGACTTTGGAGAATCAAGGGATCTCTTGTATCAGGTGCGTCAAAAGATCCGTAAAAGGCCTAACCTTTACTATTTTGGCAGTATGTTGATTGGCATAGGAATTATATTGACTTTAGTGTTAAATTATGTACTTAACCATACATCAATCTCCTTGAGTTTCGCATTTCTACTATTTGGACTGCTAATTTGGTCAAGTAGCCTGGTCATCCCATTCCTAAACTGGATATCTTCAGAACTATTCAGGCCATCATTTTTACCGAAACTGGAGTTAGGAGAAGGTATCCCTGATGAATTACGGACAATGGTTGTAATTCCTACTCTATTAACAAATGTGAATCGAGTTAATGAGATTGTCAGCGAAATAGAAGTATATCATCTTGCTAATCGTGATCAGAACATTCATTTTGCCTTACTTGGTGATTTTGCTGATGCCGCTAAAGAAAGTACTCCAGAGGATAATGGAATTATTTCGGCAGCTACTACTGCCATTGAAAGATTGAATACTAAATATGGCAGAGAGCGATTCTTATTCTTTCACAGAAAAAGAATCTATAATGATTCAGAAGGCGTATGGATGGGATGGGAGCGCAAACGTGGGAAGCTTGTAGAGTTTAATCGCCTTTTAAGGCAAGCAGGTGCAACAAGCTATAATGTACAAATTGGAGAAACTTCGATACTTTCAACTATTCGGTATATTATTACTCTCGACGCAGATACTCAATTGCCCCGGGGGATTGCCAAGAAGCTGATCGGCACTATTGCTCATCCTTTGCATACCCCAAAACTAAGCGTGGATGGAAAACGGGTGGTTCAGGGTTACGGAATTCTTCAACCTCGAGTAGGAGTATCAGTACTAAAAGCTAATGCTTCAAAATTTGCACAGATTTTTTCCGGAAAAGTTGGGATTGATCCATACACAACTGCCGTCTCAGACGTATATCAGGATTTGTTTGGAGAAGGTATTTTTACCGGAAAAGGAATTTATGATGTAGATGTTTTTCATCAAGTAACCGATCAATCATTTCCGGATAATAAAATATTAAGTCATGATTTAATTGAAGGGGTTTATGCGAGGGCAGGATTAGTCTCTGATGTGGAACTTGTCGATGGCTACCCTGCTAATTATCTAGCCTTTATGTGTCGTCAACATAGATGGGTAAGAGGGGATTGGCAGTTGTTACCTTGGTTATTCAAGCCGCTTCCGCTTTTATCCCGTTGGAAAATCTTTGATAATTTAAGAAGAAGCTTGGAAGCCCCATCCTTACTCTTGCTGATAGTTCTGGGTTTTATTGTTCTTTCGGGAAATCCGCTTATTTGGGTTGGAATAGTTTCTCTAAGTTTACTGTCGCCTATTGTCCTTTATCTGCTTAGTCAACTATTCACTGAGCGTTCTGACAAAGGGAATCTAAGTCAAGACTTAATGGTGCTAGGGATACAGTTTGTCCTGCAATTCTTGTTCCTTCCCTATAATACTTGGATTATGTTGGATGCTTTAGTCAGGAGTCTTTATCGCCAATTTGTTTCACGTCGTAATTTATTAGAATGGGAAACTGCTTCGGATGCTGAAAAACGGTTAGATGCTAATCTAAATACAATGACTAATTCCATGTGGCCCGTTATTCTCTTTGCTTTATTCTCAGTTTTATCTGTATATTTCTATTCAACCAAAATATTGCATTTTATTCCTGTTGTGATCTCTTGGCTTGTCTCAATCTGGGTTGCCCATTATATAAGTATGCCGATTGAACACCAAAAGGCAGCACTCTCAACTTCAGAAGAGCTTGTCTTAAGGAGGTACAGCCGGAAAATTTGGGCTTTTTTTGAAGAGTTTGTTTGTGAAGAGGAACATTGGCTTCCACCGGACAATGTTCAAATTGAACCACCTAATGGTGTTGCTCATAGGACTTCTCCTACTAATATAGGTTTAGCTTTATTAACAAATTTAGCAGCCAGAGATTTCGGTTATATTCCTTTAACGAAGGTGCTTGAGAATATTCGTCATACGTTTCAAACTATAGAAAATTTAGAGCAATGGCAAGGGCATCTTTATAATTGGTATGATACACAGAGCCTAAGCCCTTTAGAACCTCGCTATATCTCAACTGTAGATAGTGGCAACTTCGTTATGTACCTATTGACATTGAAGTCTGGGCTTGCAGAGCTTTTAGAAAGACCTCTAGTTGACCGGCAATTTGTAAAAGGGCTTAAGGATACCCAGGTTCTTTTACTTGAAGCATTGGGCGAGGATGCTTGTGATGAGCTTAAAGCCTTTAATCTTGCTTTAGATGAAGTGTTATGTACATCTGAAGTAAACTGGAATCTGAATACATGGCTAAAGCTATTATCAGAATGGCCGGCAGATATTCTGAATCAGGATCTGGATAAAGAGGGCTTGTATTGGGCCAATCGACTTAATACCATGGTAGAATCATTTCGTTTTGAACTGGAAGAATTATGTCCGTGGGCAACTGGTTCTTGCACCCCTGAACAAGTATCAACACTAGACAAGAAAGTTATGATTAACTTAACTATGGATAGTTTGGTAAAACAGTATTCTGAAGGACTTGTAAACGGTATTGCTGTGCCTGAAGATAAAAGGGTTATTGAGACTGCTCTCAGCAAGGTTCTTAAGTGTGTTGAATTGTCCAAGGAGCTTCAGCTCAAGCTTGAGAAGATGGCCTTAGCTACAGATTTTATGCCTTTGTTTGATGAATCACGTCAACTATTTTCTATTGGTTATCGAGTCACAGATAGTAAGCTTGACAATTCTTATTATGATCTCTTAGCTTCTGAGGCGCGCCAAGCCAGCTTTTTTGCAATTGCTAAAGGGGATGTGCCAGCGAGCCATTGGTTTAAACTTGGACGTTCTTTAACCTTAACCAAGGGTAAACGGAGTTTAGTTTCCTGGAGTGGGACGATGTTTGAATTCCTAATGCCTCTCCTAGTGATGCGGAATTATGAGGGGACTCTTCTCAATGAAACCTATAACTCCGTTGTAAAAGTTCAAAAGAAGTATGGCCAGGAGCGAAATATCCCATGGGGTATTTCAGAGTCAGGATTCTATGCTTTTGATCCACAATTGAATTATCAGTACAAAGCATTTGGTGTTCCGGGACTGGGCTTGAAAAGAGGATTGATTCAAGACCTAGTTATAGCGCCATACGCCACTTTTTTGGCTCTCCAAGTTGCTTCTCGCGAAGCTGTGACTAATATTACCGCCATGGAACAAAAAGGTTTTAGCGGTCGTTACGGGCTTTACGAGGCTATAGATTTTACTAAGGATCGTATTCCGGTTGGGCGTTCATATAGGGTTGTCCAAAGCTTTATGGCCCATCATCAAGGGATGAGTCTCTTAGCAATCGATAATGTGCTGTTTGAAAATGTTATGCAGGAGAGGTTACACAACGAAGCACTAATTCAGTCATCAGAGCTCTTACTCCAAGAACGGATTCCAGATTTTGTGCCAATTATTCCTCAACCCGAAGATGAGTATCAGGTTATGCAAAAGCAAAGGAAATCTCAAGATGTTGAAAAGAATCAATTTGTTCTTTTCAATAATGTCAATAGTCCTATACCGATTGCTCATTGTATCTCGAATGGCCAGTACTCTGTTATGATGACGAATTCGGGAGCGGGGCTTAGCCGTTATAAAAATATTAGTCTGTCGCGTTGGCGAGAGGATGTTACAAGGGATTCCTGGGGCGTCTATTTTTATATTCAAAATCTCAATTCAGGAGATGTATGGTCAGCAGCTTATCAACCTTGTAAAACTCTAGGTGAAAATTACAAGGTGACCTACGCGCCGGACCAAGTCGAGTACTGTCGGAAGGATGGAAACATTACAACTCATACTGAAGTTGTTGTATCCCCGGAAGACAATACAGAAATGCGTCGTATTTCCTTGACGAATCATAGTGAGCATGACAGAACTGTTGAGGTAACTAGCTATTTTGAAGTAGTTCTGGCCAGGCAAAACGATGATTTGGCTCATCCGGCATTTAGCAATCTCTTTATTGAAACTGAATTTGCTAATGATGCCTTAATAGCATCCCGAAGACCTAGGAGTGAAAACCAAACCAGATTATGGCTTATGCATACTGTTGCAACAGAGGGAGAAAAAGTAGGATCTTTGCAATTTGAAACGGATCGTTCTCGTTTCCTTGGACGAGGCCGAAGTATGGTGAGACCTCGAGCAATGGATGCCAATCACCCTTTATCCAACACGGTTGGAGCAGTTCTTGACCCTATCATGAGTCTGCGTCAGCGAGTAAAGATCCCACCTGGTCAAACTGTAAGAATCTCCTTTTCGATTGGCTATGCAGAGAGCCGTGAGGAAATAAATCGCATTGCAGAGAAATATAGAGATCCTCTCTCAGTAAATAGAGCATTTGAGCTAGCTTGGACGCATAGCAAAATGGAACTAAGGCATCTAAATCTGACATCTGCTCAGGCTAATGAAGCTTTAAGTCTTGGCGGACATCTGTTATATTTAAGTCCTTGCCGCAGAGAATTTGAAGAATGTATCAAACAAAATTGCAGAGGACAATCAGCTTTGTGGCCTTATGCTATTTCTGGAGATCTTCCGGTGGTACTAGTTAGAGTCTCTAGTGCGGAGCACTTAGACTTGGTACGACGAATCCTGACAATTCATGAATACTGGAGGTTAAAAGGGCTACTGGCTGATTTGGTAATTCTTAATGAGGACGATAGCGGATATGTACAGGCTTTTCAAGATACATTGCGTGATTTTGTCTCCATGGGACACGCCAGAGATTTACTGAATCAACCGGGAGGTGTTTTTCTCCTACAAAAAGATCTTGTTCAAGGGGAGGATCTCAATTTACTCTGTACTGTAGCTAGAATAACCTTTAATGGCGAGGGAGGCTCTTGTTCTGCCCAAGTACGCAAAAAGGCTAAGTTCAGTTCTAAGGAATCTATGCTTCTCGCTAATGAAACTAAAGAGATATCTCGAGTAACGGATCATAGTATTGCCGGTAAGATTCAAAAACCCATTGAGGAAACAGGAAATTCACTGAATTTTGCTAACGGGTACGGTGGTTTCAGTGAAGATGGAAAAGAGTATATTATCGAGTTACAAGACGATATGAATACTCCTTTACCGTGGATTAATGTTATTGCAAATTCAAGCTTTGGCTTTCAAGTATCTGAGGTGGGAGCTGGATATACTTGGTCGAGGAATAGTCGCGAATACAAGCTTACTCCTTGGTCAAATGATCCGATTCTTGACCCTGTTGGTGAGGCTCTTTTTCTCACGGATGAGGAGACTGGGGAATCTTGGTCTGTTACAGCCAGTCCTAAACGTGATGCTGGCGTCTATAAAATTCGTCATGGGCAAGGATATTCGATTTTTGAGCATTGCAGCCGAGGTTTGAAGCAAACGCTAAATCTTTTTGTCCCCATAGATAAGCCGGTTAAAATTGTTGAACTAACTCTTGGAAATATTAGCGATGGTGAAATAAAACTAAGTGCAACCCATTATATAGAGTGGGTTATGGGAGTAGTTCGTGATCAGACAGCCCCTTATTTGGTGACTGAGTATAACCAAGAAATAAAGACGTTCTTTGTCCGAAACACCTATCAAGAAGAGTATATGGGACGGATTGGATTTGTAGCGGCACTTGGCTCGGATGTTACAAGTTATACTGGAGATAGGTCTGAATTTATTGGGCGTAACGGAAGTTTAGAAGATCCTATTGGCTTAAAACTGGATTCATTTTCCGGAACAATTGGAGCAGGACTTGATCCTTGTACGGCAATGAGGCTTGAACTTAAAATAAGGCCTGGTGAGACCAAAACAGTGATATTTTTAGTAGGTGAAACAGATAGTAACCATGCAGCAGAAGAGATTATCAAATACTATCATCAACCTGAGAAGATCACTGATGCCTTTACCGAAGTTAAGCGGTATTGGGACAGAGTACTAGGAAACATTCAGGTACAGACTCCAGAACTGTCCATGAATTTGCTTTTAAACAGATGGCTCCTTTATCAAACGGTAGTTTGCCGTTTATGGGCGCGCTCAGCTTTTTATCAATCGGGAGGAGCCTATGGTTTTAGGGATCAGCTTCAGGATGTGATGGCTCTGGTATATACGAATTCATCAGTTACTCGACAACAGATTCTCATTCATTGTAAACATCAGTTCAGAGAAGGGGATGTGCAGCATTGGTGGCATGCGGAAAAAGGAAAGGGAATACGTACTAAGTTCTCCGATGATTTGCTGTGGTTACCGTTTGTGACTATCCACTATATTGACCGAACTGGGGATACAGGTGTTTTAGATGAAGTAACTGAGTTTTTAGAAGATGAACCATTAAAAGACGGTGAGGATGAACGATATTCGATTCCAACTGTTTCGGAGGAGCAGGGCACTGTATATGAGCATTGTCTGCGTGCCATTGAGAGAGGTTTAAAGTTAGGTGAGCATGGTTTACCCCTTATCGGCTCCGGGGATTGGAATGATGGCTTTAGTCGTATAGGACACAAGGGCAAAGGGGAAAGTGTTTGGCTGGGCTGGTTTTTATATATAACTCTGACTCGCTTTGCAGACCTTTGTAATTTACGTCAAGATCAAGAGCGAGGAATCCGCTACCGCAAGCTAGCGGAAGAACTCCTCAAAAATATTGAACAGCATGGTTGGGATGGAGGATGGTACAGACGTGCCTATTTCGACGATGGAACCCCCTTAGGATCCTCTCAGAATTCTGAATGCCAGATTGATGCGCTAGCCCAGTCATGGTCTGTACTTTCAGGAGCAGCTAGGAGTACTCGTACTAAGGATGCAATGTTAGCTCTAGAGCATTATTTATGGCGAAAAGAAGACGGCTTACTTCTCCTTTTAACCCCGCCGTTTGATAAGCTATTGCCTGATCCCGGTTATATAAAAGGATACGTTCCCGGCGTTAGGGAAAATGGAGGACAATACACCCATGGAGCCGCTTGGGCTATATTAGCTTACACGACTTTAGGGGAAGGGGACAAAGCAACTGAACTTTTTCAAATGCTGAATCCTATTTATCATGCTAGAACAGAACATGAAGTGAATCGCTATAAGGTTGAACCATATGTAATGGCGGCAGATGTTTATGCCACGCACTCACATGTAGGACGAGGCGGATGGACGTGGTATACCGGAGCTGCAGGGTGGATGTATCAGGCTGGGGTAGAAGGTATCTTGGGCTTTAGACGTCTTGGAAATTCTTTAGTTTTGAAACCATGTATTCCTAGTCGCTGGGCGGGCTTTAGCATGACTTACCAATATGAAACTACAAACTACGAGATTAAGGTAGAAAATCCAAATTCTCGCTCCTCCGGATGCCAGAAAATAATGCTTGATGATAAAGAGTTAGAGGAACCTGTAATACTCCTCAAGGATGATGGTCAAACACATAAAATTCATTTAATCCTTTAATGGGATTGGAAATGTGGTTAAGAATATTGTAAAGTAGGGAGGAGGGGGTTGAAAGGATGGATTTTTATCGCTCCTTATCTGAGCATTATGATGAGATATTTCCGTTAAAGGAACCGCTGAAGTCATTTTTAGCTGATTATGTGACCCAAGAAAAGCTAAAATCAATCTTGGATATTGGCTGTGGTACCGGGACATTTGCCTTAGAAATTAGTCGAATGGGTTTAAAAGTACTTGGTGTTGATTTAAGCGATGAGATGATTGGAATTTCCAAGAAAAAGGCCCAGGGGTTTGGGGGAGACGCATCCTTCGCAGTTGCAGACATGCGGGATCTAAGCACAATCGAGACAGAATTCGAAGGTGTATTATGTTTAGGAAATACCTTAGCACATGTTTCCAGTGAATCTGAACTAAATTATGTAATTGCTGAGTTCTTGAAAAAGGGAACTCACCTGTTAGTTCAAACAGTTAACTATGACCGGATGTTGGCTGCGAGAATTCGTGAGTTTCCTGTCATTAAGACCTCTCATCTAACATTTTATCGTTTCTATGATTATAGGCCCGATGGGAAAATTGACTTTTCAATGAAGATTGAATTTCCAGATACCAAAGAAGTTGTCTCTGGGGTCAATATTTTATTTCCAATCACAAGTGCTGTTTTGAAAAAGGCCTTACTCGAGGCAGGTTGGGAGATATCTGGGGTGTGGGGTAATTATGAAAAAGCACCTTGGACGGAGAATTCTCCGGCAACAATTATCGCTGCAAAACACAAACTAGTTAAGGAGTGACCTCACATAAAGCCGGTAGCCTTTGCTTATCAAGGGTTACTGGCTTTTTTTTATCGTATTTTAAATAGCCTTTAAAAAAGAAATTCTTCACTTTTGGTATAATTTTAAAGGAATTTAAGGCAATATGGTGAATAAGTAGAGTATTTAAACTATGTCAGATCATACCAATATTGATGCGTTTAAGGTACCTCTGAAGGCTTATGAGATGTGGTCTAAGACTTATAAAAGGAGAGATAGAAACAATGAAAAGTGTGCTCGATATTTTTTCTAAGAGACAACCCTGTGATGAAACAAATTATATTTTTAAATATGTTGAAGACAAATTCAAAGGTATTGATGCAGTCGAACCAAAGCTTGAATATCCAATCCATAGGAGGATGGTGGGGCACTTTGTAAAACTATTTAATAATGAACGTCAAATGGCTAATTCAGCAAAGAAACTATTGAATATTGCAGCTGTTTTAAGTAGCTTTGACGTAAATATGTCGCATATTGCTCAAAAGCTTATTGATTTTGCAAAGAAAATGGCCCTTTTAAGTGAGTCAAATCTAGCAGTTGTAGAACAAACTAATGCTGGGATGAGTGAGGTGAATTCGACGGTGGAAAAAACCTCGAAGACATTATCCCAGTTATCTGAAGCTTCAGAAGATCTTGTTCGAAATAATCATATTAGTTTAAATCAACTTAAGGAAGTAAATGAACTGAAAGACAATGTTATGCTTGATGCTAATATTATGGGTGAAAAAATCGCTCAATTAGTTGAAATGGCTAACAGAGTTAATGAAATAGTCCTCGGGGTGGGGGAGATAGCGGAACAAACAAATTTACTAGCTCTTAACGCTTCAATTGAGGCAGCGCGTGCTGGAGAAAACGGACGTGGTTTTTCTGTTGTTGCTGAAGAAATTCGTAAATTGGCAGATGACACAAAAAGAAGCCTCGAAGGCATGAGGTCTTTCGTTGGAAACATTCAAACTGCTGCCCAAGAAGGTAAGCAAAGCATGGATAATACAATGTCTTTAACCGAAAAAATGAGCCTAAAGATTGAAACTATCACTGATACTATGGAAAAAAATGTGGAAATGCTGCAAACAACTATCCGAGATGTACAGTTTATTAATCAATCAATGGAAGGTATAAAAATTGCAACTAATGAAATTAATCAGGCTATGGAAGTGTCGAGCCGTGATGCTGAGGAGTTGACTATGATGACCAAAATCATTCATAGTGACGCCCTAGCTAGCGCTGAATCAGCTAAAGAAATTGCTATTATTGATGACGAAATATCTAGTATTGTTAAGGAGCAGATGAGTTCATTAATTGGCAGTAGTAATGCTTTAAACAACGAAGAATTTCTTGCTACTATTATCGAGGCTAAAAAGGCGCATACCAAATGGTTGGAAAACTTGAAGAAAATAGTTACTGATATGAAGATTTATCCGCTGCAGACAGATGGGACTAAATGCGCTTTCGGGCATTTTTACCATGCAGTCCAAGTGTCCCACTGTTCCATAGCTGAAGAGTGGAATAAAATTGAAGCTATTCATAATGATTTGCATAAAATAGGGCAAATTGGAATTGAGGCGGTAAAAGCAGGGCAACATGTAAGTGCTCAAGAATCCTATAGCAAGGCAGAAGCCTTATCAAAAAGTATTTTCACCCAACTGGATAAGGTTACAGCTGAGGTTGAAGATATGTCGACTAAAGGTATTAGTTTATTTGGGAGTACAGAAATTGACCAGTCCTGTAATGGGAAATGCGCTGAGTGCTAGGTATGTGCCCGGTGAATGATTAAGGAAGCCCTGATACCTTAAGGGCTTCCTTTTCCAGCCATTGAAAATTTGTTATTGTTTTCAGCTCCCTTAGGCTATACCGTTAAGTCGGTCATATATAACCTCTCGAGCACCTACAGTCAAAATTACAATTAAATTTTCTTGAGAAAAGATAGTGTAAACAACTCGGTGTTCCTTAGTACCACAGCGGAAAGATACTCGATAAGTTTCATAAAATGGCCCGCGAAGTCGCTTAAAAGCAAACGGATCTTGTTCTAAGCATTCAAAAACTGCTGGTATTTCCTTGAGTTCTTCCTTACGCAGAACTACTAGATCATGAACACCCCGGGTAGTAATCATGACATTGAATGGTCCTCTATCAGTCTTGTGAATTCCCAGTGATGATAAAGCTTGAGCTTCCCACCACCTAATACATTGACCATTTTTATGGGCTCTATGGGCTTCTTCCGATAAACGATCTAGGACAGTGCTCAACTTAAGCTTATGCTCTAATAATTTGTGTTTAAGACAATCCCCATTACAGCCTTCTGCCAGTAAATCGCTAATAATTAAGTCTTCAAAGAAATCTGAGAGTGGTCGAACTGAGCGTTCAGCTGTTCGTACAAATACTTTTCCTTCAGAATCGACACATAAATCTAGGGTATCTTCTTCTACTAGTCCAAATAGTTCACGTAGTTCTTTGGGTAAAATTATTTCTCCTTTTGTTCCAACCTTTACCCGATAGGTTTCCATAAATATTCCTCCTTTAACTTAATTTTAATTGGGTTAAGGCCGGTAGGGGGTGTTACTATTATAGTTTCAACAATAATCTGAATATTCCTCCTTTAACTATATGCAAAAGAAAGTTTTTTTGAGCTTACCATATTTAATAAGTTGACTTTTCTTGCCGGAGTCATTAATATATGGGAGCAAAACGCAAAAATTTTGTAGTCTTATCAATGGAATACTATGAGGTTATATTAGTATACACTTAGGGGGTGACAACTTTGGCTAAAAAAAACTATTATAGTGTTAAACAAGGTCACAAGACAGGCATCTTTAATAATTGGCCCGAATGTCAAGCATCCGTTAAAGGGTATAAAGGTGCAATCTATAAAGGATTTGAAACAAAGCCTGAAGCACTTGAATGGTTAAATAACTCAATAAGTCCGAACCATAAGGAAAGCACAAGTTTTAATCTACACGATTCTTCGATTAACAATGTTGACTATGAGGTCTATACTGATGGTAGCTTTGTAAACGGAAAATATTCTTATGGTTATGCGTTTGTTAAAGATGGGGAAGTGGTTCTCGAAAGTAATGGGGTTGGAGAAGATCTAGAGGCCGCCGCCATGAGGAATGTTGCGGGAGAAATCGCAGCGGTACAACATGCTGTAGAAAAAGCAAAATCATTAAACGTTCGGATACGGATTTTTCATGATTACTCAGGTATTTCTCATTGGGTTACTGGGGATTGGCAAGCAAAAAATAAATTCACTCAAGCGTACGTTAAGTTCATGAGAGAGCATCAAGGTTTATATGAGTTTCAAAAAGTTGCTGGTCATAGCGGTGATCGTTTTAACGATTACGTAGACCAGTTAGCAAAGAAGGCTCTGGGGATAGGATCAAAGTAATTTATATAAATAGCTGCATGTCTGAGTCAAGAGCATCGGATAGATATTCTTTGGCTGTTATAATTTCAACTTCCGGCAGTAGTTCCTCAGGTTTAAAGCCCATTACGTCAACAGATAGTTTACAGCCGTAGAACTTTACTCCCTTTTTCCGGGCTCCATTGAGAAAGTCGGTTAATGAAGGTGCTTTGTCATCTTCCATCATTTCAAGAAGCATTTGTTTTCCGAGGCCAACCATGTTCATCCGTGAAAGAGGTAATTCTTCAGGCCCTTTAGGTGTAACCATTCCAAACATTTTTTCGTAAAGAGTTTTGTCATCTGATGTAGCCTTTTCCGGATCGCGAACTAGACAGAGCCCCCAAAATGCAAAAAACATTGTCACATCTACATCCAATTCTCGGGCAGAATTAGCTAGTATCAGTGCTGCTAGAGCTTTATCATAGTCTCCGCTAAACACAAGTAGATTCATTTTCTTGTTCAATTTGTGCAACCCCTTTACTGATCATCTTTCAAGCCTATTATAAGTAGAAATAAGCTTTTATATAAGTTGATCAGATGTAAGATGTTGGATGCTTGGCGATTCTTTCAAGTAATTGAATTAGAATATCGATCTCATTAAAATCATTGTATAACCCAAAGCTTATACGAACCACCCCTGGGCGGGGAATGTCTCGACGTTTCCGATAGAGTTCCATTTGCTTTGGAGAAATCCCTAATAGACTTTGAATGTAAGGTTGAGTACAAAAGCAACCGGTTCTTACAGCAATTCCCGCCTGATTGGATAATATTTTTGCTACTTGTTCATGAGCAATCCCTTTAATGTTAAAAGGAATCACTCCGATTCTAGGTTCGCCAGGTACAGTATGAGAGTAAACTTTGATACCGGGAATGGAATTGAGCTTTGAATTTGCATAGTTAGTTAGTTGATTTTCGTAGTGATCTATATTTTTCATGCCCAATCCGCTGAGAGTTTTAATCGCTGCTGACAGAGCAACAACTCCCATCAGGTTAGGAGTTCCTGCTTCTTCGTTATGAGGAGGCTTTTCCCAAACTACCCAATTATGGGTTACGGTTTCTGCTGTCCCTCCTCCCACAAACTCAGAAATACCTCTATTGAAGGTTTCTTCAGGTCCGATAAGTACACCTGTTCCGAAAGGAGCATACATTTTATGAGCAGAAAATACGAGGTAATCAATGGATTGCAGCGAGTTTTGAGGATTCATATTTATAGAATTATGCGGAACTAACTGGGCCCCGTCGACGAGAATTTTTGCATTATAGCGGTGTGCCAATTCAGCAATTTTATGTATCGGGTTTACATATCCTGTAACATTAGAGGCACCCGTAACAGTTACAAGCTTAACATTCCCTTTATGTTTTGCTAATCTGGTCTCCAAATCTTCGAGGCTTAATTTTCCAGAGGGATCTGTCTGTACATAATCCACTTGATATTTGTTTCTCCAAGGGAGATCGTTGGAATGGTGTTCCATCCAAGTTGAGAGTATAACACTTTTTTTGTTCCCATCCCATAAGCGATAAGATAATTTATTAAGAGCTTCTGTTGTATTTTTCACAAAGATGACTGTATCGCGAAAAGAATCAGCATTAACAAATTTTAAGATTGTAGATCTTGCTTCTTCATAAACCTTCGAAGAAAGCTGTGATTTATAGCCTGTTCCACGATGGATTGACGAATACATACCTGCAAAATGATTTATCTCTTCCATGACAGAAACAAACGGTGGAGTAGAAGCGGCGTTGTCGAAGTTTATGGCTGTTGTATATAGACCGTTAGAAAGTGGGATCTTAGTATCAGCTCCGACAATCAAATGTCTATAATTAGATCGGGATAGTTTAAAATTCAGATTCATTTAATCACCTCTAGCTTAAGATATCTTAGGCTTTATGCTCTGTTAGCATGATATTTATCTATAGACAAAAAGGTGACAAAATTTTTGGCGTACATGATATTAATGATACAGAAACATACTATAATCGGAGTGAATAAAGATAAGTGGAGGTAGATATGAAAAAGACTGGTGAGATACAAAGACACACTGAAGGGTATACAAGTGCTAAATATGATTCTCGAAGTGCGGAGTTTAAGCAGGAACAAAAGGATGCTAAAGAGTCTGCGGAAAAAGGTCAATAAGGATTTAGTAGTTCATTTATCTGTGAGCTTGGGTGAGTGAAGTCTGGTCATTATTCAATGAAGCTGTAACAAATTTATGTTACAGCTTCATTGATTTATCAGGGACTCTTGGGTTTATTGGTAGGGCTAGTTGGTACCTTTTTCTTATCATTATCCGAGTTTAAACTCTGGTCATCAAGATTAGCGGCATGAGTTCTAGATTTGTCTGTATTTTTATTGCTCATTATTTGTTTTCTCCTTTTTATTAGTAATCGGGTAACCAATGCTAGGGTTTCCTAATTAATTGGTTCTAATACTTATCAAACCATTGCTGGTATCATTTTTATATTTCACAATAAATCAAATACCCTATTGACTATTACCAGGTTTTAAGGTGTACTAAGAGTATTAGATTGAAAATTGAGATAATAATATTGAGCTTAAATGGGGAGCAAAGGAGATTCACAGATTGCCTTATATAGATGTATTAGGGAAGAAAACGTATTTTCAACAAAGTGGTAATTTCCAAGCGGGTCTGAAGACAATACTTTGTGTACATGGAGCTGGGGGAACCAGTGAGAATTGGATCTATCAGTTATCAAACTTTAATAAATGTAACATGATTGCACCAGATCTTCCGGGCCATGGCCTGTCTGAAGGTTCGCCCTCAGACAGTATTAATGAGTATCGAGATTTTGTTTTAAACTTTGCGCAGGCCTTAGAAATGAGTTCATTTGTCCTTATGGGCCATTCGATGGGAGGGGCAATAGCTTTAGAGTTTGCCATTGCGCATCCAATAGTTTTAAAAGGTTTGATTATTGTTGGTAGTGGGGCAAGGCTGCGTGTAAATCCTTCTGTACTGGATGCCTTGTCCAAGGGTAGGTGCCCAGTCGAGAATATTGAGTACAGCTACTCCAAGAATTCATCTCCAGCTATTCTAGACAAGGCAAGGTTAGCAATGAATGATGTTCCAATTGATGTTCTTAAAGCTGATTTTTATGCTTGTAATAAGTTTGATATTATGAATCGCCTAACTAGGATAGAAATACCTGTTTTAGTAATATGTGGAGAAGAGGATCGGATGACTCCTCTTAAATACTCGGATTACTTGTGTAACAATTTACCTAATTCAAATTTAGTACCTGTTAATAATGCTGGTCATATGGCTATGCTAGAGAGACCGGATCAGGTAAATGGGGCAATAACCAAGTTTCTGGAAATGCTTTAATAAAAGAATTTTGGAAATACATTTCTGTTAGCATGATTAAAATCAAACTATGATACACCACTTCAGAGGTGGGGATATCATAGTTTAATTTTGTTTTATAGAAGGTTTATGCAAAATGTGTATAATTAGAGATAGTCATATCACAAGTTAAAATCGATATAGAAGTGAGTGAGATGCAAAATGACTAAAAGCATAAGAGCCTACGTTAACGTTGCTATTGAGGATTATGACGAATCTATGCTAAACCATGTCGTTGAACTAATGAAGGATTCGTTAAGAGAACAGGTCTTAGATCTTATCCTAGAAGATAAATGGGAAATACAAGAAAACAGACGTACACTGTTTAGAAATGGAGAAGGGGTGTGGGAATCACACCAGATCGAAGATGGTAGAGAGACTAAAGACTCCTTGGAAGTTATGACTGTAACTGTCCAAGGAGAAGTATTAAGCGATATGTAAAAAAAGGAAGGTGATACTTTGTCAGTCGATGAGAAAGTCCTACATAAAGTGCGGGCATTACTAAACTTGGCGAGAAATGGGGGGGATCCAGAAAGTAATGAAGCTAAATCTGCCCTATTAATGGCTCAGCGTTTTATGGCTGAAAATGGAATTGACGAATTAGAAATCAACACTTCTAGAGAAGCAGATTATAAAAAAGAGATACTCGATGATTATGCTACTGAATTTGAGAAACTGTCTTGGTGGAAAAAGAGTCTTGGCAAAGTAATCGCTCAGAATTTTAGGTGCTATTCTTATCTGAATAAATGTAATGGGTATACCAGGCTAGCATTCATGGGATTAAAAGAAGATGCAGAAATTGCTGTTATAGCCTTTAAATTTGCTACGGATTCTATCCGGCTTGGAGCTGACCTATTTATGAAGAATTATCGCATGGAATATCTAAAGCTAGAGGGACAGCGCCCCAGTCTTACCCAGCAAAGAGGAGTCAGAAACAATTATGTTGAAGGTTGGATCTCAGGATTAGAGGCCCAGTATGCACAACAAGTCAGCAAAGAGGGATGGGGATTGGTTCTTGTTAAAGATGCACTAGTTATCCAGACTTATAAGAATATGGAATTAGGCCGTGGGAAAACATCTCAACATACCCGAAAGGACAGTCTGGCAGGTAAAGCAGCATATGAAAAAGGATATAGAGATGGCAAAGGTTTTAGTACTGTCCCTCATGGAAGGTTGAAAAAAAATCAATAAACTTGCCATTTAGATCTCCTCACCTTATGATATAAAAGAATAAAAAAACGTTTAGCACTTGAACTGAGAGAGGTTGATCCGGATGGCGAAAATTGAACTTATTGCAACAGCAGCCTTTGGCTTAGAATCTATTGTTGCACGTGAACTCAAACAACTGGGGTATGATGATATAATTGTAGAAAATGGAAAGGTAATACTTAAAACTGATGAATTGGGAATCTGCCGAACAAATTTATGGCTCCGAAGTGCGGATCGTGTTTTATTAAGAATAGGATCTTTTGAAGCTCGAACCTTTGAAGAGCTTTTTCAACAAACCAAATCTCTACCTTGGGAAGATTGGCTCTCCATAGATGCTAATTTTCCTGTTCAAGGGAAATCCGTAAAATCGAAACTGTATAGTGTTTCCGACTGTCAAGCCATTGTAAAAAAGGCGATTGTTGAACGTCTCAAAGAAACATATAATTGTAACTGGTTTGAAGAGAGTGGTCCTCGTTATCAGATCGAAGTAGCGCTATTAAACGATAATGTCACTTTAACAATTGATACTTCTGGGATCGGTTTACATAAACGAGGATATCGAAAACTTGCAGGACAAGCCCCCCTTAAAGAGACATTAGCGGCAGCTATGATTCAGCTCAGCTATTGGAATAAAGATCGGGCCTTAATCGACCCCTTTTGCGGAACAGGAACTATTCCCATTGAAGCTGCCTTAATAGCGCAAAATCGTGCTCCAGGCCTAAAGAGAAGCTTTGCAGCTGAAAAATGGCCCCAAATTCCTAGGGGACTCTGGCAAGAAGCCTGGCAAGAGGCCCTGGATCTATGGGAACGAGAGACTACATTAAATATCTATGGTTCTGATATTGACCCTAAAGCTTTGGAGTTAGCTCGAATCCACGCCATAGAAGCTGGTGTTGAAGGAATTATACACTTTCAGCGCTTGCCTGTTGCCGAAGTAAGATCCCGATTTAGCTTCGGGCATCTTATTGCAAACCCACCTTATGGAGAACGACTTGGAGACATTGATGATGTCAAAGGGTTGTATCAAGAACTTGGAGAAACTTATAAACGTCTCAACGACTGGTCGCTTCATATATTAACCAATTTTCAATCCCCAGAAACATTAATCGGAAGACGCTGGGACAAAAGTCGTAAGCTCTATAATGGTCGATTAGAATGCCATTACTATCAATTTTTTGGCCCTCGACCACCTAGATAACATTTAAGGAAATTATAATGAACTAATCTAATAATTAGAAGTATTGAATTAGTTCATTATATTAATGAAGAAAAAAATGGGCTTTAGAATTCATGTTGAGGAAAATTCATGAATTCGGCCCATTTTTTATTTCTATTTCACTAAAATTTGCGGTTCACCTTTTAGTGAACGAATATCTTTGATTGCCCGTTCAACTTCTTCTTCAAGTCCTTCTAATACAAGTGTAACCGAGCCTTCTGATCCGTCGACCCCTCCTGCGGCAATACAAGACGCTTCAACATCATAAAGAGTTTCTAGAGCTGTTAATTCTGTCACCACTCTAGCTCCAACCATCGGGATCAGTCCAACCTTATTACCGATGGCTTGGTCAAGTGTAGAATTTGTCATAAATTCCACGGATTTACGGACATCGGGAACCATTTTTTCCAGTCCGATTGGAACAATTAATTCAATACCTCTAGCATATATAATCCCTTGGGCAGCCCCAATTGTTCCTCCCATGGAGTCTGAAACCATTACTGCGGCTAAACCAGTGTGATCCACTGCGTTGCCACCCTTGATAAAGATATCTCCCCTCTTCAATTTTGGCAAATATTCTTTCCAAGGGATTTCCTGTGCTTGTCCTTGAATAATTACGTAGGGTTGAGTTTTTTTAGAAGATTTGCTTATTCCTAGCTCACCATTGGTAACAATGCCCATTGTATAGCCTGTTTTGTCTTCGATTTGAACTCCTAACAATTCTTCAGCTACATAGGCATTCGTAGTTCCGCCGGCAACAATAATAGTGTGTTTTTCTAAGGCGTTTTGTACACTAGGCAATCCAATTGTTCCTTTGGCGATAAGTCGTTTTGATTCACTTGAGGTCAGAGTAACTAATGCTTTCATTGATACCCTCCTTATATTTAGAACATAACCAGATAATCATATGTTATACCAAAATTTAAGAATAATAAAGTTATTAGACAGTAGCTACCTAAACAGGTAAGTTATAAATGCAAGGCTCTATTTTCTTTGCTTTTACTGTTCTAAAGACTCTGTGGGATATGGATATTAAAACGGTAAAATGTGGTAACAATTTTACTGCAAAGGCATAATTTGAATTAAGAAAAAAACCCATAAAACACAGGAAATGGAGGAATATAAAATGGCATTTGGCGGAGTTGTTGATGGAGCAAGTGGACCTAACTGGTTACCGGGGATTGCAGTTGTAGTAGTTATTATCCTTCTACTCATCGCAATGGGAATTGTATTCTAGTCTAAGACTCTGGTTGATTTGAAAGGAGGAAATTGCATGTACGGATACGGAGCAGGATGTGGTGTTGGAAGTTATGTAGGTGTTGGAATTATTTCAATTGCTATTCTCATTCTAATTGCCCTTGGTGTAATCTTCTAAAATTTATAAAATGTTAAAGAGCATTCAAGTTTATGGAGTGCTCTTTATTACTTTTTTAAATTACAAAACATAAGTATTAACTAAATATTTAATTTAATTGGCTATATATTGCTGATTTATAATAATTAGAAAGGATAAAAAGTGAAAGAATGTACATATTTAGGGAAAATCCGAATGAATAGTCATCAATATATACAATTGTATTATGAGAAATGATAATTTTACAAGGCATACAAACTCACTTAGACTATAATGTGCAAAGATAACAAGAGAAGGAGGTTGGGGATTGTGATTCTTAGTATTATTGCGTATCTTTCCATTGGTCTTTTCGTAGGTATATCGGTTTTCAAAGCGTATAAGTTTGCGAAGATGCCCTTTCATGGAAGAATGGATCTTTATCCTGTCCCTAAAGAAAAAGGTTTCGAACATGGTGGATCATACTACGAGGAAACAGCTTGGTGGACTAAACCACATGAAGTCTCTCACATGAGAGAAATTGCCGAAATGCTTAAAGAGATCTTATTTATCAAAAAGCTGTTTGAAAATCAACGACCTTTCTGGTGGATTTCTTACGCACTCCATTTAGGAATTTATTTCTTAATGGCCTGGACAATCCTTTTAGTTGTGGGTGGATTGTTTGAAGTTAATGGAATTTCAGTAACCGCAAGTACTTCAAGCATACTGGGTCTCTTGGTCTATTACGTTACTGCTTTAACAGGTTATTTTGGGCTGGCGCTTGCAACCCTGGGTTCAGGTTTATTATTTCTACGCAGAGCGTTTGATAATACGCTTAAAAAGTACACTACACCTCAAGAGTACTTCAATCTTTTATTGATTTTCGCTGCACTTTTTACTGGAATTTTCACATGGGGAAATGACTTAAGCTTTGGTTATGCCAGAGAAGTGACTGCAAACCTTGTAACATTTACGCCCTTTTCAGCTAATGGCCTGCTTACTTTGCACATTTTTCTTGTAGGTATCATGTTAATTTATATTCCGATCAGCAAAATGAGCCACTATGTTGGGAAGTATTTTACGTTCCATAAGGTTCTCTGGGATAATAATCCGAATCTAAAGGGGAGTGGAGTTGAACAGGAAATCAAGAAGGCATCTTCATTCCGTCCAAGCACATCTTGGTCTGCGCCTCATATTAATCCACCCGCCGCACCCGAGAAATAGGTTGATTCGTCTAAGTTAACTTTATGGAAAGAGGGATCTAAGACATGCTAAATCAAAGAGATTTACGTCCAAAAGATATGGGACGTTCAGATGAGCAACTTATTAAGTTGGACAATCTCATACCCTTATTAGCGCCATACGACAAACCAGGGATGGAACCCCCTTTAACTGATCCCAAGCCTGCCTGGAGAGAGAAATTCTGTACATCTTTAGATGGATATGTCGGGATCGATACCCTGACGCGACCAAAATCTAAAGAAGAAGAAGATGAATTTGTTCGCAAGTTTTTGAGCGGTTTGGAAAAAATCTTTTCTGATGCCAATAATGGTGTATTACAGCCTCTCCTACTGTCTTTCGAATACTGTGCAAAATGTAATACTTGTTCAGATGCCTGTCATATTTATTCTGCTACAGGAAATAATGAAATGTATAGACCTATTTTCCGTTCGGAAGTTTTGCGTAAAATCGTGAAGAAATATTTTACAACGAGTGGAAAACTGCTTGGCGGATTTGTTGGAGCGGATATTGATGTCAATTGGGAAACAATTGCTCGATTAGGTGAGTTAGCCTATCGCTGTAACCTCTGTCGACGTTGTGCGCAAACATGTCCATTGGGCCTAGACAATGCGATCCTTTCCAAGGAAATCCGTAAGATTTTCAGCCAAGAAATGGGGATTGCCCCAACACCACTCCATGCTAAAGGAACGATGTTGCAAATTAAGACCGGTTCATCAACAGGATTAAGTAAGCCAGCATTTCTAGACACTTTAGAGTTTTTAGAAGAAGACACCGAAGAAAAATTTGGCATTAAGCTCAAGTTTCCTGTTGATAAAAAAGGTGCTGATATCCTAGTTCTCCATAATGCTGGAGAGTTTATGGCTTGGCCCGAGAACCCAGTGGCCTTCGCTATTCTATTTGATGCAGCGGGCTTGAATTGGACACTTAGCAGCGAAATTATGGGGTATGACAGTGTAAACTACGGTCTTTGGTATGATGATTACCAAGCCAAAAAGATTGCTTTGATGCAGATGAAGGTTGCAAAAGAATTTGGCGTCAAGAGAATGGTTGTAGCTGAGTGTGGGCATGCCCATAAGGCATCTATTATTACAGGTGATCGTATGACATCTGATAGGGTTCCCGTTGAAAGTTGTTTGCCTCTTCTTTGGGATATGGTTAGAAACAAACAACTAAAACTTGACCCAAGTAAAAATAACTTCCCGGTCACACTCCACGATCCATGTAATATAGTACGGCAAATGGGCATTGTTGAGCCGCAAAGAAACATTCTTAAAGCAATTGCTCCCCAGTTTAGAGAAATGACTCCACATGGTGTTGACAATTATTGCTGTGGTGGAGGTAGCGGTTTCGCCATAATGAACTACGCCAACTTCCCTGAGTTTAGAACTCAGGTTGCATCTCGAGTTAAATTCAACCAAATACTTGGAGCCTTTAAGGGAACTATGGAAGACGTATCTACTCCGAAATATATTTGTGCACCCTGTTCTAACTGCAAAGGGGCAATGCGCGGTATTTTAGAGCATTACGATGCGTCTGAGAAGTATAACCTTCAGTACGGTGGTTTAGTTGAACTTATGGTTAATGCCCTTGTATCGATGAAGAAACCTTTCCTTGAATTCTTGGAGTAGGATGTACTCTACCTGTATTTTTTAGCTATTTACAAATCCCAAAAGGCCATTTCAGAACTTTCTGAAATGGCCTTTTTTAAAGAATCCAAATAATGGAGAGTGAAGTATATTGGCCGTGCTCGGAGGCAATGATTGTAAATATAATTGATATAGAGCTAGCTTATGCTCCTCCATTTACAATAGCTATTGAAGTTCTTATTCACGCTGCAACAACGTTAAAAAATATTGGTTTAGGTTTTGCTAAGAGAACCAGTACAAAAACCGTCAGAACCGCCTTCAAGCCTGTGAAAAACTAAATTCTTGATACTCGAGTGGCGGAAGAAGTTGAAGGTAGTCCTCTGCCATTTAAAGAGTTCAGAGTTATAAGTTTATATGACTGATGAGAAGAAGGGATAAATACCATCCAATTGTTCAATATATCACTGTCTTGGGTCAAGGAATTAGAGGTCATGAACTGCGTGTTTACTTCAAAGAAGAGGGTTTAAGAAAGTTAATCTCTACAAAAGAGGAATTATTGTCTATAGAACATATTTTAAATACTCACTACAACCTTGGCCATGATTAAAAAACAATATAGTACAATCTGTATTATATATTGTACGAATGGAACTTCAGGTGTTAAATTATTTACATGGACTAGTGTTAATTTACACAAGTGAAAAGTTTTACAGTGTCCAATGTTTGATTGTTCTCTTTAATAGTTTAAGGAGGTGTATATTGTGTTTATCGTATCAATCGACGAAGATCTATGTTCGGGATGTGACTCTTGTACTGAAGGATGCCCCGCCCACCTGCTTGGATTTAGCGAGGACAAGGCTCATGTTACTGGTGACGAATCAGAATGCATGGGATGCGAAAGCTGCACTTCAGTTTGTCCGACTGGTGCTATCACTATCACTGAAATGTAAATAGACCCCATAAACTAAAAGACGGAGGGTGTGCCATGACAGAAAAGAATACGCCACTACTGGACGAACTTGAAAAAGGTAAATGGCCCAGTTTTGTGACGGAAATTAAACGCGCTGCAGTGAAGAGTGAAGCTGCAGGCGAATTGCTCCAAGTCTTGGAAAGATCCTATAAAGAGCGTAGAGGACACTGGAAACACGGTGGTATTGTTGGAGTTAGAGGTTACGGCGGTGGAGTTATCGGTCGTTATGTTGACGAGCCACAAACTTATCCTAACGTAGCTGAGTTCCATACAGTCCGTTTACTCCAGCCATCAGGATGGTTCTACAACACAAAAACATTACGTACGGTTTGTGATATTTGGGAGAAGTATGGTAGTGGCTTAACAAATATGCATGGATCTACCGGTGATATTATTCTTTTAGGTTGTAAAACAGAGCATATCCAACCTATCTTTGACGAGTTTAGTGAAGCTGGATTCGACCTCGGTGGTTCAGGATCTTGCCTAAGAACTCCTAACTGCTGCGTTGGACCAGGACGTTGTGAACATGCTTGTTATGATACCTTAGAAGCATGTTATAATATTACGAACGAATTCATGGATGAGCTTCATCGTCCTATGTGGCCATATAAGAGCAAAATTAAGTTTTCCGGTTGTGCAAACGACTGCACATCTTCAATTGCTCGTTCCGACTGCTCAGTAATTGGTACCTGGCGCGATACACTAAGAATTGACCAAGACGCTGTTAAAGAGTATGCTGCTAAAATTGATATTAAAGCAGCTGTCTGTGACAAATGCCCAACTAGCTGTCTGACCTTTAATGCTGAGACACAAGAACTCAGCGTAAAAGGAGAAGATTGCACACGTTGCATGCATTGTATCAATGTTATGCCTAAAGCTATCCAGCCAGGAAAAGAAAAAGGCGCAACCATCTTAATCGGTGGTAAATCAACCATTGTTCAGTCCGCCTTCATGTCTTGGGTTATTATTCCTTTCATGAAAATGGAAGCAGAAGACGACTTTGCCGAGTTTAAAGATCTTATGCGTCGTATCTGGGAGTGGTGGGATGAGCATGGCAAATCCCGCGAACGTATCGGTGAAACAATTTATCGCTTAGGAATGACTAAATTCTTGAACGGTATCGATGTTCCTCCTGTACCGCAAATGGTCTTCCGCCCACGTGCTAATCCGTATGTGTTCTGGAACCAAGATGACCTTGACAGAAGCGGAACAGCACTTGACGGATCAAAGCTCTAGTTTTAAAAATAATAAGTAGCTAACGAGAGGTGGATAACGATGGCAATTTTAGATCAAGGACCTCCGCATTATAAGAAGATGCTTCCTCCAATTGTAGAAGAGAATTATGGCAAATGGAAATATCATGAAATTCCTCGTCCAGGCGTATTAAAACATGTTGGTGAAAGTGGTGCAGCTCTGTATAGCGTCCGTGTTGGAACCCCACGATTAGTCAGTATTGATTTTATTCGCGATGTTTGTGTAATAGCTGACGAGTATTGCGATGGTTACCTTCGCTGGACAACTCGTAACAACATTGAGTTTTTAGTATCTGACGAAGCTAAACTCAATCCATTGCTCGAGAAATTAGAAGCTGAAGGTCTAAGTGTTGGTGGAACTGGACGTTCCGTAAGCAATATCGTACACACTCAAGGGTGGGTACACTGTCATACTCCTGCTACTGATGCTTCAGGCGTTGTTAAAGCAGTAATGGATGACTTATATGAGTACTTTAATACCATGAAGCTTCCTGCTAAATTAAAAATGGGCTTAGCATGCTGCTTGAATATGTGTGGAGCTGCACACTGCAGTGATATTGCAATAGTAGGTGTTCATAGAACTCCTCCTCGTATCAACCACGAAGTAATTCGTAAAGGTACAGAGATTCCAAGTCTTGTAGCTAGCTGCCCGACTGGAGCTATTCGTCCAGATCCGAAAAACAAGAGTGTTATCGTTAATGAAGATAAATGTATGTATTGCGGTAACTGCTACACAATGTCTCCAGCTATGGAAATCTATGATCCTAAGAATGATGGTATAGCCATCCTCATTGGTGGAAAGACTTCTAATGCTCGTACTTCGCCGAGCTTCTCTCGTATGGTTATTCCTTTCCTTCCAAACACCGCACCTCGTTGGCCTGAGACAACTGAAGCAATTCGAAAAATTGTTGAACTCTGGATTGCTAATGCTAATGATGGTGAGCGCGTTGGTGAGTGGGTTGAGCGGATTGGTTGGGAAAGATTCTTCACCATGGCTGAGCTTCCGTTCTCAGACATGTTGATCGACGACTATATCTTCTCAAGAGAGACGTTCCGTACTTCAGCACAATTTAAGTACTAATCTGAAGGAATAATGTAGAAAGTTGGTATTTAAAATGGCAAGAGGACCAGCAGATCCCGAAATTAAAGCTAAGGTTTTAGAATACCTTGGCAAAGTTCAAAAAGCTAAAAGCAGAGATGTTGCCGTAGCTATTGGAGCCTCAAAGAGTGATGTTGACAATGCAGTCAAGGAATTAACTGCTGAAGATCTCGTTGAGTACCTCTATATTACTACAACCTTCATTTGCTTAAAAGGTAAGGTTCAAACTCCAGACTAATTGAACTGATTCTACTACTCTAGATAGACATGATCATTATGAGTATATAGACCATCCTAAATACCCTATGTTCCTGTTTCTGCCGATTGGATCTGCATTATAGGAACGGGATTCAGGGTGGTCAATTTTATCTCATGAGAAAGATCAACCCTAATAACTATTTAACGTAATTTCTCTCCTGAAAAATATCTCCAAGAAAGGTGTGGGTATTATCAAATCTTTATTAACCAATGATCAGAGCATTAAAAATGTCCCTCGCTTAGTAATTGGAGCACCTCAGGGGCGGAGCGGAAAAACAACGTTTACCCTTGGACTACTCAGAGCTTTCGCACGACAAGGGTTAGCTGTACAGCCTTTTAAAAAAGGCCCAGACTATATTGATGCTAGTTGGCACTCAGCGGCCGCAGGTAAGACATGTCGTAACTTAGATTCTTTTTTTATGAATAAAACTCAAATTTGCAGCTCAATTCTTGATCAAGCTTCTGATAAGCAAATAACGATCATTGAGGGAGCTATGGGACTGTATGATGGTCTTGACCTTCAAGGTAGCAGCTCTACCGCTGAAATTGCTAAAGTCACTTGTACCCCGGTATTATTTGTGGTTGATGCCACACGTATGACTAGAAGTATTGCAGCAATGGTAATGGGGTACCAGCATTTTGATCCTGATGTTAAAATCGTTGGAGTTGTCCTTAATAAAGTAGCACGGGCTCGTCATGAAAAGGTTGCTAGAGAGGCTATAGAAGAGTTTTGTAAAATACCAGTTGTAGGGGCAATTCCTAAAGATGCAAATTTATGTATCCCAGATCGACATCTTGGCTTGGTTACCAATGGAGAGTATGCTGAAACGGAAAAATTGCTAGATTATCTTGCTGATGTAATTAGTGAACATGTTGATTTAACAAAGATTTTTGCCTTAGCACAAAATGCTCCGGAACTACCAAGTTATTCAGAGTCTATAGTTCTTAATTCGTCTCCAGATCTATCTTTTAAGAATAGAAGTATAAGGCCTAAGATAGGGATTATTCAGGACGCGGCCTTCAGTTTTTATTATCAGGAGAATATTGAAATTTTGAAACGAAGAGCTGATGTGGTTTCTATTAGTGCACTTTTGGATAATCAACTTCCTGATAATCTTGATGCGCTATATATTGGCGGGGGGTTTCCTGAGGTCTTTGCTCAAAGGCTCGAAGCTAATTGTTTATTGCGCGATGAGATACGACTTGCCGGAGAAAAGGGATTACCTATTTATGCAGAGTGCGGCGGACTAATGTATCTTGGCCGCTCTATTCGGACTTCTACTCAAAACTATGAGATGGTTGGGCTGCTTCCTTTTGATACTCAGATGGAAGGTAAGCCTCAAGGTCACGGTTATACTATTATGGAGACAAGTCCCGATCAGCTTTGGTTTCCAGATAAGACTCAAATTCGGGGGCATGAATTCCATAACTCTCGTGTTATTAATTTAGCACCTAATCTGAAGTTTGGTTTCAAGGTTAAGAGAGGTCATGGAATTGATGGTCAGCATGATGGACTTTGTTATAAAAATATATTTGCTGCATATAATCACATTCATGCTTTGGGTTGTCCGGAATGGGCTGAAGGTTTAATAAATATGGCTATACTTTATAGCAATACAAGATGGTCAAAGGCCAAAAAAATATCAGGCTAATATGAATTTTTAATAGTTCTTAAGTTTCTATTGATTAAAAATCACTATACTAATCAATAATAATAAAGCTTTCCAATATTGGAAAGCTTTATTATTATTGATTTTGTTATTTCCTATTGCTATAAACCTTTTTTTCGAAAAAATTAGTCTCCATCTGGCTAATAACTGATTTGGGTGATATTATATTAATAGAGATTGATCCATTTGCAATGAAGGAAAAATGTTTTTTTAATACACCTAGGAGGGAAGGGGAATCTTTTCATTATATTTCTTTATGATTGGATGTAAGCACCAATTTTTTAAGGATCATTTGTAGGCCTTATTTTAACAACGATTATTAATAATAGTGATAGCTTAATGTGTTTACAATGAATTTGTAGAGAGAGCTAATTATATAAGGGATCTAGGAAGGGGATACATCATCATGGAACAACACCTTCTTGTCTTCAAAGAGGTGGCAGAAACTAGAAACATAACTTTAGCTGCGAAAAAGCTGCATATGAGTCAACCAAGTATTAGTTTACAGATTCAAAATTTAGAGAATCAATATGGTGCGCGCTTTTTTGATCGTACTAATAAAGGTGTAACTCTAACTAAAGAGGGAAAAATCTTTTATGCACATGTACGTAGTGTGTTGGATATTTTATCCAATGCTAAAGAGCAAATTAGCGCTCTTGCTAAGGATCAACGGGGATTGATTTATCTCGGATCGACTTTAACAATTGGCGAGTATATTCTTCCCAATATTTTAGCCTTTCTATTTAAAACCCACCCTGATGTAGATTTTAAGGTGAAGATAGCCAATACAGAGTCAATTTCACAAGATGTTCTTGAAAAGAAGATACATATCGGTTTAATTGAGGGGCCGGTTCCACAGCACAAGGATTTAAATGTCGAAAACTTTTGGGAAGACGAATTGGTTGTAGTAGTATCAAATTTTCATCCTTGGGCATCACGGAAAAGCATTACTCTTGCTGAACTCCCCAATGAACGCTTAGTGACAAGAGAGGATGGTTCAGGAACACGAAAGGTAATGGAGATGGCACTCCAAGAGAGGGGAATGGATCCAGATCAATTAAACGTCTCAATGGAGTTGGGCAGTACACAAGCGATTAAACAATTGGTTTCAGCGGGTCTAGGAATTACTATAATATCTTCCTTAACAGTTAGCCGTGAAGCGGATCAAAAACTATTCAAAACTTTAAAGATTCAAGATGCCCCTATTTATCGACCTCTAAGTATTCTTACAAATGCTAGGACTTCGCAAACAAAAGATGAACGTATTTTGATAAACCTGCTTCATGATCACAGGTTACTTTCAGATGTTTTAAGCAGAGATTATAATGAAATAGTCGATATGGAATAGGACATTAGATGCTTAGAGATAAAAGGAAGGACGAGCACAAGATAAGATGAAAGATGATTGCCGAATCGGACTCGTTCAGATGGAATCAATAGTGGGGGAGACTGGACTGAACTTTAATAATATCATTCATTTAGCTGAAAATGCTCAAAAGCAGGAGGTCTCCTTGCTATGCTTTCCGGAATGTGCCCTAAATGGGTATTCTCCTAATCATGCTTCAGAAATAGCAAACTCCCTGGAAAGTACGTGGATTAAGCATCTAAGAGAGTGCTCAATGGACCTGGGACTGACCCTTCTAGTTGGTATGGTTGAGCAGAAGTCAAAGGAGCATAAGCCTTATATATCCCATGTTATCTTGACACCTGGTGAGGAACCTAAGGTATATCGTAAAGTCCATTTAGGACGTAGTGAGTTAGAATTCTTTTCACCCGGAGATAATTTCCCGGTTTTTACGGCTCATGGTACTTCGTTTGCAGTTGGGATATGTTGGGATTGGCATTTCCCTGAAACAGCTGCAATTTATTCTCTCAAAGGAGCTGAGGTACTATTTGCACCTCATGCTTCACCATTAGTAGCAGGAGACCGTAAAGAGATCTGGATGAGATACCTTGGTGCTAGAGCCTATGATAATTCTGTCTATATAGGTGCCTGTAATTTAGTCGGGAATAACGGAAAATCCAAAAATTTTAGTGGCGGGGCAATTATTGTTGGGCCCAAAGGTGACTTGTTTGAGAAAGCACAAATTGGGGAGGACGGAATCCTTGCAGCTACCCTATCAGCAGAGAGGATCAATCATATCCGTCGTCCGGAGCGAACATCTATGAGAGATAGCTTCTTTCTTGCTGATCGAAGAAAAGAACTATATCGTGAGCTCATCGAATTAGACATCATAGACAGATAAGCTAGAGATTGAACAGAAAACCCACCCTAAATTTTATGGTTTAGGATGGGTTTTTTTGTAATTATAAACTATATAGTTAATCAATAAATCGACATATTTTTTACTGTTTACCAGTTGTTTCGTGATCTTGGTTGGTAGCAGTCTCTGCAATAAACAGGCCTATCGCCAGAGGGCTGAAAAGGGACTGTGGTTTCTTTTCCGCAGGTAGCACAAATTGCTGAAAACATTTCACGAGGTTGACGAGAATATCCGCCGCCATTATTTCTATTTTGTTTTCTGGCAGCACGGCATTCTGGGCAGCGACCTGGCTCATTAGTGAACCCCTTTTCTGCGTAGAATTCCTGCTCTGAGGCTGTAAACTCAAATTCACGACCACATTCTTTACATACCAAAACTTTGTCACTAAACATCAAAAAACCTCCGAAATCTTATTACCCGCGACATGGGAAGTTCTGTATCTTCCCACAGCCTTAGGCAATCGAGAAGCTTTTTGGAAATCCTCAAGTACTTCGAGCATCTTAATTATAACTAAAGACCAAATACTAGTCAATCCTAACTATGGAATAGTAACCATTATATTCTATATCAAATATAAAATAATTGAAAAATTGGCTGATTTTGAAAGACAATGAGTGCAATGCCAGATTGCTAAAGCTTTGGCTCGAAACACAAGAAATCTTTGTTTGTAATAATAATCAGCTTAATTGCATAAGAATAAAATTGCCTAATAACTTATTAACTAAAAGTTAGTCCTAACTCTAAAGTCTAAAAACCGAAAGACAGGTGATATAGTTGAGTCATAATTATTTGGGAGCACTTCCAGATAGAATTGTTGGCATTCAGAGACTTGAAGCTCTTTTGAAAGAAAATGGTTATTTAATATGCCAGTTTAGCGGCGAAAAAATCTATGACCTTACTGAAGTGGTTGCAATCTTTTTGCCATTAGGTTCAACATCTGATCAGATTGTTGCTGTGCGCAGCAATTATGCCCCGGAATTTGTACAAAAATGTCTATCTAGTCTTCAATAATAGAAGAATACATATAGCTACAGGTAGGTAGAGCTCTAAAAGCCCTATCTATTTTTGTTTTATCTAGAGGTCTTGGATAGCATGAAGACAGGCCTCAGAAAGTTAGGACCAAAGACTAGGACTTCTTTTGCGTTTTCGCGACTATTGCCTTATATCTTGATATATAATCCGGACTTATAATAAGAAGTACAAGTACAGAATTATTACCGGAGTATAGCCAGCCCCACAGAAGTAGAAAAGGAATACCTGAAAAATTAAGAGCCTCAAAATTGAATAATCTTAAATGAGTTTGATATTCTCGTCAAGATTCCTTTTCTAAGGTTGCGTTTAAAACTAACCCTACTGCAAGCAGTAGGGTTCTTCACTCAGAGGAGACACATGGGAGTCAAAAATGATTACTATTGTAGAGTCCACAATATTTGATAAGTGAAAGTAAGGAGGACTACTGTGAAACGCATCAGTGTATTGATTGTCGATGATATCAGTGACACCCGGAACAGTATCCGGCGGTTGCTTCAGTTTAAAAACGATATTGAGGTATTAGGTGATGTTGGATCAGGATCTGAAGCGATATTGTTTACTGAGGCCAAAAGACCGGATATTATCTTGATGGACATAAATATGCCAGAAATGGATGGAATACGTACCACTGAACTTCTTGCCCAACGTGTGCCGGATTGCTCAGTTATTATCATGTCAGTTCAAAGTGAACAGGCATACTTAATAAGTGCAATGAAGGCTGGTGCTCGAGATTATATCGTTAAGCCTTTTACTGGGGATGAGTTGTCAAACATGATTGTTAAAATCTATGAAATGGATTTACATAAACAACGTTCTGGTACTACAAATAGCTTCTCGCTATAGAGAGATGTGATTTATAGTAGAGAGACGACCTCCTGAATAGCCTGTGCCTTTAAAGAGATTCATAGAATGCACTTAAGACTTTTGTAATTGCTAAGTGATCTTTGACGCCTCCAAGCTCGCGAACAGAATGCATAGCTAGGATAGGATTTCCAATATCTACGGCACGAATATCTAGCTGTGTACTAGATATAGGGCCAATGGTTGATCCTCCACGTTCATCGGACCGATTGACAAATTTCTGAACGGGAACTGCTACAGCTTCGCAGAGGGAAGAAAAAATTGCTGAAGATTCAGCATCAGTAGTGTAACTTTGATTGGCACTTATTTTTATAACCGGACCGCCGTTAAGAACTGGATGATTAATCGGATCATGCTTTTCGCTGGCATTAGGATGAAGAGCATGTGCCATATCAGCAGAAATTAGAAACGAATGCTCAATGGCACGAAAGTAAGCCTCACGATCTTTTTTAAAGGCAAGTATAATACGTTCTAATACATGAGAAAGCAGAGGTGATGCTGCACCTTGCCTTGTGGTGCTTCCACATTCCTCATGGTCAAAGCAGATGAGCACTTGAGTTGGTAATGTCTGTTTTGCCTTGGCCATGGCTTGTGCTCCCGCATGGATCATAGCTAAATCATCTAAACGTGAACTTGATATGAACTCTTGTTGAAGTCCTACAAGACACCCTTTTTCTGCTTCATACAAGAATAGGTCAAAGTCCAGGATATCTTCTGGCAGACAGTTCAGCTTTTTGGCAAGATGGTTAATCAGAAGCCCTTCTTTTTGTAAACCTTCGGTGATTTGAGCCAATAAGGGCAGCATATCCTTTTGTTTATTTAATTCTAAACCCTCATTAACTCTGCGGTTCATATGAATCGATATATTTGGGATGACTAGCAAGGGCTGAGGGCTACGATAAAGAATGCTTTCAGGCGTAAACGGAGAACCCCCCCGTTTAATTATGCGACCTGCCAGTGAAAGAGGGCGGTCAAGCCAAGTATTAAGGATCGGGCCACCATAGGCCTCCACATTCAATTTTAGATATTTACCCTCGACTGACATCTCGGGTAAAGGTTTGACGCGGAAGGTAGGGCTATCTGTATGAGCTGCAACGAGACGAAAACCATGTTTCTCCGGTTCTCCCGAGCCCACAATGAAGGCCAGAAGCGCAGAATTATTGCGAGTAACAAAATACTTTCCGCCAGGGTGTAATGTCCATTTGTTTGATAATGATAATTCCTGAAATCCTTCTGGGATAAGGAGGGCTTTTATGCTGTCTACGGCATGGAAAGATGATGGGCTTTGTTCAATAAAGTCAAGTAGTTCTTGCGCAAATACTAGTTCCTTCTTACTAATATATGAAGTTGTCATTTACATACCACCTTTCTCATCTCAATTTAACTATAAGTAAATATTAGGCAAGTGGCAAATAATTATTTCCTGTACATGAAATCAAGTATATACTATTAGTAATCACTCATAATATGAAGCTTAAAACAAATACAGAATTGTGGGATATAATTTTGGAGATAAATATTAGAAATGTACATGTTGAAACACTTGCCAATCTTAACTTGCAGGAGATTACTGAAATATGGAATCGATGTTGGCTTGGTTATTATTATAATATGTCATATTCAAGAGAACATATGAAAGTTTGGCTTGAGTTAAGTCGAGTTTCTTTGGAATATTCCACAGCCATTTACCACGACAGGCGTGTTGTAGGATTTACTTTGCTTGCCATTGATAAAAATGAGGGATGGATTGCTGGGGCATGTATTGACCCTGCATACCGTAATAATGGTCTTTTTAAAATACTACTGGGATCACAATTAAATTTGGCAAAAAGTATCTTTCTGAAAAAAATCTACTTGGAAGTATTAGAACAGAATTATGCACGTAAAGCTTATCAAGCGATAGGTTTTGTCAATACCCGCCAACTTAATGTCTATCGTACCCTGAATATTAAGGAGTGTAAAAATGAAATTCTTAGGATTCCTCCGGTGTTCTCAACTACACTAGATGAGTATTTTATTAATCGCAGTCACTCTTTTTTCAGCCCTGCTTGGCAGAGAAGAGAAAGGTATCTAAGACGTTATAGCACTTATAAGGCATTTCTAAATGATTCTGAAACTGCTGGTGCCTTACTTAGCTGTGATAAGTCTGGATTATTGCTTGATGTATGGAGTTCTAACTTAGCTGGAGCAAAGGAAATTCTCTCGGCGATCCTACATCGCACCGATTCTGTCTTGTCGCTTATCAATCAACCTAATGATTGGATTTCTACGGCTCTTAGCTTGTATGGGATAAACCCAACTGCAAACCAATATGAAATGTGTCTTGAATTGTCATAAAGTTAGTAACCCGTGCATAAACTATTTAAGTCCGGATAATTAAAAGCGGGTCGGTATCTGTACAGCTGATAAGATTTTTGTTGTTAGTCCGTAATGAAAATTATTTCTGTTGTAAACTTTTATAATTTTTTCTAAATACTTGTAATTTTATCAAAAATGATATATAATCAATTGTTAACTAAATGGAAAGGAAGAATGCTTATGACACAAAAAGATCAATTAATGATTAATGCAATTTTGGAGTCTGTAGGACTAGAATCCATCAAGCCAACTCAGACCCAAAGGCGAATTCATGAAAAAGGATAAGTAATATAAGATAGTTACAGAAAGGGAGCGGTATTTTGACCCGGATTCTAATCCTAAAGTGTAACCTAATTAGCTTAGACCCATTCGGAAAAAGCCAAATATGAAAGCGAGATTCTTAAGTGCTAAGAACCTCGCTTTTGTACTTAGTGAGTAATTTAGTGAATGGAGTGAAGACATATGGCTTTATCAGTTTTAGGGATAGCCTGTAGTCCGCGGAGAAACGGCAATACGACCAGATTACTATTAGAAAGCATAAAAGATGCTCACACTGAGGGACATCAAGCAGAGTTGATTTATCTGACAGATCTTAAGATTAACCCTTGCCAAGGATGCGGAGCTTGCTCTACAAAAGGAATTTGTGTAATACGTGATGATATCTTAATACTCCAAGACAAGTTGGTAAACTGCAATCGCTTAATTATTGCTGCTCCGATATATTTTATGGGGATTAACTCTCAAACAAAAACTATGATAGATCGAATGCAAACCTTCTGGGCTCGTAAATATCTTCTCAATCAAACATTGGTTAAGCCGGCAGGACCTGAGCGAAGGGGTTTGTTTATTTCTACAGCAGGAACAATGTTGCCCAATGTTTTTGAATGTGCAGAGCGTTCTATAAAGACTTTTTTTCATATGTTGGATATTCAATACTCTAAGGCATGCTTATATAGTGGGATTGATCAGGCTGGAGATATTGAAAAATCCCCTGAGGCATTCCTAGAAGTACATAGAGCCACTCGATCGTTACTGATATCCTAAATATTAGAAAAACTTATCTAGTCGAATCATAGCTCATTATGTTATACTAATTATTACAGTATTATGCTTTTATGAAAGGAACAAGGCTTCATGCGACAAAACTCAGACCCTAAAATTGCAATTGTCACAGATAGCACAAGCGATCTTAATAATGACATGACAGAGGAACTTGGAATTGAAATTCTTCCATTGCATGTTGTTTATAAAGACCGAGAGTATCTTGATGGGCTAAATATCAGTCCTAATGAGGTATATGATAATATGGATGTTGAAGTTCCCACAACATCTCTACCGTCCCCTGCAGAAATTTCAAATTTGTTTAGCCGACTGAGAGATGAAAACTATACACATGTTCTCTCTATGCATATATCAAGTGGTCTAAGTGGCACTTACGAGACAGTAAGTCAAGTTGCGAGAGAATTTAAAGAAATGAAAATCGAAGTTATGGATTCAAAAGCGCTTTCAATGGGGCTGGGTTTTCCCGTTTTGGAAGCTGCTCGAAAACTTCAGACCTCGACAGACTTTCAAGAAATAGTTAAGATAGCACAAAGCGTTTCCGGCAAAACTAAACTATATTTCGTCTTATCTACATTAGAATATCTTAAACGTGGTGGACGTATAGGATATGTATCCGGTACTATAGGTGAGCTACTCAATATTAAACCAATTATTTCTGTAAATTCAGAAGGCAAATATATTACATATGCTAAAGTTAGAGGGCGGGATCAATCTCTTAAAAAATTATTTGATATTTTGATTGAAAGCACTCAAGCAGGTCAATATCTTGTGGCTATTGTACATGGTGGGGCTGAACAGGAAGCGCGCAAGCTATGGCAGAAAGCCAAAGAACTACCCAATATAGAAGAATTGTTCTTTAACCAGATTAGCCCGGTCATGGGCGTTCATACAGGCCCTGGGCTTGTAGGTGTTATAATTTCTCCAGTTGTCGTAGCTCAGTCATAGACTGAGCTTTTTTGTAGACTAACTTATCGCTCTTATTACTATAATACTATCTAGCAATTAACTGAGTTGTTAAACTAAGTTTCGGTATGCTATACTCACTTAATAGGGAAGATTATCCAGTTGCCGGGATTGTTTCAATTGGAAACAATCCATGAATACAAAAAGGAGGATTATTGGGTGAGCATTCAAGATCGATATCGCTTATGGTCGGAAAATTCCTACTTTGATGAAGAGACAAGATTAGAGCTCAAAAACATTATCGATCCACAAGAAATTGAGGAGCGTTTTTATACGGATTTAGAATTCGGAACGGGTGGGCTAAGAGGAATTATTGGTGCGGGCACAAATCGGATGAATAAATATGTCATCCGAAAGGTAACTCAAGGTTTAGCAGAGTGTGTTTGTGATCAAGGGGAAGAGGGCATGAAGCGTGGAGTCGTTATTGCCTATGATTCGCGGAGGTTCTCACCTGAATTCGCACTCGAAGCAGCCTTAGTGCTGGCACGTAATGGAATCAAAGTATATCTGTTTGAGGCACTTCGTCCCACACCAGAGTTATCGTTTGCTGTACGTTATTTACAGGCCTTAGCAGGGATTGTAGTTACTGCAAGTCACAATCCAAAATCCTATAATGGCTATAAAGTATATTGGGAAGATGGTGGTCAGGTACCACCGGCGAAAGCAGATCAAATTCTTGCTCGTATTAACGCTCGTGAGAGCTGGCTTGGTATTGAGACTCTTTCAGTTGAAGAAGCTAAACAGCTCGGTTTACTGCAAATAATCGGTCAGGATATTGATGAGCCTTATCTTGCCCGGGTTCATGAGCTGGTACTATATCCTGAACTTGACAAACAAAAAGGTAAAGACCTTAAAATTGTTTATACCCCTCTGCATGGAGCAGGAAATATGCTCGTTCGAAAGGCACTAGCTGAACTTGGTTTTAGTTCAGTCACTGTTGTAGCAGAACAAGAACATCCCGACCCTAACTTCACGACAGTTCCCTATCCCAACCCTGAAATTCCAGCAACTTTTGAACTTGCCCGAAAATATGGTAATAATCTTGAGGCAGATTTATTACTGGCAACTGACCCTGATGCTGATCGTTTAGGAGTTGCTTTACGCACTCCTGAAGGGGACTATGTGCAGCTGACCGGAAATCAAATCGGAATTATTCTAACTTATTATATTTTATCTCAGAAGAAAGCCTTAGGAATTCTACCAGACAATGCAGCAATCATCAAAACAGTCGCTTCAACAGACTTGGCTGATCAAGTTGCGCAATATTTTAATGTTCGCGCAGAGAATGTGCTGACTGGGTTTAAATTCATTGCTGAAAAAGAAAAGGAAATGGAGGAAGGAGGCTGGGGTTCCTTCCAATTTGGCTTTGAAGAGAGTTATGGATATTTAGCTGGGGACTTTGTTAGAGATAAAGACGCAATTATAGCTTCGGTTATCTTAGCTGAAGCGGCACTTTATTATCAACAGGTAGAGAAACGTAATTTCTTTGCTGTTCTTGATAGTATCTATCAACAATTTGGTTATTATCTAGAGGATCAAGAATCCCTGACTTTCGAAGGTAAACGTGGTAAAGAAGAAATAGCTTTAATAATGGATTCTTTTCGAAACTTGGATATCCACGAAATGTGTGGCATCTTGATTGGAAGAGTAGATGATTATGAACAGAGAATGGGAAAAGACTTAAGAACCGGTGAAAACTATTCTCTTAAACTTCCGCGTTCCAATGTATTAAGATATTCTTTTGCAGAAGGCGGGTTTGTGATGGTGCGTCCCTCCGGAACGGAGCCAAAAATTAAATTTTACTTCTCCGTGAAAGGAGCTACCTTGGAGGAGGCTGAGGATTTACTTCATGGCGTAAAAGAAGATGTCATGTTTCGAATAGCTAAAATTCGAGCTGGAGAATTATAATAAAGGAATTTTATAGTAAACGTCGAATTCTCCCGAGATGAGGCGCTACCAAAAGGGGAGAATTATCTAAATGCATAAAAGTAGCCGATGGTTCGCTATTGTTAATCCGCATTCCGCGAACGGCAAAACTCGGAAACGATGGCCCCACTATCTTAAACGTCTGCGTGATGAAGGATATCTTATTGATTATACTTATACGACTGGACCGGGTGAGGGTACCCGTATCACCCGAAATCTCTTGAATGACGGGTATACACATATTATCTCTGTGGGAGGAGACGGAACCATGAATGAGGTGGTCAACGGTTTCTTCTCAGATAATCTGCTTATTAATCCACAGGCTGAACTGGCTGTTTTTTCACATGGCACCGGCTGTGACTTTATTCGCACATTACAAATTCCTAAAGGGATTGAGGGTTTTATTCAAATCTTAAAACGAGGCAATAAGCGTCAAGTAGATGTTGGGGAAGTACTCTTTTACGATAACTACGGAAAGCAGCTTCAAAGATATTTTCTCAATGTTGCTGATGTTGGTTTAGGTGGGGAAACCGTCGCACGAGTTAACCAACAAAGTAAACTCCTTGGAGGGAAGCTCTCCTTTCTAATCGGTTCAGTTATAAGCATTTTTAAGTATCGCAATAAGATGATGAGCTGCGAAATTGATGGGAAAGTCATATGCAGTGGTCGTCTTAATAGTATTATGGTTGCAAACGGTCGTTATATCGGCGGTGGGATGATGATCGCGCCACATGCTGAGTTAGATGATGCTCTATTCGATGTTGTGGTTTTAGGTGATTTCTCAACTTGGACAATATTAAGAAATATTCCTAAGATATATCGAGGAACCCATCTAAAAATCCCTGGAGTTGGGGTATATAGAGGTCAATCCGTGGTAGTATCATCTGATCAAAGGATTTTGCTTGATCTGGATGGAGAGCAGCCCGGACATGGTCCGATCCAGTTTAGACTGATGCCAAGTATACTATGTTTATGGGGATATTAATAACAATGTTTCATGTTAAGAACGGTCTGTTTCCACTGGCGAAGTGGAAGAGGCCGTTTTTTGCTTTGATGTTATAGAGGTGAACTGGAGGATGGGAGATTAAGATTAGAGATACTCAACTTGAAATAGGATATCCCAAAATCAATGATAACCTATCGTAATGTAACCCAAAGGTCAATATTGGTCAAGAAAATCTCTGACCAATATTGACCTTTGGGCTTAAATGAACTATAATTTGGATAACAAGTAAAAATTACTGAGAATCTTAATAGTATAAATCTTGTTAAAAAATTTTAGGATAGAAAATTGTTGGGAATAGTTATTATATAAACAATACTTAGATGAGTTTATGAGGTGATTTTATGGATTTTAAAGATTACTATGTCAGCTTAGGAGTTTCGCCTGATGCCGACGAAAAGACAATAAAAAAAGCCTATCAGAAATTAGCTAAAAAATATCACCCTGATGTTAATCCAGGCGATAAGGGTGCCGAAGAGAAATTTAAAGAGGCAACAGAAGCCTATCAAGCAATCAGTGATCCTGAAAAACGACGTAAGTACGATGAACTCCGTCAAGACTACCAACAATGGAAAGCTCGGGGAGGAAGAGGGGACTATAATTGGGATCGTTGGCAGTCCAACCCTAGTGGTGGGAGTGGAGGATATACCTACACTATGTCTCCGGAAGATATTGCAGATCTATTTGGTGGTACAGGTAGAACCGGAGGATTCAGTTTTGGCGGGGAAGGTTATTCAGATTTCTTTTCTACGCTTTTCGGGGGAATTGGAGGAGCAGGACGGGGGTTTGGCGGAGGTGGAACTGTTGGGCGTCCTCGACCAGGTCAGGATCTAGAAGTGGAGGTTCAAGTAACCCTCGAAGAATCTTATGCCGGAACTACAAGAGTCGTTAAAACTGGAGATAAACAAATCGAGGCCAAGATTCCAAAGGGTGTGCGAACAGGTTCGAAAGTAAGACTATCAGGTCAAGGTGGAGCTGGCATATCTGGCGGACCGGCAGGTAATCTATATCTAATCATAATCGTTAGCCCTCATTCGAGTTTTGTTCGAGAAGGGGATAACTTAAGGACTGAAATTCCAGTTGATTTCTATAGAGCTATTACCGGCGGTGAAGTAAGTATCCGAACATTCGATGGGGAAGTCTTGCTAAAAGTTCCTCCCCTTTCTCAAAGTGGAAAGAAATTTCGCTTAAAAGGTAAAGGAATGCCTAATTTAGAAAAGTCCACTCAGCACGGAGATCTCTTTGTCGAAGTTACAATTAAATTACCTGATAATATGAGTGATCCAGAGCTTTCAGCCCTTCGTGAATTGGCGGCAAATCGAGGTATAAAGTAATTTAAAAATCCCCAGCCAGAATAACTATTAACCAGCTTAAAAAGGAGTGAGAACATTATGTCATTTGACACAAACCGTTTTACCCAGAAATCTCAGGAAGCAATTTCAGAAGCGCAAACAATGGCCGAACGAAATGGAAACAGTTTAGTAGAGCCTGAACACCTTTTGCTCACCCTATTAGAGCAAGGTGATGGAGTTATTCCTCAGGTTTTAACGAAATTAGGTATAGCAGTCGGCAGTCTAATCTCGACGATTCGTCAAGAGCTTAACCGTTTTCCACGAATTAGTGGAAGCAATGTGCAAATGAGTATCTCTCCTCGTCTAAGAAATGTATTGGTGGCAGCTCATGATGAGATGGCTCCTTTTGGGGATGAATATGTAAGCACAGAACATCTTTTGCTTGGAATTTGGGAAAAATCTGGAGGAGCGGCGGAAAAGGTACTCAAGCAAGCCGGATTGACTAGAGAAAAATTACTTCAGGCCTTGCGTGAAATCAGAGGTACTCAGCGGGTTACAAGTCCAAACCCAGAAGGAACTTATGCAGCCCTCGAGCAATATGGACTAAATTTAGTACGACAAGCAAGGCGAGGTCGACTTGATCCGGTTATTGGCCGTGACGAAGAAATCCGCCGAGTTATTCAAACTCTTTCTAGGCGGACTAAGAATAATCCGGTTCTGATCGGTGAGCCGGGGGTAGGGAAAACTGCAATTGTTGAAGGGTTAGCCCAAAGAATTGTTAGGGGAGATGTGCCTGAAGCAATCAAAGATAAACAGGTGATTTCACTTGATATGGGAACTTTAATTGCCGGGGCAAAATATCGAGGAGAATTTGAAGAACGGTTAAAAGCTGTACTCAAAGAAATCCAGGATCGTGATGATGTAATATTATTTATAGATGAGTTGCATACTGTAGTTGGTGCAGGGGCAGCTGAGGGTGCGATGGATGCCAGTAACATGCTTAAGCCAATGCTTGCCCGGGGAGAACTCAGCATGCTGGGGGCTACAACACTCGCTGAATATCGAAAGTACATTGAGAAGGATGCTGCTCTTGAGAGACGATTCCAACCGATTATGGTTGATGCGCCTACGGTTGAAGATACTATATCGATTCTGAGGGGTCTTAAAGAACGCTATGAAACTCACCACGGGGTACGAATCACCGATGGCGCAATTATAGCTGCTGCAGTATTATCAGATCGCTATATTAGTGATCGTTTTCTTCCTGATAAAGCTATTGATTTAATTGATGAAGCTGGTGCACGGATGCGTATGGAAATTACCAGTGATCCCTATGAATTAGATCAAATAAAGCGGCGAATGATGCAGTTGGAAATTGAACGGGAAGCATTGAAGAAGGAAAAAGATGAAGCAAGTAAAGAACGCTTGGCTAAGATTGAGGAAGAGCTAGGTAATCTAAAGGAAGAACGCTATGGAATGGAAGCTCAGTTGCAAGGGGAACGTGAGACTCTAATTAGAATTCAACAACTTAAAGAAGAAGTGGATCGATCCCGAACCTTAATGGAGCAAGCCCAACAGCAGTTAGACTATAATAAAGCTGCAGAACTTCAATACGGTATAATTCCTAGCTTAGAGAAGGAACTTAAAGCTACTGAAGAGAAGCTTCAAGTTAAGAAAGACACTTTACTAAAGCAGGAAGTCGTAGAACAAGATATAGCTGAGGTCGTTGCAACCTGGACTCATGTTCCGGTTACTAAACTTTTGGAAAGTGAGTTGCAAAAGCTTGTCCAAATGGAAGATCGGATTCATCAAAGAGTTATTGGTCAAGAAGAAGCTGTCCGCGCAGTAGCTGATGCTGTTCGTCGAGCACGTGCCGGGCTGCAAGATCCCAATAGGCCGTTAGGATCGTTCCTTTTCTTAGGTCCAACAGGTGTTGGTAAGACAGAATTATCGAGGGCCTTAGCAGAATTTTTATTTGATGACGAACAAGCAATGGTAAGAATTGATATGTCCGAATATATGGAAAAGCATACTGTTTCACGATTAATTGGAGCTCCTCCGGGTTATGTAGGTTATGAAGAGGGCGGACAACTTACGGAAGCGGTACGACGTAAACCTTATAGTGTTATACTGTTTGATGAAGTGGAGAAGGCTCATACGGATGTTTCAAATGTTTTACTTCAGCTTTTAGATGATGGAAGATTGACGGATGGACAGGGAAGAATCGTCAATTTTAAAAATACTGTAGTAATCTTAACCAGTAATATTGCCAGTCCGTCAATTCAAGAGCTGACTCAACGTAATGCTAGTAAAGAGGAAGTTAGAAACACTATTAACGGAGAACTTAGACACTACTTCCGGCCAGAATTTCTTAACCGACTCGATGAGATAATAGTCTTCCATCCACTCGGACGCGAGCATATTGGTCAAATTGTCAATATCCAACTCAATCAGTTGCATAAACGTTTGAGCGAAAGGAAATTGACATTGGAGCTGTCCTTAAAGGCGAAAGAGCAACTCACTAACGAGGGATATGATCCGGTGTACGGAGCAAGGCCACTTAAGCGAGTAATCCTACAGCGGTTGCAAAACCCTTTGGCCCTTAAACTATTGCAGGGGGAATTCAAGGAAGGACAAAGGATTCTGGTAGATATAGATGATTTTGGAAACTACTCATTTTCCAGTAAAGATTAGGATGTCCAGATATTAATCGTCTTAGATTAGGGAGTTAGTAATGCTGCACTCCCTAATTTTTTTTGTGGTTTTTTTAAAGGGCTTAGGGGAAAGATTTGCATGGATTGTTAAGTAAATTTATATTGTGGTTATGCTAAATACCTTTGATAAAACTTGGCTCTAATGAAGACAAACTGTATAATGTAAATAGTAATGCGAAAAGCAGGTAAAAATAGCAAGCAATATAAAGCGAGGAGAAGTCATGTGCTTGATTTAAGTTCCATCCATATCCCTAGTTGGCAAGGTCAAGAAGGAGAAGGGCGTTGTCGAACTACCTTGACTTTACATAATACAGGTGATGGTATTAATGGGCTGCTGATCGGCGGGGAGAGACCTCATATTGGAGGAGTTGTAATGGCTCTGCCTAGACCGAGTCTTCGAGGAGAAGGATGGAGTGCTGATATTTATATCACGCCAGTGCCAGGCCACAAAGATGTAGAAGTTGCCAAGAAAGTTGCTTCGGTATTGGCTAAAGAACTCCAAAGCGTAGTCGTAATAACAGCTGGAATTCACTCGAATGATCTAAGTTCTGATGAACTGAGTAAGATAATAAGACATTGTGATATTTTAACTGAAGTAGCCCTTGCTGCTCTCAAGTTAGACAAAACAATCATTAAGAGGTGACATTGTGCACGAAAATTTGCGGGATTTTATTGAAACTCTGCGACGAGAAAAGCAAATTATAGAAATTGAGGCAGAGGTAGATCCATACCTTGAATTAGCAGAGATCCACCGTCGCGTTATTGATGAAGAAGGGCCAGCTTTGCTGTTTAAACGAGTAAAGGGTAGTTCTTTCCCAGTGGTAACAAACTTATTTGGAACTCGTGGTCGCGTAGATCTAGCTGTTGGACCCAGACCAGAAGAAACTGTAAAACGAGCTGTTGCAGCCCTAAATCGATTGCTTCCACCGAAACCCTCTATACTCTGGCAAGAAAAGGATTGGATACTATCTTTAGCGAAGAGTGGTATGCGGACTATCAATTCCAAGAATGCTCCCGTTCTAGAAATAAGAGCTAGGTCAATAGACTTAAACACTTTACCTGTTTTAACCAGTTGGCCAGAAGATGGTGGACCATTTATTACCTTACCCTTAGTTTATACAGAACATCCAGTCACGAAAGAACACAATTTAGGGATGTATCGTATACAAATATTCAATTCTAAGCAAACAGGTATCCATTGGCAAATACATAAGGGTGGAGGTTTCCACTATCATGAAGCTGAACGATTGGGACAGGATCTGCCCACGACACTTTTCTTAGGCGGTCCACCTGCACTAGTTCTTTCCGCAATAGCCCCTCTCCCCGAAATGCTGCCTGAGCTAATTTTCACGTCTTTTTTGATGGGAGATAAGCTGTCAAAAGTTAAGGTTCCTTCACATTCTCATGCCCTCATTGCTGAGGCAGAGTTTGCAATTTGTGGTACGGTTCCAGCTCATGTTCGTAAGCCAGAAGGTCCATTTGGTGATCATTATGGTTATTATTCACTAACCCACGATTTTCCGGTTTTTAATATTCATGCTGTATATCATAGACGCGATGCAATTTATCCGGCAACGGTAGTAGGAAAACCGCGTCAGGAAGACTATTTCATTGGAGAGTATTTGCAGTCTTTATTATCGCCGATGTTTCCCGTGGTTATGCCTGGAGTTAAAGCTCTTTGGACCTATGCGGAAACAGGTTTTCACGCTTTGGCCGCTGCTATTGTACGAGAGAGCTATCATCGAGAAGCGCTAGCCCATGCCTTCAGGATCTTAGGGGAAGGGCAGCTCACTTTAACTAAGTTTTTGATCATTACGGATGTTCAGCTTGAGTTACAAGATTTTAGAACTCTCCTTGAAAAAGTGTTGGAGCGTTTTGAACCAGAGTCTGACCTTCTAATCTTGAACGATACTTCTATGGATACATTGGATTATACGGGACGACATCTTAATCATGGAAGCAAGGCAATCATGCTTGGTCTAGGATCGCCAAAACGAGAGCTTCCTCGTCAAATTGATAATGTCATATTACCGGGAGTACTTAGAATTAAACCCTTTTGTGCAGGTTGCTTATTAATTGAAGCACCTTCATTTAGTAATACTCCTGAACTTGCTCAGGAGGTACTGGGGCATCTTCAAAAGGAGGTTCTTAATAATTGGCCTCTGGCAATTTTAGTTGATGATTTAGAGCTTGCATCAGAGAGTTCGGGTTTTCTATGGCAGGTCTTTACTCGCTTTGATCCTGCCCATGACATTTATGCCCATACAGAAATACTTAACCATCGTCTAGTATACCGTGGTCCTATTCTCATTGATGCTCGTATGAAACCTGGCTATCCCGGTGAAGTTGTCCCGGATGAAGCGACTGTCAAACTTGTAGATCGGCGCTGGAAAGAGTATGGAATTAAAATTGGTTAGTTAAGTCCAAAAACCTTCTTGAAGCTAAAAGGCAGAACTCCCGTTATTAAACAAGGAGTTCTGCTTTTAATCTCTGAAGGATTCGTTTATTTAAATAGATCATTTATATGGCTAAATATTCATCAGCCTGAGTACCTGTCTAGTAAGTAGGATTTTTTAAAAGTTTGAGTTAATTTGTTTGAACTGCGAATAATTTATTGCATATTTACACATCCTGAGACTGTTATGTAAACTAGTTTTTTAAAAGGAGGGATTTAGATGCAACTAAGTGATATGGAAGTAAAGAAAGTCCTTGACCGAGGCATGTTAACCAGAAGTTTAATTGAAAATGAAACCGCCATGAAAAAGTGCCAGATGTATAATGAAATGGCAAAAGACGCTGCAGTTAAGGGTTTTTTTAAAGAACAGGCTAAAGGCTTAGAAGATGTAGTTGGGTATTTTAAAAAAGGAATGGTAGAACTTCAATAGAAAAGGAGGGGATTTATATGAGTCAATTTTCAGATTTAGATATGTTATATGATTATGAAAAAGACGCTGCGGCTGCTGCTATGGGTTACATGACATTGGCTACACGTGCTCATCATGCAAATTTAAGAGACATATACTTACGTTTAGCTAATGAAGCAACTAATGCCCATAGTAAGGTCAGCAAATTAATTAGCCAAAGTGGTGGAATTGCTTAGTAAGCGTAAAATAAAGAACCGGGAATCAAAAAATTCCCGGTTCTTTATTTTGCTTTTTATTAGCCAGCAACTTTGCGTGAACGATAGAGAGCTGTTTTATGACGAATACGTTGAATAGCATTATCTAACGATTTTGGATGAAGTCCTAAATTCTTTGATACTTCACGCTGTTTGAATCCCTGTATAAAATAGTGTTCAAACACTAAACGTTCTAAATTGGACATGTTTTTATTTAGATCATTAATCATTGAATTCACTTCATCATTGGCGATAACCATTGAAGCAGGGTCTTCAGCATTGGGCAATAACTCTAAAAAACTTGTTTCATCAGACTCGGAAATTGCATTATTTAGAGAAAAAGCTTCATTAAGATTAGTGTGTTTTTGGCGTGTATACTTACGTAGGCTATCAATTAGTTTACGTTTTATGACCATTCTTAAAAAATGAAGAAAGGGAATAGTAGTATCTTGGTCATAAGACATTATCGCTCGATAAATAGCAATTCTGCCCTCTTGTAGTAAATCCTCATAATCTGCCCGAGGTAAATAATATTTTGCTGCAATCATACGAATTTCTGGTTCATAATAAAGTATAAGCTCATTTAAAGCATCTTTATTGCCGGAGCGCGCTGCTTCAAGCATGGCAGTCTCCTGATTCTGGTTGCAAATGTTCGAAGTCATGGCGCTCTCAACTCCTTGTCAATAAATTGCACTCACCTATCAGAGTTTAATAAAGTTAATGCGATTTGACAAGGATAATTTAGTGGACAATACTCCATGATCTGCCAATAGAATATTTGAAACAATCTATGCTATAAGATTTCTTAAAATGATTTTAATAAATTTGATGTTTCAATAGCAGTCATAGCTGCATCAAAGCCTTTGTTGCCTGCTTTTGTTCCTGCCCGTTCAATAGCTTGTTCAATACTATCTGTTGCTATAACTCCAAAAATTATCGGTACCCCGGTTTGTAAGCCGACTTGAGCAATTCCTTTACTAACTTCATTACTAACAAGATCAAAATGTGGAGTAGCTCCACGAATCACTGCACCTAAGCAGATGACTGCATCATACTTTTTAGTGAGTGCCATTTTCTGAGCAACTAAAGGAATTTCAAATGCTCCGGGAACCCAAGCTATTTCAATGTCACTTTCCAGAGCACCGTGGCGGTGTAAGCCGTCAATGGCTCCACTAACTAATTTGCCTGTAATAAACTCGTTAAAACGTGCAGCAATAATTGCGATTTTTAATCCTTGGGCGATAAGGTTTCCTTCATAAGTTTTCATAATAAATATCATCCTTTCTGTACTATCAAGAGCATAGACTAGACTTTACTATTAAATAATTTAAATACTAACGTACTTCTGATAAAAAATGTCCCATTTTTTGTTTTTTAGTACAAAGGTATTTGGTGTTTTCCGGCTTACTTGAAATTTCTAAAGGAACCCGTTCTACAACATTTAAACCATAACCTTCTAAACCAACAATTTTTCGTGGATTATTAGTCATTAAGCGAACTTTGGAAATTCCAAGATCCGCTAAAATTTGAGCACCGACACCATAGTCACGCAAATCTTCCGGAAAACCTAAGGCCAGATTTGCTTCGACGGTGTCTTTTCCTTCTTCCTGAAGCTTGTAAGCTCTTAGTTTATTTAACAAACCTATCCCGCGGCCCTCTTGGCGCATATAGAGCAGAACACCGCGACCTTCTTGTTCGATTTCTTCCATAGCTGCGGCCAATTGATCACCGCAATCACACCGCTTAGAATGGAAAACATCCCCAGTCAAGCATTCAGAATGTACTCGGACAAGAACTGGCTGCCCATCATCGACAGTCCCCTTAACTAAGGCGATATGTTCTTCGTTATCTAAGATACTAAGGTATCCCACTGCACGGAATTCACCGAATCCAGTAGGAAGCTGAATACTCTCAACTTTTTCAATTAGTTTTTCGGACTGGCGTCGATAGCTGATAAGATCTTTTAGAGTAATCAATTTAAGATTGTGTTTTTTAACAAATAATTGAAGGTCAGGTACTCTGGCCATTGAACCGTCTTCATTCATAATCTCACAGATTAGACCAGCAGGCTGAAGACCGGCGAGACGAGCCAAATCCACTGAGCCTTCTGTGTGACCAGCACGAGCTAGTACTCCTCCTTCACGAGCTTGAAGTGGGAAAATGTGACCTGGACGCTGTAGGTCGCTGGGTTTGCTGTGAGGATTCACTAGAACTTTTACGGTCTCGGCTCTTTCGAAAGCAGAGATCCCAGTTGAGCTAGTTATTGCATCAACACTTACCGTAAAAGCTGTACCATGAGGATCTGTATTATTATTAACCATCTGCTCTAGCTGGAGGGAGTGTATTCGATTTTTTGTCAAGGGAACACATATTAACCCTCGTCCATAGGTAGCCATAAAGTTAATTGCTTCAGGAGTAGCCATTTCAGCGGCCATGACTAGATCCCCTTCATTTTCACGATCCTCATCATCAACCATAACTACCATTTTTCCTAGACGTATATCCTCTAAAGCCTCTTCAATTGTATTGAATGACATAGCACTCACTCCTTACTTTTAAATAAAATATATTCTTAAATAAATCCATGCTCTGCTAAAAAACCCAGCGAAAGGTCTGGCTTCTTTGTGCTTTGGTTAGTGTTTAGGCCCATAAAACGAGCAACGTATTTTCCAATCAAGTCTGTCTCAAGGTTAACACCGGCGCCAATTCCTTTTATCCCTAGAGTTGTTTCTTTAGAAGTATGTGGAATAAGTGAAACTGTGAAATAGTCTGCTTCTACATCGATTATTGTTAGAGAAATCCCATCAATAGCAATTGAACCCTTTGGGAGCATAAATGAGAGAAGTGCAGGCGGAGCATTGATTTCATAGACTTGTGCGATTCCCCATGGGACAATTCGACGAATGCTGCCGACTCCATCTACATGCCCACTAACTAGATGTCCACCTAACCTTGTTTGAAGCTGTAAAGCTCTTTCTAAATTAACACGACTACCACTTTTTAAATCAGCTAAATTGGTTTTTGCCAGGGTTTCAGCCATTACATCTACGGTAAATTCATGGCCATTTAGATGAATAACAGTTAAGCAGACACCATTAACAGCAATGCTATCACCAATCTGAGTCCCATTCAGTACTTTAGTACCTTCAAGCATTAGTTGACCAGAATCTGGCAAAAGTCGAAGGCCACGGACGATGCCTAGTTCTTCTACAATACCGGTAAACACATCAATATCCTCCCTAACCATCAAACTTTTGGCTGGATATACCCAGTAACATGCAAGTCGCCAGTGGACATATCCACGCTAAGGTCATTAAGATTTATGGCCTCAGCCATGCGCTCAATATGAAGACCTGAGAGGGGAGAAGGCCCATTGCCACCAACCAGTTTAGGTGCGATAAACAATTCTACCTTGTCGACTAAATTTTCTTGCAGCATTGCACCTGCTAAGCCGCCGCCACCCTCAAGAAGAACACTTGTCCAGCTGTTTCGCACCAGATCTCGCATAAGCTTATTTAAAGGGACATAACGTTCGGTATCATATTGCCACACATCTACGCGAGGCAGAGAGTCAAGACGTTTGATTTTTTCTTTCGATGCCGACAATGTCGTGGCTATTATACAGTGACTGGCTGTAGAAGAAGTAAGAACTTTTGCATTTTCATTAATACGTAAACTGCCGTCGATTATTAATCTGATAGGATCCTTTCCGTTTATACTACGACATGTAAGCGCGGGGTTATCTTTATGGACAGTTTCACTTCCTACTAAAATAACATCACAGTAACTACGAAGTTGATGAGCAAACTTTCTCGAGATTTCGTTACTTATCCAACGAGAGTCTCCGGTTTCTGTGGCTATTTTTCCGTCTAAAGTCATTGCCGATTTATAAATAACAAAAGGAAGACCTGTCGAGATAGCCTTTATAAATACTTCGTTGAGACGTTGTGCTTCTAGATTCATCAATCCTAAATCAACTTGAATACCTGCTTCGCGGAGTCGGTCAAGGCCTTGACCAGCGACCAGTGGATTTGGATCCATCATAGCAACAACAACTCGTTTGATTTTGGCACGAATTAAGGCGTCAGCACAGGGCGGCGTTCGGCCAAAGTGGGAGCATGGCTCCAAGGTTACATAAGCCGTTGAACCATTTGCTTGATCCCCTGCAGTTGATAAAGCGTGGACTTCAGCATGAGGAGTTCCTGCCTTAAGATGAAAACCTTCTCCGATAATTTGGTTATCTTTAACTAAAACGCAGCCGACTAAGGGGTTAGGGCTAGTTCTGCCCACAGCTTTGGCAGCTAGTTCAAGAGCTCTTCTCATAAACTGTTCGTCACTGGAAGTTGAAGAACTTACTTTTTGCATGAGTATTTCCTTTCTTAATATTTCGTTTAGTGTCTCCAAAACCTTAAAAATTAAGGGTGGAAAAACAAAAAAACACCTCTTCCTCTAGGTGTTGAATAAGATACAGCTCAAATAAAGCGTATGTACGCAATTAGACTGTTCCTCTTCTCATCCAGACTTTACTGTCGGCCCTGGAATTACACCAGATCTGCCATAAGGCTCGCGGGCTTTACCGCCGGTAGGGAATCTCACCCAACCCCAGAGGAGTATTACGATTATTGAATTTATTATAGTTTACTCCACGCCTCCCATTTTAGCAACCCTCATAACAATTTTCTTTAGTTACCATGCATAGCTAAAAACTCACTTTTTAACAAGCCCATTAGAATGGCATCTTGATAGCTTCCTAATACATAGCGTGCTTCGCGTAGACGACCTTCAATTTTGAATCCGACTTTTTCATAGGCCTTAATAGCTCTGAGATTTCCATCCCAAGTATCCAATGAGATTCTGTGAAAGTTCCATTGCGTGAAAAGATATCGTGCAAATATGATCAAGGCATCAGTACCATAACCTTTTCCCCAAAAGGATTTGTTACCGATCACAACGAAGAGGGTCGCTGATCTACTGGGTATATTAAGCTCCTTAAAACCAATTGTTCCAATAAGATATTTATTTTCATCAAGTATAGAATACCTGTAACCATCAGAGGAACCGTCAAGGAATTTAATCGATATCTGCTCTTTACTTAAGAGAGTATTTAAAGGCCATGCACCTGTAGACCACAGATTAACTTCTTGATCATTATACCATTGGTATATTTCATCAATGTCATCTTCCTCAACTGGTCGCACTGAAGTTTTTAAACCATGTAGCATGATTAACGACTCCTTATATAAAAATATACATAGATAGGCTACAGTATTCTTCTATAGTATATACCCTTTATATCCTCTATAACAGTGATAGGAAAATATTCTACTATATTAGCTAATACAAGTAAAATTCGATGTATGTAATATTTAAAATATAATAACTATTTTGTAAATTAACAATGAATAGTAATAAATTTTGTACTTTGAGTAGTTCTAGAAGAAAGAGATCTTAAGTAGATATTTAGTAGGGATTTAAATTTTAAAGTTTAACTATTTTAAAGATCAAAAGTACTTAAAGATGAACATATAAATTAGTGAGTTATTAAAATTTTGTATTATGGTTTAACAGACAAATAGAGGATTTGACAAAAACTTTGTTTTTATCAAATCCTCCACGAATATTAAAAATAAATATTTCAATTGAGAGTGTTATTTACTGAATTTAAAAAAATAAGAATGGTCGGGGCGACAGGATTCGAACCTGCGGCCTCTTGGTCCCGAACCAAGCGCGCTACCAAACTGCGCTACGCCCCGACTTTTTAAGAACGATTATCATATTAACAAATGAAATTCTATCTGTCAACATTATTTTATAAAACTGTTCAAGTTACTGAAATAACTGAAACTTCAAGCAATATTCAATAAAATGAATTGTAATTCATTGATTAATTCAGCCTGATATAATAGAATACCTCTATAGCATAGCATTACCACTATTTCCAAAACTGTTAAATATAAGCTTTAAAATGGAATATGTTAGGGTATTAATTCTGAGTTGAGATTGCTACACCTATTATTTTAAGATATACTTTAGACAAGCAATAAATACAGATGTTTCCAATGGTTTATACATAAGGAGAGAAAAGATTTGAGGAAAATAGGGATTGTCATGGACTCTACGGGATATTTATCTAAGGATATCTTAGATCAATTTCAAATTTGCGTTGTACCACTTAATGTAAATATTGGGAATGAAACATATCCTGAAACAGAATTAAGCAATCGTGTTTATTTCGAAAAGTTAAGTCGGATATCTGGTCTATCAACAACATCTCAACCTTCTGTTGGCAAGTTTTTAGAAGCTTATGAAGCAATGTTTGCAGAAGGTGTCGAAGATATCATAAGTATTCATATTTCTTCAGCCATCAGTGGCACTATCCATTCAGCTCAAATGGCAAAAGATTTAGCTTCTAAGTCAGATATTCATATCTTTGATTCTAGATCATCGGCTTTAGGACTGGGTGTTTTAGCCTGGGCTGCTGCTGAATGGGCAGAACAAGGTCTTAGCGCTATTGAAATTATGGAGCGTTTAAAAAGCCTTGTACATGAAACAGAGTTGTATTTTATAGTCAATACTTTGGATAACCTTAGAAAAGGTGGTCGAATTGGTGGAGCAGCTGCATTAGTTGGGACTTTACTTCAGATAAAGCCGATTCTCTACTTTAATGATAGCGCTCATATTGATGTTTTTGACAAAGTGCGTTCGCGCTCCAGGGCATGGCAATGTGTACTAGATGAATTAATACGAGCTTTATCTTCAGGAAAACGCTATAGAATTTGTGTAATGCATGTCAATATACCCGATGAAGGGGTAATATTGCTTAACGAACTTAAGGAACGTTACCCAGAGCATGAAGTGCGTTTGTTTGAGGCAGGTCCTGTCATCGCTACACATGTTGGAGCAGGCGCGTTTGGATTAACATTCCATCCGTGGCCTTATTTAGAATAAGGATATTATTCACTTATCACGGTTTTTAAAAAGGAGGTGACTTCTGAGATTAAACCATGAATGATAGGCTCATTCGATAGAGATTCTCAAATCTCAATAATTTTACCTCGTAAGGAATAAGATCTGAATTCTATGAATAACGAAGGTAAAATTATTGTCATTTGTTCTTAACCCCAAAAAACAACTGAACTGGTGTGTCGGTATTAGTTAGTGTTAAACCACATGACGTAACTATAAATATCAGTTTAAAAAATAGATATCAAAATATACTGAATATTATATTAAATTCTGCTTAATTATCTTGATATTAGTTTGATTAATATTGTAATATCGAAAAATTATATAAAATAAAAAATATATTCAGAAAGTTTGCAGGATTTAGCCAAGAAAAAAAGAATACATAATTAATAAAATCGCAAGATTATGATAATGATTGTGTTTTCGCTGTAAAGGAGTGGAGGCTTGTTGAAAATAGCAATTTCTGGCAAAGGTGGCGTTGGTAAGACTACCTTTGCTGCTAATTTTGCCCAATGGCTATCCCGTAAAGATATTTCTGTTTTGGCGGTTGATGCTGACCCGGATGCTAGTTTAGGAACTATCTTAGGAATACCTGATGATACTTTGGCTAATTTAAAACCTATTGTCGATATGAAAGAACTAATTGAAGAGCGTATGGGGGGGAGTGGAACCTATTATCCCCTCAATCCTAATGTAGATGATGTTTTAGATGATTACAGTGTTGCTTTAGGTGATCTTAGATTCTTTCGTATGGGCAATGTAAAGGGCGGAGGAACTTCTTGTTATTGCAAAGAAAACAGCTTTTTGCGGGCTTTGGTTAATTCACTGATCCTTGGTGAAAAAGATACTGTTATTTTAGATATGGGTGCAGGAATCGAACAGCTTACCAGGGGAACAGCTTTGGGTGTGGATGTTTTGGTTATTGTTACTGAACCCAGTAAAGTAAGCGTTCAGACTGTAAAAGTTATTCAAAAACTTGCTGCAGAGCTAGGTATACCTCGAGTCCTTGTCGTCGGCAATAAAGTTCGTAATCCTAAAGATGAAAATTTTCTTAGAGACCACTTTCCTTCAGAACAGCTTATTGGCATCATCCCTTACAGTGACGAGCTGTTGGAAATGTCCTTAAATACAGGTAATCTAGAATTACCTGGCGGGTCTCTGGGAGTTGAGCTCAATACAATTTATCAAAAAATCGTTGACGAAGGGAGATGACAGAGGTTTCGTAGTAAAGATGTGAGTATTTGTCTGAGACAAGATTTTAGAAAAGAGGAGGGTGTAATATGCCTAGATATCGGGATTTAACCCATACCGCCCGACCATCCGATGCACCACGAGTCGTAGATCCGAAGAATCCCATTCGTACAACCGACCCAGGTGCCCTTCAAATGTTGGACATGATTAAGGATAAAAATATTGAGACGGTTTATGATCGGGTAGTTGCTCAACAACCTCAATGTGCGTTTGGATACAAAGGAATTTGCTGTCGTATCTGTATTGCAGGGCCTTGTCGGGTTAAAAAGGATGATGGTCCTGGCAGTCGAGGAATTTGTGGTGCTTCTGCCTATACTATTGTATCGCGTAATATAGTTCGAATGATTGCTGGAGGAGCTGCATCTCACTCCGAACATGCACGTCATGTATTGCATACAGCTCATGCCTTAGTCGACGGACATGCCGGCGATTATGAAATTAAATCTCCTGAAAAACTTCGTAAATTAGCACAGAAGTTGGGAGTAGAAACTTTAGATCGTGAAGATAAGGACATTCTTAGAGATGTTGTAGAAATTGGGTATGCAGACTTCGGTCGCTATCAGGATCGACCTTTGGCTTTCCTGGATTCTTTCATGACAGAAGGACGGCGTCGGAAATTCCAACACACCAATATTATGCCGAGAAATATTGATGGTTCTATTACAGAACTTATTGCCCAAACAGCTATGGGTGTTGATAGTGACCCAGTTAACATCATCTTTGGCGGACTAAAAAGTGCTCTTGCTGACCTTGGCGGAGAATATATCGGAACAAATCTAAGCGATGTGTTGTTTGGAGTTCCACAACCTATTGTTTCAGAAGCTAACTTAGGGGTAATTGATCCTAAAATGGTCAATATTGCTGTGCACGGGCACAATCCTGTGTTAAGTGAAATGGTAGTTGCCGCGGCACGGGCAATGAAGGCTGATGCCGAAAAGGCAGGAGCTGAAGGCGTTAATATCGTTGGGATCTGCTGTACTGGAAATGAATTGCTCATGAGGGAAGGTGTTTACCTAGCTACCTCTTCTGCTTCTCAAGAAATGGCTATCCTTACTGGTGCTCTTGACGCAATGGTTGTAGATATTCAATGTATCTATCCTGCTGTCCAAACCCTTGCTGAATGTTACCATACAAAGGTAGTTACAACAGAAGCGATTATGAAAGTTCCTAGTGCTCAACACATTGCCTTTAATACCACTTCGGCCATGGAGGATGCCAAGAAGCTTATCAGAATTGCAATTGAAGCATACAAAAACCGCGATCCTAAGAAAATTTCTATCCCTAATGAAAAACATAAACTTGTTGCAGGTTTCAGTGTGGAAGCCCTTACTGAAATCTTCTCAAAAATCAATCCCGAGCGTCCGATCTCAGTTCTCACAGATGCAATATTGAGTGGCCAAATCAAAGGTGTTTGTTTAATGGCTGGCTGTAACAACCTAAAACGTGCCCAAGATGAATCCCACAATATCGTTCTAAAAGAGCTTGTGAAAAATGACGTTTTTGTTATTTCTACTGGCTGTTCTTCAGGTGCATTTGCTAAATTTGGCTTAATGTCCCCAGCAGCCGTGGATACTTATGCTGGAGAAGGACTAAAATCATTTATTCAATCATTAGAAGCTGCAAATCCCCAATTGGCTACAGGTCTGCCACTAGTGTTCCATGTAGGCTCTTGTGTAGATAACAGTCGTGCAGTCGATTTAGCAGTTGCCATGGCTAATGAACTAGGAGTGGATATCCCTAAAGTTCCCTTTGTTGCATCAGCTCCAGAGGCTATGCATGAAAAAGCAGTTGCGATTGGATCTTGGTGTGTCACAATGGGCCTGCCTACTCATGTTGGTTCCTTGCCTCCTGTTGAAGGCAGTGACCTTGTCTATGGTATTACAACTCAAATTGCTCATGATGTTTTTGGCGGCAACTTCATATTTGAAGTTGATCCAGTACTTGGAGCATCAAAGCTAATCGACGCTTTGGAGTACAGAACTTGGAAACTTGGCATTCATAAGCAAACAGCGGAAAAAAATGAAACAGCATTAGCCCAAGGTTGGTAAGAAAGGAGGAATGTATATGTCTATGGAGGAAATTTACGCAGACGCAATTAAAGACCCCAATAATCAGCCTAAGAAACTCTTGCGCAGAGCCTACGATGGTACCACCATTGCGATGACCTATGCGGAAATCTTATTAAATCGGGCAATTAAAGATTTTGGAACGGATCAAGAAGTTGGTTATCCAGATACAGCATATCACCTTCCGGTTATCACCTGTCTTTCTGGAGAAAAGGTTACCAAATTAGGTGAATTAGTTCCGATACTTAATCGCATGCGTAGTCAAATTCGCACAGATCTGACGTTTGATAATGCTCGGCTATGGGGTGAGTCTGTACTCTATGCTGCGGAAATTATTGAGACACTTAATTATTTGCGTGGAGAGCAACCAAAAGTTAAACCTTGGACCGGATTCCTTGGTGACCCGATAGTTCGGAAACATGGTATTAAGATGGTTGACTGGACGATTCCTGGAGTTGCAGTAATTTTAGGACGGGCAAAAGATTCTCAAGCCGCTAAGAAAATAGTCGATAACCTAATGGGAAAAGGGTTCATGATCTTTCTTTGCGATGAGATCATCGAGCAATTGCTCGAATTAAACGTTAAAATCGGAGAAGACTACATCGCTTTCCCTGTAGGAAACTTTACTCAAATTATTCACGCTGTGAACTATGCCTTCAGAGCAGGGCTTGCTTTCGGAGGAATTCCGGCGGGAGAACGGGAAAACCATCGTGATTATCAACGTCGTAGAGTCCGGGCTTTCGTTCTCAATCTTGGCGAATTGGATGATGTCAAGATTGCTGCATCAATGGGCGCAATTTTTATGGGCTTCCCAGTTTTAACGGACCAAACCCTTTCTGAAGACATGCAAATCCCAGATTGGTATATCTCCGAACCCGATTATGAGAAAATAGTCCCCTTGGCTATGGAAGTTCGCGGAATTAAGTTAACCAATATCGAATTACCGATTCCGATTAACTTTGGACCGGCATTTGAGGGTGAGACGATCCGCAAAGGAGACACCTATGTCGAATTTGGTGGTGGACGAACCACCGCTTTTGAACTAGTCCGCATGGTTGGGCCCGATAATATCGTAGACGGTCAGGTCACGGTCATTGGTCCCGATATTGATACTGTTCCGGAAGGAACCAAACTTCCATTAGGACTTAAAATCGATATTTACGGACGTAAGATGCAGGAAGATTTTGAAGGGGTTTTTGAACGTCGAATTCACTATTTTGCGAACTATGGTGAAGGCGTTTGGCACGTGGCCCAACGTGATTTGTGCTGGGTACGGATATCCAAAGATGCCAGAGCCAAAGGTTTCTTAATGAAACACTTTGGTGATCTCTTAATTGCTAAGTTAAAAGAAGAATTCCCAGCAATTATCGACCGTGTCGAGGTTACAATCATGCTTGACCAAGCTGCGGTTGATGAAGGCATTGTCATTGCACGTGAACGTTATAGAGCTCGTGACGACCGCATGAGGAGCTTGACTGATGAGTCTGTTGAAGACTTTTACTCCTGCTTGCTTTGTCAGTCATTTGCTCCAAATCACGTTTGCATTACTACCCCGGAACGGGTTGGTCTATGCGGTGCCGTGAGCTGGTTAGATGCTAAAGCATCTCATGAGATAGCTCCCAACGGACCTAACCAGCCAATCCCTAAAGGGCCAGCGATTGATGAATTAAAAGGTATGTGGCAATCATGCAATGACTATCTATATAAAGCTTCTAACAATACCCTAGAAGAGGTCAACCTCTATACACTTATGGATAGGCCGATGACATCCTGCGGATGTTTTGAAGCTATTATGGCTATTGTTCCCGAAGCAAACGGACTTATGTTAACAACCCGTGAGCATTCCGGAATGACTCCTTGTGGTATGACCTTCTCCTCACTAGCCGGAACCTGTGGTGGTGGTATGCAAACTCCAGGCTTTATGGGAATTGGAAGAACATACCTGCTCAGTAAAAAGTTTATTCCTGCCGATGGTGGAATAGCAAGAATTGTTTGGATGCCTAAAGAGCTGAAAGAGTTCTTAGGTGAAGACTTTGTTCAACGCTCAATTGATGAAGGTTTGGGTGCAGACTTCATTGATAAAATCGCGGATGAGTCAGTTGGTACAACTGCAGAAGAAATCATTCCTTTCCTTGAGGAAAATGGACATCCATGCTTTGGTCTTGACCCTCTAATGTAACAGTATGATTGAAACTATGGCTATCGCCTACGTCTAGAACTAGGCGCTAGCCAAGTTTCTAATAACCTTGCAAGTCTGCTTCTTATTCGAGATCGATTAGAAAGGGGATTTAAAATGGCTCTAACAGGTTTAGAAATCTATAAACAATTACCCAAGAAAAACTGCGGAGAATGTGGAGTGCCAACTTGTTTAGCCTTTGCTATGGCATTGGCTTCGGGAAAAGCTGCTTTAGATTCATGCCCATATGTAACTGAGGCAGCCAGAGAAAACTTAGACTCTGCAGCAGCCCCCCCTATCAAAGCTATAAAATTCGGTAAAGACTCTGTTCTTGGTGATGAGACTGTTCTTTTCCGTCATGATAAGACATTTTATCATCCTACAACTTTGTTGATTCATGTCTCCGATTCCCTTAGTGATGATGAGTTAAATGCCAAGATTCAAGAAATAAAAGGCTTAGAATTTGAACGGGTCGGACTACAATACTCGATCGACGGTGTAGCTGTCGTTCAAGAATCGGGAGATGCTGCCCGCTATGCTAAGGTAGCTGCTACTGTTGCAGAAGCTACGGATAAGTCATTGCTCTTATTAAGCAACGATGTAGTAGCTTTAAAAGCTGCTTTAGAGCCTTTGGCGTCCCGCAAACCACTTATCGGTTCTGCGACCGCGGATAATTACGAGGCTGTGGTTAATCTGGCTAAAGATAACTCTGTTCCTGTGATCATCAAGGCAGAAGGTCTTGAAGCTCTCGAAGAACTTGTTACTAAAGCACAAGCTCTAGGGTATAAAGAATTTGTTTTAGATCCCGGCTCAAGAACTACGGTTAATACCCTTGAGAATCTTACCCAATTCCGGCGTTTAGCTATTAAGAAGAAGTTTCGCCCCTTTGGCTTCCCGGTTATTACCTTTACCAGTAACCAGGATCCAATGGAGGAAATAATGGAAGCCACAGTTTATGTGGCAAAATACGCTAGTGCTGTTGTGTTAAAAACCAGTAAGAAAGCTCATCTGCTACCCTTAATGACACTTAGACAAAACATTTACACTGATCCTCAAAAGCCAATTCAAGTAGAACCAAAATTACACTCTGTAGGTAATGTTGATGAAAATTCCCCATTCTACATTACTACTAACTTCTCCCTAACCTACTATAGCGTTGAAGGTGAAGTGGAAACTTCCAAGATTCCAAGTTATATACTCCCAATAGATACGGATGGTACTTCAGTCCTTACTGCCTATGCTGCAGGTAAATTTGAACCGGAAAAAATCGTTGAAGCAATGAATGCAAGTGGTATCGCAGATAAAGTAAAACATCGCAATATCATAATTCCGGGTTATGTGGCAGTAATATCAGGCAAATTATCTGAGCTATCTGGTTGGAAAGTCGTTGTCGGGCCACGTGAATCCAGCGGTATTGTATCATTCTCTAAAACTCTATCCTAATACTTTGTAACAGGCTATCAGAGGAAAGAAAGATGTTTTTATTATATTGATCACACTAATGGGATTTCTTGGTAAAGTAAGGAAGTGAATGCGATGTCCCAGTATCAAATTAAATTCATGCCCGAAAATCGTGTTATAGAAGTCGCTCATGGAACATCTCTGCTCAGTGCAGCCGCAAAAGCCGGAATTACGGTTAAATCCGGATGTGGAGGCAAGGGAACTTGTGGTGCTTGTAAAGTTGTCGTGTTAAGTGGAGATCCCATTATTGAAGGAACCGGAAATCTCACTCCTGAGCAACTCTCTAAAGGGATACGGCTGGCTTGCAAAACACTGATTCAAGGAGATATGACCATAGAGGTACCTCCTGAGTCACGGTTACAAGAACATCAAGTTTTATTAGGGGATGTACAAAAAGGACTCTTACAGGAAAGCGAACATGATTTACTCGATAAATTTGGACGTCATCCTTTAGCAAGAAAGCAGAGAATTTCACTTTCTAAACCAACCTTGACGGAAAATTCAAGTGATTGGTCTCGCCTGAGTATAGAACTCCGTCGAGTTTTACAAACAGGAGAAAAGCCCATTCATATTCCTTTATCAGTACTCAAACATCTTCCAGAATTACTTCGCAAAGCTAATTGGGATGTATCCATTACAATGACAGACACTGAAGCTGGTTTAACGATTACGCATATCGAACAGGGGAATGATATCCCCCCTTATGGAGTCGCTATTGATATTGGTACTACGACGGTCGTTGTCTACCTCGTAAATCTCATTACGGGTGAAATCGTCGATCAACAAGGTACTTATAATAAGCAGGCTAAATATGGAGACGACGTAATAACACGTATCGTGTATGCGGTTGAAAGAGAGCAGAACTTAATAGAGATCAGAGATGCTGTTGTAGAAACCGTCAATGGTCTGCTTGATAAGATCCTTGCTCGTCAATCCTTGAGTAGTAAGGATATCTCTAGTGCGGTTGTGGCAGGGAATACTACGATGACTCAGCTGTTCTTAGGCGTAGATCCTCGGTACATTCGATTGGAACCTTATATTCCCACGATGACAACTGCTCCCTCATACCCTGCTCGAGAGCTTGGGCTTCATATGTTGCCCGAAGCCCTGGTGCATTCCTATCCCTCAGTAGCGAGTTATGTTGGAGGGGATATTGTAGCAGGAACTTTGGTGACGGATTTAGCCAGTGGTGAAGACATTATACTTTTTATCGACATTGGGACGAATGGAGAAATTGTACTTGGCAACCAAGATTGGTTAGTTGCTTGCGCCTGTTCGGCAGGGCCCAGTTTTGAAGGCGGAGGAATTACCTTTGGAATGAGAGCTATGCCGGGTGCAATAGAACGAATTTTTGTGGATCCGAAAACTTTGGATGTATCTCTTAAAGTTATCAATAACCAGACACCTGTAGGAATATGCGGATCGGGGCTTGTGGATTGTATAGCTAAACTTTTGAGCGCAGGCATTATTGACCGTGCCGGTAACTTTCAGTTAGAGCATAAGTCAGGTTCGCAGCGCTTAAGAGCGACTGCCGATGATAAGCAGTTTGTTCTAGCTTGGGCTCATCAAGCCGGTGGAGAGAAAGATGTGGTCATCACTGAAAACGATATTAAGAATGTTATTCGAGCCAAAGGTGCGATTTATGCTGGAATTCGCTCATTATTAAACATGGTTGCAGTAGATATTGAAATGATTAGCCGAATAATTATCGCAGGTGGTTTCGGCAACTATCTAAATATCCATGATTCAGTCCAAATTGGGCTGCTTCCAGATCTTGAACCAGAGCGGTTTGAGTTTGTTGGGAATGCATCTGTTAAAGGAGCACGACTGGCATTGTTATCTCAAAATGCTTGGCGAGAAGCAGAAGAATTAGGACGAAAAATGACCTATGTTGAACTTTCAGTAGGAGCAACCTATATGGACGAATACATGGCCGCGTTGTTTTTGCCCCATACGGATATGTCACTATTTCCATCTTTTCAATAAACGTTGTTATGGAGGTCTATTATGTCAAAATATATAGCTGTAGCAGGTAAAGGTGGAGTAGGAAAAACCACATTCACCGCTTTATTACTTAGGCAAATGGTTCGCCGTGAAAAAGGGACTTCGATTCTTGCAGTCGATGCAGATCCCAATGCCAATCTTGGTGAAGCTTTAGGCTTGGAGGTAACCTCGACAATATCTGAATTGCTCGAGCAAAGTAAAGATCCTAAAGCCATTCCCCAGGGCATGCCTAAAAATGTTTTTATTGAGTACAAACTTCAGCAGTCCTTAGTTGAATCGAAAGATATTGATCTGCTGGTCATGGGAGGGCCTCAAGGGGCGGGTTGCTATTGCTATCCTAATGATATCTTGCGCAAGCACCTCGAGAACATTGGAGAAAACTATGATTTTGTAGCTGTGGATTCGGAAGCGGGATTAGAGCATATCAGCCGACGTACGATTCCCCGGATCGAAGTCATGTTTGTCATCAGTGATTCTTCGGCCCGAGGTATTCGTTCAGCGGGAAGAGTCCATGAGCTTATTAAAGGACTTAAATCTGCTGTGCAAACTATCTATTTAATTGTCACCAAGACTTCAGAGGGAAGTATGAAATCGTTAGAAGAAGAAATCCAACGTACTGGCCTAACTGTAATCGGAGATATTCCGTTGGATCCCTTAGTTGTGGAATATGACTTGGCTGGCAAACCATTATTTGATTTGCCCGATGATGCCGTCTCGGTACAGGCAGTAGAGGCTATTCTGAACCGTGCCGGAATCTTTAACTAGAAAGGAGAGAAGTTCATGTCCGTAGCGTTAGTAAAAGAAAAATATTCTAGTAAAGTTGGAGAGGTAGTACTTGGCGCGACTGCTGAACAGGGTGGAACAAGAACCCATACAATTACGGTTGGAGGGGATAGTGCCCTACCTTTTCTCCACTTTGAAGGAGAAACAAAGAACCGTCCGGTAATTGCTATGGAGGTCACAGATGTTGTGCCTTCTTGGAATGATTTAATAAAAAATCAAATCGGAGATGTCATTAATAATCCCGCCGCCTGGGCTAAAAAATGTGTAGATGATTTTGGCGCAGACCTCATCTATCTAAAGCTTGATGGTGCGAACCCAGAGGGTGAAAACCGTTCTCCCGAAGATTGTGCTCGTATTGTAAAAGAAGTCTTAGCTGCAGTTGGGGTTCCCTTAGTTGTAGAAGGATGCGACAATGCTGAGAAAAATAATGAAATCATGGCAGTAATTGCTGAAGCTGCTGCAGGGGAAAACCTCTTAATAGGTATTGCGGAACAGGATAATTACAAATCAATTGCGGCTGCAGCAATGGTTCACAAACATACCCTAATTGCTCGTTCGCCTCTTGATATTAACATCTGTAAACAGTTAAATATCTTGATCCATGAAATGGGGCTTCCTTTAAACAAAATCGTAATTGACCCTACGGTTGCCGGTCTAGGATTTGGAATTGAGTACGTTTATTCAATTATGGAACGTGCTCGTTTGGGAGCTTTGGCTAATGATAAAATGCTTTCTATGCCTATTATCTGTACAGTAGGATATGAAGCTAATCGTTGTAAAGAAGCCTATGCAACCGTCGCGGAGTTTCCCGGATGGGGGGATCTCGAAGATCGTGGAGTACTTTGGGAAGCGGTTACAGCATCCGGCGTTCTTCAAGTCGGAGCTAGCATTCTGGTAATGCGCAATCCTGCAGCAGTTGCTTTGGTCCAAAAGAACATTGCTGATTTGATGGGAAAATAATCCCCGAAATCACCAGCATAATCCAACCACCTTCATTTTGTATTTCTCTAAAAAATGAAAGGACGTGAACTGAATGATTATTTTTGGCGAACGGATTAACGGGATGTTTACTGATATTGGAGAGGCACTTCGCAACAAAGATCCAAAACCGCTTCAATATTGGGCGGTAAAGCAACAAGAAGGAGGCGCTCACTACCTAGACGTCAACTCTGGTCCTGCCATTCCTTCAGAGGAGAGAGTTGAAGCCTATGAGTGGATGGTGAATGTCATTCAGGAAGTTTCTGAGTTACCTCTCGTCTTAGATTCAACAAACTATAATGCCATTGAAGCAGGCTTAAAAGTCTGCAAACGTCCTGCAATTATTAACTCTTGCCCAGCTGAGCAAGTGAAAATCGAACGGGTCTTCCCAATGGCTATTCAATATAATGCAGGTATAATCGGGTTAACTATGGATAAGAAGGGTATTCCTAAAGACGCCGAGAATCGCGTTGCCTTCGCCATGGAGCTTGTAGCCGCCGCTGACGAATATGGAGTACCAATGGAGGACCTCTATATTGATCCATTGATTCTTCCTGTAAACGTTGCTCAAGAGCATGCTCCAGAAGTCCTAGAGTCTTTAAGACAAGTGAAGATGCTGGCAAACCCAGCCCCACGTACGGTCTTAGGTTTATCAAATGTGTCTCAGAAATCCCCGGATCGCAACCTAATTAATCGCACATATTTAGCTATGGCAATTGCTTGTGGACTTGACGCCGCTATAATGGATGCCAATGATGATGACTTAGTCGACGTTGCAGCAACAGCTCAGATTCTCTTGAATCGAAGTGTCTATGCTGACTCCTATCTAAAAGTATTCCGTGCCCGCTAAATAATCTACAACATGGAATTCAGGGGGAGGGCTACCTTTGGGCCTCTAAGTCCTGACGTTCAACAGAACAATTAGATTGTCTAATTTATATTAGTACACCATGAAAGAGGGCTGCAGTAAACTTTGTTTGCTGCAGCCCTCTTAAGTATAAATAGCTAAAACATACTGGTCGTAACATTTAAAAATAACCTAGAAAGTTTGAACGTATTCCTGAAGAAATAAACAGGGTAATATCCATGTAAGTAATATTATCCACTTGTAGTATGCTTAATTGACAAATTAAGAGACAATCTCTTTAATCCTATCATAGCATCATGAATACAAGCATAGCTATTACAGATAATAAACTGGAAGGGGATAATTATGGAGGCATATTATCATAATGATCCAAGAATTGGAGAATGGGTAGAAAAAATCATTGAAGAGATTTTCACAACGTGTTTGTTGACAGGAGTTGAATCAGAGGCAGAATTTCAAAAGGGATGCGAATTTGTAACTAAGTTGGCTTCGTTATTACAGAATTTTCCCGCATTTCCTTCTGAGTACTTAGCGGATGTTCTTAAACAAATCATTGAACAGCAATTGCCAGACTCACGTGTTATTGGTAACTTTCCTTCATTCAAAGACATAATGAATAAAATGTTACAAGAAGGTATTTTAAAAGTAACGGATACCTCGAAAAGTTATCTATCGGACTCTACGAATAATTTGAAGTTTGATAAAGCGGAGATAGAGAATGTAGAAATAGAGGATTGTATCCCAGCTCTAGGCGCTATCTATGATCAAATTCTTCCGATAGAACAGCAAACTATTATTAAAGAAACGGAGACAAGCCCTAATATCTTGATTCCTAACCATATAGATCGGCTTAAAACAGTTCTAAATCATGTATTCGTCAATGCTGTTATTATGTGGGATGTTACTATATCAGGACAAAAAGTATTTGCACAGGTAGAGGATATTCTATTTTGCCATAGTGATTCAACGAGCCCTTGTGAAACAGAAAAACTTCAACAGGAAGGTTGGAGAGTGTTAATCATAAACGATGAAGATCTTTATTATCCTCGAAGATTAGAAAGAAACATCAAAAATACTATTCGGCAGGGTAAAAATAGTAAAAAGAGATAAGTTATCTTATTTTTCTATCAAGAAGTAGGAAATACTGTTTCTGTGTCGAATAAAACAATATAGAAGGGTAAAGTGAATAGATTCAAATTATTGAAATGAGGAATAATTTTGACAGATCAGTTGGGAGAAATAATCAAGAACACATTAAAGGCAATTGAATCAGGGAAAGAGGAAATCTTTTTAATTGCTGAAACATCTCGAGCTGAAACCCAGCGGCTTGTTAATGAACTCTCTCAACTAAAAACTAATATCAAAGAAATCATTTCACAAGTTGATTGTCAAGATAAGGTTGAACGGCGTATGCGTCAAAAGCTGATGGAAGTAAATCGCTCTTATCAAAAATATACTCAAAAAGAAATGATGGATACTTATACAGAGGCAAAAGATGCCCAAGTTAAGTTGCAGCTTTTACAACAAAATGAAGTTCAATTGCGCAAGCGACGGGATGACCTGGAGCGGTCTCTTACCCAAATGCATGTTACAATAGAACGGGCTCAAAATCTTATGACTCAGGTAAGCATGGCGATTAGCTTATTGCAAGGCGGGGTAGTTGAAGCCTTGCAGACTCAGAATCACGAGCAACGAGTTGAGATGGGACTGCGGGTTATTAAAGCCCAGGAAGAAGAACGGCGTCGTGTCGCAAGAGAAATTCATGATGGTCCTGCTCAAACGCTTGCGAATATTGTTTTGAGATTGGAAATTGCAGAAAGACTATTAGAATTAGATCCGAGTCGAGTCAAAGCAGAACTAAAAGACCTTAAGAATCTGGTTCGTGCAAATTTACAAGATATTCGCAGAATTATTTTTGATTTACGTCCAATGGCCTTAGATGATTTAGGAATAGTTCCGGCAATTTCTAAATACCTTGATAATTTCCAAGAAAATTATGGCATTAAATGTGAGTTGCTTATCGAAGGTAGAGAAAGACGTCTTCTTCCGGCAATGGAAGTTGCTCTGTTTAGACTAGTACAAGAAGGAATGACGAATGTTGCCAAACATGCTCATTCTGGTAAAGTTGACATTTCTTTGATTTATCGTGAAGATTGGACAATTGCTAAAATACGTGATTATGGCAAAGGTTTTGACGTAAAATCGGCTATGAATTCTCCAGGCGAGCATTTTGGTCTTGTAGGAATGCGTGAACGTGTCGAAATGTTCTCTGGTTTATTTTCTATACACTCAACAATTGGCAAAGGAACATTGATTGAGCTTTCAATTCCATCTAACCAGGAGGGAGGAACGACAACTTGATAAAAATTGTAATTGCTGATGATCATCCCTTATTACGAGAGGGGCTTCGTCGCATTTTAGAATTTGAAGATGGGATTGAGGTCGTTGCAGAAGTAGGAGATGGTCAAGGTGCCATCAATATTGCACGAGCAATGAAATTCGATATTTTATTAATGGACTTAAATATGCCGGGGGTTAATGGCTTAGAAGCCGGCAAAGTAATTCGTCGTGAATGTCCGGAGGTTGGTATCTTAGTACTAACTGTTGATGATTCAGATGAGAAGGTTTTTCAGGTTCTTCAAATTGGCGTAGCAGGTTATCTGCTGAAAGATGTTGATTCTAAAACTCTTATCCAATCTATTCGGAAGGTTTACTCTGGCGAGCCAATCTTATCCCCCAGTGTGACAGGGAAGCTACTTGATCAATTAAGTCAACCTAGCCCTATGAAGGATACATGTGGGCTAAGTGATCGAGAAATGGAAATACTCCATTATGTCGTTAAAGGGGCTTCAAATCGTGAGATTGGAACCTCTTTATTTATAAGTGAAAAAACTGTTAAGAATCATTTGTCGAGTATTTATCGCAAACTTGCTGTCGAAGATCGAACACAAGCAGCTCTTAAGGCAGTAAAACTTAATCTTTTTCAGCTGGATTAGGTTATACAGATGATTATAGATTGCTAAACTACCAATAAAAAGGTAAAATAAATTGAGACAAGTTTGTAGAGTAGTGTAAAAATGGTAAATATAATAGCATTGTTCAAAGAAAAGCGTCCAAATGCTATTCTATCAGAGAAGTATTCTGACAAGAAAAGCATAGAGACGCTATTTTTGGAGGATTGATTAGATGAAAATTAGCTTTTTTGGGGCAGCACAGGTTGTCACAGGGTCTTCTTTTCTATTAGAAACAGGGGATTCGAGAATCCTAATTGATTGTGGTATGTTTCAAGGTTCCAAAGCACTCAAAGAGTTAAATTATGGAGAATTCCCGTATAATCCAGCAAGCCTTGACGCTGTTATTCTGACACATGCTCATACAGACCACTCAGGTATGTTACCTAAACTGATTAAGTCTGGTTTCAAAGGCACAATTTGGGCTACACCTGAAACAATTAAGTTATGTTCAATAATGCTTCCGGACAGTGGGCATATACAGGAGATGGAAGTAGAACGAAAAAATCGAAAACGTAATAGAGCAGGGCTTGAACCACTGGTGCCAATTTATACTGTCCAAGATGCCATTAATACTATTTCCTACTTTAGGTCAGCACAGTACAAAGAAATCGTTGAATTAGCGCCAACTATTTCCTTTCAGTTCTACGATGCTGGTCATATACTTGGTTCAACCCATGCTGTACTTCATATTAAAGAACCCAATTACAATAAAACCGTTGTGTTTTCCGGTGACATAGGAAATGTAAACCAACCATATATTCAAGATCCTAGTATACTCAGTGTAGCAGACATCGTTGTTATGGAAACAACTTACGGAAATCGACTCCATTCCGAAAATAGTGACGGCAGCAAAAATGATCGTTATGAGCAACTTGCTCAAATAATCCGTTCAACCTATGAAGCCGGTGGGAATTTAGTTATTCCTGCTTTTGCAATTGAACGTACTCAGGATTTATTATTTTATCTACGTCGATTGCAGGACGAGCATCGGATACCAACACTACCTATATATATTGACAGTCCTTTGGCCATTGCAGCTACAAAAATATTCCAAGAAAACACGGATAATTTCGATTCGGTAACTCGTGAACTAATAAAAACGGGAAATAACCCTTTAACAATGCCCAATGTTCATTTTAGTCAAACTGCTCAAGATTCCATGGCTTTAAATAGTATTGAAGGTGGGGCAATTATTATAGCTGCCAGCGGAATGGCAGATGCGGGTCGAATTAAGCACCATTTGAAGCATAATCTATGGAAAAGTAATGCAACAGTTTTGTTTGTAGGATATCAGGCTCAAGGAACCATTGGTCGAATGTTATCCGATGGAGTTGATACCGTAACTATTCACGGTGAAAAGGTTGCGGTTAATGCTCGGATTACTCATATGGACGGTTTCTCAGCTCATGCAGATCAAGCAGAATTAATTCATTGGCTTTCATTACTTGGGAAGAAAGCAGAGCAGATTATTCTTATTCATGGGGAATTAGAATCACAGACAAAATTTGCCGAGAAGGTTTTGGAGGAGTTTGGTAAATCTCCTCTTATACCACAGCTTGGAGAAACAATTGAATTTACTGAAGGAAAAGTTCTTCAACATCCACCTGAAAAAGTTTGGCTTTCTATAGCTCCTAAGGAAGATATGGATAAGGAGACTGCCTCAAGTCCATCAGAAAAGTTAATCAGCAAGACAATAATTCAACCAACTGCTCCTACTTATAAGAGATTAAAGTCAACCGTCTCCAAGACATCACGTTCACAGGTCAATAGAGCATATATTAGGCTGCGACATCATCTTAAGAGAGTTATCGACCAAGGATTAAGAACTCGAGATTTCGACCGTGTCGTTAATATATTAGATAGCTTAACGCGATTGCTGGAAGAGCAAGAGCGAAAATCAAGACGATAAGACTTACAAATTAAAGCCAAGCGTATTCCAGGGTTTGACGTTTTATCCCTGATAAAAAACGAAGTGTTTCTTCACGCCTTTTGATTGCTAGACGCTTCCCTGCTTTTGTAGAGACTTTATCTGGCAGAGCATCTGCGAAAAGACGTGCCCTTTCAATAGCATCTTCAGGAGTTTGTATCAAGTCGTCTTGTCCAACTATGCTAAATAATCGCATTAAACCGATATTTCCTAAATTATCCAAAATATCCGCTTCTCTTAAATAGACTGCCTCATCACTGCGCCCGGGTTCCGAGTAATACATGTGATTTTCTACAGCATCTAAAACAAGAGAGATTTTTTCTGAAGGATATGACATTTGGGGAAGAAGGTTTGCAGTCACACCTTTTGAACGTAAAGCATGATCCATGTTCTTAAGGGCATAGGCAGGGGATTTTCCAGTATCATGCAGCATAGCTGCTGCATAAAGAACCTCGTCATCCAAGGTTAAATGGCTAGAGAGTTCTTTTGCTAGATGATAAACTCTAAAACAATGCTTGACACTCCAAGCAGAGTGAGCTCCTGATTTTTCCACAATTTGAATAAGCTCTTTCCTGAAATCCATTTTTTAGCCTCCTTCTTCGTTTAGTTCTATATACGCCAAAAGACTCCCATTTTCCTTCCATTTTATGGAAGCAGTTTTAAGAGTCTTTTTGCTTTATTTGTATTAAATGATCTATATATACATTTTTGGCATTTAGTAAAGAGAAATATGTAAAAATCAACGGAAAACTTAAAGATAATTTTCGGATGGTACATGGGGAGATGAACTATCAATGAACAAAGTAAGTGTTTATGGGAGCTTTACACAAGCTCTTTTCTTTTCAGGTGTTGTTTCTATTCCAAAATATTTACTGACCCATTATAGAAAAATCGGTATCTGTGACAGCGAGATGTTAGTATTAATTCAGATATTATGTGAATCCGAAGTAAATCCATATCCCTCGATTTCAACTCTAGCTGGACGAATGACTGCTTCATCGTCTGAGATAGAAGAGAAATTGGGAGGGTTAGTTGAGCGAAAACTTCTCTCCATCGAAAGGTACTGGAACCCAGTTGAACAAAAGTGGGGAAATTGTTATAGTTTTGTTGGTTTAATCGAAGAGCTTGCAGAATTATGGGCAATTGAGAGATCGCAGCAATTAGAAGAAGAACGAATCCTTAAACAACAACAAGTCCCTTTAAATATCCCATCGACTTCACCTAATCCAGCGATGGAAAACTTAATTCAAACTTTTGAGCAAGAGTTGGGACGTCTGCTTACGCGTTTAGAATGTGAAAATCTGGACAAATGGCTATCTTCACATTTTTCGGAGGAATTAATTATTGAGGCCTTAAGAAGAGGGGTTAGTGCAGGCATTCGCAACTTTCGTTATTTAGATTCGATTCTTAGAGAATGGGAAAAAAAGGGGCTTCGCACGCGAGCTGAGATCGAAGCAGAAGATGCGTTTTTTCAATCGCGTCAGGAAAAAAAGACTACTAAATCTAAGAGTAAAGGTGCAACAAAGACTACTTCTAATAAATATGAAAATTTTTATCTTTAGATTATTTGGTACTAGGCCAAGTTTTCTATAGGAGGATATTCAACTATGAAAAATGTCAAAGATATTTTATCCACCAATCTCATACCTTCAAGGCCCAATTACGAGAAACCAAAAGAGTCAAAGGAATCCCCTTCTTACGGGAGTCAGTGCCCTATTTGTCAAGATCGGGGAATTGTCCTGGAAGGTGATATTGCCTATCCTTGTAGCTGTATGGAAACTAGAAAGTTGGAAAATCAATTTCGACATGCTCGAATTTCTCGGGAACTAATGAACTGTCGATTAGATAAGTTTCGCTTTGATTATTATTCTGCAGATTTATCGGAGTCACATCGCGAAGGAGCAGTCAAGGCCTTAAATGCTGCTAAAAGCTTTGTAGATGATTGTTTGCGTTCTCCATATGGCTTGGGATTACTATTTACTGGGCCGGTTGGATCGGGTAAAACCTATCTGGCCGCCTCAATTGCCAATGAGCTAATGGAACATAATTTAAAGGTTCTTTTTCTTATCGTACCGGATCTACTAGATGAGTTGAGGGCTACGTACAAGTCGGATCTTAATGAACTTGATTTATTAGATTCTGCGCGAAGTATACCTATCTTAATCCTCGATGATTTAGGGGCTCATAATTATACCGAGTGGACAAGAAACAGACTATATTCAATTATTAATTATCGCCTAAATGAACAGTTGCCAACAGTCATTACGTCTAATCTTTCTCTTGATGAAATGGAAGATTATATTGGATTGCGGACTACTTCTCGAATTATTCAATCTTCAAGAATATTTCGTTTAACAGTCCAAAAAGACATTCGCTTACAGATTTATCAGGAAAGGGAAGTTAAAGCTAAGTAGTTTTGTTAAGTTGAAAAATATTTTCTGAGACCTATGCATGTCCTTAAGAGGATGCGCATAGGTTTTTTTAAGTAAAAAAATAAGGAGGTGTCCGCTATGGCCAAAATTATAACTATTAATCGTAAGTATATTGCCATGGTCGCCAGTGTTTGTTTGATTTGTCTGCTTGGTTTTGCTGGGTTTTCTCTTTGGGAGAATAAGAATGAAGGTGTTTCTAAAAACATGGGTAATCCCGAGATAAAAATGATCGGAGTTGCTGTTGAGCCGGCGTCAGTTGTTAAGGATCTCACCTATGGCAGCGTTACATTAAAAGGTGCCCAGGTAATTACAACTAAAACTTTTGATCTTGTCATTACAGTACAAAATATGACCGCTAAAAAGATGACAAATATTCCAGTGGAATTGCAAATGAGTTTAATTGGAGATGACACCAAAAAGGTAACAACCCCAGGCAGTTTGGAAGTATTAGAACCAGGTGCTACAGCACGAGTTGCATTTCGTCAGATCAATGTATTAGGGGATGCTTCAGGTAAAAGTGCCACAGAGGGTCAGCATTTAATTACGTTGAGAGTTAATGCTAATCCTGAGGGGGGAGTAGAGCAGACTACTGAAGCAAGTTTCCGTTTTAATGTAGATACAACCGTTAAGGCACCTCCAACAGTAAAAAAGCAGTAAGTTAAATATTCAAAATAAGTGCTGTCAAGCACTTATTTTTGTTTTCAGTGAATTAAGGATATAATAGAATGGACATAAGCAAAAAGTGCCAATGAAGAACTCCTCCGCCATTTTGCAGGGGGAAACACTGGATCAAGGTGAGGTGGATACTTTGGAAATAAAAGTTGATTTACATACTCATACCATTTCAAGTGGACATGCTTATAGTACACTAGCAGAAAACGCCATAGCAGCATCCCGGAAAGGTATTGAATTACTTGGTATGACTGATCATGGGCCGACGATGCCAGGGGCACCGCATCTATACCATTTTGGAAATTTAGGCATTATTCCCGAAGAACTACATGCAGTTAAAATATTGCCTGGTGTGGAAGCTAATATCACAAGCCATGAAGGAGAGTTAGATATTCCTATCAGATATCTGAATCAAATGAAGCTGGTTCTAGTGGGTTTGCATGGTATCTGCTACCCTGGAGGAACCGCTGAGCAAAATACTGAGGCTTATATTAAAGCTATGAGAAATCCCTATACGGATATGATGGTGCATCCAGGGCGTCCTGAATTTGAACTGGATCTCGAACGAATTGCTTACTTGTCAGCCGAGTTAGGTATTCCCGTTGAGATCAATAATAGTTCTCTAGCCAACGAAAAACTGGGGGCCTGGGGAAATTGCAGACGATTTGCCAAATATATGGTTCAATACAAAGGGCCTGTTATTTTGGGCAGCGATGCTCATTTTTCAGATCTAGTAGGAGATTTTAGTCATGCCCTCAGTTTAGTAAGAGAAGTGGGACTGGCTGAAGAGCAAATTCTCAATTGTTCGCCCAAAAGAGTATTAAATTATTTAGCTGATCGTCGGAAAAGTCGCCCTAACATTTCTTAGTGTTAGAGCCCAGCTACAACTCTAAATACTGCAGAAAAGGTACACGAAACCCCTTGTTACCATATATTGTATTGAAGGGGGGGTAGAATTGTTCGATAAACAGGCAGTGCAAAGTTGCGGAGAATCTATTGTTATTGGGCTCGAATTCTTTTGCCCCATTAGCTCGGCTCCCGGAAGTTCCAGTCTATTCTTCGCTCAACCTCTTTTAACCGGAAAAGTTTTTGAATCCTCCGCTGTAATTATTGGAGCTCAGATTATTCTCTACATTGCACATCACATATTAGGATATAAAAGCATCCCTATTCTGGACCCTAAGAATAACCAAACCATACAAATGCCCCTTTCTGAACTCCAAGACTTTTTAAAGTGGATGGCTAACGGATCCGACACGTTTGCTAGCTTTAGTTCGACTTCTGCGGGGAGTAATCAAATTACAAACTCAGACTCCGGAATTATTGGTGGGATCAGTGACAGAGGCTTTCAAACGCCCCAAAGCCCTGAAGCCCCAATGATTCTTGCAATCTACGTCGTCGGAAACTTTTCAAATAAGCCCTATACGCCCATTGTAGAGATTATTGTCCCGATTCTCACGTTTCCTGGTCTGCGGGGAGCACTGCCAATCTTGATTATAAGTTTACTAGCAACGATTTTTGTAAGAGCTGTAGTTCCCCCGGAATCCACGGGAGCTAGACCCCTTGCTAAGCCTAGCACATCAAATAATAATACCAATCCTCTTACCTTTACCCCAAACGATCTGCTAAAAATGTTTACTAAATTTGGCAAGCACTTTAACGCAAACTAACGCAAATAATCACCCTAGATAGCAAAGAATGGAAGAAAATCCACTAAGGAAAGGTAAAAAGTTCTTTCCTTAGTGGTTATAGGAAATATATAGGAATAAATTCATTTGTTTCACTAAATTATTTATAGTACAATGTGTTTTGTGGACAAACTATGTTTAGACCTCAAATGACGAATAAGAACATACAAAGTAAAGGACGTGTAGTAGTGCTTTTTAAAAGTGGACAGATTGATCGTGAACGTATAGCGGGAGCAATTATAATCATAAGCCTATTTATGATATTACTAACAGTGATTGGAATTCAGTTTTTAAATGTTAAAGTTACTAATATTGAATTAATTGATCGTGGCTTATACTCGGTGATTACTGAAAAGGGGCCTGTTAATATTGGTAAAGAAGATGTCCTGCGTATTGAAAGAACCTATACAAAAGCTGCAATGACTGGTGCACAAGTAGAGTTAGATAAGATATATACAACTAAAGGGTTTATTTTTATTTCTTCGTTAGACCCTTATTATAAGAATGGAAAAGAACTAATTAATTCTGTGGATTTTGATGGTGACCAAGTCTGGGTTCATCCTTCAAACGGGAGCGCTGAGATATCTATTGAACAACGGCAAAATGCAAATTTGAAGCTTATTCAGCCATTTAGTTATGCCATTGGCACATCCACTAAATTAATTTCTCTGATATTTTCGGTTTTATCTTTGCAATATCTCTCTTTAGCTATTGGTGGTTTGGCATTGTTAATCCTTATATTTCCACTTAGGTTAGAGGGGACCTTAGCAGTACAATCCCTGCTTGCAAAGAATCCGGAATATAGCAATGAAGATGAGCAACAGCTTGATGCAATTGCCAAATGATTTAAATAATGTAAACGGTTTTTCAGAAAGGAGTTCCTACAATGAAAGTTTCTGTTAAACACATAAAGGGAATGCATTTTCAAGGTGAAGGTAGTTCAAAAGTTGTGACTAATATGGACGCTAGCGTAACTGCTGGAGGAACCGGACGAGGAAGTAGTCCGACAGAGATTTTATTGATGACCATTGCTGGCTGCAGTGGGATGGATATTGTTACAATTCTTGAAAAGATGAACGTTAAATTTAATCGCTTTGAAACGACAGTAGAAGGGGAACGTGCCAGCGATCATCCCCGGGTCTTTAAAGATATTGAACTAGTTTATAAGTTTTGGGGAGACTCTCTTGTCAAAGAGAATCTTGAGCGTGCAGTACAGCTTTCAATGGAAAAATATTGTAGTATCGCTAATATGATTGATAAAGCTGCCAATCTTACCTACAGTATTGAAATCAACCCTTAGGAATCTTTTAAGTAAAAGAGAGCTGTAAAGGCAGCTCTCTTTTGCGTTTTAACATTTAATGATTTACTTGACGCAACAGTCAAATCACATCTGTCAGATCCGAGTAAAAATGGTAAATATATAATAGGAGTTAATTTACATTATATAACACTAATTAGCTATAAAGGGTAGGGACTATGTAGACAATCCTTGATAGAATATGGATGTTTTGTTATACTAAGAGTCGAAACAACTTGAAACAAAGGATAATGTAAAATGATTTTACTTTTAGGGTTTCTGAGAAGTGTTTTGTTCATTTGCGTAATTCTGTATATTTACTATATTACTCGACGCAAAAAAAATGATGTCGTAATTCAAATGTGGTTAACAGTCATCGTTGGAATGTTATCAAGTTTAGCAATTCAAATTGTTAATGTGGTTATGGGTAATGCTATATTTGAATCTGTATTGCTAAGTATTTCATTTCTTGTTGCTCTTATTGCCTATTCAATATGGAAAGTTACTCGAGAGTTTAAAAAACGTCGTTATTCAAAATAGTTGCAGCCGCATATCAAAAAACTGCGGCTTGTTTTTATGTGTATTCTTCTTAGGAATATGACTTTATTTCCAAATTATTTAACAAATATATTAAAGGAGTTATGCTGAAAATGAAAAAACGAGGTAAGATTCGAATTAAAAAGATTGTGATATTTTTGGTTTTCAATATTGTCTTTGCGACAATTCTAGTACCCTTTATATTGTTTTGGGGACCCTTTGAGTCACTTAAGATCGTAACAGTAGGGGCAGTAGCAACCTCACGGCATCCTCAGGTCGTAGAGGCTTTTCTTTCCGAAGAGGAGATAAGTCGTATTATGAATTCTACCAATTCCCAGGGGACCGGTATTAGCCAGGTTTTAGGACGTACAGAAGTGATTACTGATAAAGCTTCAGGAATTACAATCGAAGATATTAAAGGGCAAAGCTTTAAAGGTAAAGTTATGCTTATCAAAGATCCTAATCGAATTAAATTAGCCGTTACTAAGGAAATTGGCGTTACTGGTGAACGAGTCACTGATCTGGTTAAAGATATGAATGCCGTAGCTGGGATAAATGCAGGTGGTTTTTATGACCCTAATGGCAAAGGTAATGGAGCATTTCCGGACGGAATAACTATGCATGATGGCAAGATAGTCCACAATAACGTTGGGGACAAGGCAGTAAACATTGTTGGATTTAATGACAAAGGAAAAATGGTACTTGGGAAGATGACGGCCAAGCAATTAGAAGAGAAGAATGTCCGTGAAGCGGTCACCTTTGAACCTAATCTAATTGTGGATGGAAAATTAATGATTACTGGTGATGGAGGTTGGGGAATTGCCCCGCGCACGGGAATTGGTCAAAAGGCTGATGGAACGGTGATTTTTGTGGTAATTGACGGTCGCCAACCTACTTGGAGCATAGGGGCAAACTTACGTGACCTGATGAACGTCTTTAAAGACTACGGTGCTGTCAACGCCATTAACCTGGACGGAGGATCATCCTCAGAACTTGTTTATGATGGAAAGGTTATGAATAAACTTTGGAATATTTTTGGTGAGAGATATATACCGACTGCCTTTGTAGTCACCCCTTAATTATTAACAGTATATAAAGGAGAAAAATACCGCATGAAAAAGAAACTGCGTACTATATTCGTCTGGGTCTTAGTTTCACTTCTAATGCAATTTGGCGCGTATTCCTACCTAGAAAATAAGGTAGCCCAAGTCGTAAAGCCTAATGAAGCCAGTCCTCCAATTACTAAAGAACTTCAAGCAACAATACCCGGTACAGAGTTTAAAAATATTCAAGTATCTTATGCTAAGGACTATTTAGCGTATACTGAAAACGGTACCCTTAAGATTTTTAATCTGAAAAAAGAAAAGATTGTCTTCGAAAAAAAGACTACTGATAAATCCCTGGGTGTTTTATCCTATCAATGGTTGCCAGACCGTGATACCTTGCTTTACTTTTACGCCAAGAAGAATCCTAATCCGGTAACCTACGTAACTGTACCGATTAAACCGACAACACCAACTGTTGACCCTAAAACTGATCAAAAAACCGATGTTAAGACCGACCCAAAAGTGGAAGATCCAAATCAGAAACCTGCAAAAACCGTTGATAAGGTTGAACAAAAAGAGACTCCCGTCCAGACGAAAACTGAAGTTCGGTATAATAACCCTCAGATAACTGAATTATATACCCTTGAGCTACCTGGTGCAGATGAGGATACTGAACCAGATGACCGGTTTAATCAAACCATTAACGAATTCCCTGCCGGTGGAAAAATTGATGAATTAGTTTTCTCAACCTCTACTAATCTGATATACCTCACGGTTAAAGATGGCTCTAAAGAACTGCTGATGGAAATTGACGTCATGAAAAATGTCCGTACTTTAAATCGAACTGGTGAGATTGTCGATGGCATGGCCGCCTCTGATAGGTATGGAACACTTTATATCAACAGTAAGATTGGCGGCACGAAACAAGTTGTCTCTTTAGGAGTTGGTAACCGACATGTCATTTCTAAGAATGCTAATGACAAGGTTTTAGGAATACGAGATGGCAAAATATATATTGGTGAAGTCATAAACAATGAACTAGTTAAAGTTAAAACAACTGAGGATAGTTCAGAGATAAGTGATAACCCATCCCTTAAAACTGAATGGGAGGGCTCAATACCACTTAGTAATGTCAGCATCCTTATCGGTTCTCAAGGGCAAGTCGTGATTTACAACCAACAAACTGCTTATATTATTAAATCAGGAGAACTGAATGAGATCTCATTGAACGGTGATGAGAATTATATCTCTGATGATGGGGCGGAGCTTATAGCACTAAAAAAATCAGGGACTTCCACCCTTGTTGAGCTGCAACCATTAAATTCAAAGTAATGTTATTGTAATAAATTCCTTGAAAATCTTTTAGTACAATCCTATAAATAAGTCAGGAATCACAAAAAGAACACCTTATGGTGTTCTTTTTGTGTGGTTATGTTTGAAGATCTAGGGAGTTTCAGGGGGCAGGCTTTGAGCCCCCTTCAGTTGAGTTTCAAGACTATCCAATAGTGCTCGGATTTGGTTCATTTGCTCAATTATTGTAGTAACGTTTAGTGAATTTGGGTCAACTTGAATTTCGCTTTCATTTGACTGGCCTGGAAGTGCGGTACTTTGACCAAGAGTAGTGGGTTGTGGTGCTCCATCTCCAAATAATTGAGTTAAAGCTGACCCTAAATTCTCGGTCATAACTAGCTTATCCTGATAGGCGAGAATCACTCGTTTCATTTCAGGGATACTGCCACCCTTATCGGACTGCAGGTATATGGGTTCAACATACAAGAAGTTACCTCCGATTGGTAGAGCTAGGAGATTACCCCTTATTACGCTTGACCCTTTTTGATCCCAAAGAGATAGCTGTTCAGAGATAGTTGGATCTTGATCGATACGGGATTCAATTTGCAAGGGCCCATCTATTTCGATATTCTTCGGCATCTTATAGAGTATGAGTTCACCATAGTGTTCTCCATCCATCCTGGCAGCCATCCAGGCCACCATATTATTACGCGTATTAGTGGCACTGGAAGCAGGCGTGAAGGGCAGCATGAGCACAAATTCAGGTTTGTTTTCTCCGGGGATTTTCATGATGGTGTAATAGGGTTCCACATTTTGGGGAGTTGCCTCAAAAAGTTCTTTAGCTATATCCCAAGAGTCTTCTTTATTATAGAACACAGAGGAGTTAGTCATATGAAAGTTTTTAAGCATATTACTTTGAACACTGAAAAGTGTTTCTGGGTAGCGCAGGTGGGCTTTTAAGCTAGCAGGCATACTTTCCAGGTCTTTAAAAACCCCAGGGAATATCTTCATATATGTCATTAAAATTGGATCTGAGGGATCGGCAGCATAAAAATCAACAGTTCCGTCATAGGCATCGATAATAACTTTAACTGAGTTTCGGATATAGTTAAAATCCTCATTGGAATATAAATGTGAATAGGGCAGAGAATTAGAAGTTGTGTAGGCATCAATGATCCACTTTATTCGACCGGCATTTATAACCATATAAGGATCGCTATCATAGGTTAAGAATGGAGCTAATTTTTGAACCCGTTCATCTATATTTCGATAAACTAGCATTTTGCTTTCTGCAGTTACTTCACCAGCGAGGTAAAAGCGCGGGGTTCCGTGCCGGAGAGATACCATGAGTTTATTGAGTGGGGTTAAAGGAATTCCGGTCTTTCCCTGATAGGAATTTTCTTCATTGGAATTACCTAGGGGATAATCAAATTCTTTGTTAGAAGTATTTGCAACTACCCAGTCCTTCGTCAATTCACCATAATATATTCTGGGCTCAGTCATTTTGAAGGCTTCAAACTCACTGATTGGGGGGACATCTTTAATAGCAAATGAAGGGAGCCCTTCAGAAGTGACAGCATTGGCGAAAGAAGCAGAAGCCCCAAAACCATGTGTATATTTAAATCGCATGTTGACAAAGGTTTTAGCCTTAGAATCTAGGTCAGGGACGGAGATTTCTCTTGGACCGATCATAACTTGTCGAGATTCCCCATTAATGAGATAACGATCTATGTCAATATCATTAAATTTGTAATACAGTCTTATGCCTTGCTTTTGATTGTAGGTTTGCAACATAGGTCGGGCGTCATTAAGCCTGATATTGTTAAGAGTTCCTTGATCCGCCTTCAGTGCTTCGATTGTTATGGGAGTATTACCTGGGTATTCAACTTCCTTCACGTTGTTTAACTGATAGCCATAGCGAGTCATCTCGATTTCATGTTGAATATAAGGTTGTTCCTTAGTTAACTCATTAGGCAGAACAACAAAGGATTGTACCATGGTTGGGATAATGTTATACATTACAATACCGACGACGAAAATCCCGATGACCGGCATCGTTAATAAACGTGTGTCTTTAAAAGCAAAAGAGATAAAAGCAAAGATCGATCCTAAAATACTTAGAATAATTAAAACTCTAAGTGCCGGTAGCGTTATATTTAAGTCAGTAAAACCTGCTCCAACAATGTGACCGTGTGATGAATAGAGTAATTTGAAGATGTCTAAAAAGTAGCCATAAGCCTTGAGGGCCAATAATATGCCAACTAAAAAAGCTAAGTGCTTACGGCAGGAAGCGCCCATAGTTACTGCACCATTTTGCCAAAGTTTTCTAGAGTTAAATCGAATAACTCCTGTAACAATATAGAAAATTGATGTAAATAAGGTTAGTAAAAATAAGGGGCCAAAAAATGCATCAAAAATAGTATTTAACAAAGGAAGTCTGAAAAAGTAAAATGATAAATCCCTCCCAAAAATCGGGTCAGCCTGACTAAACTGAGTTGCATGAGTAAAAGATAATATATCTAACCAGCCAGTAAACCCAGCTACAAAACTAATACCAAAGCTAATGACTGCTGAGATAACAAGTAGCCAGACAGTGACTCTACGTTGACTTAAGCTAAAAACAGGGCGGTTCATATCCTGTACCAATCTCAAACGAAGTCGTAATCTTTCATTAACAAATGTCACAATAGCATGTCTAATGGAAAGGAGAGTGCCGGCAATAAAAAGGAAAAGTATCGTTCCATTCACTGCTTGAAATAGTATTTTACTTAGAAATGGAGTCCAAAATAATTGAGAGTACCCTAAGCTTGTAAACCAAGCCCAATCTTCATATAAGCCACTTGATGCGGTTAAAATTGTCACCAAAATGATGAAGCCGATAATAATTTTAATAAATCGATTCAATAGTATTCCCCCTTTAATTGCCTAAGACCTAACCAAACGATTATGTATGTTTTAATCATAATATTATATTCTTCCCAATTAATGAAAATCCCTTCATATATTTTGTTATATACAAGGGCAAATTCTTTTTAAATCTGGATAAACTATGATATACTAACAACAGATTAATACCCTAAAGGGGTATTAATGCTAGTAATTAAGAGGAGTTGAAAGTCATGTATGACGTTATTATTGTGGGAGCAGGTCCAGCTGGTTTAACAGCTGGAATTTATGCAGCACGTGGAGGATTAAAAGCAGCCATCATAGAGTTAGCAATGCCTGGTGGGCAGGCTGCTTCTACAGAGAATATAGAAAACTACCCAGGGTTTCCAGACGGAGTCAACGGGTATGAACTTATGAATCTGTTTCATAAGCAAGCTATTGCTTTCGGTGTGGAATTTATTTTTGAAGAAGTTCAAACCTTAGAGCTCAACGGAGCTATCAAAAAAGTACAAACCTATGATAGGGTTCTTGAGGCACATTCTATTATTATTGCTGCAGGATCCAAGCCCCGATTATTAGGAGTCCCGGGTGAAGATCGTTTTAGAGGAAGCGGAGTTTCTTACTGTGCTACATGTGACGGTGCTTTTTTTAAAGGCAAGAAGGTTGTTGTAGTAGGAGGAGGGGATGCTGCCATTGAGGAAGGTTCTTACCTGACGAAATTTGCCGATGAAGTAACGATTGTACATAGACGAACTGGTTTTAGGGCTTCTCAAATTGCCATGAATCGTGCCAAAGAGAATCCAAAAATTCGTTTTGAACTGAATGCAGTTGTTGAGGAAATCCTGGGGTCTAACCAAGTTGAAGGGGTACGTATACTTAATGTTCAAAGCAAGGAAACAAGGGATATCCCTGCTGACGGAGTTTTTATTTATGTTGGAACTGATCCTAATGCGCAATTTATCGGTGAAGAAATCGAAACCGATGATCGTGGCTATATTCTAACGGATTCACTTTTGCAAACAAACATTAAAGGAGTATATGCCGCTGGAGATATTCGTAATACGCCTCTTCGCCAAGTAGCCACTGCCGTTGGTGATGGTGCCTTAGCAGCAGTAGAAGTTGAAAAATACTTGGAAAATGTAAAATAAGTAAACAAATACTTTAGAATATTCCAATAAATTAGAATTTAATTTATATGTAAATGACTAAATATGTTTATGACATATGTTATATTGTAATATTTTAATTTGTATAATAAAATATAGAAAATAGTATTCAATTTAGAATATTTCTTTCAAAAACTATGTAATGTTGTTTACAAAGGAGGGAATTATAGTGAACTTTGTAGTCTGCCTTAAACAAGTTCCCGATACATCCGAAGTCCGCATTGACCCGGCGACGAATACCCTCATGAGAGAGGGTGTACCATCTATTATCAACCCCTATGATGCCCATGGCTTAGAAGAAGCAATTCGTCTTAAGGAAAAAGTCGGAGGGAAGGTAACTATAGTAAGTATGGGTCCTCCCCAAGCCAAGGATGCCTTGAAAAAAGCGATGACTTATGGTGCTGATCGAGCAATTCTGCTTAGTGATCGTGCTTTTGGAGGCTCTGATTCCCTGGCTACAGCATATATTCTTTCAATGGCCCTGCAAAAGATCCATGAGACTGAACCAATTGATGTAGTTTTCGCCGGTAAAGAAGCAATAGATGGAGATACAGCTCAAACTGGCCCTGGTATTGCGCAACGCCTAGGATTTCCTCAGTTGACCTATGTAATTAAGGTTAGAGAGCTTACTGAAACTACTATTACAGTAGAACGCAAGACAGAAAGCGGGCGTCAAGTTGTTCAAGCCCAGTTGCCGGCATTGTTGACAGTTGAGAAAGAACTCAATGATTTGCGTTATGCCACTCTGCCTAATATGATGAAAGCCGCTACTTATGAGCCTGAGGTATGGGATGTTAACTCTCTACCCTTTGATACTAAGCAAATGGGTCTTAAAGGATCTCCTACTAGTGTTTCTAGAATTTTCGCACCACCTGGCCGCAGTGGCGGAGAAATAATGGATGCAATGAAAGATCCGTCAGGTGTCGCCGCAACGGTGGTTCAAAAAATATTCCAACAGAACATAATCATGGTTAGTCCCCTAGCGAAGGGAGGGAAACGCTAATGACCGTCGCCGTTGACAAGACAAAGTGTATTGGGTGCGGGGCTTGTGTCGTGGAATGCCCTGTAGAGGCTCTGGATCTAATTGATGGCTTAGCCGTTGTAGATCCCAAGAAATGTGAAGACCATGGGAAATGTGCTTTAGTATGCCCGACTAATGCCCTGGCAGTCGTTAAGAAACCTTCCAAGCCCTCCGATGAACTTAATACGGAGGCTGGGTCTAAGTTTAACCTCAAAGATCCATTGCCTGAAACCGTTAAGGATTATGCTCAAGATAACAATAAAAAAACAATTCGAGCTCAAGTAACTCCTGTGGCCGGTGGAGATGTCTGGAGCGGTGTCTGGGTAATCATTGAGTATACAAACGGTAAGGTTGCCCCAGTTTCCTGGGAGTTGCTTGGTGAGGGCCGAAAACTTGCCGATGCCATTGGATGTGGCTTGAGTGGAGTGATAACCGGGTATCAGGTTGAGAATGTCATACCAGAAGCCTTTGCTTACGGTGCTGAAAAGGTGTATGTCATCGATCACCCTATTCTAAAGGATTATCGATCAGAACCTTATGCCGAGGCGATTACCGGGCTCGTAAAGAAATATCAACCTGAGATTATCTTGATGGGTGCAACTTCGATGGGGCGAGATGTATTCCCGGCAATTGCTACCAAACTGCAAACAGGCTTAACGGCAGATTGTACGGTACTGGGCATTGATCCAGAGACAAAGTTGTTACAACAAACTCGACCAGCCTTTGGAGGAAATATTATGGCAACCATTCTCTGTCGAACGAGCCGTCCTCAAATGGCGACAGTTCGTCCTCGAGTAATGGCAATGCCCGAACGAGTGGATGGACGTGCGGGAGAACTAATTCAAGAAGAATTTACGCTTGAAGAAGAAAACTTCCGCACTAAGATCTTGGAGTTTATAAGCAGTGATGCTAGGAGCGCATTTTTAGATAAGGCTGAAATCATCGTAGCAGTAGGCTTAGGAATTGCAGCTAAAAGAAACATGGTTATTGCTGAGGAGTTAGCAGAAGTGTTAGGGGGTACCATAGCTGGGACCCGTGGAGCTGTAGAAGCAGGCTGGCTGACTCATGATCAGCAAGTGGGGCAATCAGGAGTAACGGTTCGTCCTAAAGTATATATAGCTATCGGAATTTCCGGAGCTATCCAGCATTTAGTCGGAATGGAGACATCGGACTTTATCATTGCCATCAATAACGATCCGGAAGCTGCAATCTTAAAGGTTGCTAATTACGGTATCGTTGGAGATCTATTTCAAGTAGTTCCTGCACTGACTGCAGAGTTTAAGAAACGCCTTCAGCATGGCGTGGCAAATTAAGGAGGGGCAAACATGGAAAACTTTGATGTAATCGTCATCGGCGGTGGTCCTGCTGGCCTATCTGCTGCGCTCAGTGCTGCACGTGCCGGGATGAAAACAGTAGTCATCGAACGTGGTGATTATCCGGGAACCAAGAATGTCATGGGCGGGATCCTCTATACAAAGGCTACTGATATGGTTGTACCTGAATTTTGGAAGGACGCTCCCCTAGAACGCCCAATCATTGAACAGCGTATTGCCATGTTAAGTGGCGACGAGTCAATCTTGGCTGGTTATCGTGATCCTGCCTGGGGGAAAGAGCCGTACAACGCCCATTCAGTTTTTAGGGTGAAGTTTGATCGTTGGCTAGCTCAGCAAGCAGAAAAAGCCGGCGTTATGATCATTACTGAAACACTGGTGGAAAATCTCTTATATAAAGGCGACCAGGTTGTCGGAGTTCGCACAGGACGTGCTGAAGGAGATTTAGGTGCGAAGGTTGTCATTCTGGCTGAAGGGGTTAATAACTTCATAGCAGTTAAAGCCGGATTAGCCAAACCACTCAAACCTGAGGTAGTGGCAGTCACGGTCAAAGAGGTAATTGCTTTACCCAAAGAAAAGATCGAAGACCGTTTCTGTCTTGAGGAAGGCCAGGGGGCCACTATTGAATTGTATGGAGATTCAACAGCGGGAATGATGGGCGTAGGATTTATCTACACCAATAAGGATTCGATTTCCATTGGGGTTGGAACTATTTTGCAGCAGCTAATTCGTAATAATTGGACCCCCAATGATTTATTAGAGAATATGAAAGCAAAACCTTATGTGAAACGCCTTCTTCAAGGCGGTGAAACTAAGGAATATCTGTCTCACTTAATCCCTGAAGGTGGATATACCCACGTACCTAAACTTCATCGCCAAGGAGTTATGGTCGTCGGTGATACGGCAATGCTGATGAATTCCTTGAATCGTGAGGGTTCGAACCTAGCTATGATATCGGGTAAAATTGCCGGGGAAGTCGCGGCACAGGCAATACGAGCCGGAGACGTGAGTGATCATGCGATGGGTGTTTATGAAACCCGCCTGCGGGATTCCTTTGTTCTTAAAGACCTGCATCACTATCGCCATATGGGTAAGTTCTTTGAAGAAAATACTCATCTCCTAAAAATTTATCCCAAGTTATTCTCGAGAGCTGCCAAGATGTATTTAACCGCGGACGGAACACCGAAGAAAGAACGTCAAAAGGAAATTATCAAAATGGCCTTCGAACACCGTTCTAAAGGTGGTTTGCTTAAGGATATTTATGGAGCATGGAGGGCGCTCTTATGAAATTAGATGATAAATTATATTTGGTACGGTTTAACACAGATAAACTAAGCCACATTAAGATCGCTAACCCAAGTGTATGCCTGCAGCAGTGCCAAGACAAACCCTGTACGCGTTTTTGCCCAGCCCATGTCTACGATTGGGATGAAGAAGAAAAACGTATTGCTGTGGGTTATGAAGGCTGCCTGGAGTGTGGAACCTGCTTAATCGGGTGTCCCTTTGGCAATATTGACTGGAAGTATCCAAGAGGCGGATTCGGAGTATCTTGGAAAAATGGGTGATTAATTACTGAAAATGTCTGAAAACGTAATTTTTTCACAGAGCAGAGGGGGGATCATAACCTTCTTTGCTCTTTCTTATGAACAAAGTTTCTTTGACAGTCATTTCTACAATAGGTAGAATATAAACGAAGGAAGGGATAAGTCCTGAATGGATAGAACACGACAAGAAGCACTTAATAAAGAAACTGCGCTCATTAATAAATTAAAATCGTTAAACACTGTTTTGGTTGCCTTTTCCGGTGGAGTAGATTCAACTTATCTTTTGGCCGTCGCCCAAGAAACCTTAGGACAAAACTGCCAAGGAGTTCTTGCACGAGGAGCAATGGTTTCTAATCAAGAAGAAATGGAAGCACTTTCTTTAGCAGAGAAGTATAAATATCCTGTACAGGTGATTGACTTTGATGTGTTTAACATTAAAGAATTTCGGGATAACCCGCCTAATCGCTGCTATTTCTGCAAAAAGAAACTATTTGAGACTATCCTAAAATGGAATAACCGAAATGATGCAGTAGTCATTGAAGGGACAAATGCCTCTGATGCCCTGGATTATCGCCCAGGGAGGCTAGCTCTTCAAGAACTGGGAATTGTTAGTCCGCTTTTTGAAGTGGGATTAACAAAAGCGGAAATAAGAGTTTTATCAAAACTCCGTGATTTGCCTACTTGGAACAAACCTTCGATGGCTTGTCTCGCGTCCAGGGTTCCTTATGGAGACCCAATTACCAAGGAATTACTGGAAAGTATTAGCCGTGCTGAAGGGATCCTACAGCAAAAAGGATACTCGGAATGTCGGGTCAGAGTTCACGGCGATCTGGCTCGCATCGAAATTCCCAGTCAAGAATTTGCAAGATTTATTCCGGAAGCTTCAGAAATCACAGACAGATTGTCTGAGCTGGGTTTTCGCTTTGTTACATTAGACTTAATGGGACTACGTTCAGGAAGTCTCAATCCCATTTAACTGGAGGACAACTTATGAATGAAGAAACCCTAAAAGCCCTGCTCGACTCCGTACATCAGGGAACCTGTTCCCCAGATAGTGCCTTACAGCAATTAAAGGATTTGCCTTATGAAAACTTAGACTTTGCCAGATTGGATCATCATCGAGGACTGCGAACAGGGCAATCAGAAGTGATTTTCTGCCAGGGGAAGCAACCCGAACACATAATAAAAATTTTAAGACACCTGGGCGACAAAGAACTTAATGTATTGGCAACCAGACTAGATATACCCACTGCCGAAATAGTCTTGCCTCACTTTCCGGATGCTTTGTATGATCGACAAGCCCGCTGTCTTCTGCTCAGACCTCTTGCAGAACCAACCGTTCCCGGTAAGATTCTGATTATGACGGCCGGAACTGCGGATTTAGCTGTAGCTCAAGAAGCATTGCTGACGGCTCGTTTTATGGGGCATGAAGTTGACACCTTGTTTGACGTGGGAGTTGCAGGTATACATCGGTTGTTAGAGCAGAAAGAACTTATGGATAGAGCAGAGGTAATTATCGTTGTTGCCGGAATGGAAGGGGCCTTAGCCAGTGTTGTTGGAGGTCTAGTCGAACAGCCGGTTATTGCTGTACCAACCAGCGTTGGCTATGGTGCACATTTCCAAGGTCTTGCGCCACTACTCAGTATGCTGAACAGTTGTGCTTCAGGAGTTGGAGTAGTTAACATCGACAATGGATTTGGGGCTGCCTCTCTGGCTTCTGCAATAGTACGACGCATAATGAGAGCTGGGAAGAAAGGGGATCTAACTTGAAAATACTATACTGGGATGCCTTTGCAGGCATAAGTGGAGATATGGCCTTAGGGTCTTTGATAGCCTTAGGTGCTGATCCGGAAATCATCGTTAAGCAGCTTCATTCAATTGGCTTAACAGAATTTGTATTGGAAGTGAAGGAGCGCCAAGTTCACGGCATTCAAGCGACAGATATCAATGTTGTACTTCAACCCCATGAGTTGGAGTGCCCTAATCAAGATCATCATAGCCATTCCCACCGCCACCTGCCGGATATTCAAACTATGATTCTTAGTGGGGATTTATCTGAACGGTCTAAGAATACTGCCCTTAAAGTCTTTACTGCTTTGGCCGAAGCTGAAGCCTGTGTTCATGGAACGACGATTGATAAGGTTCATTTCCACGAGGTTGGGGCTGTGGATTCCCTGGTGGATATAGTTGGGACGTGTATTGCTCTGGATCAGTTAAACATAGATTCTATCCTTGTATCGACCTTGCCCTGGTCACATGGTTTTGTTAAATGTGCTCATGGAACGTTACCTTTGCCCGCACCTGCTTCCCTAATGCTTTTGAAAGGTTACAAATTTCGAGAATCTGGAATTACCGGCGAATTGATTACTCCGACAGGGGCAGCACTGATTCGTGCCTTAGCAAAGCAATCTACTTTTCCGGAAATGGCTTTGCTTAATGCGGGATATGGTTCCGGGAAAAATGATTACGGTATACCTAGTCTGCTGCGGGCAGTGTTGGGAGAAAATTGAAACAGAGGTGAGATATGTTCCCTCAAATATTTAATACTCTTCAACAATCAGGCTGGAAACTCGTTGCCTTAGAGGGCAATTGGGTATCTGCTACTCATGAGTCCCTGAATAGGGGACTGATTTTTGGCAATCTTAATGAACTTCCTCAAGACTTTAAGCCAATCTTACAAAGCAGTGATTTATCACAATGGGATGTAATTGTATTTTGTCCTCAGGGAATAGACTCATCTGATTTAAAAAAACATCATTTTGCGGGTCTTCAGCTATGGTATTGGGATATTCAGACAGGCAACCTCTTTCCGTTCCCACCAACAAATGATACCTTGATTCCCAACTGGCTGCGACAACTGGCCAGTGGAAAGGATGCTCTATCTGGGTTTGCCAAACCGGATGTTGAGGACTTTAAGCCATTTTTAACTTACGTTCTTTTCGGTATTAACATAGTTGTCTTTATCCTAATGACTTTAGCAGGGGGATCAGAAAATCAATCTGTCCTGATTGCCTTTGGAGCTAAAGTTAACCCGTTAATTCAGGCAGGCGAACTATGGCGTTTTCTGACAAGTGTTTTTATCCATATCGGGTTTTTACATCTTCTCTTTAACCTCTATGCACTTTGGTCTTTAGGCCCCATCAGTGAAAGAAATTTTGGGCATTGGCGATTTTTGGTGATTTATATTATGAGTGGTCTGGGGGGATCCATCGCCAGCTATTTCTTTTCAACGGCCTTATCTGCAGGAGCTTCGGGTGCGATTTTTGGGTTATTAGGAGCGCTTTTGTATTATAGTCTAAAAAGACCATCCCTCTGGAAATCCGGTTTAGGGATGAATTTAGTCATAGTTATAATTATCAATTTCGGATTTGGGCTTACTCAACCAGGGATTGATAATTATGCCCACCTGGGAGGTCTGATTATTGGCTTTCTAACGACGATGCTCCTATCAAAACTAAGTGTAAATTAACTCAGTGCAGCGTGCTAATTGTTCCAAGTGTTTCAAAAAAATACCTCTATAGCGGTGTGTATTATTCTCTTTTCAAGGGACAAAATAGAATCAAGAGCTTGCGGTTTCTTAGCAAGGTGACTTCGTAACGGGTCATCGTTAGTTAAGAAAGCGTAAGTTCTTTTAGGCATAGGAGGGGCACTGTGAAAACTAAGTCAAAGGTGAAATATTTTTCTCGCGATCGTTGGGTTCAAGTGATTTTACTGAGTGTAGTCGTAATAGTGTTTGGCAGGCTCGTCTTTCTCCAAGTTGTACAGGCATCTGACTTAAAGGCCAAGGGTATTGAGAGACGTACTATTGATCAGAGCCTCAGGCCTGATCGAGGGGTGATTTTTGATGCTCAAGGAAATGTATTAGCACAAAGTATTCCGGTAAAACAAGTATATGCTGATCCAAGGACTCTCGATAGCACAATCGAAAAAAACCAATTTAAAAAGAGTAAGGATGATGTGGCTAAAGAACTGGGCGGCATCCTAGAGGTAGATCCCCAAGAAATACTGGACAAATTAAACAAGGATCTCTCCTGGGTAAATCTGGCTCACCAAGTTGAGGTAGCAAAAGCTGATGAAATATTAGCCTTAAAGATACCCGGAGTTGGTTGTTCCGATGAAGAGAAGCGTATTTATCCCATGGGTGTTTTTGCTTCCTCTGTTCTTGGAATTGTCAATCAAGATGGTCATGGGGTGGAAGGTGCTGAATACTACTATGATAAGGAGTTGTTTGGCAAACCCGGGTTTCAATCTAAAGAACAAGATACAAGAGCCCGCTCAATCTTGGACGCCCTTAATCAAGGTGACCCGTCAAGACCCGGTAACTCAATTAACTTAACCATAGATTCAACAATTCAATACTACATTGAGCAACAATTAGATGAAGCTCAAAAAGCAACGAATGCTAAAAGTGTCACAATTTTGGCAATGGATCCAAAGACAGGTCGAGTGCTGGGCATGGGTTCACGTCCATCCTTTGATCCGACTGACTACGCAAAGGTTGCCCCTGAGGTTCGGAGAAATTTAGCCATTAGTATGTCCTATGAACCGGGCTCAACCTTTAAGATTATTACAGGAGCTGCGGCTTTAGAAGAAGGCCTTATTCAACCGGATGAAACCTTTGACGATCCCGGTTTTTTAAGGATTCCTCCTCTCTATATAACCAACTGGGATTCTGACCAAAAGCCCCATGGCTTCATTACCTTTACAAAAGGAATGCAGCTTTCTTCTAACGTTGTTTTAGCACAAGTCGGAAATAGGTTAGGTAAAGAAAGGTTCGATACCTACCTAAAGGCCTTTGGCTTTGGACAAAAAACCGGCATAGATATCTCAGGTGAGGAAAGTGGATTACTCTTGCCCGCAGAGAGGGTGCGTGATATTGATGTTGCCACTATGTCATTTGGACAAGCCAACTCTGTCACTCCGATCCAACTGCTTACGGCAATATCAGCAGTTGCCAATGGCGGTACTCTCTACCGGCCCTATATTGTTGATAAGATTTCATCCTTTGATGGTCAAATTGTTCAGCAACAAAAACCAACTCCTGTTCGGCAAGTTATATCGCAATCAACGGCAGCTCAGATGACTAATATTCTCGAAGAAGTTGTCTCCAATGGAACAGGCCATACAGCCCATATTCCCGGCATCCGCGTAGCTGGGAAGACTGGAACTGCTCAGAAGGTAGATCCTGCAACCGGTGCTTATTCAAAAACAGACTTCGTTGCTTCCTTTGCAGCTTATGCTCCTGCTGAAGATCCTAAGATTGCGGTACTTGTAATAATTGATACTCCAAACACAGAGGATGGACATCAGGGGGGTACCTTGGCAGGCCCTAGGGCAAAAGCAATTATTGAGGGTGCCCTGCAATACTATGGTCTGCCGGTGGCTAACGATACTCAGAGCACTGTGACTATTTCCCCCAGTGATACAGCTGTTAGACCCGCCCCTCAACAGGTTGTTCCAGAGCGGGTACCTGTTGGAGGAGAAATTGTCATTCCTGATCTTACAGGGATGACAATGAGGGAAGTAGGGGAAACCCTAGCAAAATCAGAGCTGCATTTTAACTTCTCGGGGACCGGATTAGCAATCCAGCAGTCCCCGCAACCGGGTAAGATTGTAATAAGAGGTTCGGCAGTCGAGGTGAAGTTTTCACCCATATCTCAGTGATGAAGAGTTTATCATTTCTTAAACAGGGTAAGCTAGGATGACTTAGGTAAATAATTAATTCGGAGGAATAATATATGCATCTCGATCAACAGATTGATTCAATGAAAGCTGAAATTATATCCGCGGTACAAGCTTGTATCCAAATAAAGAGTGTTAAAGACGAAGAACATATTTCCAAGGGTGCCCCCTTTGGATTGGGAGTTAAAGAAGCTTTAGAGTGGACCTTAGACCTGGGAAAATCCTTGGGTTTCCAGGTCAAAAACGTTGAAGGGTACGCAGGTCATATTGAGATGGGAACGGGTGAATTGTTAGGTATTCTTGGTCATCTTGACGTTGTTCCGGAAGGAGATGGCTGGTCAGTGCCGCCTTATGGTGCAAATATCGTAGATGGCAAGATTTTTGGTAGGGGAGCCTTAGATGATAAGGGACCTTCCTTGGCGGCTCTTTTTGCCATGAAAGCCATTAAGGATGCCAATATCCCTCTGAAGATGAGGGTTCGCCTCATCTTAGGTACTGACGAGGAGTCAGGTTGGGCAGACATGGATTATTACTTTAAAAAAGAAGAAACCCCGCAAATGGGATTTGCTCCCGATGCTGAGTTTCCTGTAATTCACGCCGAAAAAGGAATACTTCATTTAGAAATCTCAAAGCCCCATTCACCATCCTTTGCCCACATTGTTAGTATTCGCGGCGGAGAACGAGCAAATGTTGTTCCGGATCGCTGCGATGTTATTCTCCAAGGGCTCTCTTATGAAGGTATTGCCCAGCAATTAGACAATTATGTATTTCCGGAAGGAGTAAGTGCGTCAATAATCAGCAAGAAATCCGAGTCCGAAATTAAGCTGCTTTTCCAAGGAACAAGTGCCCATGGAAGTCTCCCCCAAAATGGCAAGAATGCTGCGCTTTACGCTGTACAATTTCTTAAAACACTGCCACTGAGCGCTGAAGAGCAACAAACCCTTGATTTTATCTCGGTCTATCCGGGAATGGGCTTCCACGGAGAAGGATTTGGGATAGCCTTGAGTGATGAACCCTCCGGTCAACTTTCACTTAATCTTGGCATTTTAGAGATGACATCAATTAATACTCGTTTTGTAATTGATATCCGTTATCCGGTAACTTATAAGCGAGATGAAGTTTTTCAGCCGATTAAAAAAATTGCTCTTAACCAGCAATTTAGCGTGGAGATCATTAATCATCAAGAAGCCCATCATGTTCCCAAAGACAGCCCCTTGGTGCAATCTTTGCTGAAGGCCTATGCAGAGGTAACAGGCCTGGAACCATATGCCTTCGCAATTGGCGGTGGAACTTATGCCAAGGCCATTCCCCAAGGAGTAGCCTTCGGACCCGTCCTTCCCGGTGAACCGGATGGAATTCATTGTCCTGATGAATTTATTTCTATCGATAACCTGCTTTTAACCACTAAAGTTTATGCTCAAGCTATTCTGAATTTGGCTGCTGACATTAATTAAATAACCGCTAGAATAACTTGCTATATAATTAAAATATAATCATATAGCATAATAAAAAAGTTATTGACAGTAATAATCTACTGGGGTATAATTCTAAATGTCGCTTGTGCGCCACTAGCTCAGCTGGTAGAGCATCCGACTCTTAATCGGCAGGTCCCTGGTTCGAATCCTGGGTGGCGCACCAAATTAACTATTCTCCCGCAAGTAATTGCGGGTTTTTTTATTATACTGTGATTTCATGAAAGTGGTAAAATATTGTAACAGAATTTAGACAAAAAAAGAACAGTTAACATTGTGTTAAAACTGTCTCTTGTTTGAAAATTAATAGCACTTCATCTAACAGAAGGTCGGCTTGTTCCTGCGCAATTCCTTTGACTTGCATAACCTCGCTGATAAACATCCGACGGGCACTGTTTAACATAGTCTTGTCTTCTGCTCCGAGCTGTTTTCTTTGGTTTTTTCGCATTAAATCCCGAATGATTTCAGTTCCCTTGTAAATATCGCCGGTTTTTATTTTGCTTTTATTTAGATCTCTACAATAACGGCGGTCTTCATAGATACTTGGATCTGTATTTCCAATGTGGAAATCTGTAAGAATATTTTCTAAGATATCCGGCTCAACTATCTGACGGATACCAAGCGTCGTAGCTTTTTCTATCGGAATAATAATTTGCATATTGTTTTGAGGCATATTCAATTTATAGAAAAGCTTGTTTTTTCCCAATACCTCTCGCTCTTCAATAGCTTCAATAATACCTACACCAAGCATTGGATAAAGAACTTTGTCGCTAATTTGAAACATTAATCCACCTCCTGAGTGATCTTTATAAGTATAACATAGAATTAGTTGATTGGCAAAATGATATATATTAACATATTAAATAAGTATTTGTCAATATATATATTTGCTTTTTTTAGCTATTACTTCAAAATTTTCTACGTATTAATAAAAGTCAAGGATAATCATTCTATGCAAAAATTTTATTCTTTTTCGTAAAGAAGAGCGACAATGCTATCTAACAGTCAAACCATTTGGAAACACCAAATACAATGAGGCCTAGCTAAATGCTGACCTCATTTTAGAGCTTGTAATAAGATTTCTTTGTATTAAATGGTTCTAGAAAGTGTTTCTAGAGTCTAAAGCTGCTAACCCCGATTTGCAAATCTTGAGCTGAATTTGTTAAACTCTGGCAAGAAAGGCTTATCTCATCAATAGAACATGTAAACTCCTCAATTGCCGTTGAAACCTTGGAAGCCTGATTGGCATTGACTTGACTGACCGCACCGATTTCCTGTACACCTGAGACAATTTGTTGGCTGCCTCCTGCCATTTGCTGGATAGAAGAGGAAATGCCGCCTACTTGTCCTGAAACTTCATTAACCATTTTAAGAATATCATCAAGACCATGACCAACGTTATTTACTGCTTTAATTCCATCATTAACGTGAATCTCTTCAGCAACCATTGCCAGATTTGCTTGAGAGATGTTTTCCCTGTTAACAACCACCAATTCAGCTATTTGTCCGGTTGCTGCTTTGGCTTTTTCAGCCAACTTTCGCACTTCATCCGCTACTACAGAAAAACCACGGCCCTGTTCACCGGCCCGAGCAGCTTCAATAGCGGCGTTCAAGGCTAATAGATTTGTTTGTTCCGTAATAGTGGTAATTAAGCGAGCAATGTTGGCGATTTTCTCCGAGCTATCAGTCAGTTGATTTATAGCACCTTTGACAAGTAGAGTACTCTTACTGATGTTTCCCATTTGTTCTATGGCCTGACTGAGAGCTCTTTGCCCATTTTCCGTAGTAATAGCCGTTTGAGAAGCTAGGTTCGTAACATGCTGACCTGCCTCAGCAACGGTCTGAATATTGGCGTTTATTTGTTCAATGGCTGCTACAGTCTCGCTGACTGCAGCAGCTTGTTTTTCTGTACCACAGGCAACTTCTGTAACGGCCACAGCGATTTGCCCGGAGGCCATTGAGCCTTGTTCAGTAATCTTTAAGAGCTGAGAGGCTGATAAGGCAACATCTTCGGAGGAATCGGAGACTCGTCGAACTAATGTAGCTAGACTTGTTGTCATCTGGTTAAAGGCCTGGGCTAATTGTCCTGCTTCGTCTTTAGATTTAGAGCTGATCTGGTTTACCCTAAGATTTCCGGAAGCCAGTTCTTGGGCATTGGTAAGCATTATTTGCAGAGGTTTGGAGATTGCTCTTGCTACAAGAGCCCCAATGGCAACAGCCAATACGGCAGTCACAAGGGGGAAGCCGAATAATACTTTCTCAGCCTGGAGGAAATTTAAATTTTCGCGCACAATGGTACTCTTTGCTTTCTGAGCACTAAATTCAACTAACTCAGGAAGGAGGGTGTTAATCTCTTCTAAAATTGGCGTCAGGTTATTCACATAGTAGGAATATGCAGCCTGCTTGTCATTACTATCGATCATCGGGACAATCTGCTGCCATTCTTCACTGAATTTTAAAAGATTATCTCTTACTTTAGCTAATTTAATCGTTTCCAAGGATTCCTGGGCCAGAGGGGTATAGTTATCCAGAGACTCATTGATTAAACTCAGTAAAACTGTGGTCTGAATGAGAAGGTTTTGTTTTTGAGAAGGATCAACGGGGGCTAAGAGCAGCTCAGTATTAACACTACGAATCATTCGCACATTGGCATGTGCATCATTGATTAGTTTTACAGAGATTAGAGAGTTTGAATAAATTTCATTCATGGCTACTTTAGCTTGCCGATAATAATAATAGCCCAGATAACTTAGTCCCAGCATAAAGAGTATCATGACCACGACTAAAGCATTGATTTTAGAAAATGTTTTCCAATTCTTAAACCAAGTAAATTTCGGTCTTATGGTTTTTATCAATTTGAAATGGGGTAATATAAATTTTGGTCGTCCAAAGCTTTTACGACTATAGTTATGGAAACTGAATTTAAACTTGCTTAGATTAAAACTCTTCATTGATACTGTTCCCCCTAGCGCAATATATAAGAGTTTCCTCCTATTGCCTTTACTTCTTTCTTGATCTGAGCGGCTCTTTCAGAGACGAGTAAGGGCGTGCTGCTATGGTCTGGATTTATGATGAGACCAGCTAACGCAACACTTAAATATTCTGATCCAGTGATCTGCAGGCAAGATTGCTCAAACTGATGGAGGATCTCCTTTGCTAACTGTTCCAGACCTGTAGGCGAAGAGATAATAATAAAGTCATCACCGCCGATATGACCGATAAAGGAATCCTCAGCCAGGTTTTGAGATGAATTAACCAAAACCTCACTTAATACTTTGATAGCTACATCACCCTGCTGAAAGCCGTATTTATCGTTGTAATATTTAAATTTGTTAAGATCTACATAAATTAGACCAAAGGTCGTCTTGCGATCTAAGTGTTGGCGAATTTCTTGATCGATAAGAAGATTGCCGGGTAATCCGGTTAAAGGGTTAGCTCCTTTGGCAATTTGAATTTGTCGCTCGGCCATTGTTTTGATTAAATTAGCTACTGAGACCATACCTACTGGCTTACGTTGATTAGCAACAATAATCCCGTCATATAGCTGTGAACCTGAACGTTGCATAGCTAGACTAGACACCACTTCTAAGGGAGTGGTGTCTTCAACAATTAAAGGATTGGTATCCATCAGAATTGTTACAGTTCGTTCTAAATAAAGTGTAACACCGTAGCGAGTACCCAAAGCGGCAAATAGCCTATCCCGCTGCATGACGCCAACTAAACGAGAGTCTTCTATAATCCCTACTAACCATAGATGAGGATGTTCGCGAAAATAAGCTTCAACTTCATTGACCAGGGTATGAACCGTGAAGAGAGGTAAGGGTTCGACCATGGAAAGAATTGAGTTTTGTTCAATAGACTTATGACGAAGTGTTGGACTTAATATTTCTTTAAGCGGATTAAGGATGGGTCGTTCAAAGCCAGGACTTGCTATGTAGAATCCTTGGATGTAATCCACCCCTAATTGAACAACCGTACGCATTTCTTCGGCAGTTTCTACGCCTTCGGCGATGATGCGGCAGCCTATACGTTTGGAAAAGGTTACGAAGGTTTCTAATAAGGCCCATTTGATGGGATCAGCATTTACACCTTTGATCAAAGAGCGGTCGATTTTAAGATAATCAGGGTGAAGTTCCGCGACAGATTGCAATGAAGAGTAGCCGGCACCCACATCATCGAGGGCAATTAAATATCCTTGATTTCGATAATGGTCTAAGGCATCCCGAAAGGTAGAATAGTCCTCGATGGAGCTTCTCTCGGTGATTTCCAAGACAACGTCCGCAGGAGTTAAGCCTTTTTCATTGAGTAGCTTTCTTGTGTTTCCCGAGCCGAATTCTGGATCAATAAGTACGAGAGGGTTAATGTTGAGAAAGAGACGTTCTTTATTCAGAGAAATCTGGGGGAAGGATGAAATGGCTTGGCGGCGGCAAAGTGTTTCGATGGGATAGAGGAGACCGATCTTTTCTGCAAAAGGGAAGAGGTCGGCAATATTGTTGAAGCAAGTAGAGTTAGGGATACGAGCTAGTGCTTCAAATCCGAAGACTTCTCCACTTCGCGCATCAATGATAGGTTGAAAAGCTGCCTTCAAGTGTTTGCCCGGATCATCGATTAAATAGGCAATTTCTTGACGGCGGGCAAAAAAATTTGGATCAGGCTCTGATTTATTAAGCAGAAAAGCTTCTTTTACGGCAGCATAAAGTAAATAATCGGGACTACGAGTAGGTTCATTGCTGCACTGGGCGAGTCCGGAGCGAAGACTTATTTTCTCATTAACTAATTTCCGTATTCGATGGTTAAACCTTGTTTCCAGAGGAGTTATCCATTTTTCGATAACTTCTGTAATATTCCAGGAAATGTTTTTGCCAGGTACGAAATAAACGACAAAATCGTCCCCACCACGAGATTCAAAATGAGAAAACAGGTAAAGGTTACGTTGCTGTTTAATCGTTTGATTGATTTCACGCTCAATTTCGTCGAGGATTTGTCTGCAGATTTTATAGCCGTAGCGAAATTCCACCTCCTGAAATTTAACAATATCCAGGTATAGGACCCAGATCGTTTTGTCTTCTCTTAAAAGACGGCATAGTTTTCGTTGGCTCATATCTACCGACTTAAACATTAGAAAACTCCTTTTTATTCAAACACTTCCTTGATATCAGCATGATTTATAAATATCCTTACTAAATAATAATGTCTTATTGTAAAGGTTTGATGAACTGAATATTAATTTAGTGTTAAATATATCCTCTATATGCATCCTTAACTAGTTTATGATTAGTTGAAGAGTAATTGTTTCTGGTTTTATCTTATTCTGGTAAGATCCTCAGTATATCTTGAGGAAATAACTCAAATTTAACAAATCCTATGGAATTTTAACCAAGGAATAATATTTTCTTTACACTCATGACGTAAAATTGATCTCAGATTAGAAAATGAATAATTGCTTCTTTTAATCTGCATTTCTACTATAAACAAGAAGGAGAGGTTATTTCATATGTATGAACGGATTATTGGTCAAACACTTAGCAGAATGACGAAAATACTACTTGCTCCAACAATTCCCTTGCAATATTTTCTGGACGCCCCCGGTGTAACCCATGTGCATTGTCTTGAAGCAGCCTATAAGATATTGAAGTCTGATGGTAAAGAATTGACGGCAAGTTTATTTGAACTCTATCACACCGAACTTACAGGGGGGTTATACTGGGCGGATCGCGGATGGAAAAATATTAATCATTTTTACAGTCATCCAAACAAGCAAGGAATCTCTGGGTGGCCTGATGCGACTGCGGAGTGCCAATACTATTTCAATAAAGCTATTAGTTTTTTGCCTAGAGATATTGCCAAAGGAATGTTCTTTTTTGGCGCAGCCCTACACCTAGTGCAGGACATGTGCGTACCACACCATTCACTGGGCATACTTTTTGACGGACATAAGGAGTTTGAAGCATGGGCCTCTCAAAATTGGAGCAGGTTTCCTGTCGAGTGTGGCATGTATCTGCCCTTTTCTCACCCCGCTCAATGGATTGACTACAATGCTCAACAATCACTTCCCTTGTTCAGTTTGGTTTCCCAAAAGGATGGGTGTTCAGAAGAAAGCTACGAAAAAGCTTCTAAAGTCCTAATCCCTTTGACAATTTCTACCACTGCAGGATTTTTAGAGTTTGCTGTCAAGTTATTTGACGACAGACGATTACGAAATGATGCCCGAGAGCATTGTTGAGATCACACTTAACCGGCTTATTCCAAGAAAGCAAGAGTAATTATTGAAGGTGGGATAAATTGTGAAGCATTCGAGAATCCTTATATTTTCTGCTGGATTTGGCAATGGTCATTACCGAGCTGCAGAAGCAGTCATTGAAGAAATACTTATAAAGGAACCTGAAGCCACCATCAATCATCTGGATTTTGGTGATTTTCTTAGTAAACGGTTTAATAGCATGGCCAAAAACCTTTATATGGAGATGATTAAACACACCCCAAAACTCTGGGGGAAGTTCTATTATAAAACTTCTCAATTTCAGCCTGATTCGATTGCTCAACGTTTCTTAAACCAGTTAGGACGGAAAGAATTTCTTAGATATATTCAGTCATTTGCTCCGGATCTGATTGTTTGCACATATCCAACGGTTTCTTCGATATTAGCTCAACTCAGAATCGAACAAATTCTGCATATACCACTGATCACAATCATTACGGATTATACAGTGCACAGTCACTGGGTACACCCGGGTGTAGATGGGTATGTGGCAGCTTGTGATGAAGTTAAGGAGACTCTGATAGCTTGGGGAATAAAACCAGAGAAAATTTTTACAACTGGGATTCCGATTAGTCCAAAGTTCAATTTAGACAAAGATAAGGAAACCATTATTAAAAAACTTGGTTTGAATCCGAAGCTGCCCATATTTTTACTGATGGGAGGGGCATATGAAGAGGCAAAAGGAATAAAAAGGATTTGCGAAAGTCTCGCAAATTCGCATGTTTCTGTTCAGACTATTATTGTATGCGGCAAAAACAAGCAACTCTTTCATGCCTTAGACGAGTTGGTTGAACACTCCCGTAATCCTATTCTAAGGATGGCCTACGTTCATAATGTGGAGGATCTAATGTCAATTGCTTCGTTACTCATAACGAAGGCCGGAGGACTGACAGTTACCGAGGCTCTTAGCAAAAACTTGCCGCTCTTAATCTACAGAGCACTACCGGGTCAGGAGGAAGCAAATGCGGATTTTGTACAGCGTCTGGGAGCAGGAAACCTAGCTAATAGTGAACAAGATCTGCATCAGCTCATCGAGTACTATTTAACAAATCCTCAGGAAATTACCAGGATGCGAGAAAAGGCAGCTATAGCATTAACGGGCCGATCTACGGGAGGGACTGTTAATGCTATGTTTAAATTAATCCTAAGTACCCGTAAGAAGAGGATGATTTCTTAAAGGTCAACAGTTTACCTAAAGAGGAGAATATTTAACGGGAACTTTACTTTCAGTTCATTAAGACTTTACATTTGTCAATTATGATAAGAGTATCGAAAACAACGTTGCGAACCGAGTAAAGGGGGGACCTTATTGAGGGGAGTTTTCTTATGGCCAGTATTCTAGTCATTGAAGACGATAGGCAAATTCAAGAAGTCATTAAAACCAGCTTAGAAATTGAAGGGTTTACTGTATTTAATTCCGCTGATGGCGAACTGGGTATCGAATTTGCCAGAAGTAACCGACCAGAACTTATTATTCTTGATTTAGCTCTTCCATTGATAAGTGGATTTGATGTCATTAAAACCTTGCGTTCCTTAGAAGATACCCAAGCTATTCCAATAATAATGCTAAGTGTAAATGATGATATTACCGACAAAATAATCGGACTTGAGCTAGGGGCGGATGATTATTTAACAAAACCCTTTAGTCCTCGAGAATTGTTGGCCAGAATTAAAGCCAGACTCAGAGAAGTTCATCGTAAAGCAGATCCCCAGGAAAGCCTGTTGAGGTGGGGAGAACTTGAAATTAGGAAAGAAAATTATACTGTAAGATTATCTGAACAGCCTTTGAACCTAACAGTGAAAGAATTTGAATTACTTGTTCTCTTCGTGTCAAATCCCTACCAAGTCTTTAGCCGAGAATATTTAATTCAAAAGGTCTGGGGCAACCTTTCCGGCTCCGGAACCAGAGCGCTGGATGTGCATATCAGTCACCTCAGAAATAAATTAAAAGCCTTAGGACCGGTTCTAGATTCTGTGCGCGGAGTTGGATATACTTTTACTCACCGGCGCAAACACTGAATTTTAACTCAAACTTTACATTGATTTCATTAACACTTTACAATCGTCTATTATAATCATCTTGTACCTGAGTAAATTAAGGGAGGAACTAAAATTGTTTAAATCTAAATCGAAAATTGCACTTGTAAGTACTACTCTCATTGCTATGCTTGCTCTAGTAGGGTGTGGACAGACTGCAGCACCAACTACAACCCCAGCACCATCTTCAAACTCAACCTCAATTGATAAGAAAACAATTTCTGCCGCAGGATCAACAGCTCTCCAACCACTCGTAAAATTGGCAGCCGATGATTTTATGGCTCAAAATTCCGGGGTGCAAGTGAACCTTAGCGGCGGTGGTTCTATGACAGGTTTAAACAATGTAGCTAGCGGCTCCATTGAAATTGGTAATTCTGACGTTGTCAGCCCGGATGAGCTTAAAAGCGCAGGATTAGTTGATCACCAAGTCTGTGTAGCTCCCTTCTTACTAATAGTTAATAAAGATGTCACCGTTGATAGTTTAACGAAAGAACAAGCGGCAGATATATTTACCGGTAAAGTCACCAACTGGAAAGACGTTGGCGGTAAAGATATGAAAGTCTCAATAATTGGCCGTGCTGCTTCTTCTGGAACCCGTTTAAATATTGAAAAGATTGTTATGGATGGCAAAAAAATGACTGATGCAGCAGCTGCGCAAGATTCAACAGGTAATTTACTGACAGGTGTCGCTCAAACTCCAGGTGCTATAGGCTATATCGATGCTGCCTACTTGAAAGACACAGTTAAGGCTTTGAAGTTTAATGGTGTAGCATACAGCCCAGAAACTGTTATTAACGGCCAGTATCCAATTTACTCTTATGAGCATATGTACACTAAAGGGGAACCTACCGGTACCGTCAAACTTTTCCTGGATTACATTTTAAGTACAGAATTCCAAGAAAAGAATGTAGAGAAGGCAGGATTTATACCTGTTAGTAAAATGAAAAAATAAAAAAAGATGATCCTAATCTCAAAGGACAATTCGTAACAATTTATCCATATCCAAAAAATAGGAGCAAGAAAATTTCTTGCTCCTATTTTTTCTCGTCATTCCTTAAGCTTTACACACACTTAATAGACCAGTGAATCGGAAGGATATTTGTCAGATTGTTAACCTGAACTTTACATTCCCTTAATTTATAGTTTACACACATGAGTTAAACTTATAGCAAGCAAATCTAGTGAATCAAGAGAGAATACCAGCATTAAATTTAGAGAGATCTGGAGGTGTACAGGTTGCCTCAACCTACGAAGTCATGGGTATATTATAATGACCGCTTAGCACGTTACTTATTTATCAGCAGTGCAGTCCTAGTATCTTTAATCATCTTATGTATTATTTGGTTTGTGGGGATGCAGGGTTTATCTACCTTTCGAGAAGTCAGCTTTCTTGAATTTTTCACAAGCAGTAAATGGAGTCCGGATTCCGGTCAATACGGTGCACTGACCTTTATTGCTGGATCAATTGGTACTACTCTTATTGCCATTTTGTTAGGTGGTCCATTAGGGCTGGCAGGAGCCGTTTTTTTAGCAGAAATTGCGCCACCTTGGGTACGGGCTATAATGCGCCCTGCCACTGATTTATTTGCCGGGATCCCTTCTGTAGTCTATGGTTATGTGGGGATTACGGTGATAGTAGGCTTTACACGCAAACTCACTAATTCTTCCACCGGTTATGGTATGTTGGCGGCAGGCATAGTATTAGCTATTATGATCTTGCCAACAGTTATTAGTCTTTCGGAAGATGCCTTGCGTTCTTTGCCCGGTTCTTATAAAGAGGCGTCCTTAGCTTTAGGGGCCACACGCTGGCAAACTATATGGCGTATTCTTGTGCCGGCCGCTTCTCCCGGGATATTAACAGCGATTATTTTAGCCATGGCTAGAGCCATCGGGGAAACCATGGCGGTTCAGATGGTTATAGGTAATTCTCCGAGATTCCCAGACTCTTTAGGCAGTCCAACCTCAACCTTGACGAGTAATATTGTTATGGAAATGGGCAATACACCTTATGGATCGACTTGGAATAATGGCTTATTTATGATGGCATTTATTCTTTTAGTTATTGCGTTGATTATGATTATTCTAGTTAGAACGGCCTCGCGAAAGGGGGCAGTCCGTTGAAAGCACATCAAGCAAACCGATTTGCCAGCATTCTGCTTTGGATTGGCGCTATTTTCATCCTTGCACTATTAGTTGCTTTTTTAACTCTAATTTTAGGTCGTGGTCTACCATACCTGACGGCTGAGTTCTTTAGTGGTTCAGATGGGGTCAGGGGGCAATTGTTTAATTCCTTCTATATTTTATTTCTGTCCTTAATATTTTCCCTCCCCATTGGTTTAGGTGCCGGAATCTACATGGCTGAATACGCACCTCAGAATAGGTTTACTGACCTCATTCGTTTAAGTACAGAGAGCTTAGCCAGTGTACCATCCATAGTCTTCGGCCTCTTTGGTATGATAGTCTTTGTCAATATGTTTGGCTTGGGATTCACAATCTTAGGAGGATCTGCCACTCTGGCGTTACTCAATTTGCCGATCTTAGTGCGGGTTACAGAAGAATCCTTACGGGCAGTCCCCAGAAGTTATCGAGAAGCAAGTTTAGCTTTAGGGGCAACCATGTGGCAAACTTTGCGCAAGGTTATTCTGCCGACAGCTCTTCCAGGGCTGATTACCGGAATAACCCTAGTTGCAGGCAGAGCACTTGGGGAAACAGCAATTCTGATCTTCACAGCAGGAATGAATGTCTCCCGAATTCTCTTTGACGTTAACCCTCTAGCCGCCGGAGAGACACTAGCCGTTCATTTATTTGCGGTAAAGTCAAATCCTTTACCTGGCACAAATTCCGACCAGATTGCAGATGGAACCGCCGCTCTGTTAATCCTCATGGTTATCGTCTTTAACCTTTGTTTATCAATACCAAGTCGTTGGCTGCAATATCGACTTCAAGGGAAACATAGGGGCTAGTACCCTGGATATAAAGATAGAGGAGAAATGATATGGATAAGATCGTGGTTAAAGAACTCGACCTTTTTTACGGGGAACAGCAGGCCTTAAATAGTATCAGCATAGCTATGAAGGAGAGAAGTGTGACTGCTCTTATTGGTCCCTCCGGCTGTGGAAAGTCAACCTTTTTACGGACGCTTAACCGAATGCAAGATTTGACACCGGGTGTAAAAATCATAGGTCAGGTTAAGATCGATGGGCAGGACGTTTATGCAGCTGACACCGATGTGGTTTTACTTAGGAAGAAGGTAGGAATGGTATTCCAGCACCCTAATCCTTTCCCGAAATCAGTCTTTGAAAATGTGGCCTATGGTCCACGAATTCACGGAGAAACTGACAAGAAGAAATTAAGTGAAATCGTTGAAACCAGTTTAAAAGATGCCGCTTTGTGGAACGAGGTGAAAGATCGCTTACATGAATCCGCTTTAGGACTTTCCGGTGGTCAGCAACAAAGACTTTGCATTGCACGCTTATTGGCAGTGGGGCCCGAAATTTTGCTAATGGATGAACCGACCTCTGCCCTCGATCCAATTTCGACGATGAAGATTGAGGAATTAATTGCAGAGCTGAAAGACAAGTATACAATTATCATTGTGACTCACAATATGCATCAAGCTTCCCGGGTTTCGGACAGAACTGCCTTTTTCTTAAGCGGTGATTTAATCGAGGAAGATATAACAAGTGTACTCTTTACTCGACCGGCAAAGAAGAAAACAGAGGATTATATATCCGGACGATTTGGTTGATATCTCCAAATTGATGTTCCGTTTTGACTGAACGGGGTCACTGCACTTTTTGGGTGCTAATACTATAAAAATTGTTGTATAAAAATAAAAGCAAGGGAGGAGGACTACAAATGCCTACTCGCCAGAAATTTGATCATGAACTAGAAGATCTGCGCCTGAAAATTTTAACCCTGGGAAAGATGGCCGAACAACAAATAGCACTTGCAGTCAATTCTTTAATAAACCAGGATCTAGAGTTGGCTAATTCCATCGTCGTGAAAGATTTGGAACTAAATGATTTGCGAGCAGACATTGAAGAAACATGTATTCTCCTAATCGCAACGCAGCAGCCCTTTGCTCGTGATTTACGCAAACTTGTAGCTGGTTTCAAAATATCCATATACCTTGAGAGAATGGGGGACCTGGCTGTTGATCTAGCTAAAGTGTCCATCAGAATAGGTCAAGAAAAGTTAATCAAACCATTGGTAGACATTCCACGAATGAGTGGAATTGTGCAAGAAATGATTAGAATTGGTCTGAAAGCATACGTAGACGAGGATTGTGGCGCAGCTGCAGAGATGTCCTTAATGGATGATGAGATTGACAAGATTTATTCCGGAGTCTTTGGGGAACTAAAAACCATTATGATGGAAAACCCTAATAATGTGACACAGGCCAATTATCTGCTGTTTGCCAGCCGTTTCTTGGAACGTCTGGGAGATTATTGTACGAATATAGCCGAAGAAATTGTTTATATATGTAATGGTAAGAGGATGGATCTTAACGAATAGAAACAAAATAAAGATATCCCTATGGCACTAATTAATTAGCCATAGGGATATCTTTATATCCAATAGTTCCCATTGTGATTGAAACCACACTAAATTGATTGCATATTTGTTAAACTACCTCAGAAGACTAAAAATACAAGCATAATTAATTCTGGGGGAATATAAATGAAACAACCGGGGTTTATTATTGAACACTGCCGACAAAATTGTCCGAAGGCGACTCGAGAATGGAGGGAGCTTTTAGAGGAATTACCATCAAATTTAGCGTCTTTGAATATTGAGGAAACTCTTCAAAAAAAGTTCGGACAGGTTAATCACCATCATCTGCTGAAAATATGTTTGGCTGGTTGTCCAAATGGCTGCTCCCGACCAGATATTAAAGACTTTAGCATTTCCGGATATGTAACTCCTCAAACTACGGATAATCCCTGCATAGCCTGCCATGCTTGTGTCAGATCATGCTTAGAAAATGCGATTACCATAGAGAAAAATGGAGTAGTTGTCATTGATAAATCGAAATGCCTCTCTTGTGGAAATTGTTTAAGTGTTTGCCCTTCAGGTACACTAGCCGCAGGTGAAAGTGGCTGGAACTTGCGCATAGGTGGAAGAATGGGCCGACACCCACGTTTTGCATCTTTCGTTAAACAAGCTCAAACAGATGAAGAGGTAATTTCCTGGGTAATAGAGACTATTCAAGACTATCTTAATAATGGTGGCCCCCAAGAAAGATTCACCCATTTTGTTGAGCAGAAAATCTAGCTTAGTCTAGAGTTCGAGAGCGAGAAGCCCGCTCGTGTATCCAGATTCGAAGATTTTCCATATCCATAATTGTTATATCTTTTTTCTTGATCTCAATGATTTTTACTTCTTTTAACTCTGTTAAAATCCGACTGACAGATTCACGAGCCAAACTACACATGCCGGCAAGCTCTGTGGCAGATAGAGGTATGGTAATCATAACTCCGCTCTTGGTTTTTTGACCGTGTACATGGGCAAGAGCAAAAAGCTTTGCAGCCAGGCGCAGGCGGGCATCCCCAAGGGATAGATTTCTAATTTGTCGGTAGGAACGCCGTAAATCAAGAGCAAGATCATCATACAATAACCAAATTAAGGATGGATTACTCTCTATAAAACGCATAAATGTTAGCCGATCAATTGTCAATACTTCTGTCTCCTCTATGCAAAGAGCTGAATGGGGGTAAGGTTTCCCGTCGAGAATAACCTCGGGAAAAAAAGCTGGAGCATTAAGTACCCGGATTATTTTTTCGGTATATTCACTCATTAAATAGAGTCTAACTCGACCATTAATTAAAAAATAAAGAGTAGTACCTTCATCTCCAGAAAAATAGAGATATTGTTTAGCAGCATAACGTCGGATTCTTCCATGAGAGAGACAAAAATTAATAAATTCAGGTGTCATTTTACCTGAAAAAAATCCTTTAGATAAAAGATCCTTTAGTTGCTGATCGTTGATCATCTTATCACCAAACCTTATAAAAATTATCTTTCAGATATATTATAACATTAGCTACCTAAGTTTTTGAGATATTTCTTGAAAAGTATTGGCATGCTTACACTATTTTACAAAAATAATGTGGGATATCCGTTTTTCTAGTAGGGAATGCTAATTTTAAGCTTCGATTGGCTTACTTATTGGAAAGGATGGATGATAATGGGAACACGCAAAAAAGTATCAAGAGCCAAAGCATCAGTTACAGTTAGAGATCCTCATTATCAAGAGTATGACACGCATAAAGAACGAAATATTCAACAGCCGTTGCCCACAAAAAAATCGTTTTAAAGAATAAAAGACAGGTGAGGAGCAGGTGTTACAACCTCTCCTCTAAAAATAATGAATTTTGATATAACATTTGATAATGTATCAATTCGAAATAATATTGACTGTAAAGAAGGATATTTCTTTTATTGGTCGAATAATCTGAATTACATAAATATTTGCATATCATAATATCCGGTGTATTCGATAAATTGTCATTCTAAATAAACAAGGGCCTATTGGAAATGTTTTTAGGGAAGCAAAGGGAAAAGTTTGGTATATAATTTCTTAATTATGGCCATATTGACTTATTCAACGCTCAATGCTAGTCTTAATTTGTGAGAAGAATAGTATAGATTGTGCATTTTGTTACTTTGATTTCTAGTAATTGGCTTTATTGTAAATCTATTAATTTTGGATATGTGAAACAAATCTTATGTAGTGAGCTTGTATCTAGGATTTTGCTGGGAACTCTGCTTAGCTTTCTGTCTAGTCAGAGTCATAATATTGTGTTTGGAAAATAAATTCCTTCTCACGCTTTATAGGGGGTGTTATGAAAAGAATTACAGTTGTGGTGTCTACTGGAGAAGGGCTTTATGAACCAGAGACGAAGTTATCCTATTATGATGCTCTTACCTCGTCGATTAAGGAATCTGTCGGTCTTAAGGTGTTATTATCAAAAGTCATATTCTCAAAGGATTAATTTTGTTGCAGTAAGGAGGAAACAGTGTGAATATTGTCGTTTTTATCAAACAAACATTCGATACTGAGGCTAAAATCGTACTAGATGCTAGCGGTAAAATCGATGCCAATGGGGTTAACTTAATTATTAACCCTTACGATGAGTATGCCATTGAAGAAGGAATCAGACTTAAGGAAAAGCACGGCGGCGAAGTGACCGTTGTAAGCATGGGGGGTTCACGTGCTCAAGAAGCAGTCCGTACTGCTTTGGCAATGGGTGCAGACAAAGGTGTATTAGTAAGCGATCCTGGACTAGAGAATACCGATGAATTCGGCAGAGCTCAAATACTAGCTAAGGTTGTTGCCGATATTCCTCATGATGTAATTTTAGCCGGACGTATTGCTATTGATGATGGTGCAAGTCAAATTGCTGTTCGTTTAGCAGAGGCGTTAAGCATCCCTTCAGTCAGCAGTGTTATTAAACTAGAAGTTGCCGGAACCCAAGCAACTGCAACTCGTGAAATTGACGGCGGGACTGAATTAATCGAAGTTAGCTTCCCTGCAGTATTTACGGCCCAAAAAGGCTTAAATGATCCTCGCTATCCATCCGTAGCTGGTATCATGAAAGCTAAGAAGAAACCATTAAAAAGCTTAACCCTTGCAGATCTTGGTTTTGGCGCTGGAGATTTGAAAATGGTTATTAATCAATATAGTTTACCTACACCTCGTAAAGCAGGGCGCAAAATTGATGGCGAACCTGCACAAGCTGCCAGTGAATTAGCAAAACTCTTGCGTGAAGAAGCTAAGGTTCTGTAAAGGAGGAATTAAAATGGCTAAAGGAATTATGATTATTGTTGAACAACGCAATCTGCAAGTTCGTAAAGTTTCGTTAGAACTACTTAGTGAAGCCCGTAAAATCGCAGACCAAACTGGTGAGTCAGTAGTAGCTGTTGTGCTTGGTCAAGGCATTGATGAACTTGCGCCAACTCTTGCCGCTAGTGGTGCTGACAAAGTAATCGTCATCGATGATGCTAAGTTAGCAGAATACTCCACAGGTGCCTATACCTCTGTGCTCAATAAGATCATTCGTAAAGAAGAGCCACAGGCTGTTTTACTCGGAAATACTGCTGCCGGTAAAGATCTTGCTCCACGCTTGGCCCAACGTCTTGGAATTGGCTTAGCATCTGACTGCACAGGCATGGAAATTGACTCCGCTAACTTCTTAACATTTAAACGTCCGATTTACGCCGGTAAGGCATTTGCTCATCTCACTTCCAACGTTCGCCCAATTATGGCTACGATTCGTCCTAATACATTCCCTGTAACGCCTCCGGATGCTGCTCGTCAGGCAGAAGTTGTCAAAGAAGTTGCTGATATTGATGCAGCTGATTTAACGGCAATTCTTAAGGAAGTCGCTATCGCTGCTTCCAAACGCCCAGAGCTTACAGAGGCTAACATCATTGTATCTGGTGGACGGGGTATGAAAGGCCCAGAGAATTACAGCATTCTCGAAGACTTGGCTGATGTAATTGGTGCGGCTGTAGGAGCTTCACGTGCTGCAGTTGATTCGGGCTGGAAAGAGCATAAATACCAAGTTGGACAGACTGGAAAAACAGTTGCCCCAACCCTCTATATTGCTTGCGGAATTTCCGGAGCAATCCAACACTTAGCAGGTATGGGCTCCTCAAAATTCATTGTGGCCATTAACAAAGATCCGGAAGCTAACATCTTTAATGTAGCTGACTATGGTATTGTTGGAGACCTTTTTGAAGTAGTCCCCTTGCTAACTGAAGAGTTCAAAAAGCTTGTCAACGAATAAAATTGAATATAGAATACTTAAGTGAAGCGCCTAACCAGGCGCTTCCTTAATAGGTAAGGAGAGGAAAGAATGGCAACACGTGAAGTGTACTGGAATATTGAAGGACATCATTGGCTTTACTTATTCTTTATCATTGCACTTGCTATCTTTGCTTATGGAGTATATAAGCGTGTTAAGCTTTGGAAATTAGGACAGCCCGAAAATCGTTGGAAAGACATTTGGCCGGGGATCAAAGATGTACTCGTTTATACCTTTGCTCATAAACGGATTTTCAAAGACAGTTTCCCGGGAATGATGCATGCAGGTATATTCTACGGATTTTTATTCCTAGCTTTTGCCACTGCCATCATCACTCTCCAAGCAGATTTCTCTATTGATCTATTCCACGGTTGGCTATATCTATTTATTAAGGTTACTGCTAACTTGTTTGGACTCGCTGCCTTAATAGGCATAATCGTCGCTGCTTACCGAAGATATATTCAGCGACCGGATCGTTTAGATAATAAGGCGGATGATGGTATTACCCTGGCTTTATTATTTGCAATCCTTTTGACAGGGTTCATCATTCAGGGAGCACGTATTGCAGTATTGCCAGATCCTTGGGCCGCCTATGCATTTGTTGGGCAGTGGATGTCTATTCCAATCCAAGCGTTGTTCAATGAAGCGCAAATCTTGTCTCTGCACGTCTTCCTTTGGTGGTTCCATCTTTTCCTTGCCATGGCCTTCATAGCATATTTCCCCTATTCCAAGCTGTTCCATGTCTTACTCGGCCCGCTTAATCAGTTCTTCCGCAATCGTGGACCAATAGGTATTCCTGAGCCAATAGATTTTGAAGATGAGAGCCTTGAAACCTTTGGAAAAAGCCAATTACGTGAGTTTTCCTGGAAGACATTATTTAATACAGATGTTTGTTTACGCTGTGGGCGCTGCCAGGATAACTGTCCTGCCTACTTAAGCGGCAAGCATTTAAATCCAAAACGAATTATTCAGGATATGCGAGTTCTTATGGAGGAAATGGGTGAGGCACTCCAAGCTAAGAGTAAAGTATTAGTGCAAGCTGCTGATCAGGAAGCTGCTGCGGCAAGCGAAGCTGAAGAGATTGAAGAATGGACTGGTCGGGCGCTAATCGGTGAAGTCATACCTGAAGAAGATTTATGGGCTTGTACTACCTGTCGTTCCTGTGAACAGCAATGTCCGGTATTCATTGAGCACGTTGATAAGACCATTGATATGCGTCGGAATCTTGTACTCATGGAGACACGCTTCCCAGCAGAAGCTCAATTAGCTTTCCGCAACATGGAGAATAACGGTAACCCATGGGGAATCGGTTGGACTACTCGGGCGGATTTTCTTACAGGGCTGGGAGTTAAAACTTATGAAGAAGATCCTAACGCTGAGTATCTGTATTGGCCTGGTTGCTCCGGAGCATTCGATGCTCGTAATCAAAGAGTTTCAGCTGCCCTTGTTAAGCTATTACAAGCTGCAGGCGTTCACTTTGCAATACTGGGGAATGAAGAGAAGTGCTGTGGTGACTCCGCTCGTAAGTTAGGAAACGAATATTTATTCTATTCCTTAGCCACAGAAAACATTGAAGTTATGAAGGGCTATGGAGTGAAGAAAATTATTACCCAATGCCCACACTGCTACAACTTCTTGAAAAACGAATACCCACAACTTGGCGGGGACTTCGAAGTGATTCACCATACAGTATTCCTCTTAGATCTAGTCAAGTCCGGCAAACTTAAGTTAACAAACGCGGACAGAAAATCAGTTACCTACCACGATTCTTGTTACCTCGGTCGGTATAACGAGATCTATGAACAGCCTCGTGAACTGCTTAAGGCGGTAGGCTTAAGTCTTAGGGAGATGTCACACACTGGTGAGAAGAGTTTCTGTTGTGGTGCCGGCGGAGGCCGTATGTGGCTCGAAGAGCATGATGGTCAAAGAATTAATGAAATGCGGACTGATGAAGCTATTGCAGTTAAATCTGATTATGTGGGTACAGCATGCCCCTTCTGTTTAACCATGATTAATGATGGTATAGCGGCCCGTGAAGTTGGAGAAAAGCTAAAGGCATTAGATGTAGCGGAAATACTTGAAAAAGCCCTATAATTTTGCTTAAAATATTCAGAATACTTTTAATAGTACAATGAAATTTAAACAATTAAAACAAAACAAATAATTTTATTAAGACTAAATATAAAAAACCAACTGACTAAAATCAGTTGGTTTTTTAATATAACATTTAACCACTAAGAATACAATTAGTTGGAGAAGTGTTTTAAGTTTAGGAAAAGCAGACCCAAAATTTCAAATCTGCCAGGATACTGTTATTTAATGCCTGATAAGCCGAAAAATTTTATATATCTGCTACCTTGGGTCCTTGATAAATTACTAAGTGAAAATCACTGAGGTGGAAGAAGCTGTTTATTGGAACAGGCCTGAAAGAAATAATAATAATCTATAAAGTTTGAATAATACAGTTAATTATGAACTTTTGCCCAAAAACTTTATACCAGATTGTTGCAAGTTTTTTTCTTTTTAGGGAATTATAAATTGTAGCTGTATAATCAGAAAATATTACCATCTAGAGGTAAATACTACTATTCTTTAAAGCAAAAATATGTAAAGTATTCCAAAGAGAAAAGCAGGGATTTTGGATTGTCTACAGAATAGACATTTCAAAGAAGCAATAATTTTAATTACGAAGGTACTTTAAGGTAACATGAGGAGGGAATTAGTATGAGTATAAAAGTTGGGATTAATGGTTTTGGTCGAATCGGCAGACTTTCACTTCGAGCATCACTTGAAAAAACATTTCCATTCGAGATTGTTGCCATCAATGATCTGGGTAGTCCAGATTTATTGGCTCATTTATTCAAGTACGATTCAGTTCATGGCGTCCTGGAGAAGGATGTAGAAATCAACAACCAGAAAATGGTCATAGATGGAAAAGAAATTCAAATATTTGCCGAGAAAAATCCCTTAGATTTGCCCTGGAGTAAACTGGGTGTGGATATTGTGATTGAATCTACCGGAAGATTTACTAAACGTGACGATGCGTCCCAGCATCTTTCTGCAGGAGCTAAGAAAGTAATTATCTCAGCGCCGGCAAAAGACGAGGATATTACGATTGTGATGGGGGTCAATGAAAATCTCTATATTCCGGAGAAACATCATATAATTTCTAATGCCTCCTGTACAACAAATTGTCTGGCCCCGGTTGCCAAAGTTTTACTTGATGAATTTGGTATTGAGCAAGGATTAATGACGACTACTCATTCAGTTACGAATGATCAACGAATATTAGACTTGGAACACAAAGATTGGCGCAGATCAAGAGCTGCCTATCAGTCCATGATACCCACTACAACAGGTGCAGCTAAAGCCGTTTCCCTTGTAATACCGGAACTAGAAGGCAAGATGAAAGGACTGGCTGTTCGAGTTCCAACTCCAAACGTCTCATTAGTAGATCTTGTCGTTTCTTTAAGTAAGCCTACAAATCGGGAAGATATAAATAATGTCTTGAGGCAAGCATCTACTGGCAGGATGAAAGGGTATCTGGAATACACAGAATTACCTTTGGTATCTCATGATTTCAACGGTAATCCAGCCAGTTCTATCGTCGATGGATTATCGACCATGATGATAGGGGATCGTATGGCCAAAATCCTAGCTTGGTATGATAATGAATGGGGTTATTCAAACCGGGTTTTGGATTTAGTGAAACTCATAGTCTTAAAAGGCTTATAACTTGAAGGAGAAATATATGAGAAGGACAAAAATTGTTTGTACCATTGGTCCGGCAAGTGAATCTCCAGAGAAAGTTCAGGAACTGCTTGCCTCCGGTATGGATGTTGCACGCCTGAATTTTTCTCATGGAACCCACGAAGAACATGGCAGAAGAATTGAAACTTTAAGAAGGGAAGCTACCAAGTTTGGGAAACATTTAGGAATACTTCTTGATACTAAAGGGCCGGAGGTACGAACGGGAAAAGTTCCTGAGGGCGGTATTACCCTGAGCAATGGATCTGAGTTTATCTTAGACACCGATCTAACTCTTGGTAATCAGCAGCGAGTAGGAATTACTTATACTAATTTATGGCGTAAAATTGATCCCGGTAGTCACATTCTTATCGACGATGGACAGATAGACCTTGAAGTGACTTCCACGGAAGAGAATATTATTCGGACAATTGTTCGCAACGGAGGCATTCTTAAGTCTCAAAAAGGAGTTAATGCACCCAATGCGCTGATTGACTTACCTGCAGTTACTGAAAAGGATATTGAGGATATACGCTTTGGTATTTCTCAAGGAATTGACTTTATTGCTGCATCATTTACTCGTAAGGCCTTAAATATTCTTGATGTCCGCAGAGTAGTGGAAGAAATGGGTGCCGATGTCCATATTATTGCCAAGATCGAGAGTCAAGAAGGAATCAATAATTTAGATGATATTCTCGAGGTTGCTGATGGGCTTATGGTTGCTCGGGGAGATCTGGGTGTAGAAATCCCCGTCGAAGAAGTTCCTATCAGACAAAAGGAAATGATTCGTAAATGCAATTTGCTAGGTAAACCTGTTATTGTAGCTACCCAAATGTTAGATTCCATGATACGTCAGCCAAGGCCTACACGAGCAGAAGCCAGTGATGTGGCCAATGCCATTCTGGATGGTACGGATGCAATCATGCTCTCCGGTGAAACAGCAGCTGGGTTATTTCCAATTGAAGCGGTCAAAATGATGGACAAGATTGCTCAGCGAACTGAAAAAACTTGTAGGAATGATCAAGCATCTCGGCATTCTGCCAATGTTGCAGAAGCAATCAGCTTTGCCAGCTACACGATTGCCAAAGACCTCAAAGCTGCTACAATTCTTACTCCCACCCATTCAGGCTTAACTGCACGTATGATTTCCAAATACAGACCGATGGCTATGATTATTGCGGCAACCCCTTTTGACAATACCGCAAGAAAGCTTTCCCTTTTATGGGGTGTACAACCCATTATTGTTCCGGAGAGTTCCGGAACGGATGAAATGTTGGCAGTAACTGTTAACACATCGTTAAATAGAAGCCTCATCAAGGCCGGCGATGTTGTTGTAATAACTGCCGGAGTGCCAATTGGCAAAGTCGGGTCAACAAATATGATTAAAGTTCAAATAATGGGCAATATTTTGTCTAAGGGAATTGGGATTGGGCGTAAATCCTATTCGGGTATAGCACGTAAAGTTCAAGATCCTGAACAAGCTGTATTCAATGATGGGGAAGTATTAATTGCGGAATCAACAGATGCACGATTTGTACCCTTAATCTCGCGGGCTGGTGCCTTAGTCGTTGAAGAAGCAGGCTTAACATCTCATGCAGCCATAACCGGGTTACAATATGGAATTCCGACAATTGTTGGAGCCGGAGGAGCCTTTTCTAAGGTTGAAGATGGTCAGATACTAACTGTTGATGCTTTAACTGGAATGATGTATGAGGGTTCAGTAAGCATTTTATAACCATGTATCGAGATTAACCTTCATAATTTTAATATACACAACCCATCGCCTACTTAAAATGCTTAAGGCCAGGCATAACCTTAGAAACGCGAATAGTCCTTGGACTATTCGCGTTTAATCTAGATTTTTTCACTTATTTGGGGAGGGTTAATGAATCATCCATGCTTCTTTTAAGACTTTGTAAATCATGATTATAATTTCCTGTATTAGTCATTTGATCATCAATCAAATCTTTATCAATTGTACTATGCTCCCGGTCATTAAAGACTCGAATTAAGCCGGCATGCTGTAATTCACTGGCAATCTCAAACAAAGAATCCCGCTTATCCCGGGGTAAACTATTAACAAAGCGGTTTATTTTCACCGGGGGCACAAGATTTCGGAATTTAACTCCACCATACTTAATAATGCGTTCGGGCAAAGATGATCTCCTCCTTACATGAAGTTTATCTAACATTGTTATTATTTGCTTTATGATTAAAACAAATACGCTTTTTGAAAGGGTTAAATGGAGAGACATAAAAAATAGAGCAAGAAATGCTTGCTCTAAAAATATAAGTATTTGCTTGATTTCGAGTAAATTTTCTTGTTATTGTAGAGGGGAGTCCTCTTCAACTTGGACATTGCTGAGAGTTTCTTTAACTTGTTCACGAATAAAAGTCAGGTACTCTTGGCGTAAGGATTCTTGCTCTGCGGCTTCCCATTCCTCTAAACCAACTGTCCGTTTTTTTCGGGACAACTCATTAATTCGTTCGATAAATATTTGTATGGCTGAAGTACTCAAAGATGCTCCTCCTTTTTTGGGATATACATAATCATTTGAATCACAAACTACCGAACTATCATTATTTTCTGCTCATTATAGCATAAGTGAGAAATTACTTACAAATTATACGAATTGCTTCTATTAGTTTTTCATTTTAATAATTTTCAGGTCTAGTATTTAGCCCAGTAACCATGATTAAGTACTAACTCACAATATTTAGTAGGAAAGAAGGCTGTTTAATGATTTTGTCATCAAAAACAACTTTGCGCGTGCGTTATGCGGAAACAGATCAAATGGGAATTGTTTATCATTCTAATTATCTAATCTGGTTTGAAGTAGGGCGATCAGAATTGTTTAGAGAGTTAAACCTTCCCTATACAGAATTTGAAAAACAAGGTCTGGGTTTAGCGGTAATCGAGGCCAATTGCAGATATCGTCAACCTGCTCACTATGATGATGAGCTTATTGTTGTTACTGAAATCGAAAACATGACTTCACGTAGAGTTGTTTTTAATTACCATATATACCGAGATCAAACCCTATTAGCAGAAGGAAAGACTGTTCATGTTTTCTTGAATCAAAAGGGACGGCTAGCCGATGTTCGCAAATATGACATATGGAGTCGCTTGGAGCCTATATTTGCAAAAAAGGAATAAAATGGTAGGAGAAATCCGGGGGGAGCGCTTTTTAGCTTTTATAACCCGTGCGAAGACGGTGTCTTCGTTCCGCACGCGTCTGCGAGTTCCACCGCTGGCTCGTTGGACGGTTCGCGAGCGCGTCCGAACCTCTGGGTATTCCTGGCCGCATGCTATGCCGTCCGTGGCGCATGCGGCACTAGGAACATCCTGTTCCGTCGCATGTGAACCTGCGGCGCGCTACGGGGACGCGAACCGTCGGTGCTCGCCTTACCGCGGCTTCACTGACGCATCCGCTTTGCAGAAAAGCGCTCCTCCAGCCAGTTTGCTAGGAGTGTAAGTATTACCTTGGGGACTCAGGTAAGCCTTCGCGAATCTTTAGCGTGAGAGGTGAGGGCCCCTGAAAACACCTCAAAACACTCTTGAGATAAAAGACCTGAAGACAGGGCGACTTCGATCCACAGGAGTGAACTCATTGCATGGAGAGGCGGTAGAGCCTACAAAGCTTGGGTGGGAAGCGGAGCCACAGGTTCACTTCAGGTACTACCCAGTGGTTTGGCGGAGCTCCCTCCCAAGCGAGTAGGCGAGCCTCGGAGTGCTGAGTGACACGAAGACACTGTCTTCGCACGGATTACCCTTCTTGCAGACAATGTCTTCGCACGAATTAGCTTTCTTGCAGGATGTGGACGAAGCTGCCCTACCCCAAGCGACCCCAATTTTCATCCTAAGCTTGTGCTTCCTTAGCAGCGGCATGGGAGTCTACTCCAACATAAAAGAATCGTATGACGGATATTTGAATCCTTACTTGCCATGTGGTATTATGTATACATAATACAAAGAGAGAAGGGATCCTATGTTTCTTGTAACTTGGATTGAAGGGGAAGAAGTCAATTATCGGGTCGTTAAAAATCAAGAACTTCCTAATCTAATGGCAATCCTTGGTCAGCACGCGATCATTCAAAAGATAGCATCATAGAACTACGGATAATTCCTTTCTGTCTCGTGTAAGAATTAAATTAGGCAAATAATTTGCTCATCATAAGATGGGCTTTTATTTTTGTTTTGGAGTAGCAGGATAATCCTTGTTTACACAGAATATAAATTGAGTTATAGATTTGTATCGTTTTGTAGGAGGTGTAGCAATGTCCTTCAAAGTAGTTGTTGACAGTGCCTCTGATATTCCTTTGGACAAAGCAACAAATGCAGGCATAACTACTGTTCCAATGCCCGTTACAATTGATGGTGAAACATTTTTAGAAGGAATTAATTTACAGACTAATGACTTCTATTCGAAATTTGAAACCTTTAAAGAATTGCCTAAAACATCTCAACCCAATCCAAATACCCTATTGGAAACCTATGAGAGAATTTTGTCAGAAGGTCATGAGGTTGTTGCAATTCATCTTTCCTCAGGTTTAAGTTCTACGGTTTCCACTGCTCGAATGATTCGTGAGATGACCACTGCTCCCGAGCGCGTCCACGTCATCGACAGCTTAGGTGCATCATTTGGTTATGGCTTATTAGCCTTATATGCTCAAAATGCTTTACAATTTGCTGCCTCTTGGGAAGAGGCTGAAAAAACTATCTTAGAGTACCGGAAAAATATGCGTTACGTTTTCACAATAGACAATTTGGAGTATCTTGTTAAAGGTGGCCGAGTTAGTAGACCAGCCGGATTTATTGGTGGGCTGCTCGATGTTAAGCCAATTTTGCACATTACTTCCGAAGGAAAGATTGAGCCCTTTGCTAAAGTTCGTACCAGACGTGCAGCTATTCGTAAATTGGTTGAGGTCATGGCACATGACATTGAAAACGTTGAAAATCTCGAACAGCAAGTGATTGGAATATCCCATTCAACATGTATTAATGATGCACAAATCTTAGCTGATGAGATTCGCCAACGTTTTAGAGTTAAAGAAATTTGGATTAGTGAAATAGGATGTGTTGTTGGAAGTCATACTGGACCCGGAACCTTGTCTCTTTTCTATCCCATTCATAATAACTAAATATAGATACTTGACTATTGAATAATGGTAAACAAGTGCGGTGCAGACTAACCTTGGATTTTTCTAAGATTAGTGCACCGCTAGAAAGTTTGCTTATCATGGTATGATCACTAAACTATTCAAAGCTGTTATAGGGGGAACACTTTTTGAGATTATTTAGATCGGTTTTTCTGGCATTATTCATAATAATTAGCTCCTCACCTGTTGCTTATGCTGAAAATACTCCTCCGCCAGATGTCCGTGGAGAAGGTGCTTATCTGATTGACGTATCATCTGGACAAACCCTTTTTGTGAAAAATCCTGATAAACAATTGGCTCCGGCAAGCACTACTAAAATAATGACTGGGCTTTTAGCCATTGAAAATGGAAATTTTGACGATATGGTGACGGTTAGTAAAACTATGTTAAATAATAAAGTGGTTTATGGTACTCAAATATACCTTGAACCCGGAGAACAAATACTCTTTAAAGATCTTCTCTATGCAACCTTGTTAAATTCTGCCAATGATGCTGCTGTTACCCTGGCTGAGTATGTAGGTAAGGACATAACCCACTTTGTGGAGATGATGAACCAGCGTGCCAGTGAAATTGGGGCAACTAATACACATTTTGTCAATCCAAGTGGTTTAACAGAAACAGGACATTTGACAACTGCTCATGATCTGGCCCTTATTGCCCGAGAGGCCTATCAAAATCCAATATTTGCGGAGTTCGTACGCACTAAGACCCAGCCTATCTCTAGATCGAAGACAGATGTCCCGGTCTTAATGGTTAATGAAAATAAGTTATTATGGAGAGACTCTTCGGTTGATGGCATTAAGACAGGTTATACTGCCGCTGCCCAAAATTGTCTTGTTGCCTCAGCCACTAAAGATGGACGTCAGCTGATTGGGGTAATTCTTAAGTCACCCGGGCGAGAAATCTATACAGATATGCAAAGTATGTTTGATTATGGCTTTACTCAGTTTAGCAATACGATAATCAAACCCGCTGGGGCAGTTATTTCATCAATTACTGTCAATACTGAACCTGTAGATCTTGTTCTCGATCAACCAATCTATTCAACCCAAAAGCTTAATGCTCCGGAAAATACTCTAAGTCTCCGTGTAACACCCTTATCGACAGACCCCTTAACATCCGTTGAAGAGGGACAAGTCCTTGCGCAAGTTGCGGTTTTGGAGGGGGAGAACCAAATAGATATTTTTCCTTTGAAAGCTGCTAAGTCAGTTCATCCTGAACCGGTTAAAGCATCCCTTACTGGATCTGTTTCAACCTTTTCGACTTGGATTATAGGAACATTGCTTCTTACCGGCGCTATATTTTTCTTGAATTATTTGTATAAGAAGCGACGAAAAACTCTTTATTGGCGAAGGCAGGTCAGGCGGTCGAGAAGAAGAGATGGGTTATAATGTGGCTTAGAGAAGGAATTATTATAAAATTGCCTGAGAAAGTGCATAATATCTCTTGCAACTAGCTATATAATCAGGCACTCAAGATTCGAACAGCAATCTTAAACTAAGAGCATAATTTTAATAGTGGGATTTGGAGTTGAACATTACTTGGAAAAAGAAAAAAAAGTAGTTACTTTAGCCTATGGCTGCCAGATGTCAGAACGTGATGCTGAGACCTTAAAACAAATAACCCGCCAAGAAGGCTACACCAGTTCAGATGATCTTGCCAGTGCGGATCTAGTGATAATAAATACCTGTTGTGTAAGAGAAAGTGCCGAGAACAAAATATTGGGAAAGATCGGAGAGCTAAAAAGGCTGAAAGAAAAGAATCCCAACTTGAAAATTGCCATTAGTGGATGCATGGTTCAACAACCGGGTGCTTTAGAGAAACTCCAAAAACGGGCCCCCCATATAGATATTTGGACAGGAACCCATAATCTTCATGAGTTTTCTGCTCTATTGCATAAAGCGGAGCAAGGAGAAAAAGCAGCGGAAGTATGGAAAGAACCCCAAAAAACCTTAGAATCAACTCCCCTCGCTGAAAAAGGCAAGCTTCAGGCAAATGTTAATATTATGTATGGCTGTAATAACTTTTGCTCCTATTGTATTGTCCCCCATGTCCGGGGCCGAGAGAGAAGTCGTAAACCTGAAGAAATAATTCAAGAAATTAAAGACCTGGTGGCTAGTGGATGTCGGGAGGTTACCTTACTTGGGCAAAATGTTAACTCCTATGGTAAGGAGTTTTCGCCCCAGTATGATTTCGCCGATTTGCTGCGGGACGTTGATCAGATCCCAGGACTTTTGAGGGTACGCTTCATCACTTCTCATCCTAAAGATTTGTCAGACAAGCTAATCTCCGTCGTTGCTTCAGGAGAGAAACTTTGCGAACACTTTCATCTTCCCATCCAATCAGGGAGTAATTTTATATTGGAACGCATGAATCGGAAATATACCAGGGAATACTACCTCAGTAGAATCAGTAAGATACGTGAACTCTTGCCTCAGGCGAGCTTGACCACGGACATAATTGTTGGTTTTCCCGGGGAATCTGAGACGGACTTTGAACAAACCTTAGAAATTATGAATTTAATCCAGTATAGTCATGCCTTTACGTTTATGTATTCAAAACGTTCAGGAACACTTGCCGCCGATATGGAAGATCAAATTTCTCTCGATATCAAAAAGCGCAGGTTACAGAGATTAATGAGTGTTCAAAACGCTCAGAGTCTGGAATGGCGCCAACGTATGCTAGGGAAAACCTACGAGATATTGGTCGAAGGTCCGAGCAAAACAAATCTTGAGCGTTTTACCGGTCGAACTCGCGGAAACGAACTAGTTGTTTTTAAAGGTAATGCCGACATTATTGGTTCTTTAGTAAATATTCAAATTACTGAAGCTGCAACTTGGACACTGGTTGGAGAAATTGTAAACCCAGAAATGTAGAATTTGTTTGAGAATGCATAATATAAGCAGGAATCATACTATTCTATGTAGAATGTAATATGAGGAGGTGTGATACATGACAAATGAAATAATCGAACATGCTCGACTCTTAGCTGACGCTATTGCGCGAAGCTCCGTACTTGCTGAATTGCACAGTAAGGAAGATGTAATGGCTGCTGATCCTTCAGCACAACAATTGATTGCAGAATTACAGAAAGCTCAGGAACATTTCATGGAAGTTCAACAAAATGGGGCAGAGCCTTCTGAAGCTGATAAAATTGCGGTTGACGAAATCGAAGCTAAAGTTCAGGCCAATGACGCCATTGCAGCTTATATGGATGCACAAGACAAATTCACAGAAATGTTGGATAGTGTTAATGCCATTCTAGCTGGTGCTATTGCGGGAGCGTCAGGAGGTTGTTCCTGCGGGGATGACAGTTGCGATCCCAGCGGATGTACTCCTGGAGGTTGCGGAAGTGCAGGCTGTGGTTGCGGAGGGATCTAATTCCCCTGAATATCGATCACAAAACTAACGAGAGGGAAGGGCTTTAATCTGAGCTCTTCCCTTTTGGGATTTATAAGGGTTACAGAATGATTAGCTGGCCCGATTTTTATGGATATAAACTGACTTAAAGGGGAGAAGACAATAATGACTACCCCCATGATGCTGCAATATCAGAGTATAAAAGAACAAGCTCCGGATGCGATTCTGTTTTTTCGATTAGGTGATTTTTACGAAATGTTTGGTGAAGATGCAGAAGTTGCAGCGCCTATTTTGCAAATCGCCTTGACGGGAAGAGATGCCGGGGATGGGAAAAAAGTTCCAATGTGTGGAATCCCTTATCATGCTGTAGAAAACTATTTAGTAAAGCTGGTTCGTTCAGGGCATAAAGTTGCTATTTGTGAACAAGTTGAAGATGCAAAGGCTTCCAAAGGGATTGTTAAACGAGATATAATTCGAATCGTATCTCCAGGTACACTGACAGAATCAGTTGCCGAAGGATCAAACCATTATTTAGCAAGTGTGTATTACTCTGAACAATGGGGGCTGGCCTTTCTGGATTTATCGACAGGTGAATTCACAGTTTTTCAAACTCCTCACCTGGATGTTTTGCTGGCCGAAATTGCTCGTATAAATCCTGCGGAGCTTCTCCTAACACCTGAACTCAGCAAAAACCCTAAGTCGTGGGTGCAATATTACTGTACTGTTCGTGAACAAACAACCTTTAAAACCCCAGCCATGCGGGAGCATTTCCATAGTCAAGAGGGATTATTCACAGAATTTCCAATTGCAGCCTTTGCTGCTACCGGTTTATGGAGCTATTTATTGGAGACTATGCCTGGGGTTGACCCTACTCATATTGTTGAAATCAAAACATACCGCTCTGAACGTTGGATGTTCCTTGATCAATGGACGCGACGAAATTTGGAGCTCACTGAATCCCTCAGAGGTATAGGAAAGAAGGGAACACTGCTTTCTGTTCTTGATGCCACTCATACTGCCTTCGGGGGTAGACTATTAAGGCATTGGATTGATAAGCCCTTGCTTAAGCAAGATGAGATAGAAGGACGTCTTAACTCCATAGAAGAACTAATTGCGGACGCTTTTCTTCGTAAAGATTTACAAAAACTTCTTTCAGAGGTCTATGACCTAGAGCGATTAATGGGAAAAGTATCTTACGGTACAGCTAATGCTAAAGATCTATTATTATTGACTCAAACCTTAGCTTTGCTTCCTGATATTTCCACAATCATAACTTCAAGCACCGCCGAAACGCTAAAAGTCAAAGTGCCTAAGCTAGATGGCCTAGGTTCATTTGTTGAGAATCTGCAGAAGGCGATTAATCCTAACCCACCATTATCTCTGCGAGAAGGAAATCTTATTAAGACCGGTTATTCGCAAGAAGTTGACGAATTACGGATAATTTCATCGGGTGGTAAGGAGTGGCTGGCCCAGTTAGAGAATGCGGAACGGGAACGCACCGGAATCCGCTCCCTAAAGATAGGGTATAATAAAGTCTTTGGTTACTATATCGAGATAACTCATGCCAATGCTCATCTTGTACCTGGGGATTATCAACGTAAGCAAACTTTGTCTAATGCGGAAAGATTTATTACTCCGGAACTTAAGGAATACGAGCTAAAAATTATTGGTGCCGAGGAAAAACTAAAAGACCTGGAATACGAACTTTTATTGGCCCTGCGAGAACAGGTGCGGGCAAATGCCAAAAAAATCATCAGTGTTGCTCAAGTCTTAGCAGAAATCGATGTTTTTGTCAGCTTAGCAGAAGTAGCTGTTAATAATCATTATGTTCGTCCCCAGATCAAGACGGATGGACAAATTCAGATAACGGAAGGTCGTCACCCGGTCGTTGAAAAAATGATTGAACAAGGCACCTTTGTTCCTAATGATACACTTATGTCCGAAAATCAACATTTAGCGCTCATCACCGGTCCTAATATGGCTGGTAAATCAACCTATATGAGGCAGGTGGCCTTAATTGTATTAATGGCTCACATTGGCTCCTTTGTCCCAGCGAAAAAGGCTAATATTGCCTTGGTTGATCGCATTTTTACTCGGGTAGGAGCATCGGATGACTTGGCGGCAGGTCAAAGTACATTCATGGTTGAGATGCATGAAGTAGCACACATTTTGAAATATGCCAGCAGAAATAGCTTAATCATCTTGGATGAAATCGGACGAGGAACTGCCACTTATGACGGGCTTAGTATTGCTTGGGCCGTCAGCGAGCATCTTGTGCAAAATCCTCAGTTTACCCCTAAGACTCTCTTTGCTACCCACTATCATGAGTTGACTCAGCTTCAGGATAACTTCCCCGGACTCGTTAACCTCCATGTTGGAGTTAAAGAGCGAGGAGAGGATATTGTATTTTTGCACAAAATCTTACCCGGTCGAGCAGACCGCAGTTATGGCATTCAAGTGGCCAGGCTGGCTGGCCTGCCTCAGGAACTAATTATTCGTGCTAAAGCCTTACTCTTAGAGCTGGAATCCTCTGAACCCGTACATGCTTCTGATAAGTCGGCAGAGGTTATTACTCAATTCTCCTTATTCGATGTTCCGAAAGTCCATCCGCTTCTGCAAGAGATTGAGAAGCTGCCTTTGGAAGATATGACTGCTCGTCAAGCCCTCCAATATCTCTTTGATTTGCGGGAGCGAATCCAATCGACAGAAATCTTGTAGGGTACTCGAGGTTTGAAATCTGAAAGGCGTAGTTTAAGGTAACCTGCGGATGTGGGATTTCTTAAAGGAAAATCGTAGGATGCAATATGGTGATGACCCAGTGCAGGTAAGGGTAAGGTGAACTTTCAAGTCCCGTAAAAGTAATGTTCAGGAAAACAGTTCGATAGTTCGTAGCAGGTTTGTGATCCTGCATTGAACTTCGAACACCGATAAAGGGGGTAACTTATGTTTAACCGAATAGGTATTGATGTGGGAGGAACTTATACTGATGCCGTTTATATTACCAATGGTCAGATCCAACACACTGCCAAGGTGCCCACACAGTCTGAAAACTTAGTCGAAACCCTTATGAACGCTTTTGACAACTTGAAAATCCAAGACGAACAAGAGATCAGCCAGATCACTGTAAGTACCACATTAGTTACCAACGCTATACTCCAGAACAGAATTCCTCCGGTTAAATTATTCTTATTCTCTGGGAATGGAATGAAAGTTGATGCACTTCCTTGGCCGGTTACTTACACTGAACTTAGCGGGGAAATGGATTATCGGGGCAGAGAAATCACGTCACCCGATCAAGAGGAATGGCAGAAACTAAACTTAGCCGATTTAGAGGATGATTACAGCCACGTAGCAATTGTGGGGAAGTTTTCCCACCGCAACTCTCTGCACGAAGAACAGTTGGCAGCTTATCTTAAAGAACATAATCCTTTGATAAGAATGGCCCTTGGTCATGAGTGGGGTCAGTCAAATTTTTATCGACGCAGTCTAACGACTTATCTTAATCTAGGTGTTTCTGACCTCTACCAACAATTTGTTCAACAACTGCAAGCTGCGGTTAGGGCCCGGAACATTCAAGCCCCTATTTTCATTTTAAAGGCGGATGGAGGAAGCTTACCTCTCGCCAAAATCCGACCCATCGATTCTATTTATTCCGGACCCGCAGCGAGTGTCCTGGCAGCCTTAACTCAAACCTCGCCTGATGAATCATCGATTATTGTTGATATTGGGGGCACCACGACAGATATTGGTCTGGCTTTATCAGGGGTTCCGCTCCTTAGTTCAAAAGGAGCTCGGATCGGTGAGTTTTCCACCCTTGTCCGCTCACTTGCCGTGCGATCTATTCCGGTAGGTGGAGACTCAGTTGTCCGCCTCAATGATCAAGGTGTTGTGCTGGAAAACTATCGACTGGGTTCGGCATATTGTCTGGGGGGGGCAAATCCGACCCCTACAGATGCCATGCGTTACCTGCAGCTGATTGATTATGGTGACCTAGGTCTGGCAGAAGAAGGACTGGGCTCTCTTTTACCATCGGAACAAAGAACTCCAGAGACTCTTGAGAAGCTAGCTCTAGACATCATCAATATCGTGGTTGAAAAAATAGCGAGAGCAGTGGATTCTCTCCAACGAGAATGGCAGGAAGAACCGGCCTACAAGGTTTGGGAAGTTCTTCATCCTCAGGAAAACAAAACTTTCCGGACTATCGTTAGTGGTGGGGGAGCAAGAGGAATTACTACGGCTCTGGGAATCAGACTTAAAACACCGGTACAGCTGGGGGTCTTTCCGGAAGTTTCCAATGCTCTGGGTGCAGCTCTCTCCAAACCCACCTTTGACTGTACTCTACATTTGGATACTTATATGAAACAGTATCGTGTGGAAGAGACAGGAGAACAAGGGAAGTGGATGGGTGCTCTCCGACCCCACCGTGAAGTGGAAGGCTTTATCGAAGCACTTGCTCAACAGCAAGCTGCAGACTATGGTATTGAAGTTCAGGACATGGAGAAGGAATCCTTTGATTTCTTTCCCATCGTTCAAAACTACCAAACTGTCGGTCAAATCGTCCGCGGGTCTGTACACGTTCGGCCCGGTGTAATCGGGAGGGTACAAGGATGAAAAGAACAGGAATATTGTTTTTCCCCGCTTTCGATTGGTCATTAGGTGACTCCCATCCGGAACGTGAAGAGCGTCTCCTCTATACCCAAGAACAGCTTTTTGAAGAAGGGATTCTTGATTTGCCTCAGATCAAGCAGTATTCCCCTCGAGTTGCTTCTCTAAAAGATGTCCTCAGAACTCAAGCCTTATTCCCGAATCCGGAAGCCCATAGGTCGGGTCTGGATCCTCATCTTATTTCGGCAGGCAGTTCACTTCTGCTGGGAGAAGCACAGGTGAAGGGTGAAATTCATAATGGCTTTGTAATGGCCCGCCCCCCCGGTCATCATTCCGGCGCTACAGTATGGGGTAATCGAGGGTTTTGTTCTCTTAACAACGAAGCTATTCTGGTCAACTATTTGAGAGCCGGTTTTGGAAAAAAGAAAATTGCAATTGTCGATACAGATGTCCATCATGGTGATGGAACTCAAGATATTTTCTATCATGATCCTAATGTCCTTTTTATTTCTCTCCATCAAGATGGGCGCACACTATATCCGGGAAGTGGTTTTGTCAATGAAAAGGGTGGTTTTAATGCCTGGGATCAGACTCTAAACATTCCTCTTCCACCGGGAACAGGGGATGAAGGCTACCATTACGTCTTGGAAAACTGGGTATTACCGCGTTTGCAGGCCTTTGCCCCGGATATTATTATTAATTCTGCCGGTCAGGATAACCATTTTACAGATCCCCTGGCTTCTATGAACTTGACAGCTGCAGGGTATGGTCGAATTACAGAACTTCTTCAGCCGGATTTAGCGGTCCTCGAAGGTGGATATTCCATTGAGGGGGCACTCCCTTATGTCAACTTGGCCATTTTACTGGCACTTGCCGGAGAGGACTATCATCATGTCCGGGAGCCGCAGAAAATAAAGCGCAATACTGTAACTTTGGCAGCCTTAAAACCCTATATTCAAGAACTTAAAAGACAGCAAGAAGCTGCTAAGCCCAGCCTAACCTTTCAGAGCAAGCCCTTTTTTCCTAGTGGAAACTGGATTTATAGCCCTCATTCCGTTTATTATGATACTGAGGGTTTTCAAGAGACAAGACATGATTACCTTCGTGAGTGCAGTGATTGTGGAGGAACAGTGTACATTGAGAGCAGAAAGTACACTGAAAAGTCAATATTAGTACGGATTCCATTTCAAGCCTGCTCAAGTTGTGAGCAAGCAGGCTATGACCTGTGGGAGCATCTCCAAAACTCTAAGGAAAGCTTTTCCTATGGATTTCTTCAGAATCAGCTTCACGATACACACTACGTTTGGAACAGGAAAGAAGGATTGAGGAAGTTTTGACACCGGTGATTCATATTCTTGATGCTCACTCAGCCAATCAAATTGCCGCAGGTGAAGTTGTAGAACGTCCTGCTTCAGTGGTTAAGGAACTAGTGGAAAACTCCATTGATGCCGGAGCAAAACATATTGATATTTCGATCGAAGGTAATGGTGTCCCCATGATACGAGTGCGGGATGATGGTTGTGGAATCGGAACAAAGGATTTACCTCTAGCTGTGATCCGTCATGCCACCTCTAAAATTACTACGATTGAAGATTTAGATCATCTAAAGACCTTGGGTTTCAGAGGGGAAGCTCTACCGAGTATCGCTTCCGTTTCCCGCCTGCAGATTTCTTCGCGTCCCGCCGATGAGGTAGCCGGGTTAAGCCTAACCCTGAACGATGCAGGGCAGGGGGAGTATGAAGAAATCGGATGCCCAATTGGTACAGCGGTTACCGTCCGAGATCTTTTCTTTAATACACCGGCTCGTTTGAAATTTTTAAAATCCACACCGACGGAATTCGGTCTGATCAGCGATACAATCGGGAGGATTGCTTTAGCTCACCCGGAAATCGCCTTTACCCTGACCCATCCAAGTCAGATTGTCCTGCAAACAACGGGACGTGGAGATTTACGAGAAGCAATAGCAGCAGTATTAGGACATTCAATTGCTCGCCAACTGATGCCAATCACAGCCCGGCATGAAAAGTGGCAGCTTGAAGGTTTTATCAGCCCTCCTAACTTAGTCCGTTCTTCTAAACAGTCTCAGTATTTTATGCTCAATGGACGAACCGTTCGCTCTTCCATCTTAAGTCGGGCACTGACAGAGGGATATCACACGTTAATTCCCGTCAAGCTTCACCCAATAGTTGTACTACATTTGACGGTTTCACCGGGGGATTATGACGTAAATGTTCATCCCACAAAAATGGATGTGCGCTTTAAGGAGGAACAAGGGCTATCTCAATTTATTAAAGAAGCAGTATATCATACTTTACTGAATAGCAAACCTTTACCTTCTATGCAAACTCAACCAACTCAGACTACTCAATCAAACATACCCACGCCTGTAAGTTTTTCAAGACCGGAATCTCTGGCTCGGCCTTTATCCTCCTATAGTGATTTAAAACTACGGGAATCTGAACCGCCGATTCCGCAGGTTATAAATTCTGGGCAATCAGTAAAATCCAATCAAACTAAAACTTATGAACAACCGAAAATTGATTTTCTTCATCAACTCCCTATCACTGAAAAAAAACTGAATTCTTTACCTCAGGAGACTATGCTTAGTCATGATAGCTTAAATAAAAAAAAGGTTGATCAAGCTCAGCCAATTGGAGCTGAATATCAAAAAGATGATCAAATTAAATCACTAAAAATTGAGAATCAAAAAGATATTATTTTAAATACGTCAGCTGGGGAATCCCTTAACCATATGTGGCCATTAACCCAACTTTTCAACACCTACATTCTGGCAACTGACGGTAAAGTTCTTATAATGATCGACCAACATGCTGCCCATGAGCGAATCAACTATGAGAGACTTCTCAAGGAGTTCAAAGCAGCAGATCAATTCAGTCAGACACTTTTAATTCCGATCCCTATGGAATTTACACTCCAGGAAGAACAAGTTCTTTTGGAAAATCTCTGGATTCTCAATGAAATGGGTTTTATAATTGAACAGTTCGGCTCTCGAACTTATTTACTGCGAGGGATACCAGTCCAAACAGGTTCATTTCAGGCCGATGAAATGCTCCGTCAGTTCATCGAAAATGTACTCATGAAGGACTCCCCGCCAACCTTTGATAAAATATTAGAGGAATGGATATATATGTTAGCCTGTAAGGAATCCATTAAGGCGCAAGATTCTTTGAACCTGCCGGAAATGGAGCAACTAATAGCAAGTTTAAGTCGGACTGAAAATCCCTATACTTGTCCCCATGGACGACCTACGATGGTTACTATGACACGCTCTGAACTTGAAAAACGCTTTTACCGAACTTAAGATTAATAGCGAAGGGGAAGAACTTGGCGTTATCTTGCTGTGCAGGGAGTTTAAAGTTTGTGGGCATTAGAACAAGGGTATACTACTCTGAGAAACTCATCCTGGGGAACAGGGGGGCAGTTCTTCTGTCTGTCTCTGGGGGAGCGCTTTTTAGCAGTGTTAACCCGTGCGAAGACAGTGTCTTCGTTCTGCACGCGTCTGCGAGTTCCGCCGCTGGCTCGCTGGACGGTTCGCGAGCGCGTCCGAACCTCTAGGTATTCCTGCATGTAAACCTGCGGTGCGCTACGGGGACGCGAACCGTCTGTGCTCGCCTTACCGCGGCTTCACTGACGCATCCGCTTTGCAGAAAAGCGCTCCTCCAGTCAGCTTGCTAGAAGTTTGCGCAGTACTTTGGGGGGGCTCTCGTAAGGCTTGAAGAATCCTTAGCATGTTAGAAAGACAGTATTAGTATTTCATCATCTGCGATGCCGCATCGGTATGGAAGGCTACTACTCTGTAAATCTTAGACACAAAAACAAGGCGGCTTCGATCCACAGAAGTGAACCTATTGTAAGAGTTACATTGGCATTGGAGATGGTTAGGTGTATCCACTTGTTATTATTATTGGCCCAACGGGTATTGGTAAGTCAGGCTTGGGGTTAGCTCTTGCTCAAAAAATTGGCGGAGAAATTATCTCGGGAGATTCTGTACAGGTTTATAAGAAGCTGGATATTGGTTCGGCTAAACCTACACCGGAAGAACTCCAACTCGTACCTCATCACCTGATTGATTTTCTGGATCCCGCAGAACCCTTCACTGCAGCTCAGTTTAAATTGTTAGCAACTCCTCTGATAGAGGAAATAAGAGGACGCGGACATTTTCCGATTATCGTGGGTGGAACGGGGCTTTATATTAGGTCCTTACTTGATCCCTATGACTTCTCAGAACACGGCAATGAGGAAATTCGGTTGAAGTGGAAGAAGTTTGCCGATTCCCATGGAAACTTGCTGCTCCATGAAGAACTTAATAAACGAGATCCCCAAACCGCCGAGCAACTTCATCCTAACGATGTCTTAAGAGTTACTCGAGCTCTTGAAATTTATGAATTGACAGGGAAACCTCAATCAAGTCAACGACAATTTAAGGATGATCAATACCAACCTTTGGATCCTTCGGTACTCTATCTTGGGCTGACTGCACCCCGCAGCCTTATTTATGAGCGAATTAATCAACGGTGCGTGGAAATGCTTTCTCAAGGTTTGTTAGAGGAGACTTTAAATCTTATTAAGGCTGGCTATCCTCCCACCTTGAAGCCATTACAGAGCATCGGCTACCGACACGCCATTTGGCATTTGAAGGGTCTAGTCACTCAGCCTGAAATGCTGCGACTGCTCCAGCGAGATACGCGGCATTTTGCCAAACGACAGCTAACCTGGTTTAACAGAGATCCTAGAATTAGTTGGCATGATATCCAGACGGACTTTAACCAACTACTAGAGTCTGTGGTTCAAGCTTGCAGAGCTCAACAATCTCGTGTAAAATAGATAAAGAATAGAAAAATAAGGTGATGGAGGAAAATAAATGAACAAATCGCCCATCAATTTACAAGATACTTTTTTAAATCAGGTACGTAAGGAAAACCTTCCTGTGACCATATATTTGGTAAACGGTTTTCAACTTAAGGGACTTATTAAAGGATTTGATAACTTCACGGTTGTTATTGAGTTTGAAGGCAGACAACAGATGGTTTATAAGCATGCTATCTCTACGGTTATGCCGATACGCCCAATTAACCTAGCTGCTGCCACTGCAGCAGAATCCAATCCAATAAAAGGATAATCGTAGACGAATAGGATAATACTTAAATTATTCCACGTAAATACAAACGAACAACCTAAAAGCATGAGGAACTAAGTTCATTATTACCGAACTTAGTTCCTCATGCTTGAATTCATTTCCCAACTATGATATCTTAAAGTGATATGATTAGATTAGTGAAAGAAAGGAACTAAAATCCTACTATGGAAACTCGCAACTTAAGAAATATTGCTATTATCGCTCACGTAGATCATGGGAAAACCACGCTTGTTGATGCCATGTTAAAACAAAGTGGAACCTTCCGAGCCAATCAACAAGTAATTGAACGCGTCATGGATTCCAATGATTTAGAACGTGAACGTGGAATTACTATTTTGTCGAAGAACACAGCTGTTCATTGGGAAGGGACAAAGATCAATATCATCGATACTCCAGGACATGCTGACTTTGGCGGTGAGGTCGAACGGGTATTACAGATGGTCAATGGGGTACTCCTGATTGTTGACTCCTTTGAAGGCCCAATGCCTCAAACACGTTTTGTTTTACGCAAAGCTTTAGAACTCAAGCTGGTACCGATTGTCGTCATTAACAAAATTGACCGTCCGGATGCTCGGCCGGGAGAAGTTGTCGATGAAGTCTTAGATCTCTTTATCGAATTGGGCGCTGACGATGAACAGTTAGATTTCCCGGTTGTCTATGCCTCAGCTCGTACAGGGATAGCAGGCCTTGCCCCAGAATCTCTAGATGATTCTTTGGCCCCGCTCTTCTCAGTTATTTTAGAGCATATTCCTGCACCGGTTGTTGATCTGGAAGCTCCTTTCCAGATGCTGGTAACCACGCTGGATTATGACGATTATGTGGGTAAAATCGTTGTTGGCCGGATTGTGCGCGGAACAATCCATCAGAATGAAAATGTTACGCTGATTAAGCGGGATGAAAGTTTTGAACGTACTAAAGTTGGGAAGGTCATGATTTTTGAAGGCTTGAAGCGTGAGGTTGTTTCAGAGGCTTCTGCCGGAGAAATTGTTGCCCTTACAGGACTTACCAGTGCTAATATCGGAGAAACCGTGGCCTGTGCCTTAAATCCGGAAGCCCTACCAACTATTGAAGTGGACGAACCTACCTTGTCCATGAACTTTATGGTTAATACCAGCCCCTTTGCCGGGCGTGAAGGACATTTTGTGACCTCTCGCAAGATCCGTGAGCGTCTTTTTAAAGAGGTAGAAACCAACGTTAGTTTAAGAGTTGAAGAGACAGAGTCAGCGGATTGTTTTAAAGTATCAGGACGGGGTGAGCTTCACCTTTCTATCCTAATCGAGAACATGCGAAGAGAAGGGTATGAGCTTCAAGTTTCCAAACCTGAAGTTATCTATAGAATGATCGATGGAGTCAAATGCGAGCCTATGGAGTTCTTAATTTGCGACCTTCAGGAAAACGCTCTGGGTGCTGTAATGGAACTCTTAGGGAAACGTAAAGCAGAGATGGCCAATATGACTAATCTCTCAACAACTCAACTACGGGTGGAATTTAAGATTCCGGCCAGAGGACTGATAGGTTTCCGCGGCGAGTTTTTATCTCAAACCCGAGGTGAAGGTATGATGAGCCACGTCTTCTTGGGTTATGAACCCTATAAAGGTGACATTCCGGGAAGAAGTCGTGGAGCATTAATTGCTTTCGAAGAAGGAGAGACAAACGCTTACGGTTTATATGCTGCTCAAGATCGTGGTACCTTGTTTGTTGACCCGGGTCTTCATGTATATGCAGGAATGATTGTTGGAGAGAATAAGCGTGAGCAAGACATCGAAGTGAATGTTTGCAAGAAAAAACAGCTTACTAATATGCGTACAAGTTCTGCGGATGAGGCTCTTCGTTTAGATAAACCTATAGAATTTTCTTTGGAACAATCCTTAGAGTTTATTAACGACGATGAGCTCGTGGAAATCACTCCTAAAAGCGTCCGTCTGCGCAAGAAATATCTTGATCACACCGCTCGTGTCCGCTATGCTAAGACCCTAACAGGGAAATAATAACAATAGGTTTTTTAGGACACCTTTCATCTTTACTTGCGTATAGTAATAAAGATGGGAGGTGCCTGTACTTTGACAATTAAAATAAAATTTGGCCCGGACAACCAAATTCCTCCGGTTATTCAGACTCCATTACCCCCCAGAACTGAGAAAATACATAGTTCTATTAATGACATGGTGGGGATTGGACGATTACGTAAAACAAATCCTTCTTCCTTGGATAAAGAGAAGGACAGGGATAAGGAAAAAGATAAAGATAAAGAAAAAGTTGCTGAGATATTAGCTGAATTGGAGTCATTCATCGGCTTAGTCATTGTTAAGCGCTTAATCCGAGACCTGCAAGCTTTTGTGGAAATTCAAAGGCGAAGGAGCCAGGAAAAGCTGATTGCTGAACCCCTTGTCCTCCATATGATTTTCAAAGGGAACCCCGGTACAGGCAAAACAACTGTAGCTCGCTTAGTCGGTCGACTATTTAAAGAAATGGGAGTTTTGCAAAAAGGTCATATCATTGAGTGTGAGCGTGCTGATTTGGTCGGTGAATATATCGGGCATACAGCTCAAAAAACTCGGGATCAGCTCAAGAAAGCCTTAGGTGGAGTTCTGTTTATTGATGAGGCTTATTCCTTAGCTCGCGGCGGAGAGAAGGATTTTGGGAAAGAGGCAATTGATGCCTTAGTAAAAGCAATGGAAGATAATAAAGACAATCTTGTGTTGATCTTGGCTGGCTATAGTCAAGAAATGGACTGGTTTCTGCAAACTAATCCGGGGCTAAGGTCACGCTTTCCTATACATATTGATTTTCCGGACTATACTATTGAAGAACTGTTAGCTATTGGAAAAATGATGTTCAAATCTCGGCAATACGAGTTAACCTTGGCTGCTGAAGATACTCTCCGGTTTCATCTGCAGACCTTACTAAGTTCTCACCGTTATGCCGGAAATGCTCGACTTGTTCGCAATCTTGTAGAGAAGACTATTCGCCAACAAGCTGTTCGCTTATTTCAAAAGCCTAGCTCAAGCCGTGAAGAACTCATCCAAATCTTGCCCATCGATATAAACATGGACAATCTTTGATGATTATTAAGAAACATTTATAGTCTATGAATATGAGGTATTAGTGATGATGGACATTTCGGGAGACTTGTCCGGGATTCGGGCAAGTCAGATACAAGAACTTAAAAACTTATCTGGAATTAAGACAGAACGCTCTGAGCTTATCCATCCTGAAATCCTTAATGAGTTAATTCGTCTGACGGAGCTTTGGAACCGTGAGATAGCTGTCTATCTTGCCCGTAATGGTAACCTGCTGGCTTCTGCTGTAGGGCGTCATGCTACGGTTACACTTCCGCCGGTAAAAGGACGATCCCTTGGAAAACATCTGCGCTGCATCCACACCCATCCAAATGGTAATCATAAGCTAAGTTCCTTGGACTACAGCGCCTTAGAATCCTTAGGTTTGGAAAGCATGGTTTCAATTGGAGTTTTCCAAGGAAGTCTGACAGGTATTGAGATTGCATTTCGGATGGAGGAGCAATCACCCTATATTGTTAACCTGACTCCTCAAAAATGGACGGAGTTTGATTATTATGCCAGTCTTTCTGACCTATCTAAAAGTAAAGGGAAGACTAAGAATGAATCCGGGCAAGCAGGCAAGGAACGGGCTTTTTTGATCGCCCTTGAAGACAGTGAGTCGGAAACCAACGAGGATTTGCTTGAACTGCGAGAACTGGCCCGCACTGCGGGAGTTGATGTAGTAGGGCAACTTGTTCAGCTTCGACGTTACGGTCAGACACGCAGCTATTTTGGAAGTGGCAAGCTGGAAGAGCTAATCCACCGGTTACAGGAAACAGATGCTAATGTCTTGATTTGTGATGATGAACTTTCTCCTACCCAGTTAAGAACCTTAGAGGCAGAAACAGGATTAAAAGTGCTGGATCGAACCGGCTTAATCTTAGATATCTTTGCCCAGAGGGCCCAGTCCCGTGAAGGTAAACTGCAAGTTGAATTGGCTCAGCTTAAACATCTTCTCCCACATTTGACGGGACAGGGATTAGCACTCTCCCGTTTAGGTGCCGGAGTCGGCTCCCGGGGGCCGGGGGAAACTAAGTTGGAGTTGGATCGAAGGCGGATGCGAGATCGCATTAACCAATTGGAAAAAGAACTAAAATTAGTCTTACAGCAGCGGGATGTATTACGCCGGCAAAGAACCCGAAGCGGCCTGCCGCTCATTGCTTTAGTCGGATATACCAATGCAGGTAAAACCACCTTTATGACCAAGGCCATGGAACAAGCCGGAAGTCGATCTGATCTGCCGGTTGGAGAGAATAAACTATTCGCTACCCTCGACCCTATTGTACGAAGCATTAGAATTGACTCATCTTTAGAGATCCTCTTAAGTGATACGGTTGGGTTTATCCGAAAACTGCCAACTCAACTTTTGCGTGCCTTTATGGCGACCCTTGAGGAAGTTAAACAAGCAGATGTTTTGATTCACATTGTTGATGCAAGTCATCCTCAAGCTGTACACCACGCCGAAACAGTTCATGAGGTTCTCAGTCAGCTGGAAAGTGCCGATAAACCAATGATTACTCTCTTAAATAAAATCGACCAAGTTTACGAGGAAGATTTGAGTCAGTTAACATCCTATCTGCCTTATCCCATTAAGATTTCCCTCAAACAAGGGGATTCCCTAAAACCAGTTTGGAAAGTTCTCAGCTCATTATTGAATTAACGTTAATGAGCCATGTTAGGAGGAAATGGCTTGTATTCAAACCCCGAATGGCCAGAAATAATAAATAAGGCTGTAGCAAAAGCAGAGGAGTCTCTCAAAGCTCAGTTACCTAGACTAGAAGAAATTGCCCGTAAGAATCACGAAAAAGTTTTACAGGCTTTTCAAGAAGAACGAGTTGCATCATACCATTTACATGGGACAACAGGCTATGGACTGGGTGACTCGGGGCGTGAAGTGCTTGATCGCATCGTTGCCCGTATCTTAGGGGCAGAAGCAGCTCTTGTCCGTGGACAATTTGTTTCCGGTACTCATGCTATTGCTTCAGCTTTATTTGGGGTTCTGCGGCCCGGAGACCATGTTATTTCAGTAAGCGGGAATCCTTATGATACTCTGGAGGAAGTAATCGGCCTCAGAGGAAAAGGGCAAGGAAGCCTGATGGACTTTGGAGTTCTTCATGACACAATTTCCTTAGACCCTCAAGGAAAACTTCAATATCCACTAATCAAAGAAAAAATTTCACCTAAAACTCGAATGTTGATGGTGCAACGATCTCGCGGGTATGCGTGGCGTGACGCCCTGCAGATAGCTCAGCTGGAAGAACTGGTTGAATTCGTAAGAACCCAGTATCCCCAGTTAATTATTTTTGTCGATAACTGTTATGGTGAGCTGGTGGAAGATAAAGAACCTGGGGATATTGGTGTAGATTTGATGGCCGGATCACTGATAAAAAATCTAGGCGGGAGTTTAGCCCCCACCGGCGGATATGTTGCTGGACGTGCTGATTTGGTTGAGCTCAGCGCACAACGCTTAACAGCCCCGGGAGTTGGAGAGCATATGGGAGCTACCCTGGAATGGCAACGTTTGTTTTATCAAGGCTTATTCTTTAGCCCTTTAACAGTTTCCGAGTCTATAAAGGGATCCGTTTTCTCTGCTGCCTTTTGGCAGGCTTTAGGCTTTGAGGTACATCCTGAACCGGAAAGCTATCGAACAGATCTTATTCAAGCTGTAAAATTAGGTTCCCGGGAAAAGATGATCGCCTTCTGTCAAGGGTTACAGAAAGGTTCTCCTATAGATTCTCATGTCTTGCCTATTCCTTCAGGCATGCCGGGATATGAAGATCAAGTCATCATGGCAGGAGGGACTTTCATCCAAGGTTCTACCAGTGAATTCTCAGCAGATGGACCCCTGCGAGAGCCTTATGTTGTCTATCAGCAAGGAGGAATATCCTACACTTATGTACAGATGGGCAATATCTTGGCTGCTTTGAATCTTTGGCGGCAAGGACTTCTGAGCTAGCTGAATTATTGTTTTAAACATCCATCAATTTATGTTAATATGAAGAGTAGAAAGAGGTGACTTATGGAAAGTTCGGAGACTCCAAAAAGTTCTTTTCGATTCTTAATTGAGCTTGTTGAAATTGTCCTGATTGCTTTCGCGCTTTCCTGGGTATTGCGCACCTACGTGATTGAAGCGCGAAAAATCCCTACGGGTTCAATGCTCCCTACAATTCAACTTGAAGATAGGGTCATTGTGGACAAGTTCTTCTTTAAGAGGTTTGATCATATTAATCATGGAGATATTATTGTTTTTCATCCACCACCGAGTGCTCATGCTACGGATGACTATATTAAACGAGTTGTTGGATTAGCAGGGGATAAAGTTGAAATACGCAGCAAAAAAACTTATGTAAACGATCAACGACTTGAGGAACCTTATGTGGTAGATAATGCCAACAGTGATTTCGGTCCAATTGTTGTTCCCAACGATTCCGTATTTGTCATGGGAGATAACCGCAACAACAGTGCTGATTCAAGAGAATGGGGATTTTTACCCGTAGAGAATATTACCGGAAGAACTCTATTTCGATATTGGCCTTTAGATCAAATTGGAGCTCTTGACCGTTAGGTAGGAGCTTTTTTCTTTTTATCGCATATACTCCTATAGTTGGATCTTTTACAGAGGACATTCTTGTTGAGAAAGTAAATTACATATTTAAGGAGGATGGGGTATAATGAATGATCACAAACCGACTGTGGTTCTTCTGTTCGGTGGGCGCTCTGGGGAACATGAAGTTTCCTTAAACTCTGCATCATCGATCTACAAAGCGATTGACAGAAGTCGTTATAATGTAGAAACGATTGGTATTAACAAACAAGGGCAGTGGTTTTGGGGAGTTATACCGGATCAAATTTTGAAAACAGGTTTCCCGACGACTACGGAGGGGTTACAGGTAACTTTAGTCATCGATCCTACTCAACCACATTTCTTGGCCATCAATGGTCAATCTTTGCCCAACGATGGGAAGTTTGATTTGGTTTTCCCTGTTCTTCATGGAACCTATGGGGAGGACGGTACACTTCAAGGATTACTGGAGATGGCTAATGTTCCTTATGTAGGATCCGGAGTTCTGGGATCTTCTCTGGGGATGGATAAAGATCGAATGAAAGCTGTGTTCATCGAGAGAAATCTTCCTTCGGCACGATATGTAACTCTGCTGCGATCAGAGTTCCTGAGGGAACCTGAGACTTATCTGAATAAGATTGAAGCTCAGCTAGGGTATCCTTGCTTTGTTAAACCAGCCAATCTGGGGTCGAGCGTGGGGATCTCCAAGGCTCATGATCGTACAGAGCTCCAAGAGTCTTTAAAGACAGCCGCCATTTTTGACCGTAAAATTGTTATCGAAGAGTCCATTAACGGGCATGAAATAGAAGTTTCAGTCTTAGGGAACGATAGCCCTATCGCCTCTATTCCAGGGGAAGTACTACCGGCCCAGGAGTTCTATACTTATGAAGCTAAGTACTCCAACATTGGCTCAAGCCTTTTAATTCCGGCAGCGCTGGAAGACGACATCGTTAAGAAGTTGCAACTTATGGCCATTCAAGCCTTCCAAGCAGTTGAAGCTAGCGGCTTAAGTCGAGTTGACTTCTTTGTGAATGATGAAAATGAAATATTTCTTAATGAGATAAATACTCTACCAGGTTTTACTGAAATCTCCATGTACCCTAAACTGTGGGAAGCTACAGGCATTCCCTACACTGAATTAATCGATCGCTTAATTATCTTGGGTATGGAACGTTTTCAGGATAAACAAAACTGTAAAATTTCCCAGAATGACTAATAGTGCCTGTGAAACTTAGACCATAAATTCAACTGGTACAGCAAGCGAAAAGCGTTCTCCTTCACTGTCAACTAGACTGTGGAGAGAGAACGCTTTTTTACTCTTGTGCTTCTTCTGGTAAAGATGAATAGAAAATAATGTTATCTTATACATCTTACGCATATCTTTGATATTAGGAATGTTAAGTAATTACATAGTACGAAAAACGCCGACGACCTTACCGAGGATTGAAACATCCTGGGAGTAGATCGGTTCCATGGATGGGTTTTCAGGCTGAAGTCGGATCAGAGTTCTTTCCTTAAAGAAACGTTTTACAGTCGCTTCATCACCAATTAGGGCTACAACAATTTCACCATTACGTGCTTCGTTTTGTTGTCGAACGATAATGTAATCCCCATCCAATATTCCTGCTCCTATCATACTTTCGCCCTTGACGCGAAGCATAAAAATATTGTCATGGCGTACAAAATCCGCGGATAAGGGAAAGGACCCTTCAATGTTTTCAATTGCCGTGATAGGCTGACCGGCAGTGACGTGGCCGACAATAGGTACTTGGACTACTTTTTTCATTTCAAGGGCTTCACTGGAACTATCCAAAATTTCGATTGCCCGTGGTTTAGTGGGATCACGTCGAATGTATCCCTTGTCCTCCAATGTCTGGAGATGCCCATGAACAGTAGAGCTAGATAACAATCCTACAGCTTCGCCGATTTCTCTTACGGCAGGTGGATAACCCTTCTTACGGATTTCCTGTTTAATAAATTCCAAAATCTTCGTTTGTCTTGGCGATAAATCCGGGTACATAAAAAAACACCCCCATCTAGTCAGGAATATTGTACCATTCATTCGCCAAAAGTGCAAACAAATGTTCGTAAATAACTAATAATTTCTTGGATGATTAAGAGAGTAGGGGATTTTATGAGAGTAAGCTCAAAAAAAAGTTTAATTTCAGTAATCCAGTTGATTATTTTGATACTTTCTTCATTTCTAATCTGGCAGGTACTGCATCGGCCGGTAAAAATTGATTCTGATGTATATCCCTATTTATCAACAATAACTCCTGACCTTGTAAAACAATGTGTACGGGATAATTCCAGAACCCCGACAATCCCTTTTGAGGATCTTATAGCTATACGGTCGACGATTCCTGAAATAGAAGCTCAAGAACTGATTGCCCAACTACATACCGATGTTTCCTTTGCAAATCTTAATTGGGGCAAGCTTTCCTTAGATAAGCTTAAGGCGATCAAAAGACATCGCGAAATTTTAGCCAAGTATTCATATTATAGACCTTATAAATACACCTTCCCCATTGAAGGAACAACTTGGTATGAGGATAGTTTTGGAGCAGATCGAGAAGGCGGGATTCGCAGACATGAGGGAACTGATCTTTTTGGAAAAGAAGGGACAAGGATAGTTAGTGTATGTAGTGGTAAAATCGAACAGCTGGGGTGGAACAGATTAGGTGGTGAGCGAGTTGGTGTACGTGGAGATGATGGGAATTATTATTACTACGCTCATCTGCAATATATTTCTCCAGATCTTGTGAAAGGGGCAAGAATTGCAGCCGGGGATTTCATTGGCGGAATGGGTCACACCGGTGATGCCCTGACAACTCCGGACCACCTTCATTTTGGCATAGAGCTTCCCAATGAACAATGGATTAATCCTTATCCATTCTTAAAGGTATGGCAATTATGGACGGATACCAAGAATCCTAGTTAGGTATAGCAAACAAAACTTGCCACCTTGGATTAAATTAGTTATAATAGAAATGTTTGCTGTGATATGGAATGTTATAATATCATAAGACCTGACTGGTAGGCCTTAGCTTAAAAGAGGGATTATTGTGAAACAATTAGATCATCACGTTCCTAAATCTAGAACTAAAAGAAAAACCAGAAAAGCCAACTTAATAATGTTTAGCATACTGCTCATTGTTTTTCTGTTGATTGGATTAGACTATTTTGGACCAGCTATCGCCAACTTACAGACTGAAGGATTGACCAATTCAGAAGTTCAATCTTCTGAATCATCAAAGGCTGGATCTTCTTCCCAAGATCTATCAACAGAAGACGAAAGTTATGTACTTATTGACCCCTTAACCAATCAGGTAATCAAATCCCATAATGCCGATATACAGCGTGCTCCGGCCAGCACACTCAAGCTTATTACTGGGCTTGTGGCTTTAAAATCCTTAAATGAATCAGATATTGTCCGAGTTGGGGCAGAAGTGAATGTAGAAGGCTCACATCTGGGACTCCAGCCGGGAGATGAAATATCCGTACATAATCTTTTAACCGCCTTATATGTTAACAGTTCCAATGATGCGGCTGCAGCCCTGGCAGTAAAAGTTAGTGGCTCGATCCCTGCTTTTGCTCAAGAAATCAATGAGTACGCTGCTACTTTAGGGTGTCAAAATACTCACTTTACAACCCCTCATGGGTTGCCTGATCCTGATCAATACACAACAGCTAATGACCTAAGTAAAATTGCAGTTCGATTTAGTGAAAATAAAGAACTGATGAAGTTTGTCAAACTGGCAAATGCCCATGTTCAGTGGACAGATGGACAAGGGAAATCACGAGAAGCTGATTTGCAGAATACTAATCGTCTCCTTGGGATTTATCCCGGAAACCAAGGACTAAAAACAGGAACAACAACAGAGGCGGGGCAGTGTCTGGTTTCTTATGTAACAAGATCCGACGGGGACTACTTAGTTGTTTTATTAGGAAGTAAGCAACGCTACAGAGATACTATTCTCTTGCTCGATGAAGCTTGGAGTGAGCAGCGTACTGCTGCAGCCTTAAAAGGATTAACGAAAGAGCCGAACTCCTTAATCTTAAGTCCAGGAATATTTTAGGAAGTCCACAACTTACAAAATGATAGGGGAGAGAAGTAGTTTGAATACTATGGGAGATCCATGTGTTTTGCAAGATCGAAGTTGTACCCAATGTGGTGAATGCGATCTTTGTGATCTTGATCCGCTAAAACAATGTGATAATTGCTGCCAATGCATTAATTCTCTAGAGGGAGATTTTGCCGAGATTGAGATAGATGATATCTTATTAAATTCAGAAGAAAAGACTAGTAGAGGCAAGCTTGATGGTAAGAAAAAAGTATTTAGAATAAAAACCCAGTGATTTTCCAGTTCTTAGTCTTATTAGTTAATAAAAGACTAACAAGATTATTCATATAGATATTTGCAAAATTAAATTTATGTGCCCCACAAAGAGTAGTCATTTATAAATATGGAAATATGTAAGGTCAGATCGTTAGTACGGTCTGACCTATAATTTTGTTATTATTTTATACTATTTTATATTATCAAAATATTTATACTACTCTAAGCAGGAATTGCCACTAAAGTGTAGAATATTTGGAATATATTAAACAGAAATATAATTCCCACCATTTAATTCTCGCATTTATACAAAGGCTAAGATTAATAGGGGGTGCTTTAATGACAAAAGCAATTAAGATCATTGGTATTTCTGGAAGTTTAAGAAACAATTCATACAACACAGCAGCTCTGAGAGCAGCGGCAGACTTACTTCCGGAAGGCGCATCTATGGAAATCGTAGATCTATCATCGATCCCTATTTTTAACGAGGATGTAGAAGCCAAAGGATTACCTCAAGCTGTTATTGATTTGAAAGAGCAACTGGTGAAAGCAGATGCATTCATCATATCTACACCTGAGTATAATTATTCCATACCCCCAGTCTTAAAGAATGCTTTAGATTGGGCTTCACGCGGGAGTGATTTACCATTACGAGGGAAACCCCTGGCGATGATAAGTGCGTCTCTGGAAGTGCTTGGTGGGGGCTATGTACAACATCATCTTCGTAGAGTTTGTGGCAAACTTGGACTCCAAACGATCAATAGCCGCAAAGTATTAATCACTAACGCCAGTAAAAAATTTGATCAAGATGGAAAGCTAATTGATGATATTGCAAGAAAATCCATTTCTAATCTTATGCGCAAATTGGTTGCTAAAACAGAAGAACTAAGCTCATGTAAGGCCGAAGGCTTTTAGGGCTGAAGCAGCTTAGAAGGTTTGTAAAAAGAAAAAAGGCATCCCTAGTGGGATACCTTTAATCAATACTTTTTTTAGATCAAAACCGAAATCCTGCCTCGACAGCCATTGTCACGAAAACATCTCTGTCACAATCGACTTTTACCTCAAAATGAGATAATTTCTTGAAGTGAGTATCTGTACACTTTCTACACTCAAGCTGCCATTGAATTCCTCGAGCTTTAGCAAAGGTCAGGATTCTGGCCAAGTACTCCAAGCTTACGTTAACCAATCCCAATGGAGTTGTATTCATGTCATTATGAGTATAGATTTTGTTAATTACTTGAATATCCATATCAACGGGGATTTCTCCATTGGTATCATTGTACTGCGCCACTAGGTCATTATATATTGATTTATACTCTTCAAGTTCATGACTCCTTAGTTCTCTGACGCTGCGATCTTGACCTGCTGAAGTAAATCTATTCAATAACTCTTCACACTCTGCCATTGAATTGCCTCCTTGGATTGAAACTTAGCCTGAAAGTATATATCTTTGAAGCTAGCTTATCATCTTAGCAATGAGCTCTGCAGGATCTAGGACTTTAACAGTTTGTTTTTCGGTGTCAACTTTGTCTTTAATGCCATCTTCCATCATTGTAATACAGAAGGGGCAATTCGCACCGATAACTTCCGCATTTTTATCAAGTGCCTGCTCAACTCTAAGATTATTAACCCTTTGATCATTTTGTTCTTCTAACCACATCCGGCCGCCACCGGCACCGCAGCAGAAGCTCTTATTGTGATGACGATCCATTTCTACCAATTCAACACCAGGAACCATATTGAAAAGGGCACGAGGTGAATTAAATTCTTGCTGATAACGACCAAGATAACAAGAATCGTGATAGACAATTCTTTGCGGTTCAAATTCAGCTTTTGAATTGAGAACTAATTTACCATCCTTGATTAATTGATCGATAAATTTTGTATGATGGATTACTTCATAATTACCGCCAAAATCAGGATACTCATTCTTCAAAGTATTGAGGCAGTGGGGGCAAGTTGTAATGATTTTTTTCACATTGTAATTATTTAAGATTTCTACGTTTTCTATTGCTGCAGTCTGGAATAGATATTCGTTTCCTGATCGGCGAACAAAGTCACCGCAACATTTTTCTTCTGTTCCTAAGATTGCGAAATTAACTCCCGCAGCTTTAAGAATCTTCGAGACAGCAACGGTTACTTTTTGGGCACGACTATCAAAAGAACCGGCACAGCCAACCCAGAAGAGGTAGTCTACATTTTCTTGTTCACTAATTAATTTGACATCTAAATCAGAAGCCCAATTTGCACGTTCGGTGTAGCCGATACCCCAAGGGTTGGCATTATTCTCGACGTTACGGAAGGACGTTTGCAACTCTTGTGGGAAATTACTATCCATCATAACCAGAGATTGGCGCATATTAATGATCTTATTCACATGCTCGTTGGCAACCGGACATTGTACTTGGCAGGACATACAAGTCGTACATGCCCAAATCTCTTCTTCGGAAACGATATCCCCAATTAAAGATTTTTGAAGAATTTCAGCTGCTTGAGGATCGTTTTCGGCAATTTCTGCTAATGCGTCCGCATTTTCATCACTGGTGGAAGTTAAGCCTTTAGCATTCAGGACGGCACCTTTTTCTAAAAGATGGTCTTTTAATTGGCGGCTGATTAAACGTTTAGGGTTCAAGGGTTTGCCGGAAATGTTGGCCGGACAGTTATTCATGCACCTTCCACATTCTCCGCAAGCAAAGCTATCTAATAGTTGCTTCCAAGTAAAGCTTTCAATCCGGTTAACCCCTAATTCAGTTAATTCTTCATCTTCTAAGTCAATTTTTTCAATTTGACCACCAATAGGTTTTAAAGAAGAGAAATAGGTGTTAGGGTGTACTGCTAAAAGGTGCATATGCTTCGAATTTGGAATGTAAACCAGGAAACCAAATACAATCAGCATATGAATCCACCAAAAAGTACTTTCAATCAGTTCAAGAGTATGTGTGCTTAATCCACTAAAGAGAGTGGCAAAACTTTGATACATAATGGCCAGTGAGTATACGCTGTTGCTAGGATCAAGAGCTACTTTTGCTCCACTTCCTATCCATTCTGTGACAATAACGCCAAAGATCAGGCTTACAATAATTGCTGCTTCAGGTGTTCGAGATAAATGAGCAGGTTTAATTACCCATCTTCTAATTAGTCCGAAACATAAGCCGACAATTACTAAGGCGGTCATAAGATCTTTAATCATATAAAAATAGCGGTTTGTTCCCAAGATAGGGAAAGAATAAGCAGGGAAGAGTCCTTCAAATATTAAAGGCAGTTCACCTAAACAAATAAAGATAAAACCCCAGAAGATGATAAAGTGAACAACTCCATATGGTTCATTAATTAATTTACTCTGACCTAGTACTAACTTAACAAAGTTCATAAAACGTTGATTAGGGTTGTCAAATCTTTCTTCTTTGGCACCTAAGCTCAAAATTCCGATTTTTTTCTTAAGAGCTTTACTAAAGGACAGAATTGCCAAGACAGTCATTAGAGCGAAAACTATTAGCCATCCTAAACGCATTTAAACCCCTCCCAAAAATTATTAATAACAATTTACAGATAATTTAGAATCCAAAGATAACTTCAAGACGTTTTAGATACCCAAAAAAATAAAAACCTAGAGTTAGATGGTAATAATTTTGCCATAAGCAATCCTCCTAAAATGAATTTCAAATTTTCTGTATATAATGTAATATTAGTGAATAATTTAACTTGATTAGTGTAAAAAAATTCCGAGTTATTAACTCGTTTTTTAAGATTATTAATAATACTCTCCAGTTTTCTTATAGACAAAGACTAACATTTAAGGTTGCATTGTGTCAACATCTCTGATATTAAGATAATATATGGATGTTCACTCCAAAAATCCTAATTTAGATAGTAATATTTAGTATAAGTTAATAAGTCCCAATAATTTGAGGGGTAGTTCAATTTAAGGTTAGACATATTATGGAGAATGTTACAATATTGTGCATTTTGTAATACAATCTCTTTATAGCAAATTGAGGCAAAATGTATAATTATTTAAGACTAAAGTTGAATAATGAATGGATATTCATTTTGATATTGGCTATTATATGTTTTGCCATCTATTAAAACTGCAACTTACAACTAATTTGATCCTTCATTAGATTCAGCGGAATTCAACATGACAATAGCAATAAGGGAACTGACTTTAACTAGCTGCAAAATGAATATTTAAAGTAAACCCTCAATATCGGCAGAAATGCCATGTTGAGGGTTTATTTGATTTATATTCCATTACATATTTTTGGAAAGATCAGTGCAAAATTTAAAGTTAGAACTAATCAAAACTGAAGTTCATATTGAATTCATATAACCAGCTTAAGATATGGTTCATGGAGCCAAAAAATTGGAGGTCATAGAAAATGAAAAAACACAAATCTAAAGTTAAGTGGATTATTCTGGGGTTGGTAGCGGTAGCTGTAACTGTTGGAGGCATAACCTTTCTTAAGGAACCTACTGAACTACCGTATGAAAGCGTTGTTGCTCAGACGGGCGACCTAACCACCTATTACTCTTTCACTGGCAATGTTGAAACTACAGATCGTCAAACTGTGACTTCTGAAAAGATGATGCAAATTTCGGAAATCAAAGTCAAAGAGGGAGACCTAGTTAAAGAAGGGACAGTCTTAATTAGAACTACGGCTGGAGAAGACATTAAGTCAAAAATTCAGGGAGAAATTGTTAATATCAATATAGAAGAAAAGGCACAAGTGATGGCAGGTACAAAACTATTAGAAGTTGTGGATTATAATAATCTTCAAATCAAAGTGAAAGTAGATGAGTATGACCTTACTGCGATTGAGAAAGGTAAGGAAGCCACTATTAAATTTGGTGCAATAAACAAAGAAATAAAGGGCAATATCAGCTCAATCTCTAAAGAGGGGCAGATTATTAATGGAGTAACTTTCTTTACCGCTATAATCGATCTTGAGGACGATGAAAGTGTAAGAATTGGAATGTCTGCAGAGGTAAAAATTATAAGCAATCAAGTTAGTGGAATTGTCACATTGCCTATAACTGCGGTTCAATTCGACGAGAATAACAAGCCCTATGTTCTAAAAAAAGATGAGAGTGGTACAGTGACTAGAGCCGAAATAGCTACCGGCATAAATGATGGGATAGTCGTAGAAGTAAAAAGTGGCCTTGAAAGTGGAGAGACAGTTTACTATACCAAGACTGCAGCTAAGGAAGGAACGAAATTTCCTTCAGGTGGGATGAATAATACAGGTGGTGATGATTAATGGCGGAAGTGCTGAACATGCAAAATATCTCTAAGAGCTACTATATGGGGGAAGAAGAGCTAGAAGTATTGAGTAAGGTAAACTTAACAGTAAATTCCGGTGAATTTCTATCCTTACTTGGTCCGTCAGGATCGGGGAAATCCACAATGATGAACATTATTGGTTGCCTAGATATGCCGACATCAGGAAAATATTTACTCTCTGGCAATGATATTGAAGACCTGGATGAAACTGAACTTGCCTTTATTAGAAATAAGGAAATTGGCTTTGTATTTCAAAACTTTCAGCTCCTGCCACGCTTAAGTGCTCTTCAAAATGTGGAGTTACCATTGATTTACGCTGGCCTCTCCTCAGCGGAAAGAAAGGAACGTTCGCTGAAAATCCTCGATCGAGTAGGGTTAGTTGATAAGACAAAAAACTTACCAACTCAGCTATCTGGGGGGCAACAACAACGGGTTGCCATTGCCCGAGCTTTGGTAACTGAGCCCACAATTTTGCTGGCCGATGAACCAACAGGTGCTTTAGATCAAAAAACAGGTGCACAAGTTATGGAGCTTTTTGAGGAACTGAATCACGACGGAAGAACAATAATTATGATAACCCACGACATCGGGATTGCACGTCATGCCAAGAGAGTTGTCAACATTCTCGATGGACATTTATCGGAACAGGAGGTTCAGTAGATGCTGCTTGAGAGTATAAAAATGTCCTATGAAAATATTGTGAGAAATAAACTGCGCTCATTTTTGACAATGCTGGGTATTGTAATAGGAGTAGCATCGATTATTGCTTTAATCACCATCGTCCAGGGTGCGACAAATAGTATCAGCGATCAAGTCACAGAGCTGGGGGCTAATAAAATCACTGTGAATGTTATGGGTACTCCTCTCAAACAAGGGCTTAATCAAGAAGACATGCTGAACATTTCAAAGGAGGAGAATATTAAGGGTGTATCCCCTACGATTTCTGGAAAAACCGGCATTATCTACGAAGGAAAGCTCATGGAAAACGTGACAGTACAGGGTAAAAACGATGTGTATTTTAACATGGATATCAGCCTGCTTAAGACTGGGAGGCCAATAAATATTCTCGACTTAAACAGTAAAAACCAGGTTGCAATTATTGGCAGCGATATCATCAATGAACTTTATTATGGTGTCGATCCTATTGGGAAAGACCTTGTCATAAACGGTACTAGTTATACTGTAATTGGCACATTAAATGCCTCAAGTGGATTTAGTATGGGTTCGAATAATGAGTCTGTCATAATCCCCTATACTACGGCAATGCGAAGCTTGGGAGTCAAGGATATTTCTAGTCTAGATGTATTCTTGGAAGATACTTCATTAGCTGATGATACTGTAACTGATCTTAAAGGGGTGCTTAATCCTGCCTTTAACTATAAAGATAACGCCTATACAGTTTTCAATATGGGGGATATAATCGAATCTTTTGAATCAATGATGTCCATGATGTCACTTCTTCTGGCAGGAATTGCGGCAATATCCCTTGTAGTGGGTGGTATTGGAATCATGAATATGATGCTCGTGTCTATTACTGAGCGAACGACGGAAATAGGTTTGCGGAAGGCCTTAGGTGCGACACCCAAAAGAATTCAGCTGCAATTCGTTATTGAGTCAATATTCCTTTCCCTAGTTGGTGGTCTCATTGGCTTGGTTCTGGGGGGCTTAATAGCTTATACTGCAGCAGCTTTAATTGGGATCGGATTTTCGCTTTCTATTGCTACCATTCTACTGGCTGTCGGATTTTCTGGATTAGTTGGTATTGTATTTGGATATATGCCTGCAAGAAAAGCAAGTCAACTTAATCCAATTGATGCACTGCGAAGTTTATAATTGATGTGATGGTTTCTGTCCCTACGAATTAAGCCCCTAAAACATAGTTTTGGGGGCTAGGGTGGTTAGAATAATGGTAAATATACTAATTGTCAAAGGGATAACATTCACTGTGGAATTACCATTTATCAATGGGGATAGTTCGGTTTGAAAAGAGAAATTGTTTCTGGTCAGGGAGGAGATTTTAAGAAAGATGTGGAATTAGATAATATATGTATGCTGAATCCATAGGGGTTAAGGAAAAATCCATTAGATATAATATAGATTTAGTTTCAGGATTGGAGAGAGTGGAGGTATTTAATTGAGATCCCATAAAATACTTAACAGATTTCTTTATTTAAGTCTGATTTTGTTGTGTATCATCCTAATAGATTTCTACATAAATTTCATGCCTACATATTTTGTAATTGTTGTTGTTGCCTATTTTTTCCTCAGCTTAGCCATCTTAACTAATAAGATAATTCATAAGGAGCACAAGAAATTAGTTTTTCCCAAAATCATCTTATTAAGTATCATCTTAGTTTTGGGGTATGCTAATTTTTACTATAAACTATCCAGAGATCTTGCTCATGCATTTAAAGACGGAATGATTCTATCGGCAATAGATAGTGTATATTTCAGTATCACTACTTTTACAACTACAGGTTATGGTGATATATATCCAATAACCAACACGGCTAAAATGTTTGTTGCAAGCGAAATGATTCTGGGCTACATACTAAGCACAATCATCATGGCTGCATTTGTAATAAGGTTTATCGAGGCTGATAAAGGATAAGAGTAACCTAATTGCGTAGTGTTAAGGGATTATATTTAAGATAAATCCATATAGTAAAAGCGACCATCAAGTCGCTTTCTTTGTTATGGATAGTTCTTCACTCAATAAGCGGATTTAAATAAGCTCATAAAATCTTCAACAGACCCTTTTCTAGGGTTTGTAAAAACGGTTATATCTTTCATGGCGTTCTGAGAGAGAGTTTCAATATCGTTCTCTTTGAGTCCCATCTCACGCAATTTACCGGGAATTTCGATTTTGGCAGTTAATCTTCTAATTGAATCAATAATTATGTCGATAGCTTGTGAAGTGTCCTGGGTACTAGCCCCCATGGCTTCACATAATTTCATAATTCTTTGTTTAGGTATGGACGCGGAATTAAACTCAAATACATAAGGCACCAAGATCCCGTTGTAACAACCATGGGTTTGACCATAAAATCCGCCCAACTGATGGGCCATTGAATGTACATAACCTAATCCCGCATTATTAAAGGCCATTGCAGCCATTATATTGGCATACATCATTTTTTCCTTAGCCTCTAAGTCATTGCCATTCTCGTAGGCTCTCGGCAGATACTCAAATGCTATTCGTATTGCATCAAGAGCAAAAGAATCGGTTAAAGGAGAGGCTTCAGTAGACACATAAGCTTCTATAGCATGGGAAACAACATCAAAACCTGAGCTGGCGGTAACTTCTTTAGGCATTGTTGTCATAAATATTGGATCATTGACAGTAATATAGGGGGTTAAAAAAGGCGAAGCGATGGTCATTTTTACTTTCCTTGAATTATCGACGATTATGGCAAACATAGTTAATTCAGCTCCCGACCCAGCGGTTGTATTAATTGAAATTTGGGGTAGGGGTGGTTTCGTTACTTTGTTATATCCTTCATAATCAATGATTGAACCGCCGTTGGTAGCAACTATTGCTATTGCTTTAGCACAGTCATGATTGGTCCCGCCGCCGATGGAAATAATCAATTTATAGTTGCGTAAAACATTAAGACCTTTCTTAAAATAAGATAAGCCATCTTCTACAAAGGAAACGGTAGGATTGGGGTGCAGTATTCCATCAAATATATCATATGAAATGAATAGGTTCTTTAAGATCTTCTCTACATTCTCTACATAACCGAGACTTATCATGTTTTTATCAGTAACGATCAGGGCTTTGCTTAGCTTCCAGGCTAATAGCTCGTTGGGAAGGTCTTTGATAGCCCCAATACCTATTAGATTAGTCTTTGGTAAAATGAAATTATGAGTGTTTTCCAATTAGGTTACCTCCATAATCAATGCTATATTGAGCGATAGAAATAAAATTTATTCCCTCGTCTCATTCTCTGGATTTCTTTTAAAAGAGTTAAGTTCCATAAAAGTATTTAATCTATAAAACCCCCAGGTTGCTGTTGAAAACCAAAAAGCAAACCCAGCTAGAGGTAACCATAATTTACTGGCAGAATACAGAAGATCTATTTCGAAGAGCAAATTATAATATAAAGTGGAAAAAAAGATTGCCGCTACAGCGAATATGTAATTTAAAGGTTTTTGTTGAGGCAAAAAATAATAATATAAGATAAAAAATATTGACCAAGATATACCGGGGAATAGATGAACGCCTAGGAAACCAAAAGGACCATAATTTATCCAAGAGAACAAGCCAGTGATATAGCCAAATAAGTGAACCAGAGAGTCCATTATTCCTCCGAAAATGATTCCATAAATTGCAAGACGCTTAGTCTCTTGTTTTGGCACAATAGCGACTAAAATTAAGGCAAATACCATGGTGAATATTGGATAAGCGAAATATTTAGGCATACTATCTCCTTTAAGGTGTTCAAATTCAATACATATAAGATTTGCCTTTTCAAGGAATAATATTTATCATTGATCGACGATAAGCAAAAAATTTGAATTTTAAGGGGAGACTAATATGCAAAAGATTATCCCGCACTTATGGTTTGATAAAGAAGCTGATGAGGCATCAAGATTTTATCTATCATTATTTGAAGGATCCATTCTAAAAGACAAAACCATATTAAGTGGCACACCCTCCGGATCGGTGGATATGATCACTATCGAGCTTGCAGGACAAGAATTTATGCTGTTGTCAGCCGGGCCATTATTCAAATTCACACCGTCTGTATCATTTCGCATCGCTTGTAGTTCTAGCGAAGAAGTTGAGGGCTTATGGGGAAAACTTATTGAAAAGGGTGCTGCCCTAATGCCCTTGGACACCTATCCCTTTAGCCAAAAGTATGGATGGTTAGTTGACAAATACGGTTTATCTTGGCAGATAATGCACATGGGTGATATGGGGATTAAGCAAAAAATCACCCCAACGCTAATGTTTGTCGGAGACCAGTGCGGCAATGCTGAAGATGCTATCAGATTTTACTCAACAATATTTGAGCACTCAAGTGTAGGGGATATCCTTAGATACGGGGAGGGCGCAGCTCCAAATAAACCGAAAATGATTCAGCATGTCGACTTTACCTTGAATAACCAATCGTTTTCTGCCATGGACAGTGCTTATGAGCATAACTTTACATTTAATGAGGCAATTTCATTGGTCGTTAAATGCAAAACTCAAGCTGAAATAGACTATTATTGGGAGAAGCTGTCTGCCGTTCCTGAAGCAGAGCAATGCGGTTGGCTAAAGGATAAATACGGTTTTTCCTGGCAGATTGTTCCCGCAATTATGGATGAGATGATGCAGAATAAGGACGCAAAAAAACTAGCACAAGTTACAGAAGCTTTTCTTAAAATGAAAAAGTTCGAGATTAGTAAATTAATTGAGGCATACGAGAGATAATTACAATCGTGTTCAGGGCCTAAGAACTTGATGAGACCAACAAATCGACAAGTACCTGCCCTTTTCGAAAGATCACTATTCTTCTTTCAGACGTTGGTTTGTTCTCCTATTTGTATAGTTAAGTTCCTCTAATCAATAAAAGGTCTTACGAAAAGTGAAATGATAAAACCAGTAGTCAGGTGAATTTTTCATCCCCTGACTGCTGGTTTTTTTAAACCCTTGTGAAGCAACCTTCAAGAATATTAGGTTTACCAATTAACCTGGGATATAATTAGAGTGGTGTAGAAAGTGGACAGGGAGGATTTATGTATGATTTTTCAATGGATAGTCCTATTTCTTGTTTTAAGTTTCATAGCGTTTTCATACTATAAACAGTATTCGCTAATGACAAGACTCATCTGGTTAATGACAATTGCGATAACATCACTGATTTTGGTGCTACCTATATTTAAATTTTCAATATCGACATTATTGGGGTTGTTTCTAATTGAGAGAATATGGATTATCTTGGCCGCAGTACTGTTTATCGAGGTATTGATAGATAAAAGGAATAGACTATTACGGGGGATTTCAGCAGTTGTCAGCATAATTATATATTTTTATTTGCGCACTGTGATCTAAAGTAAAGAAAGTTTACCAGAGCTTTCTTTTTTATTGTAAAATTAATAAGTATGTTTAAAAAAGAAGGAGCTTAAATAGAATGTCCTCTTTTTCCGAACCAAAGGAGAAAATGAACAAGCTAGTGACTAAATTGTGCCTTGTTATTGCAGTTTTAGCCGTATGTTATTTCGGCTTTTATAAATATCAACAAAGTAAAATTAAGTTTCAGCCTGTGGGCTTCTCGGTGGAGGTTAACAGCAAAGACCTTATTGCAGGGGGGACAAAATGGCTGGAGTCATACGTAGAGCAATACAAGGGAAGATATGTACCCTGGAGCCAAAAAGTTGCTGAATACTCTATTGATCAGATTGAAAATAGAGAAGCCAATGTAATTCAAGTAGACTTTTCTGTTGTGACCAAAAACTTAGATACAGCAAATGCTTCCAAGTGGAATGGGGTTTTGGAGGAAAATAAGCTTAAGTGTCAATGGGTTTTATGGTTTAAAGTAGAACCATCTGAGGAAGGAACCTATACCTATACTGCAACCAAAGTTCAAAGACCCGCTGGGTATGATTTGGAAAAATATCAAACCAGCGGTGAAAAAGAAAGAGATGAGTATAAGCAAAAGTATGAAGCTGAAATCCCCTATGACAAGCAACAATACACATACAAAATTGAAAATCATATTTGCTATGTGAGCTATAATGGAGGAATTACATGGGAAGAAGTACCTGTTTCGATAGAGTCCTTAGCAGCGGTTGGAGACGGAAGACCTTATTTTAATAAACTGCAGGAAAAAAGCTATGTTATAACTTCAGAAAAAACTGCCTTTGTCTATGGTGGTACGAAGGAAGTCCCTCTGACGGCTACCTATTCAGAGGATAAGGGAGCCACTTGGAAGACATCACAAATCAGTAAAACCTTAGACAGCGTAAGAGTAAAGTTTTGCAGTTTTCCAAATGCCAAAGTGGGGTATGTCATAGCAACAGGGGATAGAGCTATGTCCCAGGAAAGTCAAATAATCTATAAGACAACAGATGGGGGTGCAACATGGAAGGAGGTTGGTTCTGGGCCTAGAACCAGTCTATTGCAGTCAGCTGGTTTTATAGGTGAAAACCTAGGTTTTATGAGCTATCCTAAGATAGATGGAGCTGAAACTAATTTATATCGAACGGAGGATGGAGGTAAATCATTTGCACCCATTATCATCCCTGCGGTTAAAGAGAGTTGGATGGGAACCACTCTTGAACCTTTTATCCAACCCGAAACTCCATATTTTGAAGAAGGACAGTTATTTCTTTTAGTAGGGCAGGGGCCACAAGGTGATTACATGGGGGGTACAGTTAGCGCAAAATACAAATCAGATGATCAGGGGAAAACTTGGTATTTTGTAGAGTTAATGGAATTACCTTCGAAAGAATTAGGATAATATAAGCTTCGATAATTTCGATAATATGGTATTTCCAAGTGAGAACGAGGTCTGACCAAGAAATTGAATAAATTACTTGGCTTTGTAAAAAATTAGCGGGATATTCGCCTGAATATAATTGGAGGTGAGCGCTTGAAAAAAATAGGATTCTTTTTCGCAACGCTTGTACTTGCATTGATGTTGTCTGGTTGCTCAAATACCGGAGTTGGGCAACAGATTGAATCAAAGGGTAACACAGTTAATAACCGGAGTAGTCTCGGCCAGATCGTGGAGTCGTATTATAAAAATTACGAACCATATAATAAAGGAAAGACTCATATTTTTGCCCAAAAGGTTTTTATGGATGGTACTTTAGTATTAACCGAAAAAAACGATGGACAGGGGCAATCATATACGAATTTGTTTTTCCTGGATGAAAACAAGAAAATTATTAAGAAAGCACAAGGACAGACGCCACTAAGCATGTGTTTTACCGTCAATGTTATTGAATATAATGGTTGCAAAATCATATTCGGGAACTTCAACGATTCAACTTGGTTAATTGAACCTGACAAAAAGAAACCGGTTGATATACAAAACATCTTGGTGAGATTTAAAAATGGTGAGGTTTATTCCGATCAAGTGGATAAAGGCTATATTATTACTTCACAATCTTTAGCTGATGTTGAAGTTATTGAGCTTTATGACAATAATGGTATACTACAGAGCGATTTGAATGATTTGCGGAGATATGGAAGCGTATTTGATGAAACTTCTTTTGTGGATGTAGTACAGTAAGGCGATCGGTTAATGAGGCTAGAATGGTTTAAAAGGTCTTGTGACAAAAGAATTGTGAAGAGTTATTGCAGGATTTTCGTTTTAAGAATTTGTTTTGATGTCGCTCGTCATAAGCCAATTGATTTAAAGATAGAGAAATTTATTTTGGGTCCTATAATAGATATTATGTAAAGTAGAGTATAAATTACGGCAGAGGTGTACCCATATAATACCATTGATTATATTTAACCAGATCACTCGGTTGGGCTATGTTTGTCGAGAGTTTCCTGTTCTTCGGATTATTATAGACAGTAAATAAACTGAGAATTTTATTCGTTTACCAGCAAACACTATCCAGTCTGTAAGAATCACTATATATCGGAATTAAGGTTAACCTCCAGAACTATATTCATGAGAAAACAGTTTCAGATTCCTTTAGAATGCTTTAAGGATCTTGGCCAGTATGTATCATCTAAATTAACGAAATCTATGGTGACACGGGTTCGTATGTGCGTTAGGATACAAATTACATATTGATGGCTGAGCCATTGCTAAAACCTCAACCGATTTTGTTGTAAACGATTTATTCCGATTGAGGTTCTATTTTATTCAAAGGAAAGATTTAAGATTTTACTAGGAACGTCTTCCGTCGCAATTTAAACTATGCGTTAAATATCTATTTAGTGAAGAGTTGTTATAATGCTTTTCTTCCTAACTTTTTTCTTTTGGTTATTAATATCAAATCTCTGCGGTGTTGGATATTCCATAATTCCTTCTCAAGTTAAATGCCTATTTTCATAAACAATTTTTGTTACTCCCATTACCTAACTATAAAATTAATAATGTTAATTCATGTAGTGACTCCCCTCTTCCCCACAGTAAACCAAATGTATAAGAATGCATGAACTTAGATCTACACATATTATATAGGACTAAACCACCGCTCCAGCGGTTTAGTCCTATCCTACCAATATTCTTTTAACCTAGGTGTACTAGCACTTCCAATTATTAACCTAATTAGTATTATAAAATCAATTGAACTTTGAATCTGAAATCCTGAACTACTTGTGCGAGCCGCGTCAGGACAGGGGCGGCTTCGCTTACCAATTTCATTTAACGTCCCGCGTATTCCCGAAGTCTGGTTACTACTTTCATAATCTCTCAGATTTTAGGAATACGCTGTTATGTGAAGTTGGTGCCCCCAGAGGTCGACAAGGACGTCGACCCCTTATACTCCAGCAATAGTCACCCTTAATTCATAAAATTATTTACTTCCGAGAATACATAATCCTATAAATCCAAAAATGATTAAAATAGCAACGAGAAATCTTAATAAACCGATCTTTGTATATGTAACCGTATACTTTCCAGACTTATCCCAACTTGTCGTACCATTTCGACTGATAATATTGTATTGGTATATCAATGTAATAAATAGAATTATTACTATTCCAGAACCAAGACCACTTGCCCAGATGATTAAACTTCTCTTTAACGCATTAACAAAAGTAAGTTTCTCTCCATTTAAATCACGTATAATTATTCTTAACAACCATTTACCTGGTGTTGTCCCCCAAGTTGAAAGTAATACTGCTTCGAAAAAAGACCAAATAAATAATAAAAACCAAAATAGTACTGCACTATGATTTAAAGCAGAAGGATTAATTATTACAATAGTCGTACTTATTATTAACATAAAAAGTATAACATCAATCAACCGGGCCCAAAATCTTATCCAAGGACGTTTGTGATTTTCCTTATTTTCTTTGGCATTAGTTGTATGTAGTAATTGTGGGTTAGATCTGTTCACCTCTGAATAACTCATAAAATCCTCCTGCTCTTTGTTTATCTATACATACAAATAATAAAGCCTATTCAATGCGAGCCAGGACGATGCGGTTTTCTCCGAGACCAATTTCACATAACGTCCAGAGGGTTTACGACGTTGGGTTATTACCTTCATATTCTCTCCGATGTTGCAAACCCTCTGTTAGCTGATGTTGCACTAATAGCTTATAATGAATAGCTTATCTTCCGGTACCAACTTGATATTTATATTACCTCTTGGCATGGATATTGGTTCAAAATTTTCAATAACGTCGCCCCCACCTGCGTATGAACCCATACTTCGTTTTAAAACCCGTTTTTCTCCTAAGTCCAAAACAACTATATCTTTTCCAAGATTTTTGCTCTCGACCTCCGTATAACTTAAAGCAACTATTACTTTGGTAGCTGCCTGTTTTATATCACTAACCGGCTCCCCGCTATCGTTGAAGTACTGAACTTTAGTTACTTGTGCAAGTTTCTCTCCTGGAAAGTCTATAAAGAATTCGCTGGTCTGGTCACCGATATTTACTTGCATTTCAACTCTTTGGTTAACAAGTTCAAGGTTGTGTGGGAAAGATACTATGGCTTCGCAGACATCACTAGGAAAATCAACCGAAACCTCTCCAAAATTAGATACTCTATCAGTGTTTCTTTGTTTTGATTCTGACGTTATTACAATGTCTAATGATGGAAGTTGTTCTAATACCTCATACTCCAGTGTTAAAGCACTAATGTCAAACAAAACCCTTTTTATCAGGATTTTATGCTCTCCAACATTAACTACTTCGTTTAGATTTTGTGTAAAGCCGTTATTCTGTGAATGATCTTTGGAATTGACTTCTTTACTGTTTATAGGACCATTACATCCTGATAAAAATAGAATCAAGCAACTCAATATAATATAAATATACCTAGTCATAATCTTCCTCCTCAAAATAATAGCCCCGGTAGTGCAATTTCAGCTAACTACGGGATTCCCGAATATTTAGTTCGGGTATTCCTACTATTTTGGGAAATACCCGAAGTTAATTTCGGAGATTTCCCCTTTCTCAAAACAAATTTACTTTATTTCAGTACGTCTTACGAATATGCCACAATCATTTATGCCATATAAAAATTCATTCTTAACATCCATATTCATTACCAACTTCGCATAGTAGACACTCGAGTCCATATTTGGACTTCTGCTAATTAGCCTAACTGGTATATGGATAATGGGAACCAGGCAATTTTTACTGAGTGCCCTACGCTTAAATATGAATAATATGCATTAATAACATTACAGATTTACTTTTTTACTAGCTTTATAATCATTTCTGATTCTTTTAAAGTCAAAAATAAATATAATCACTTGATTAGTCAATGCTACTATAAAATCTGTAGAGAGCTTATTGTCTACAAAATAATATAAAATTAAGGTCAATATACCGATATATATACCAGCTTTAATAAGTTCCTTCAAAATAAATGGCATGTGTATCCTCCTCCCATAACTATTGCACTAAATTCTACGAATGCGTCATAGTTCCTACTTTTTGTTCCTTAACCTGGTCTATCGGAACTTATCATTATTATCCTAATTAGTACTAATAATCCTTTTCCCTTGTAATATGGATTTATGAAGCTCATTTGCCAGCAAAATAGTTTCTTTTAATCGTGAATCCTGTTTTATACGTCGTGGCGTCGGAAATACTCCAATATATTTCAATCTTGTAGAACTGATATCAAAGGATTACTGTCCAACAAGCTAATCTCATTTGGAGTAAATCGGCCAATTCTAAAGGGAATTTTCCCTGCTTTTAATTGGTCCATATTCCAAGAGTCCTTTAACCCGGCCAATCCTTTATTCTTACGTACGATAATGGTTGCCATTTCTTCCGGGTCACGTGAAAACCTGGGGTCAACTTTAATTATTTTCGGTTCGTTGTAACTCTCAATATACGCTTCAAATAACCCAGCTAAAGCTTGATGGTAAGCTAGGGTACGGTTAATCAATTCCATAATATCTTCATGAGTATAATTGGATGAAGGCCTAATAGTTCTTACTTTCTCTCCAAATAATGCATAGTCTGCATGAAAAATTGCATTCCTCAAATTTCGATTCCAAATTTCAACTAAAGGAATCACAACATCGGAAACTCCTGCCACTTTGGCCATTTCAGATAATTTTTGTATCTTTTCTCCGGGACTTTGAGGCCGATTCCCTTTCGGAGGAAACCTTCTAATAATAAAAGTTCCACCATTGACAACATCAATTAAATTGGCAAGTAATTCGTATGGTTCTGAAGCTTCAAGAATATGTCCATACGTCCACAATGAAATATGTCTTGCAGCTTCAATATTGTTGGTTATTTCCGAATGAATTTTTAGAATATTTGGGATAACCTTTAAAGTAGTCTCAAAAGGATCCCAACCAGCATCTTCAATACCACGAACCCTAAGCAGACATAGAATGAATTCAAATTCATTACTCTCTTGAGCTATCCTAAATGCTAAATCTAAAGCATTTAAATACCGTGGCATAGCTTCCATGTACCAGTCATTAAACTTGTTTTTATCTTGTCTCTCTTGTTCATCTAAGATGACTTGCCATATTTCATTCTCATCTCGAAATATTTGCATTCTATCATCTCCTAAAACTTCTTATACCTTGATTTTTTTGTTTTCCATGAAAAATTCAAAAGGATTCATTCTGATATGTTTTAGGTTTCGTATAAAACATCTATTTCGTCTTCTTTGCTCATATTCTTTCATGGACTGAGCAAATCTCTTAAATTCACTCCAGTATAAACTTTCTCTATTTATATCACCCCAAAAATTCTTACTTTCCCAGGTCTTTATAGCATAGTAACCAAAGAAATAGTGGACCGTTTCCTTCTTAATGACTTTAGAGTTCAGAAGAACTGCGACCTCCTCAAAAAAGCCCAAATAATAATATTTATCAATTCTAGGTAGTTCCATGAGGCACTCATCATCATCTTCAATATACGGAGTAATACTTTTTACATATTCGGCCTCATGAAATCTTTTTCGATATTTTTCCAGCAACTCCACTCTTTTTTGTTTACCCTGTAAAATATATTCCCTAACCACCTTTACAAAAGTCAAAAGCGCTACAAGAGCTGTAATCATATAAGCAATATCCTTAATTTCAATACCAGTAATAATCTGTGACATTACATATCTCCTCGCATAAAAACGTTTTATGAATCTACTTCCGCCTTAAAACTTCAACGCACTTCCCTAGGAAATCCGCCCCAAGGATGGGGCGACCTTCGCATGGTCTGTCGCCTAACGTCTATTTCACGACACATGTCGCAATCCCTTAATATCTTAAGGAATTTGCGACATGTGTCGTATATATCCCCTATAGATGCATGACCTATTTTTATAATTTTGCTAATGAATTCTTCGATAATCTTCTGATTTCCAACGTCGCATTATAGACATAACGGGAAGTTGATTACCTATACATTTACTTAAAATACAATTTTGACTTAATCCGTAAACGGAAAAAGTAGCACATCATAGAATCTTTTGCCAGATGTCTATTTTCAACAGTGGCTCAATAGCGTTAGAGATACTTCGCAATTTGCTATATTGCTTGTCCTTAACATTAGGGGGAAACTCAAAACGCTTCATTAAGTTCTAAAACGAGTATATATTGCTGTAATTTTCGGTACCCCGTTCTAATTGAGATAGCCTTAGATGTTTGAGTCGTCTTCGCTTTCACTTGATTGACAATCTTCGTCATCCGCACCTTTTTCATCATTACCCTCTTTGGGATGTTGCAATAACTCGGTAGAAAGATCGCTAAGAGGTATAGAAGCTTTTAACCCGGATAAGGATTGAAGGGTAGGCTGAATGGTTTCCAGCATTATTGAAATGTTCTTTATCATACCCTCTTTCATCTCACTATACTGTTGAGAAATTTGAAAAATAGGGCGAAGTGCTTCTGCCATAGACTTTTTATATTCTTCAAACCGCTTTGATACACTGGCAAAAGCTTCTTTAATGCTCTCGCTATTCTTCTCGGAAAAGTCTTTACCTTCTGTTATGGCAATAGCCGACTTAACAGCTTTATTGAATTTACTCATAGCCTTATTACAGATTACATACTCTGCTTGATAGAAAAACTTGCAGTGTGCAATACTGTTTCGACTTCTGCGAATTTCGTCAATCAACGATTGAATATCATCGTCATCCATCTTATCCGAGAAAAATCTCTCCCAATCGCTTCTCGGAGCAATTTCAGAAAAGGCTTTTCTTAATTCATCATCCGTCAGCTTTGAAAGATCTTCGTGACTCTTAAGAAAGTCATCCTTTGATCTTTCATTGACCTCTGTCCAATGCGGTACAAAAAGCATTTGCTGTATATCGGCGAATTCCATTGAATAAAAGAATTTTTGCAAACGTTCTGTTTCTTTTCTTTCTTCATTGCCTTTAGCTTGAATAACACTTTTTATCTTTTTCTGCAAGTCACCGCTAATAGTCATTTGGTAATAGTCTCGCCCAAAGTTCGCAACGTAGATATTGAACAAAAGCTTACGTAAATTTCGCTCCAACTCGTTCAGTTTGGGATATATCTTGTTGCAATAGTACTCGGAAATAGCGTCATAAGAAACAATCTCTATATAATCTTTGAGAATATCAGACTTCTCGATAGCTGCCTGTATGTATTCTAAGCCTTTAATAATTTGCGCCTTGCTCTTGCCTGTTACAACGACATCAAGATAATACTTTTCAACGACTTCGTGGATGAGAAATTTGGCTTCTATGCTGTTTCCATCAAATTCAACTGTGTAGGTGTACTCTGACTTAAAAAAGTTCCTACACTTTGGAGCTTTAACAGCAGCGGGAAACGCACTTTTCAAATAAGAAATTAAACTTTTCCCAACATATATCACGCTATCTTTTTTCCCTTTGGGGTTTCTTTCTTCTTGTAAGGATTGGGTATGAAGATATAACTGTTTTGAAGCTGCAAATCCGCACCGCCTTCCGTTGCCAAAAACGGCATTATTTACGGAATTTTACCTAAATTCCTACTACATGCTTATCAACGGTATAATATTACACCTCTTTATATTCATTGCTCAGCTAATATTTATACCCTTCCCCTATTTTTATAATTAACGTTAAATGCCTATTTTCATAAACAATCTTTGTTACTCCCATTACCTAACTATAAAATTAATAATGTTAATTCATGTAGTGACTCCCCTCTTCCCCACAGTAAACCAAATGTATAAGAAATGCATGAACTTAGATCTACACATATTATATAGACTAAACCTCCACTCCAGCGGTTTAGTCCTATCCTACCAATGTTCTTTAAACCTAGGTGTACTAGCACTTCCAAGTATTAGCCCTATGGGTATATGGATCTGAAGAAGTTAATCTTCAACACACTATCGATACCGAAAAGGATAACCGGTCTTCATAAAGTGCCTCTCTTCAACGCATCCTCATCGATCCGGCGTACCAAACTGTGAGTATATGCCATGAAATACTTGTTCCAAAATCTGTCCGCATTGGGATTGAGGCTCTCGAAATCCACACCGAGTCGGGTGTAGCCCTCTGATTTTAATATACTGATTGCATGGTTTATGAGATTCTGGAAAATACCTTTTCCCCGATATTGAGGCAAGCAAAAGGCTCCGCAAATACTTTGCATATCCGGCATACCAGTGATAAAATTATCACTCTCATCGCTCACTTTAAGAAAAGCAATTATTTCTTCATTGCTTTTCGCTGCGAAATAGCGGTCTTTACTTTCGTGCATTTCTTGCACGAACTCATCCTCAGTCTTGGTATTTCTGCGGATAAATGTGGGACTGGTAGCCATATGCTCATCAAGGAGAACATCCAGCGATCGGAGATGAAAACGTTTTTCCCCAATAAGTTCAGTATATTCTATATCCAAATACGACGAAACATTTAGTGCATCCATTGGGCGTATCGCGTCGACGCAGCGAAGCCCAAAGCCGTAACGGAAAAACTGCTCCTGCACTGTCGTATTGCCTGCATACAAACAAATTGCATGGCTAGACGCACCTGCCCTTGCCCATTTTTTCGCTGCAGTTTGATACATCCGGGCATATATGGCCGCTCGGTTTTCTGTGATCGAACAATTACCGTATATGGGAGAAAATACGCCTCGCGCCTTTGTGGAGCCAAAGGTGTTGTTAAAAGGGCTGTAACAGCAGAGAAAGCCAACCATCTTTTCCTGCTCAAATGCGGTGACACCAAGGCAATTACCGGCAAATCCCGATAGATCAGGGATAGTAATATCTTGAGGAAGAACGGTGACACGTGCCCATTCCTCTGCATAGCTAGCCCTTGCCAGCAGGGTGGCTTGTTCGATATGCTCATGGATGAAATCTATTATTTGCATATGTTACGCCTCTTTCTTTAGGATATACCACGCCTTATATAGCGAATGTGCCATAATCATTCACAGTCAATGCGAGCGTTATTATAATTTTTACGTTATAACTTCCGCTAATAGATAAACTGGCCATCCAATGTGAGACTCCGCAAGGGAGACCAGTTTCATATGTTGTGATTAGACATTTTCTTTAAAATACCTTAGTTTTAAATTATTAGCCTAACCGATATATAGATAATGTGCAATTCACAACGCTTAAGATTATAAGCATTAGGAACATACCTTGTGAGGCTATCTATGAATACTATTCATTAGCCTCTTTATCTGATTTTAGCCCTTCTATTCGTTTAGCAATATGACAGGTACATGCCACAATTAATCCTCCCAAGACAACTATCCCCATATATATGGGCTTTAGGTAGGATTCCGCAACGCCACCCCCTGGAAAAATTAAATCTCCGATAGGATAGCCAAGCCAGAATATGAATAAATAAAGGGCTATCATTGTCCCCAAAATTGTCTTCAGCATAATTTACCCCCTAAAAATAATAACGACACAATTTCCTACTTTTTGTACCTTTACCCAGGTTGTTATAACTTCCAATTATTGGCCTAACCAGTATATGGATAGCACTAAACCGCTGGCGCGGTGGTTTTCGTTAGTTTGTCTTTGCTGGTTAATCAAATATACTGTAAGCCTTTTAGCATCTCCTGTAAAATGTTAGAGATTTTACGTTAAAGGAGATGTTTTTCTATGACAAAGGAAGAGGTTTTAGCCAAATTAGTTTTCGATGTGGAACTTAGAGGGTTAAGTAAAAACACCCAGGCCGAGTATTACACCAAAGTAAAACTTTTTCAAGAACACTACAATAAACCTGCCACCGAGTTGGGCCAAGAGGATATTCGACAGTTCCTCCACTATCTCACGACAGAAAAAAAGTTAGCTTCTGGCTCGGTAAACACTTACAACAGCGCTCTTCGTTTTTTGTACGGTGTCACATTTAACATTAAGTTGAATCTAAGGCAAATCCCCCGCCACCGCAAACAACGTAAATTCCCCGAAATTCTTACCAAAGAGGAAATTCAGGCCCTTTTTGATGCCTGCGATAATTTAAGAGATAAATGCATTCTCATGACTCTTTATGGTGCAGGGCTTCGCCTTAGTGAAGTGGCTGCGCTTAAAGTTTCAGATATCGATAGCAGCAAAATGCAGTTGTTCATCCGTAATGCTAAAGGCAGTAAAGACCGATATGCTCTGCTTTCACAAGCCAACCTCGATATTCTCAGAACTTACTGGAAGGCTTATCGTCCTAAAGAATGGCTTTTTTACGGCAGAAATCGCAATAGTGCTCCGATGACCAGTAGAGCTATTCAAAATCTGTTCCATAAATATGTTATTAAAGCTAATATCAGCAAAAATGTAACGGTACACAGCATGAGACACTGTTTTGCAACTCATCTACTGGCATCGGGTGTCAGTGTTTTTCACATTAAACAATTGCTCGGACACACGGACATTGCATCAACGTGTTTCTATTTACATTTACTTAAAATCGAATCACTTAACGTGAAGAGTCCTCTGGATGAGCTTGTTGAATTGGATAAGGCTAATGGTTGAGGTTCAAGATATCTTCCTCAACTATGGCAATACTTATCGAACCAACCATAAGCTCACGCTGGTCCAGCATAAAGCGATGTCTGCTATCCAAAAATGCAGAACCTCACAGTTAGGCGGTCACAAGGAGGTTTGTGACAGTTGCGGGCATACTCGAATTTCCTACAATTCTTGCCGCAACAGGCATTGTCCCAAATGCCAAACTCTTGCCAAAGAACGCTGGATTGACAACCAGAAAAGTAATCTGCTGGATGTCGGGTACTTCCATGTGGTTTTTACAATCCCCGATTCACTTAATTCAATGACCTACCAGAATCAAAAAGCGATCTATACTCTCTTATTTAAGACCGTTGCTGAAACGCTTACTGAATTAGCGTCTGATAAAAAATATCTTGGCGCAAAAAATCGGCTTTACATCGGTCCTGCATACCTGGGGACAGAATCTCATACATCACCCTCATGTTCACTCAATTGTCCCTGGCGGCGGATTATCTTCAATCGGAAAATGGGTAAACAGTCGAAAGAAATTCTTCATTCCGGTTAAAGTTCTCTCTCGGAAGTTTAGAGGAAAATTTCTATATTACCTTAAACAACTCTACTACCAAAACAAGTTAGAATTTCACGGTAGCCAAGCCGTTCTTGCCAACAATACGGATTTTGAAGAGCTGCTCTCTTCTTTATATAACAAAGAGTGGGTTGTTTACTGCAAACCACCGTTTAAAAATGCTACTTGTGTTGTTGAATACCTGGGCCGGTATACTCACAGAGTGGCTATTTCCAACAAGCGCATCGTCGGCCTTGAAAAAGATACGGTGACCTTCAAATGGCGGGATTACAAGGATGACAGTAAGCAAAAGTTGATGACACTCTCTGCCGACGAGTTTATCCGTCGATTTCTGATTCATATTCTCCCGGATAGATTTATGAAAATTAGACACTACGGTTTGCTTGGAAATCGTAATAAGACCACCAACCTGAAGCTGTGCAAGCAGCTTACCCATACGCCTCTATTAACCAAGGAAAAAACCTCTACTCTACAACTTATCCAGAAGATTACCGGAATGGATTTATCTAAGTGTCCTAGCTGCGGTTCAGATAAACCTAAACAATTTATGAACCTTGGTAAATCTCCACCGATAACTCACGAAATTGTATATGTTTAAAAAATTGCCCTGATATGGGGAGGGGGAAGCTATGTCCATTTTTAAGTTATTGGGTACTACGCTGATACATTTGCAAACGAGTTTTTCGCTATTGTTTGTTAAAATCGATGGGTAACAAAATATTCAATCCCCATAGCGAGAGGGCCGGCGGTTTCGTGCTATTTTAGTTATCCAAAGTTAGGTTCGTTGATCCTCTTAGCATATGGTTTTTAGATACTCAAGCTCTCCATGTAGCTTGATTTTTTTATACCTAACTTCGGATAACTGCCTATGAATGATGTTCATTAGTCTCTTTAGTTAGGAACTATAATACCCAAATAACAATGAAGATGACGACAGCCATTATTCTGTTAATTATTAAATACAGTTCACTCGGCTCGGCATTTTTAAATTTCCAGCCTTCGGAAATCATCCATGTAATTCTAGGATTTATTATGGTAATAATTAGAAATACACTTGCGATTATTTTTATAAATCCAGGCACTTCAAATACCTTCCCACTTTTTCATTCCTTAGTACCCAACTGATATTAAACGCCAACTACATCTATAGGAATTGCTTGGCCATTCTTAAAAACCTTTATAGTGTCAAACTTTTCTGACAGCTTAATCTTATAAATTAACATGTTCTCAATTTTTTGAGTATACTTCGAATCATTAGCAAGTTCTTCATTAAAACTAATTTTAAGTGTATGTTCTTGTTCTTCTATTTCAAACTCTACATCTGTGAAAAAAGATGCTCTGTCTCCTTGATTAACATTAATTGCATTCAAAAAAAGGTAGTCGTAGTCATCATTGTCAATATTACTAGCATAAAGATAGACGCCATTTTTTTCACTAGTTGTATCAATAAAATTCTCAACTCCCTTAGGGATATCTTGCCTCACGACTTTAGAAAACTCCGAATCAGATTCTTTATTGCCCCCCAAAGTAGTAGCAAGCACCAAACAGAAAATAAGTAGTAAATAAATCATCTTTGTCAATAAATTCTCACTCCTTCTTTGTGGCACATATTTCTACGAATACGTCACTTCTACTTTTTGTTCCTTAACCTGGTTTATCGGAACTTATCATTATTAGCCTAATTGGTATATGGATAACAGGGTACCGTCAAGAGTTTCGCGAATTCATTTATGCAAATTAGCTTTTATCTGCAGTCGGCTGCCCCAAAAAACTAGCCCATAAAGTAATATCTTTAAAGTCATGCTTTTTTTTAATCCTCGAATATATGCCCCATCTCAAGAATGCATTTTATTAATTGGTCTCTTGATTCTTTCAAATCTTCATATGTAGAACTAATAAAAATTTGATACTTTATTTTCAAAAACGACTCCCCTTTAATAAAAACAAAATTTTTATAGCTTTTTACCTGATAATGATTACCGAAATTTGTTATTCTAATTTTGAAAGTTAAAGCCTTCAATGTGGAAAGTCATTATTAGCATTCGAACAACCTTAATCATTACATATCTTCTATGCAAAGTAAGGGGAATGTTGTCAGATATGCCAGAAATAATTTTAAGCTTTACAGACCAGAGCGTCCTTCATTGAGTGAGATTACCTCATCAAAGCTAGTCAGAAATTGGCCCCGAGCGGGCCAATTTCTGGTTAGGACTACGGTCGCTGAGGATTTTGCCCCATTAAACATAATTGTCCGTCCTACTTTGGAAAGCGCTTTCCAAAGTAGGACGGACAGTGGTTATTGATCTTACAATTACTTTTCTCCCGCCTTAAAGTTATAAATCGGCTTAATTACTTTCACAATATCCGCTGTCGGGCCAATATAGTTTACGATGTCATCCATAGACTTATAAGCCATTGGGCACTCGTCCAAGGTTTCTTTATTAACTGATGTCGTATAGACATCCTTCATCTGTTTTTTAAAGTCTGACACGGTAAAACTTTGTTTTGCTTTTGTCCTGCTCATGAGTCTGCCTGCACCATGAGGAGCAGAATAGTTCCAATCCTCATTGCCTTTTCCAACACAGATGAGACTTCCATCTCTCATATTGATCGGGATTAAGAGCTTTTCTCCTTTTTCTGCAGAAACAGCACCTTTCCGTAAGATCATCGTGTCGGTATCAATGTAATTATGAGTCGTAGTGAACTGCTCAACTAGGTCTAATTTCATGCCTTTCACAATCTCAGTAATCATCGCTTTACGGTTTAACACGGCAAACTGCTGGACGATTTTCATATCATGAATATAATCCTCAAACAGACTTCCGGCTACATAAGCCAGCGGAAACGGAATTTCGGTCATCACCTGATTTTTTAATTCCTTTAATGCACTCTGGATTTCTTTATCACGTCCTTCAGACTTTAATCGGACAATGAGAGCTTCTATATCTGATTGGTCATTATGATTTAACTGCTTATACCCAGCATCTTGATAATATTTTGCCACCTCAAGTCCTAAGTGACGGCTCCCTGAATGAACTACAACAAATAAGTTTCCCGACTCATCCTTATTAACCTCAATAAAGTGATTGCCGCCACCTAATGTCCCAATACTTTTTTCTGCCCTATCCAGCTGTACTGCTTTGCAACAACGGAGACTTATTAAATCAATTTCCTCGTTATACCGATGCGGTGTCTTCCGCACCTCAAAACCTGACGGTATTTTCTCGTAAATTAACTTGTCTAACTTTTGCAATTCCAATCGTTTGTTGCTGATTGAGATGGTTTCCATACCGCAACCAATATCTACGCCTACTAAGTTAGGAACCACTTTATCCGTAATAGTCATGGTGGTTCCAATCGTGCAGCCAGCTCCAGCATGCACATCCGGCATAACCCTGATTTTACTTGCTTTTACAAACTCCTGATTACAAAGGGTCTCAATCTGTGAAGCAGCTCCTTCTTCTAGAATATCCGTATACACCTTCGCTATATTAAACTTCCCTTCTATTTGTAACATTTAATACACCTTTCTATTCCTATATTTTTGACGCTCTAGCAAGCGGCACAACGATTCAAAAAGACCATTCTTTGGGTTGAAGTTAGTCTTCGCGTACCATGCTTACTTCTTAAAAGTAAAGAATTCAATCGCTTCAACATGCGTATCTTTATCAATTATCTGATATTTACTATTGTTTAAGCTTAAACTCCTTGCCTTCATAAATTCTCATGGGATTTCCTCTGGTAAGAAGATTGTGCTGCCTCCACATAGATTCTTTATGGTTACTGTTATTATCTTCATTTTTCGTCTCAATAAGGTTTGCCAACCGAGCAAGGGCCAGCTTTTTATTCATATATTGTGATCGTTCCTCACTCGCCGTTACCGTTAACCCCGTGGGAATGTGAACCGCCCTGACAGCTGTTTCCACTTTATTTACATTTTGTCCGCCTGGCCCAGTACGTCTCAAGGCGACAATCTTTACATCGTATTCTGTAAAGTTAAGCCTTTCAGCCGATTGATATACTTCAATATTAATAAACCAATTTTTTCTTCGATGGTTAGGCCTGTATGGGCTTTGACAAATCCAAAGGATTGTACCCTTCGTGTTGCCAGAATCACCTTTGTATTCATCTGGATCGATGGATAAAAGAACCGACTTATAGGTCCCGTTATAGCGTCCGGGTACTGCATCGATGACTCTTGAAGTTTTATTCTCCTTTAAAATTGTTTGCAGAAAATGACCAACTGCCAGTTCACATTCCTCGGGACCTTTCCCTGAGCTAATTTGCATCCACATTTCGTGAACCTCCTTGAACTTTCGGAAAATAGCAATGTAGATTCACTATCTTCTAATGGTAAGAACAAATTGTAAATTTTTAATAACACTTTCGCTGATTAATTGTTTTAGGCTGATTTTCTCATAAAGTTCGATGATTGCCTCCTCTGTGTCTCCGTCCGGTCTGGAGTATAAGCCTGTAGATTTATGCAACCAATTGTTCAATAAATTTCTTGCTTTACTCAAAACCGGCTCTTGCTCTCTTGAGATAGCATAAAGAATAGCTAGAAGAGCCTGCCACCCTCCGTAACTATAAATTATTTGAAGCGCAAAGATTCCCATATCAAGATCTTCGCTTCTTAATTTCTCTTTCATGGCCAATCGAATTTCTGGCATTTTTGTCTTTTTGAGAAGACGTTTTGCTGTCTTTTTTATTTTTGGTACCTCTGAATTTAAAGCATCCAATACAAAACCAACGGAATCCACTTTCGATAGCTGCCACATAGCTTTCAGGGAAGCCAGTCTCATTTTAGACTCTTCATGAGTTTTGAAATCACATACAATATCATAGTCTCTCTGGCCGCCAATTTCCCCTAGCCCGGCAATAGCTCCCGGTAAAGGGTCTTTTAGAATTTGGAGTCTATAGAATTCCGGAATATCTGTGATCATTGAATGCTTTTTTACAATAAATCTGGCGTCCTCTCGCACGGAAGCATTCTCATCTACCAAGAGCATCTCCAACATTCTTCTGAAGTGCAAACTGACAACGTCTTCATGTTCTCGTAGTACTGCCGTTTTAACTTTAGCGGATTTGTCCTGCAGCAATTCTTCAATAATCGCATAGCGGTCTTGGGGTTCAAGAGTTTTTATTGCTTCAACAAGCCACATCCTGACTTCAAATGATTTGTCATGAAGTGCGGAGGTTATGATGGTTTCATCATTGACAATCTTCCCCTTCAATAATTGATAGCAGAACAGCCGGGTCTTAACCTGAGGATGTTTTAGCTTACTCTTGACCATATCTTGAACTGAATCATTTTTGAGAAAATCTTCAATTTGTGTTTTTATACTGTTAAGGTCAACACGAACTGCATCTTGTAATTTATTAATCAAACCAAAGTGATTGATAAAACAATCGATATTGTCAGGAATTAACATGTTTTTAAGAATATGTTCTGCTAGATTTCTGACAGATACAACCCAATCATTGAGCCTTAAAAGAATATACGGAAGAGCACTTGGGCTGTTTGCATCAGAAATCAATTTCAAAGCCTTCTCCCGAACATAGCCATTACTATTGAGTGATGCAATACCTAATAGATGAATAGAGATATCGGTCTCAAATTCTAAAAGCCTAACTAGGCGTTTCTCATCTATCTTAGTGTATTTAACTTGATCGTAGACTCGGCTCCACTCCTTGTCCCCAATCTCACTCATGATTCCTGCGGCTGTTCGGGCAGCAGTTAAAGCAAGCTTCGAATTATTTATGAAAATAAGTGGAAAGACATATTCAATATCACTCGGATCAACATCTTGAGTTAACCAAAGCAAGGCATCGATTTTGTCTTTAACTTTTGGAAATCCAAACATTTGAACTGGTTTGACTAGAGTCTGATGTGCAGAATACTTATCCTGATATTTCATTGTTAAATCACCTTCTTTTTCGATTCATCTGCAGAAGGAAGAAAATCTCTCCTACTAGCCATTGGTTCATCAGAGAGATTTTAAGAAACCCTCATGTTAATTAACTGATTTAGCCGAGAGCAAATTATTCAGCTGTTCAAGCAGGCTGCCTCCACCGGTAAGCGAAATATTTCCGATCTTATCACAGATTTTTTCTAAAAACTCCAGTTCCTTTAACCGATAAAGGGTTTGGTTTTCTTCCATCAGCTTTGCTGTATTTAAGAGACTTCTGGTCGAAGCGACTTCCTCTCTACGGGTAATAACATTGGCTTGCGCTTTCTTTTCCGCAACCAACACGGTATTAAGGATTTCTTTAATATCGCCGGGCAAAATAATATCTTTTACACCAACAAACATGAATTTAACGCCATAATTGGAGCTTTTTTCTTGGAATTTTTCAAGGACATAGTTCCCAACTTCATGTTTCTTTAAAAGAAGATCGTCTAACTTTAACGATCCAATATATTCTCTTAAAATGAGCTGTAAAAAGATGTAAAGCTGTTCCTCAAAGGACTTTACTTCCATGACTTTTAGTGGATCGATAATTTTATACTGACATATAAAATTCAGTCTTAAGGAGATCTTGTCTTCTGTCATAATCTCTTGGCCTGTCATATCCATCTGCTGCTGCCTTAGATCTATATTTTTCACAGCAATATGTACTGGACTCTTCCAAAAGAAATATCTACCTGGTTCCAATATCTTATGAATTATGTTGTCATAATAGAGAATCCCTTTTTCGTAGCTTGCAACTTCACAATAACTCAAAAAACCGGCCAGCATCGGGTTACTATATACTGAAGGATCTATTTCCGATTGGACTTCGGGATTGCGTATATCTATGATAATAAACTCATGAATTTTCATGATGTTCCAGAATGCATACTTTCCCGGCTTTAGCACCTCAACAAGCTTATTATCTTCAAAATGGATCGCAATCTCATAGTCTTGGACATCGATAACTTTGAGTTCCTGCAAAAGTTCATGATCTCCAAGAAATAGGTTGATGTTTTTACCATTTGTGTCAAAACTTTTGTTAACATCGGATGTCACAACTTGATATTTAATCAATGGATTAAAGTAATGTTTTCCAGGTTTTAAGCATTTCGTATAGTTACCGTCTTTGAATAATAAACCTCTTTCATCATTCTTAATGCTTACCTTCATTTTAATCCATCCTTTTCTTAACAATTTTGTGAATCTTTTTCGAGAATCCTTTCGGAACTTTAGCGGAGTACTGCTTAAGAACAGAGCTTACCTATCATTATCATGATCAATTGTTTCTGCCACAGACATAGCCTTGGCAGGAACTGCTTCAGACGAGTTTAGGTTTGCTTTATTCGGTATCCGCGCACTTCATGGCTATAATCCCGGCGTCTTTGCAGTGATACTGCCTAAACATAGGATTCTCTCCAAAGATTCAAACTTCGTGTGACCATAGAAGGCTAACCATAGCTTCAGATCCTTAAATCTGATGGGGATTCGAACCCCATATTGCCGAAGGCTCTACCGCTGAGCTAATTACCTTACAGTAATGGAGGAATCGAACCTCCGTTCTTCGGTTATTGAGTTCCACATTCCGATACCGGCATACCTAAATCTTAACAAGATCTGGCACCGCAAGATCATACAGAAATCTATGTAAAGGAATTAGGAACATTTTTAGTATACCGGGATGATTTACCGGTCAAAAGACAAAAAGTTTGCAACATTTATCTTGTTGCAAACTCTAAGGATTTTCTTACTCGGTTTATTATTTCATCTGCAATTCTTTGAGGGGATATTACTTTGACATAAGGGCCTAAAGAAATAATATTCCGTATTAAATTTTCTTCTTCAAATATGTAGTAATGAAGTCGTAACTCATATTTATTATTTCCTAAATGTTTTGCTGACCTCTCCATACCAGAAAAACACATAAAGCTTCTTTCCATGGCTGCCTTTTTATCCGTAACTTCTAAAACAATGGGCTCTTGAGAGTATTTTTCTAAAAGTTGTGCTCTCGCGGTTTCTCTATCTATTGGTACCTTCTCGTTCACGATTCTAAGGTTTGACAGCGTAAAAAGGTTGGCCATAATCGGCCGGTTATCATCAATCGAAAACATGGATATTCGAAATCTACCGTCTCTCATTGAATATTCAAGACTAACCGGCAAGGCCAGTTTATTCTTATGAAGATTTCCTTTCCTATCCTTGTTATCATAACGAATAGGTTTTTCTTGAATTAACGCTTCTAATAGCAATCTAAAATTGTATTGGTAAATATCTGGTTCTGTAATCTCTGGCAGCTGAATGATATTTGTCTTTTCCAGATATTCATTGATAATCGGAGTATCGAAGTCACCAAGAATGGCTTGAAGTTGCGACAAAGTATTTTCGCTTAAAATCATTTCTATTCCTGGTTGGCAAAGAAGCGCTTTCAGCCATGCTTTTTCTATATTTGTAAAACGAACGGGTAGTGGTATTTTTCCGGTATCTCTAATGCTTGGAAAAAACAGATCGTTCTCTTGTTTTAATAGATTGAAGCTGTCGTCTTTGTCTCCGTTATTCAAGACGAGATCAGCAAAAGTAAGCTGATTCTTCCCGATAACTTTTTGTTCAAATTCTCCATCATCAATGATTCTTAGAATTTCATCTTTGGTTTTCCCAGTGACACTTTCATTAATAATTCTAAATACTAGATGAAAATATCTGTTTTTTACTTCATCAAATAATTCCATAGGACAAAAGAATCTCCTTCCAGTCTGCTTCGAGCTTTTCTGCAAGCGCAGTACTTTCCAAGACCCGAATATTACCTGTATAGCTTCTAAGCCACGGAATCAATTCACCACTATCACTAACCTTCAGCGAATAGTGATAGCACCCTTCCTTTACTTTCTCCATTTTCCCACCAGGTGCTTCGTTTTTAATCTTTTCAATCAAATATCTTTCAGTGGATTCATCAACTAATAGTTCTAATTTAATGTTTTCTGGTTCTTTTCCATCTGATAAAGCTACACTGGACCAGGTATATTTCATACGCTCCGTGTAACTTTTTTGATAATCTATCCTTCGGAAAGATTCCTTTTGTATTTCAACAGTCTCTATCCTATCTAGTCTCGAGATAATACACTTACCATAATTATTGAAAGATATTAGATAAAATCTGCCATGACGTACATCATATCGTATTTTATAAGGAGTTAAGACTTTATAGGAGTTCTTATCTGGTTTTTTTGCTGTATGATAGTAAATTTTAATTTTTCTTTCTTGATTGATTGCCTTTAGAATGTCCCATAAAATCTGTTCCTCAATTACGGGATGAAAGTGAACATACTTATAATTAAACAAGTTAAAAGTAACGCTACGTTTTCTTTCATATATCAAATAATCCTGAAGCGTTTGTTCACAGAAATAACCGATAGTTGTAGGAAAAATAATATTTTTATAAAGATCAATGGCCCTAAGTAATTCAAGTAACTGGTCATAGCTAAGTTGTTCTAATATATCAGGAGCAATAGAGAATTGTTTTGACCTTTTCTCTGTATCACAAGAAAGTATACCGATTTTTTTAGATAATTCATTAAGTTTTCTTTCGATTGTCTTTACGCTAATTTTTTCGAAGTTTATATAGTCATTCTCAATAAGTTCATCTACAACAGCATTTACTGAACAAGGAGTGTCTTTTGACTGAAGGTACATAAGAATAAAAAAATACAAGTATAGGTCTGTCCTTGTAAAACTTTTTGTCATGAAGGTATTAACAAGGAAATTATCTGTATGTCTTAAGAAGTCATAGGTAAGGCTTATAAGTTTATAGCGCCCATCCTTATCTACTTTGACATATCTCTTTTCGACATACTGCTGAATACGGCGAATTTCATAACTTACTTTCCTGGAGCTGACATTCCTTTTATTTTCGAAATCATCAATCGAAAAGCATCCGTATAAAAAACAATCTCTGAGAATATCTCTTATGATATTATAATGTTTAATAAAATCGCTAAACATAATGCTCCTTTTAAGATTTTATTATTACTCTTAAATTATCTACTTCCCTTTTGTTCTATTATTTGTTCCTTATCTCTGGCAATTCAATACGCAGCTCAAATCAATGGATTCTAATCCAAAATTCCCAGACGAACACGTCTTACATTAATAATAAGGCCTGATTTAGGCGGGCAAATTTAATTTGAGCCACTGAATGGATACCATTTTAAGTCGTCACTGCTAATTGTTGTAGTGTTCTTAGGATATCTATATTCAAATAATACATTGCCCTCTTTTGAAAGTGCCACGGGGTTAAAAGTATTAAAATCTACTGGTTTGTCCCAGGAGAAAATAACTGGGCTATTAACTGTAATTTCTTTCTTAATCCTTTCTGTTGTGGGGCCAACTTCAATGTATGATATAGTTGGATCTGAGGTTTCTACGGCAAACACAGTAGCCGGATCTTTACCAGTGTAACTCATCCACCCAACTGTCTTAATATTGTCTGAATTTTGGGGAAAATGTACAGTTACGGGGGCACGCCACAAGAATCCTTCCTTTATTGCAAGGACAGTACGTGGCCCCTTAGATGTTCTAAACAGGTAAACTTTCCCCCATTGGAAATTAACCTCTCCGAAATCAGTTACAGATTTTTCTGCGTTAAAATGAGCTTTTGCAGCTCCCAGTGATGAAAACCTATACCCACTAGAATATAGAAACCAAATACCTAAGGTAATAGCGATAACAAAAACAATCCCAGCCACTTTGTTAAGTGTCAACCTCACATACTCTCCCCCTCCGGCTATTTCCGATAATGATAAACACCGACATGTGTCGTATATCTGTATCCGACACATGTCGGTAATACTCCCTGTAGATGTATAAACTATTAATTTTTATATTTTCAAATGAATTCGTCCATAATCCTCTTAATCCAATAGCTGCAAGCTTTTGACTATACTTAATGTAGAAGGCCTTAATTAGCACCTGAACAACCTTAATCATTACATATCTTCTTTGCAAAGTAAGGGGAATATTGACAAAAATCTGCAGATAAGTTTTACGTATAAGTTTCACCTATCCCCCCTCTGTTCGCCAGAAACTAATTATTCCACCCGTTGATTTCATCAATGGATGCTCTAATTGAGGTTATCATCTCATCAATCTCTCGCCTTAATTCTGTTGAAAATTGCATTTTACCTTTGTCCTCATTAAGTTCAATGGTTACTATGTCAATGAGATGATTTGCTGCAATTAGCCTAATTTATGTAATTTCCTTACTGACTTTTTTAGCCCAGCCATGCTTGGTGACTGGATTGAAATAGATGTAAAATGCTGTAAATGACTGGTTTTCGTCAGATGAATCTGTTCTCTTTTTAAAAGCTACATGTATGTTTTCCTGGTCAAAGGATTTAGCATGGAAATACCAGCCAAAGGTTTCGACGTTGGCCCAATTGTACTCAGGATAATCCCTTAAAATGGTCGCCATTATTTCATCAGTTAAAGTTCTTGTAAAGGAGTTTCCGGTAATCTGGGTAGTATCCGCGTATTCCCATGCATCTTTTGGCGGAATGATAATAATATACGGTCCATAATAAAGGCGATTCACATCATTGAGTCTTACCTCAGGGTTGAGTTCCCAAGAAATAATTACTTGTTTGGTTTTTTGACTTAGAACGGTATGCTTATCATCCGGTTGATTATATTTATCATCTGAATAATTCAAAGCAAAATACCTGCGATATTCATATACAGATGAAAATGGAGTGATTTGGATGATAACCTCTACATCATCAGACATAAGTTCTGTTTTCTGCGGAGCACAGCCGAAGACTAAGGAAATAGGTATGAAAAAAAGTGCAAGAAATAATAACTTTCTCATAACTGGTAGCCTCCAATAAGGTTTGAGATTATAATAAGTCATTTCTGCTTGGCCTCCTTCCAAAGCGGGACCGACTAGCAATCGTTTTCGGCATATTCCCACTGCTACAGATTTACCTTATGTATTCAAGTCTTTTAGGGTAAATTCCTTTATGTGTCTATGTGTCCGTAATTCACGCCAGAATCCGGCCTGTTTCCTTAGTCAATATCCCATTCCCGCCTGATTCTGAGAAGATTCTCCGTCCGTTAAGGTGACAACCTGCACAGCATGTCCCAGGACCCGACAACTCGTCGTTTCCTGGGACATGTTTAATTTCCGTTTTTTTAATCCTCTTTAACCTCCGGAAAAAAATCCATCATAAGATAAAGAGACAGGCCGTTATCCGGTCTGCCAATAAAACAGAGGAGTCGGACCATTATTACCGAACTTCTGAATTCAGGACTATTCCGAATCGCGGTTTTCATCTTTAATAGCCAGGACTTTAAGCCCTGGTCCCGGCTCTTCGTTCATGAAATGAGCTTCTCCTTCCTGCTGTGCTTTTAAAAGGATATCCAGGGCATCGGCAACTTTAGCCGCCAGTTGAAAATACATGGTTTTATAATCCATCCCAGTCTATACCCCCTATTCAAGCAGCGGCAAGGCTCCGGGTCATGTCCCGGTCCTGCCGTCTGCTCTTATAGGGGAAATTAAAAAGCGCATGGAGGTTTTTTTCACCCTACACATGCGCAATGCTTCGTTATTTGTTGAATCCTAAACACCAACCCTATCAACCGGAAGCAAACCGGTAGTTAAATGTACACAGAAAAACGGTCCGCCTAGCGGGTACGCGAACAGTTCCTTTCTGCTGCCTGGGTTGGTAATAGGCTGAATCTCCTGCTGCGTGAAGCCGCACAGTCTGCTCATTGCCGACGTCCCATTACACTCGCTTCACCCTGCCGGCACCTTGCTTGTGCATAAACGGGCAGCGTTGTATAATAAAAATGTCGTCGTGGACAGTCTGTTACGTGTAGGTGCTTGCTCACCTGCGCGTGCCTGGAAGTGGGCCAACACTTTCAGGTCACGGCGACTTTTTAATTTCCACCTATTCCTAATTATAGCTTTTTTGAGATGAATTGCAAGGTGTGGGTGAATATTGCTTCTTAAATAGATATACATCTTGCCAAACAAATGGAAAAACCCTATACGGTGATTTATGATCCTGAACTTAAAGGCGAAACCGGGCTAGTCGTGGTGAGTGATGAAGCGGTTGACGTGGAGAACATTGATGTCCTGGATAACAGCTCTGGCATTGTATCGAGTGATAATTTGAATCAACTATGATATACTATAATAAAAGAGGAGCCATGTTGACGCATGACTCCAATGTAACAACCGCTCAAAGAGCGGACGGCTTCAAAAGAACGGAATAGACCGAACCTTTGAGAGAGGCGGTCTATTTCCGTTTATGGAATGAAAGTATTAACACAATCAATGTTGCAAATGAAATCATCAGCATCAAAGTCTGGTATACTTCTTCCATGGCATCACCTCCCTTTGGAGGAATGCCGACCGCCCTGCAAGCCTTTTCTGTTACAGGTAAATTATAACATACAAGCACTCAAATTGAACTGCTTTTTATCATATCTATAAGGAGTTCGCCTAGCCCGCTGACTGAATTGTCCGGAGGTTCAGTCCCACATCCCCTATAGATGTCTTGACCTTAGCCCCGTAAAGGGAACACCCTTCACTGACAGGGAAAGTCTGGCCTTCGCTGACCTTAGGAGGACGAATATCGCAGATCAATTGGGCTTGGGACAGACTCGACAAAGCATTGCCGCTAATAATATTAGCGATCTCGCCTAAAGCCGATTTAACAAACTCATCGATTTCCTTGAACTCCATACCGCTCATTATTTTCACCATTTCCAGGGTCATATCTTTGGGAAAGCTATACATTATCTCACCATTGAGATCCCCTGTAATTTGTATGACAATATCGATATTTTCTATGTATTCCTTCTTATCATTGTTTTCCGGGGACTGAACAGTATCAGTGATTACGTCTAGATCCAAGAGCAGTTTAAAGGTCTGATTGGCTGCATCCGAAAAGGAGGTTAAAAGTTCGCTATTCATTAATTAGCCCCCTTACTTCGGGCATACTCAGCAATTTTCTGATCATCTGCCAGCACATGATTGATCAGCCAGGCTATAAGCTTCCCTCCGAATTGCTGCATGAGTTCTTCCTTAAAGCCCTCTTTTTCGTACTCATCAGAAACCGCCACCACATAGGCAACCATTTTCTGATGAATCTTCTGATGCTCCTGATAATGAGGGTAGGCGATTGCCGCCTGATAGGCTTCTTCATCGGCAAAATGGGTCACTACATAACCTTTCATAAATTCTAGCGTTTCACTGACTTTTTCAAGCTTTTGCTCCCAGGGCTTATCGGAACGCAGAGTTTCTACAAACGCGGTAACCCGGGAAAACAACTCTTCATGCTGCTGATCGATCCGGGGAACTCCCACCATATACTTTTCTTTCCAAAGCATACCCTTTCTCCTTTCGTCTTCTGCAACTGTTCTTATTTTCTTTAAGTATATCACGAGAAAAAGAATTAACAAAGAATGATTAAAAAGAGAGAGTGATTTTTCTCCATTAGAGAGAGCTGCGGCCTCAAAAGAACGGAATAGACCGAATCTTTGAGAGAGAGGGTCTATTCCGTTCTTTTCATGGCCTGCACCCGGAACCAATGGGCGAAATTGTTGTTGTAGCCGCAGGATTTATTTCCCCTTGGACTGGTTCGAATTAATCGCTAAATTGGTCTGAATGGCCGGTGGCCATTCTTTCGCCATCTTCCCCATGTTTACCAGAATCGTGCTCACATTTTCCCTGTATTTTTCCTTCACTTCCCGATCCGTTCTGTCTAAGGCGGTGAGTACTTTCAGGAGCTCATTGTAGGCATTGAGCATGTTATCCCGGTGAATGGAAAACTTTGCTTCAAGGGTTTTGACGGAAGATGTTGTTTCCGTGTCTTTGAGCTTCTTTTCCAGTTCGGTAATTTTACTGGTGGAGGGGAGCTCTTCTTTGACTGTCTCCAACTCTTTGGCCTTTAACGTGACTTTTTCCTGCTCGGCGGTATATTTTGATTTGTAGTCGTTCACCTGTTGCTCCAGGCTTTGAGCCTGAGTGGTTAATTGGGCGAGCTCGCTGCTTTTCAGATCCAAGTCTTTTTGCAGGTCTTTTTTCTCCTGAATGGCCTGGTCTCGGTCCTTGACTGCCTGCTGCAATTCCAAGTTGGTCATGCTCTCCACATCATGCTTGGCGATAAACTCCTCCCTCTCCTCTTCCGGGATCCCCAAGAGGATCAGCGCCTGGGTGTAAGTCAGATTCGTCACCAGTGACGAATCTGACAAGCTGTCACTGGCGGGAGAGGTGAGCAGTTTCGTCCCGTACTCTTCCCAGAGCTGCATTAGCCTATCGGCCGTCCGCTGAGAGTAATTAACCGATTCCTTTAACCACTTGCCCCATTCTCCATAAGGAACCAAGTCCTTAGCCTCCTGCAAGCGCCGGCCGATTTCAACGGCACTGGTAAGAATGATTTTCCCAGCCTGGTGTCTAATCGTGTTAATTTCTGCCGCGATCACAAGCGGCGTACGCTCTTTGAGCAAATCACTCATGATATTGTCTGCCCTTTCCATTACTTTATAACAGAATATGGGGCTAGGCCTACACTTGTGACAAACCTCATTTGCCTGGCAATTGAAGTTAATGACCATAAAATAGGGGCCGGCCCAATAAGCGTTCACTTTTACGTTTATCGGGCTGGCCCTTTAGTTAAATATGATAAGGGGATATCCTTTAAAGGCAAAAAATTTGGAGAGAGTCTACTTTTACTTGCTTATTCATGGCATAATGCTAGGATATACAATTTGCCCAAAGGCTTTTTGACTGGAAACCTTTAGGCAACGCTACTGAATTCCCATATATATAATTAATTTTTGCTTCTTTGGGCAGAATTAATAAAAACTCAAGGAGGTAATTTTAAATGAAGATTATTAAAAATGAGCTTAAAGAAATTAGGGAAAAACTCATTTGTGAGCATTTGTTAAACCTTAATGAGAATAACGATACATTTGCGATTGAATTGGATAATCTTGATGTAAGGATTCATTCAACGTCTGAAAATGACGACGCAATTATTTACTTGAAAAAGAAGTTTTTTCACAGAAGTACGTGTGAACCTGTAGGGCCTTATAGTTCTCTGATTATTTTTTACGACCTTAATGAAAGTATCAACTAATATTCAATGCGGATGATACATTTACTATCAAGACATTGGATTAATAGTTATATTAATCGTGTCTTTACAGATTTATCCACAGTAAACCTTTTGTATGCAATGATTATCAGTCTTAATTTTTTACAGTTTCATTATAATCCTAACTTCCCATTATCTCGTCTCTCTTTTAATCAATTACAGATTAACATGATTCTAAAATTCTACATATAGAGTTCCAAATCATAAACCTGTATATCATTCAAAGATTATTCCCTACCGTCCGGCTTTCATCTTCGGTATAAAGAATAAGAATTGGCCCTTGCATACCTCCCTGCCCGTAATAACCATTCTTCACCGTAATCGAATTATAAGATAGGATAGTTCGCGTTTCACCAGAATGCAGAATAAAATTCCCAGGCTCCTCTGAATTTTCTACTTCTGTCAAAATTAAATCCTGAGGAAACAATTCCTTAGGGAAAAAGTTATCTGATGGTATCTTAATACCAAATTTTATAGTATCCTTTCCATAATTGGTTAGGACAACTGCACCAAGTACCTCGATTTTCTTCTTATCATTTGAACCTCTAATATTAAAATTACTGTTTCTTGAGTCATATTCAACTGAATCTAGACCTCTATGAATTCCATAATAATAAGGCTTGACAAAGGATACAACTGACGGAGTAAGTATGAATAATAAAAGTAACAATATCAAAAGTTGTCGAATAGTCATTATTCTTCTTGCCTCAAGACATCCGATAATAAATAACGCAAAGTAAATTACTACAGGGTAGTGAAACCCAGTTTGACCATTCGACCATGGAGATATTCCTAACCCCAACAATATTTTGTCACCGATTGAAAATCCGGTTTCTGTGGTGTGTCCTAAGAAAATAGTGAAGAAAATTAATATTACCGAAATTATTGCATGCTTTGAAACTTTCAATTTTATATTACCACCTATCCTTTCAAATTTAATCTATAATAATGATACCTTCTAAGTGTCGGCAACACGGTGTTAAGTAAAGTGGCAACTTCAAATCTCACCTAGTCGTTTATTAATAAGTCCCTTGTACAGAGCGCTTATTGGAATAAAACTGTAAAACCTAACCACACGATAACCCCAACATATGGTAATGTAAAAATCCACGCTAATTTACTTTTTTCATATTTAATCGCAAGTGCCGATCCAATAAAGAATATGGGAAGTGCATACATTATATATCTAAATCTTGGAGTTGAACCCAAATACCAGGATATAGGTATAGCAAAAATCCCACCTAAAATGATTAACCAAATTCTCTTGGAATATATTCCGATACATACAAGAACGATAGCTGTAATAATTCCGGGCCATCCAATAAGCGCTCTTAGTAATCCATATAGCATTTCCATAGACTTCGCTCCTCTTGTCGATTAACTGAACTGAATATATTTTGCTTAGAACTTGAAATTGGTTCCAAGCATGCGTTGTTTTGTGATCCAACATTGCATGGCTTTTTTCATATTGTAAAAGGGCTTTTTTATTTAAATTTCTTTCAACTAGAATTCTATCACTTTCCTAAATATTCCTGCCGGCTATTGTTATTATCAGAAAATAATAGCCAGAACTACAAAAACGTATTAGGCACTGTAATCAAAATTTAGTTCATAATGTAATAAAGAAAATAAATTTTCCGAATTATAACAATAAGCTCTCATAACTGTAATGTTATGAGAGCTTATTGTTAGGGGTAGAGCCAACATAATGACGTAAAACCCACTCTAAGACAATATGTGGTAATAATAAGCTGATTTTTCCAACGCTAAGAACCGTGAGTACTTGTATTCACTATCTGTTCAACCTTGACTATTGGTTCAACGTATTTCCATAAATTCGAATAGCTTCCCATCTATACTGATTATTTCATCAATGGGAATCGCTGTGCCATCGGTCATAACGACAACCCGTTCATATTCGTCTATCTTTTTAGCCGTACTGATAGCAGTAACATAGTCGCCGCCATTCTTCTTCGCATCCGGCTGAAAGTAGGTAATTGCGATTTCAGGATACTCTTTAATCCGATCTGCTATGATTTGCATCCTCTCACTTAAAGCGTCTTTCATATATTCGTCCAATTTTACTCTCTCGCCAGTCAGTCTTGCTGTTTCTTTGATGGCGGCATCATAGCCGGTCAGTGCGGCGAAAGGGGAAAACTGAGCTGCCCGGTCAATAGCAGTCATATGAGGGCGTGTCGTAGAGACATGGTGAGGTAGATTAATAATGTCGTCATATGTTTTCGTCATGCCTTGTGCCCTCCAATCTGCCTGTTCCGGTCTACAGTGGTAGCGCCTTCCTCCAGATTCATACCCTTTAGAATGGCGTTCTTGCCGTATTTCTTTTTTATTTCAAGCATTGCTTGCTGCATCTTTTTTTCTCGTGCAAGCTCAGCTTCTTCATCTTCTTTTTTTGCCTGCGCAGCCGCGTAATCCGTAAAGAGATCAAGTTGTTCAAAGTTGCCCGTCTTTTGAATAGTTGCCTCATCAACGACATGATTCGCTGTGATGTTGACTCTTCTGATCAGAAGATTTTTGTCAACGATGCGTTCAAACAGATCTGTGACAGCATCCAGGATTAGCTTTGCCGAGGAGGTCTGTCTGCCAAGATTTACTGAACCATGCGCGGATTTCGGAAGGTTACGTCCGTAATGGTCAGTGGTGATTGCCCCGTGATATGATTTATTAATCTCTGGATTTGTTAGATTATCGATATCATATCCGACCGTTAAAACAAGCTGGTCGCTCACAAGTCTTTTATCTACCAGATCAAGTACCAGCAGATCAGTCATTTCCCGCACGATCAGCTTCGCTTTGTCAAAAGTATAGGGATAGTGCAGTACCTGTCCCGATCCAATACTGTTTGTGCTTGGCTTATACGCTTTAATATCGGCAATTGTGCATGGCTCCCACCCCCAGGCATGGTCGATCAGCAGCTCAGCGTTAATGCCGAATAGCTTATACAGTAAATCCTCGTTGTGGTAATCGGTAGGTTTACCGAGAGAGCATCTTGCAATATCCCCCATTGTAAAGAGACCTTTTTCCTCCAGCTTCTTGGCATATCCTTTTCCAACGCGCCAAAAGTCGGTTAGAGGCCGATGTGACCATAGAGAGCGACGGTAGCTCATTTCGTCCAGCTCGGCAATCCGCATACCGTTGTTATCAGCCGGTATGTGCTTTGCCTGAATATCCATAGCGATCTTGCTGAGGTACAGGTTTGTGCCAATTCCCGCCGTTGCTGTAATGCCAGTTGTTTTGAGTACATCTAGCATTATTTTCGCGGCAAGCTCACGGGCTGAAAGATTGTAGGTGTTCAGATAATCGGTAACGTCAAGGAATACCTCGTCAATGGAGTAGACATGAATATCTTCGGGCGCAATGTACTTCAAATAGATATTGTAAATCAGCGTGCTGTACTCTATATAATACGCCATCCTCGGTGGAGCAACAATGTAGTCCAACGAGAGACCCGGTGAGAATTTCAATTCAGTATCGTTGCAGGAAACGCCGGAAAAAGCTCGTCCTGGAGCTTTGCCCAGCCGTGCTGCATTTGCTTCCTTGACCTTCTGTACAACTTCAAACAGCCTCGCCCTACCGGGAATGCCGTATCCTTTGAGGGAGGGAGAGACGGCGAGGCAGATGGTTTTTTTGGTGCGGCTTGCATCAGCGACAACAAGGTTGGTGGTCAGCGGATCAAGCCCTCGTTCCACACATTCGACCGAAGCGTAGAAGGATTTCAAATCAATTGCGATATAGGTTCTGTTCTTCATGCTTATTCTCCGGTTGCCTACTTAAATACAAATAATCTGCTCGAAAAATTTCTGTTTATCTGTGCATTATATAATTAGAAGAAATTTACTTTCATATACCCATTATTTGCCTTATGATTCTCTTATTATAAAAAAGGATTTTCCGCATCGGCCACCTCTTGCATAATCACAATCGGATCTGAAATTAGGCCAAATTGCTCGTCATCCGGGTAAGTTACAGCTATTGTCGGTTTATTACCTGCATATGCAATCACACTAGCCATTGTATCCCATTTTGTACATAAATAGAAATGTGCATATTCCCCTTGTTCAACTATCTTCAAATATGCCCCCATGTTTCCTTTTATTATCGTTGTATCCCTTATCTCTGTTTCATATTCATATTTTTCAAACGCATCCTTCATATGAATAGATACAATACCATTCCATGTTCTTGATATCATCTAATTTTCATCACCTTATTTTTTTGTAATTCTCCAAATATTAAACTAAGGTTGATATAATGAAGATGCTTGGTTTTACTACTGGACTTCTAGAATTTTAGAGTAGTTTATGGTGGCTTCGAGAGCAGATTATTTACTGTGAGTTTGATAGAGACCGCTGCAAACGCGTCCTGGTCAAGATCATCGGTGAATAATGTGGAATAGTAGAATGCAGTTGCAGGTGCTTTTGAGAAATAAAAAGGATGTGAACGGAAAATGGGCTACAGGGGGATGGAGATGGAATCCAATTACCGTGTTGTTTATGATAAATTTTGGCAGGATATTAAGAAACGCGATCCTAAAGAGATAACGGCGGCACGCGCTCTTTCGTACAGTAGCTATACCCGTCAGTTTGTTGTGATGTTTTTTAACGAGGAATATATCGTGGACAGCGCAAAGGAGACAATCTGGCGGAAAGCAGACGGATATGTTCCCGATGTGGTGGCTACAATCATTATCCTCAATTACTTAGCCTATGCGCAGCCGTTGCCGGAATCAGCCCCAAACTGGGTGAGCATTAAAGAAATACCGGGTGGAATGATATTTTATTCCGCGTTTCATAAAACGGCTATCTCAGTGCTGATCGAAGCATTCGGACATCAGACCAGCCGGTTAATGACGGCTGCACGCTCTTTGGGCGGTCAAGCCGGTCCCTTCGGTGATGCGTCCGTGGTTTTCAGGGCATTTCCTGAAATTCCTTTGTGTGTGATAGTTTGGCAAGGGGATGAAGAAGTTAGGGCCAATGCCACCATTCTTTATGATCCTTCCATAGAGCTTATGCTGCGCAGCGCGATCAGTATCGATCTTGGCATATACCTTGCGGGTCAGCTGAAGAGGCTGGCCGTCGAAGCATTATGATTAATTCATGATAGTATGCCTAACAAAAAAGAGCGCCTTTAAACTGCACTCAGTTCTTTAGGTGCATCCTTCATTTGTCTTCATTTTTCGCAGCACTTCTTAAATTTCTTGCCGCTGCCGCAAGGGCAGGGATCATTTCGACCGATCTTGGTGCGGGTTTGCAGATCAATTACTTTCGAATTCTGCTGACTTATCTTAAAAGGTTCAGTCGGCAAAGGCTTCAAGTATTTTCTTTCTTCCTGAATCAACTCATTGGGAGTATGTCCCTTTAACACCCACTGGCGAGTATTATTATATAGTTCCATTATTCTTGCTGTTAACTGCTGTACAAATTCGAACGACGGAAACTCTATCCAGCTCTGCAGGTATTGAATAATCAGCGTCGGCTTGGAATCCGCATTGATCATATAGGTTGTCTGTAATGCAATTTCGTTTATTTCCTGATCAGACAGCCTGTAATGCTTTAAAAGGAAACTGATAAAGCTGCTCATCTCCGGTGTTCTGTCAACATGATCCGGATCACCGGCTTTTAACAGCTGATTTTTTGTAAAAGGATAATAATCAACCCCTGGTCTCATTCTGTGTTCTTCAACAATTTTCTTTGCATCAAAAACTCTGTCATCCTGATATCCATATAACGTGTAACGAGCCTGTCCATAGAAATCACAGGCAAAGGACATCACATTCATAAATTCCAGAATGTCGATTTCCTGCCCTATGAGCTCGCTTATCTTCGCTTTAACGAGCCAAGCGTCCATGACACCATAGTAATGAAGCAATCCATGGGTTAAGCGTATCCACTCGGTATTGCGTTGAACAATGTTCTGCAACTCACTGCTATCTATCTGGGAAAAAATGTTTATCAGTTCAGTTGGCATAAATAATACCTTTTGATCGTCATATAATCCGGGAAATATAATACTTAATCCCATGAATGCTTCCGCATTCGAAACAGAAATACCCATATCAGGTATAACTCCCGAATTCTTAATGATTATTTTAATAAAGTCGTACCTGCTTTGATCCAATGTAAAGATGATCTTCTTAAACTTCAAAGGAATCAATTTTGCCAGTTCCGCTGCCAACTCTGCCTTTCTGAGTGAGCTTAGATTTCTCAAATCATAGTTTTTACGGATTGTATCCATTTCAGCTTTTGTTAATCCGTTAATGGCCTCATAAAGGCTACATGGAACATCAACCTTCTTCCAAAGCCGCTTCTCTCTATTTTCCTGCAGTTGTTGGCTAAAGGCCTTTGCATTTTTCAATGCTCTTATTAAAGCAGCTTCTGTTTTCTTATCTGGTTTTTTTGACATCTTACATCACTCCTGTACCTGTGTAGTCTTCACTACTTATAGAAGTGAGCTTATAGCATTTCTATTTCAATAAGCTTCTTCAACTTTTATAGCCATTATTATAACGAATATAAGTATCTAGAACAAGTGTTCCCTTGTGATTTTCATATCTGAAGATTAGGTTTTTCACCTCCTACAAACAAGAAAAGAGCTCTTAGAGTCCCGAAATATTGAGGGTTAAAAGCATTCTCCCCCAACATATGTAAAAAAGGGCCGCCGAGTCAATGTAATATAACTTTGTATCAATTAAAGTTTTCACCCAATTATCTGCTGCTGAATATTGGAGGCCTGTGCAGACCACACTGCTTTTGTAATCTGGGGATAGTTTGCTAAGACCGTTTGCCAGGCCTCACAAATTCCTGCTATGGAATTCCAAAGAGTGTCGTCTTACCACAGGGCTTTAATACTCTACACATTTCCTGAAGGGCACGTCTTACATCGGAAAAATGATGTACAGCAAACCTGGAGGCAACAATATCAAATTGGAAATCGGAAAATTTTAAGTTGTGTACATCTTCTGTCCTAAAAGAAATATTACTGATACCGTTTTGAATTGAAGCCGTTTTAGCCTCAGCTAGCATTAATTACGAGCTAAAAATCTTCCATCATCATCTTATAAGTGCAACGAGACTCACATTTAGCACTACTGCTTTCACACTTAAATCCAACAATTTCTCCTACCTCATTACTTCCCTTCGGTCTTTGCCGGAAAATCATTAGGGAAACAATCTTTGAAACAGTTGAACAAATTTCCTGTCTCTCTTCTATAATCTGTTCCATACTTAATGCACCTACTTTTAAGTCCTTTACTGTCTGGATCAACAAACCCGTTATCGGATCGAGATACTCCTCATATTGGGGTGTGTTTATTGTAATAATTGGAAATCTCTAAAGGTCGTTGTAATTTCTTTGGATAAAGGGGTGAGCCTATTGGACGTACCGAGTGAAAATGAAAACGGAATCGTTTTCCATTTCCAAGAAGAAGCATCACGCATACCACAAATATTATTTCATAATCCTAAAAAAGCCTGTTTACTGGAACTATACATTCAGGTTCATCGTTGCGTGGAGAATTCACCAGTGGTGATACCTCGTAAGCAACCATTCCTTCCGCTGGAAAAGGTGTTAGCAAACCTTTGACTTCACGGCTAGGGATAGCACCACTATCCAGCCAAAGCGACTCCATGCCCTGTGGCAATATTACAGGCATTCGGTTGTGTATAGGCTCCATCAACTTATTAGGTGTAGTCGTAATAATCGCACATGAGTTTATAGTTTGGCCTGTCGGGGACAACCAAGAATCCCACAAACCTGCGAAAGCAAAGGGTCTGCCGTCTTGAAGAGTGATTCTGTAGGGTTTTTTAATGCGACCTTCTTTTTTCCACTCGTAGAAACCGTCTGCCAAGACCAGACATCGTTTTTCCTCAAAGGACCTGCGAAAACTTGGCTTTTCAGCCAAGGTCTCTGCTCGGGCATTGATTAATTTGTTTCCGATGCTTTCATCTTTAGCCCAATACGGTATAAGCCCCCAGCGAAACATTAGTAAGAGGTTACTTCCATTTTTATGGATCACCACAGGAACTTCTTGAGATGGTGCAATGTTAAAGCGTGGGCCAAACTCAAACTCAAACTCAAGTTGGACTATACCAAAACGTTCCGTAATGTTCTTTGGTTTGGAAAAGGAATATCGGCCACACATCAAGCTTTCATCCTCTCTATACACGTTGCATCTTCCTACTAGCCGAACACTTCAGATAAATCATGAGCTTTTTCAGGCAGCATGTCAATCCCCAGCGTCTCCCTCAATACCTCGCCGTGGTGAGTAATGAAGCGGTTGGCTTGGAGAGTAATTTTTCTCCATTTCTAACAACAGAAAGAATACCAAACACTAACTGCCCGTTCTACTTTGAAACTCAAGTTTCAAAGTAGAACGGGCAGCGGTTAAAAGTTATGATTTCGTATAGATATTCCTCAATATAAGAGACACAAGGGGACAGTTCTTCCGTGTCGATGCCTATGCTTTTCGGACAATGTATACACCCTTCCCTTTCATCGCGATTAAGTAAAGAGATTTTCTAACTCTATGTTTAATCCCTCAAATAAATAGGAATGAGCAATTTCACTATATATCATCTGCTCATCAGTGTTAAAATTCCAAACAGTGATAAGTTTTGATTTAGGATCTATAATCCAATATTCTTTGACACCAGCTCTTTTATAAAGATCAGCCTTCTTAATATTGTCGGTATAGACTGTAGATGGCGAAACGATCTCAACGATGATTGTCGGGATATCATCAATAAAAGTTACGTTGAGATCCTCATACTGACAAAATACCGAAATGTCTGGAATTACATCTCCAATTTTTCTTTTTTGCTCATCATATAGCCTAACATTAACGCCCTGCAACATCTGGCAACCTTTGCCCGCAACGAAATCATCCATAATCTGAGCTGCTTTAAAACATATTTTTTGATGCAAAGGTGTTGGGGCTGGCGTCATATATGCAACACTATCGATTAACTCCACTTTATCATCAGTATCTTCCCTAAGTTTAAGAAGATCTTCGTAAGAAATAAGTCTATTATCGGCCAAAGACATCCATCAATCACCCTCATTTACACATATTAACAACTGAATTATACCATAGAAGGAATACTTATTAATACTTTATCCAAGCATATTGGCCTTCCGATTATATATACCCCACCGCTATCACATAGTTGACAGGCGACAAAAATATTTTTCTGAGCTAAATCAAAAAGCTAAATCAATATATCTAATCTATGTATGAGATTTCAGCTTGCTATAGAAAGGGGCGGAAGCAACATGGACAGCAACGAGTTTGCCGCTCGAACAGAACTCCTGAAAGCACGCCTATATCGCACAGCGCTGCTTTACTTAGGCAGTGAAAATAGGGATGTTGATGCGGTGGACGAGGCGGTGTACCAGGGATTATTCATTCTCTTTATCTGTCTCGCTCTCCAGGTTTCACTTTTTAAATAACCTTTTAATTGAATCATTGATGTTCTGTACATTTACAGTTGGTACAGTGTTGTCCGCCAGCTCATAGTTCTGTTTTAGCTGAAGGATTCTATGCACGCTTTCATCTATGGTATTTTGGTGAATACTTCCGTTTTTCGCTGCAGCAATCAAGGTGTTAAGCACGAGGGTTTCCTTGGCGAAATCATGGCAGACCAATAGGATATCTGCACCTGCATTCACTGAACGAACCGCAGCTTGCCCAATATCGTAATTCTTAGTAATTGCTCCCATGGTCATGTCATCCGTAATAACCACACCGTTAAAGTCTAGTTGCTTTCTTAGCAGGTCGGTGATTATATATTTAGACATACTGGCCGGATATGAGTTATCCAGTTTCGGAAGTAATATATGGGCGACCATCACCATACCTACATTTTGTTTAATGGCGGCTTTAAAGGGAATCAATTCGAACTGTTCAATTCGTTCTAATCCATTATTCACTACCGGTAATCCCACATGGGAATCGACCGAAGTGTCTCCGTGCCCCGGAAAATGTTTTACTGCAGAGATCACTTTTTCGGATTGAATTCCCTTCATGGTTGCTACGCCCAGATCACTAACCAATTGAGGGGTATTCCCAAAAGAGCGGTCACCAATAACCGGGTTCTTAGAATTGCTGTTAATATCTAAGACCGGCGCAAAGTCTAGGTTCATCCCAAAGGATTTCAATTCTCCTCCCAGTAGTTCACCTACCTGCTCAGAAAAGCCTGGATTATTTATCTTGCCGATATCTTTATTGGTGGGAGTACCGAGAATTTGATTGGGCATCCTGTTGATTTTGCCGCCCTCTTGGTCAATTCCCAGAAACAGCGGTATCGTAGATACTTTCTTATTGTCTGCCTTTAAGGAATTGGTTAGGGTTAACAATTGACTGGCGTTCTCTACGTTCTGCCCCAGTATAATAAAACCGCCAACATGATATTTACTGGTAAGTTCAAGAGTGTGATTATCTTTGGTGTATCCATCCACCCCGGCAATTACCAATTGACCGATTTTTTCTTCCAAGGTCATTTTACTAAGTTGTTCTTTAATGGGGTCTTTTTCAGTTGGTTTTTCCTTAACTGGGTCTGCTTGTTGTGCCGGGGTCTGTACTTGATTGTTAATTTGCTGTAAAGGCTGGCATCCCACAAGCATTAGGACTGCCAATAAACAAATAACCCTTTTTACAAACATTAAATCATCTGCCTTTCGGGCGGGACTGAAACTGAAAGCTGCTATTATGGAGGAGCCAATGATGGAGGATATACATTAGCTCCTTCCTCGTTATAGGATTTCTACATACCCCTCAGTTCCATGCACGCGAATTCGTTGCCCATCTTTGATCAGTTTGGTAGCATTTTCTACTCCTACAACTGCCGGTAGGCCATATTCACGTGCTATAACTGCTCCATGGGTCATCAGTCCGCCAATTTCGGTGACTAGGCCTTTTAAGGATACAAATAATGGTGTCCAACTGGGGTCAGTAAAGGTTGTGACTAATATATCTCCATCTTCTAAATTTGCGTCTTCCATGCTTAAGATGACCCGGGCTCTTCCCTCTATAACTCCTGAAGAAACAGGCAGACCAGGCATAGCACCAGCTGGAAGATTTTCCTGTTTGTACTCGCCGGAGATTTTTTCGCCTTCAGAGGTGATAACACGTGGAGGAGTTAGTTTTTCAAATGATTTGTATTCTTCTTTTCGCTTGTAGATGATATGAGAATCCAGTTTATTTGTGGCTATGACTTCGCGAAGTTCTTCAAAAGTGAGGTAATATATATCTTCTTTTTCCTGAATGACATTTGTTTGTACGAGTCGATCGGCTTCTTTCAGTAATGCCTGCTTATAAACAAAGTAGCGGCTAACCATGCCGTATTTTGGATATTCACGATAGCCTATGAAGTTTCGGATTAGGTCAATCATTCGCTTTGTTTCTTTGACTTTTTCTTCACCATCCGGCAACTTATTCAATCTCTCTAATAGCTCTTGTTCTTTTTCCAAAGCAACTCGTCGCCCTTGCTCGAATTTTCGATTACCAGCATTAGGTTCAAAGTTTTTGATGTTGCTGAGAATCATAGGGATTAGTGTAATTGGTTTTTCGCTCCAACGAGTTCTCGTAATATCGATTTCTCCGCTGCATCGCATTCCGTATTTGTCAAGATAAGACAGGATTGCCTCTTGGGTAACGCGCCCACCATCAAGCTGAACTAATTCTTCTAAAAAATTATCGTCTTTTACGTTCAGTAAATAATCAATTACTTCGGGATAAGGGCGAATCACATCTGCCACATCCATTAAGGCCAGACCCATTTCCGAAGTAATATTGTTGGGTACAGATTGAGATAGTATGTCTGCTGCGTTCTTTTCCCCCAACCACTCGTTCATTTTTTCATTGATCCAAAGTGAAGCATTGATGGCGGCTGTAAATACAGCAGTACTTTGTGGGTCAAATAAGATTCTCTTTAACTCCTGGATATCTTCTAGTATAAAGTCAATTAAATTCGTTCCTGATTTCCCTAGAATGTTTTGTTTCAACTCTTCTATGGAGGTTTGACTTTTGCTAATCAAATCAGCAACAATTAACGGATTGTTTTCGATTTGGGCTTGAGGTTCTGCAGGCGGCTTAACTTTATCGCTATTACCAGAACTCTGTTCTGTCTTATCATTTGGCAAACATTTTATGAAATCTCGCTCTATGATGGTCATAATTGCGTCTTTTGTGAGGGGTTCGAGCTGTTTCATGTTATTTAATAAGACTTTTCTGCCATCTGGCGAAGCCAGCATTGGTGCCACATCAACGAAGAACCTGCCACCAGCTTTAAACCAGCGGCCAAAAGATATTAACTCCTTTAAAGACATTCCGAGTGGCTTCAAGGGGTCGGTCATCATTTGTTGATGGCCCACAGATAAATAAACGTGTTTTTCATCATCATTTGCTTCAGGGATGGGGTATAAAGTTGTAATTGGCCGACTTTGGACAATAAAAAACTCCCCAATTGATGTATCCTCAGCTAAACACCACTCGATGTCTTGGGGACAACCGAAATGTTCTTCAACCTTTCTACCAATGCGCTCAAGTTGCAAAATCTGTTCATCCGTCAGTGCTTGTTTATTCTGCTGTTCAGGCGGGGTCTCTTGTTCTTTCGTTCCGCCATCTCTTAAGGCATAAATAGCCAGTTTCTTAGTGGATACTTTCTTATCGATAATCTCGCCGCTTTGCAACTTATAGATATCAGCATTCACTAGTCCGGAGACCAAAGCCTCACCAAGTCCGAAGCCGGCATCAATGGATGACACCTTTCGATTGCCTGTGACAGGATCGGCAGTAAACAGAATTCCAGCCACCTGCGGGAAGACCATCTTCTGAACAACCACAGCCAGGTGTACCTTACGGTGGTCAAAGCCGTTTTGAATGCGGTAGGTTATGGCCCTCTCGGTAAACAGCGAGGCCCAGCACTTGCTGATATGCTTTAGGATAGCTTCCTTTCCTATAATGTTCAAATACGTATCCTGCTGGCCTGCAAAGGAAGCCGTCGGTAAATCCTCTGCAGTTGCACTGGATCGTACTGCATAGGCATTTTCTTCTCCAAGCTTGGAGAGAAAGACGGTTATTTCTTCATAAATGTCTTGAGGAATGGCTAAACCTTCGATTCGTGAGCGAATCTCACTGCTAAGTTCAGCGATTTTACTCCGGTTTTCTACCTTTAGAAGGGATAACTGATCAAGTAATTCGTTAATCGAAGAGGTTTCCGAGAGTGTTCTTTTAAAAGCTTCAGTAGAAATACAAAAGCCATCTGGTACGAGTATTCCGGGAGTCCTGCAAAGTTCCCCTAGATTCGCGCCTTTACCACCCACAACCATGAGTTTTGTTTTGTCAATATCCTGAAAACTAAGCACATAGAAACTCATACGTTCCCTCCTTTGCCAATTCCGTCTTTGATTATCGTATCCAACGTGCTATTGCATTATAGCAGTAGCAAATGGTAACAAATAGTCTGCATTTACAATTTTTTATATGTTATAATGAAAGTGTAAGAAGATAGACCTGACAAAAGGGCTGGCAGAAAACCAGCCCTTTTGTCAGGTCTATCTTTGTCCGCACTATTTTAAAGGTCTGCTCAAATTCGAAAATAATAAACTAAGCAAGAGAGACGTTTTTCCGTCCTTAACTCCCACCGGCAATTATCGGCTTAAATTAAAATCCTTGCCATGTGGGTGCAATTAAAATCCTACTGGGTGGTATCAGAATAATGTTAAACAAAAAGTCCTTTTTTATAATTGCTTCTCAAATAAATAAAATAATCCTTTTCTCCACTTCACTTCTCCAACCTTTTGATATCCAAGAGTCTGATACATTTTTAAGGCATATGGATTTAGAGAAAACGTGTCTAATCTTATAGATTGAATTCCCTCTGTCTTTAATATCTCTTCTATCTTTATCATAGTGGCTTTCCCAATTTTTTTATTTTGGTAGTTTGGGTTAACACACAGTCGATGAACAACAGCAAACTTGTCATTGTCAGATCCCCAGTTGCCATACTTATACTCTTCTTCACATTCATTATTAATCACTAAGGCTGAAGCTATTTCGCCATCTTTAATTCCAACATACATTTGTCCATTTAATATGTCTTGTTCGAGATCTGTAGAAGTCGGGTAAAGGTCATCCCATTGGTTAATATTGTTGTCGTTCATTACCTTAATCGCATTCTTAAATATTTCTAGGATTATATTTAAATCCTCATACGCTGCTTTTCTGATTAGCAAACCGACACTCCCTCTCATTTATAGAAAACTGGCAATCTTTCCTACGCTTAATCCTACTACGGTCAGGTTATTATTCGCCTAACAATATGTATTTACCTTTATTTTGCTCCTTGAGTCCGATAACTGTTGGTCATTCCCTTGATATCCCTATCGATGATGAATTGTGCTCGTTCTTCCTTTAGTAGAGTATTGTCGAAAAAACGACAAATGATTTGTCAAATTAACGACAGTAATGCTCAAGGTAATGTGCTATTTTTTATTATAGAGTTAAAGCCTTATAATTGGGTGGTTTATGTGGATGCAGTGGTTAGTAATGCTGATATTTATCTGGTCATAGATAGGAAATTCATATGGAGATTTAGATACACTTAGGATTAATACTGGATAAAATTATCAGTGTTTGGATTAGCTTACGGCGAAGGGAGATCGTATTATGGATGAACGCTTGCTTGTATTTCAGGAAGTAGCTAAAACTAACAATATTTCGTTATCTGCTAAGAAACTTCATATAAGTCAACCATCCGTTACTGTACAAATCAAGAGCCTAGAAAGAGAATATGGTGCAGAATTTTTTAACAGATCAAATAAAGGCGTAAGTTTAACAAAAGAGGGCAAAGTCTTCTACGGTTATGTTCAAAGTGTTCTGGATACCTTAACCTCTGCCAAAGAGGCGATAGATGCTCTAACTAAGAATCAGAAAAAAATAATCAGTCTCGGCGCAACCTTGACCATCGGCGAATATATACTTCCGCATCTCATAACATTTTTGCACAGAATTCATCCGGAAGTTGAGTTTAAGGTTAAAATCGCCAATACTGAATCCATATCCCAAGATATCTTAGAGAAAAATATGCATATTGGTTTGATTGAGGGGCCTGTGGGCAAGAACAAAAATCTAAATGTTAAAAGTTTCTGGGAAGATCAGTTGGTAGTTGTTATTCCTAATTTCCATCCCTGGGCAGCGAGAAAAACTATTAGACTCGATGAACTCATGAACGAGCGCATCTTGACCCGAGAAGAGGGTTCCGGAACTCGTAAGGTGATGGAGATTATGCTAAAGCAGAGCGGACTTGATCCTGAGCAGTTAAATATAGCAATGGAGTTAGGAAGTACTCAAGCGATCAAACATGCCGTAGCTGCCGGACTAGGTATAACCATCATTTCTGCCTTAACTGTTAGCAAAGAAAGTGATCAAAAAGTTTTTAAGACATTACAAATAGAAGACAACCCCCTTTATCGCCCCCTTAATATTCTCACAGGTGCCCACATTAAGAAAACTAAAGAGGAGAATATCTTAATCAACCTGTTAACTAATCGGGATTTGATTCGGAGAATTTTAACTAATGATGATTCTGACTTAGCGAAACCGGTCATTAAACCACATTTAATTGCGTCTAAATAGAAAATGTAAATTGTTAAAATTGATTAGCTTTGAATCATAAATAATTTAGTCTGACTTGGCTCTATATGCCTTGTCAGATTTTATTTTTGTTTAGGACTGAATCTGAATTTCTATGGGGATTATTAATATAGGTTCATAGCTCATAACTCCTGCCTCATTCCAAGCAGACATCGTCCCTGGCGGGGTATCAACGAACTTCATTAATCTCTAGAAGTTATGCGTAGTGGCCGTGCTGAAAAAATAACCATTAATTTGTACTTATCAAGCAAAAACCTTCTATTTTCTAAAAACGGGCATAATACTGATTGAAACAACCTTATCGGAGATGGTATGATATGGATAAGAAAACAAATCATGAGGAGATGGATAAAATGCCAATACCTCAGAAAAAAGAGGAAACAACCTTCACTGACTTCATAAACAAAAACAAAGAACTTCTCTATAAAATAGCAAAATCCAACACCGTAATTAATGAATCCGGTCTTACTGTTATCCCAAAAGATGATCCTTGGCGTGATGAGGAAGAATGGGATAAAATGTACGAAGACCTTAAAAAGAAATGACCATCATAAATGGCGATGTCTGGTTTGCAAAGTTTCCTCTTGAAGAAGATGATTCCGTATTCCGTTCTCGACCAGTCATAATTCTTGACGTGGAGCGTCTTATTGTTTTAGTGGTAAAAGTAACTAAAACGCCTCCTCGTCCCAATGACAAATATGATATTCGTATTAACTATTGGCAATATGCAAACTTGAACTTTAAATCGACTGCTCGAGTTTCAAAGACTCAAATTTTAGATCATTCGCAACTAGTATTTAAGATAGGAACACTTCATCCCGGCGATTATACAAATATCCTGAATGCATACATGCGATACATTACTCAAAACAACTAACGCACGGGGCTTCATAAGGAGGCCCTATTTTATTCTATAGACCTATAAGGCAACTCCGAAACGGTCATTTCACAGTCACGGTAGCAGAGTCTACAGTGTTCAGTTTTTCAGGCGAATATTATCGTTAACAATTCTTCAAAGTAATCAATCACATAATCATACTCTTCAACCTTACCAAAGCCATATCTGGCATATACAAACGGAATTTCCGCCACTTTGGCTGACTGGGCATCTCCCATGGTATCTCCTACATAAATAGGTTTTTTCAGTTCATTTCTTGCTATGAGGATTTTGTTGGTTTCCCCTTTCGACAGCCCTGTTACACCCCAACATTCAAAATCACTGAAGTATTTATTTAAGCTGTGGGCCTTAAAGAAGGCTTGGATATAGCCATCCTGACAATTACTAACTATGAACAATTTGTATTTTTGAGCTAACTTTTTAAGAGTTTCTTCTAATTTAGGGTATAACATTCCGCCATGTTTCTCTAAATGAGCTTGTTCTGTTTCACAGAATTCTTTCATTAATTTCTTTTGACCAGCTTTATCTAATTCCGGGAACAACTTTTCACCTATTTCATCCATTGGCAGCCCCATGCAGCCTTGCATATCTTCAGGGGTTACTCCTTTTGTAAGATTAGGATAGTTGGCTAAGACCGTTTGCCAGGCCTCACAAATTCCTGCCATGGAATTCCAAAGTGTGCCGTCTAAATCAAAAATAATGCTATCAATCTCCATTTATTACCATCCTTTTAATTGTTACACAACGCAGTATTTCTCCATAAAACTACCTTTTAACAGATTTAGAAACATCGGCGATCATTCTAAAATAGTGATACTTTGAATCAACTGTGGTATACTATAAGCAAAGAGGAGTCATGTTACAGGCATGACTCCAATATAACAGCCGCTTAAAGAGCGGTCGGCGTCAAAAGTGCGGAATAGACCGAACCTTTGTTGAGAGGCGGTCTATTTCCGTTTATGGAATGAAAGTATTAACACCACCAATGTTGCAAATGAAATCATCAGCATCAAAGTCTGGTATACTTCCATGGCATCACCTCCCTTCGGAGGAATGCCGACCGCCCTGCAAGCCTTTTTCTGTTATAGGTAAATTATAGCATACAAGCACTCAATTTGGGTGCTTTTTACATATCTAAACCAGGTTTGTATCATCTGTATACCATCTCCACTCTGCTGGGCATATATCTATCACAATATAGATATGGTTGATAGGGATACCTCTGACCCAGCTAGAAGACTAACAATATACCTTATATTGTCAACCACTGTTCACCTGACGCATAATTGCTTTATTTTGAAGCTACTTCGAGTAGTTTGACTTACACCATTAAATGTCAACATCAATATACCCCCCATAAACTTTAAGGTGCACAAGCTTAATCCTTTTTTCTCTTCACAATATTTAATCCCTTAATCCCCCAATGAATAAGCCTAGTCAATTGCTTCATAGCCGGGTATTCCATCGTCCTCACAACATCCTGCAAATGACTCCGGATCGGTAGCTGCTGGGGACATACTTTCTCACACTTTCCACAACCACTGCAGAGTGAGGCATGGCTGGGTATCCCCCCGACCAAACCGCTTGTCAGGAGAAAGTAATGGATTTTTGTCCGTTTGGTCTGAAAAAGATGCTTATCATTATAAATCCCCAGGCAGTTTGGAATATCGACACCTGACGGACAAGGCAGACAATATCTGCAGCCTGTGCAGCCAATCTTGAGCAGTTGTTGATAAGCCTCCTTAACTCTGTCCACCACAGCCAGTTCTTCCTGTGTTAAGGAATTCGGATAAGCCTCCCCTGCTGTTCGGATATTGTCACTAATATGCGCTTCTTCATTCATCCCTGACAACAACATCGTCACTTCGGGGTGGTCCCACACCCAGCGCAAAGCCCATTCAGCAGGTGTCCTTGCTATTTCGGCGCAACTCCAGATTCTTTCAACCTCCGCAGGTATCCTGCCCACTAATCTTCCTCCCCGGAGGGGTTCCATGACAACCACACCCAGCCCTTTGGCAGCCGCGTACTGAAGGCCTTCAGTTCCCGCCTGATAATATTCGTCAAGATAATTGTACTGGATTTGGCACATGTCCCAGTCATAGTCATCGACAATCAGCTTGAAATTCTCTCTGTCCCCGTGAAAGGAAAAGCCAGTATGAATGATCTTGCCGTCCCTCCGGGCTCTTTGCAGAAAATCCAGAATCCCTAGGTTTTTCATTTTTTCCCAGGAAGCAAAGTCCGTCAGCATGTGCAGGAGGTAATAGTCGATCCGATCTGTCTTAAGTCTTTTTAACTGGGTTTCCAGAACCTCTTCCATTCCTCGCCGGGACTGGATCAGATAGGTTGGCAGCTTAGTGGCGATTTTAACTTTGTTTCTAATTCCCTTGGAAAACACCTCACCCAAAAAGCTTTCGCTTTTCCCGCTATGATAGACATAAGCCGTATCAAAATAATTGACACCGCTATCAATCGCCTGAAGCAGCTGCCTTTCTGTGCGCTGGGCATCGATTCTCCCGTTGATTTCCTGAAAACGCATGCAGCCATAACCAAGAATGGAAACCTTGTCGCCTGAATTGCCCATTTCTCTATAAAGCATACTTCTTTTCCTGTCCTCTCATCTCAATTAATTTTTGCGTTTTGAGCCGTCAACCAGATATTACCTGGTTCATAATTGATCGTGAGTTGTAATAATCCCTTTGCCAATAATCCTTTGCGAAAAGCTTGCAATCCTTTGCTAAAATAACCATAGACAAAGGATTACTGTCGGGATTAACAGGTATAAGGACTTAACCAGCAGGCCATTTTTGTTGCACTGCAAAGGGGCAATCATCAAAACAGCTAAAGCGCCAAAAAACAGGGGCAAAACAGCATGAAAATGCCGGAGATTGAAGAGTTCCAGCAAAGAAAGAGTAATCAAGAACCAGCTTGCTGCCAGGGTCGTGGGAATCCCTGAAAAATACTTTTTGCCCTCAATTTCCTCCATCCCCTCAAGATTGAAATGGGCCAGTCTGCTTACACCCGAGAGGATATAGGCGATCAGAATCAGAACCGACAAAACAGAGTTCACCCCCAGGAAATAGGAGATAATGGCAGGCACGATGCAAAAGTTGAAGAAGTCTGCCAAACTGTCCAGTTCTTTGCCAAAGTCTGATTCCATCCCGAATTTCCGGGCGGCAATTCCATCAAGCCGGTCGAGCAAGAGGGTGAAGGCGTAAAGAGTTAAAGCAAGCTTAAGCTCTTGCTGGAAAATCAGGGTCAAGCTGATAAAGCCGATAGCCAAAGAGCATCCGGTGATGGTATTGGGGATATTCAGGTACTTTAGATAAACGAATTTTCTCTTCAAGGCCAACCCCTCCCTCTCTCTTAGCTTAGAACTTGTTGGTGTGTCCTTTGGTCTAGGTATTCTAAGATATCCCCAATTGTTTTGAATTGGCTGATGTGGGCATCGGGAATCTCAATGCCAAAGGATTCTTCAAGATCACAGACCATTTCCACTATCTCTAAGGAGTTTAAGGATAAATCATGGATTAAATGACTGTCCTTATGAATTTTCTCAAGGTTAGCATCTTGGTATTTCGTGATGATTGCCACGACTTGATTAAACATAGCTTAATTCCCCTCATTTCCTGATAATCTTCTTGGTGGTGGTCTTCTCGAATTCAGTTTGCCTGATTCTAAATTCCCTGATATTTTTGTAAGCCGGCAGAGACTTGTTAAGCAGTTTAATGTCCTTAGCTAGTTCTTGCTTAATATTCTCCAGGGGCTGACCTTCCCCGTATCCTTCAGCTAAATAGACCTCGGCAACTATACGAATTTCTTGATTATCATTATTCCTTTCGGCATAAACTAAGGCTTCGTTAACAGAGGGAATATTCATTAAGAGCATTTCCAGTTCTTCAGGATAGATGTTTTTACCATTACTGAAGATGATGAGGTTCTTAGTCCTGCCGGTGATAAATAGAAATCCGTCTGCATCCAGTTTGCCAATATCTCCCGTCCTAAACCACCCAGCCAGGAAAGCTCTGTCAGTTTCTTGCTCATTCTTAAAATAGCCTTTCATCACACAATCTCCGCTGACCAGGATCTCCCCTTCCTCATCTTCATTGAGGTTGTGGAGCTTGACTTGGCAGCAGGATAAGACCGTTCCAACACTGCCGTCTCGGTAATACTCGTTGCGGTTGACTGCTACAATAGGTGAGCATTCTGTTATGCCGTAGCCGTTGAGTACATTAATGCCAAAACTTCTAAAACCCTTGACATATTTGGGGTCCAGAGGTGCCCCGCCGCAGACTATCAGCTTCAATTCTCCGCCAAAGGCAGCCAGTACATTTCTGAAGAGGATTTTTCGAAGGTCAATTCCTAAAGCTAATAAAGTATCACTCAACCTGCAAAGATTTTTGAGCAACTTATCTTTATGGGTTGATTTCGCCATCTGCCAGATTTTTTTGTATAGTGTTTCCACATAGAGTGGCACCAAAAAGAGATGCTCTGGTTTATAATCCTGCAAATCACCGGCTAACCTCTTCTGGCTGCCGTTGATGCAGATACAAGTCCCGTCATGAAGCATACTCAACACTCCTGCTGTGAAACCAAAGGTATGATGAATGGGCAAAACCAGTAAGGACGTCGTATAAACTTGAACATTATTCAGAGCCCCGATAGTATTGGAAACAAGATTCCGATGGGTTAACATGACCCCTTTACTTAAGCCTGTCGTTCCTGAAGTGTAGTTTATGGCTGCCAGCTGGTCTCTCTCGATCTTGATACTTGCAAAATCCGGATGGCCTTCCTGCACATAGTTTTTCCCCTGATCAATCAGCTGCCGGAAACTTAGGGAATTAGTAGTTTGAGGATCCTTTTCTGTCTCAATTAAGATTAAGTCCCTATCTAGGGCTTTGATTGCTGCTTGAGCAATTTCTTGATACTGACCTGAATAAACCAAGGCTCCGGTTTCAGTTTCGCTTAAAATACCACTGATTTCCTTGGGGCCTAGTTCCTTGTCCAGAGGCACAATAACATTCCCGCTATTAACCGTGGCAAGATAGGTCACAATCCACTCATAACTATTTTCCCCTATCACGGCAACTTTGAGATTATTTACCCCTAATTTAAGCAGAGAAATCCCCAGAAGTTGCACATCGTTGTAAAAATCCTGATAGGTTCTTGTAATCTCCTGGCCTTTTTCTTTATACCTAAAGGCAATTCGCTCTGCATACTTAGTTAGGCAATTTTTCATGAATTCTCTCAAGTCCAGGACTTGATCCACTTGATATAATGGGTAATTATTCACACAGCCAGCCCCTTCTATTTACTTTGATCTATCGTCAATATCTCTACAGTAAAGCCTTTATTCAAGCCCAACCCTTCCATTTTAGGGGGGATCTATCTGCTGTATCACTCGGAAAGGTTTGTCTTTAATCCACATTAGAAATAAGGTTATCAAGGCCAGCCCGAAGAAACCCAAGATAATCTTGAGCATCAGCTTACTGAAATCCAATCCGTAATTTTTTGCTGATAGGGACACAGAAAGAGTCAGCAGGTAACAGGCCAGGGAGGCATAGTTAGGCAGGTTGTTGTAGATGGAGATCAATCCTGAATTTGCCCCCATATTTGCCGAGGAGCTGCTGGCATAATTCCGGGTACAGAAAAGAAATATTCCGTAGGAGATTCCGGCCAATGAGCACCCACCAAGCAGAAAGGCAAAGGACCTGGAAACTTTCAAATAAAAGAACAAGGTTATCAGGATTAATCCCAACGTGGCGATACCGTTAGAGTGAGCAGAAAAGTTCGGGTTGTCTGTCAGCTTGATGGGCTGCTTGGAGAAAAAACCGAACCTTAAGACTGTGATCACTGCAAAGATACTGATAACTCCAATAATCGTTCCTCCCTTAGCCGTTGGGTTGCTGAACTGATAATAATCACTCAAAATATAGATCATCATGGAAATCAGCATGGTTACTGCTGTTAAAATCAGGGCTGAATAAGCAACAAATAACTGATCATAAAAAGTAAGCATACTTTTGGCTAGCGACCCTTCGTCTGCTCGAAAATCAGGCCTGATTGTTTGGGGATCTTGGCTAAGAAAAAGCATGCTCAGCAAGGCAATCGTCCAGATTAAGATAATATTCTGGCTTGGGTAGGCAGCGAAGCAGGAGAAATAGAGGGGTGCCAGCATAATACCCAGCAGTTGAAAGAAAAGATTGGAGCGGACATGGATTGTCAACTGCTCCCCTGCAGTCTTCCCAACAAAAAAACGATCCAGGCAGTTATAAAGAAAATTCGAGATAAATTTCAGGAGCACAAAGCAAGCAAAATAGAGCCCTAAGTTTTTAACTCCCAAAAGTCCGGAAAAGGAGGCTGCCATGGTGAAAATGCAGCAGGCAGTCAGGAAGTTTCTGCGGCGGGCAGGAGCGATTAGCGAGAAATAGAACTTATCCTTTTGGGAGGTAAGAATTCCCCCAATGGAAGCCAAGGTGCCTAACAACGGAAACAAGCTCAGATAGGTGTTCTTCTGTTCCGGGTAATTGGACATAAAATAAGCTTGAGGTAAAATACTTAAGGTTGCCGTCCAAATGAATGAAGTAAAGAAGTAGATTGTATTTCTCTTGAATATTAAAGTGCTCATCACAGCTTGACCGGCCTCCCTCTAGTTCAGGTAGTACAAAAACATGAACAGCAGCGGTGAGACTGTGAAAGTGCTGTCAAACCTGTCCAGAATACCGCCATGACCCGGGAGAAAATTGCTGAAATCCTTAATCCCCACACTGCGTTTAATCTTGGAAAACACTAAATCACCGGCATTCCCAACGATAAAAATGGTGATGAGCAGAATTGCGTTCTGGAAGAGTGTCGTTTCGGCTAAAACAGGAATGATGGTGTGAAACAAAACTAGGCCTGCCAGTAGCCCTCCCAATCCTCCGAGATATCCTTCCAGGGTTTTCTTGGGGCTCAGAACTTTAAAGACCAAGGTTTTGCCGAATTTTCGGCCTGCGAAGTATCCGGTCACATCGTTAAAGGCCAGCATAGCGACCAGAAACCACAGGGTATCAGGATTCAGTGAGTAGAGTGCCACCAAGCTGGCAGCGGAAACAGCCAGGAACATTACCCCGAAACAATAGACGTAGAAGGGATTTCTGATCATCTTTAAGGTTCCGGCGAAGGTCAGGGCCACCAGGAGCAGAAACGGGGGGATAAAATAGATCAGATAGGAAGCGAAGGATAGCATCAGTCCATAGCATCCTGCTACGATCAGAGCTAAGAGTATGGGGTATTTAAGGTGGTAGTTCTTCCCTAATTCATAGAGGCTTAAGAGGAGGATCAGGGAGACCAAGCCAAAAACAGCCTTAACCCCCAGGATGGAAGCCAGGGAAAAGACATTTAAAATCCCAAAAAATGAGGCTACTCGTAAGACTGTCTCTCGGCTCTTCTTCACATAGGCCAGGGAGAAAATCAGGATAATCACGCAGAGAAAAAAGAGATAGGCCCGTAAAATCATGGTTAAACCCCCAGAACGTATTTCTTATTCAGCTTCAGCAATGAAAGGGTATTTTTTGCGTTTGATCATATCCGTAAAGGCCTCCAGCCGGGTTTGAAAACCCGCTTCCCCCGTATGCTCATCCAGACAGATGCTTAAAATGGGAATCCCCCAATCCGCGCTGACCCTGGGCACAATTGAACTCGCCACAACTTCCGGCATGCAGGAAAAAGGATAGAGGTGGATAACCCCGTCATAGCCCTTCTGCTTAAAAACAATTGCCTCCCCGACAGACTCTCTGCCGTGCCCGCCAATTGGCCGGGTGATATACTTTTGAGCGTATTTATAGACTTGGTGATTATGAGTTGGCAGATAGGTATCCAGAAATCTTTTTTGCTTCAAAGACCCCACAAAGAATTCGGAAAAGCTTAAGGAATACTTCAGTAAGACACCGTTATTCCCGAGAAATTCCTCCATATTCAGGGTGGAAAATTGATCAATCAGCAGAAAGAACTCCCCCACCAAACCGAGTTTGATGATTTTTCTCTCCTTGTCAATGGGGATGGCAGCAAAGCCCTGGATAATTTCCTGCTTCAGGTCTTTCAACTCAGCAGCATTGGTGGTTTGCTCTAATTGGCGGAGGAATCTCCCTTTCATTCTGGTAGAGTCCCCTCGCTTGATTTCAAAGGGCCGAATTGCCAAGGACCTTGCTCTGATCAATTCAAAGATCACCAGTTTTCGCCAGAAGTCCCTGATGGTCTGCATAAATTGGCGAAGTGTCAGGGTCGGATGATGCTTTTTGACATTATGCCAGAATTCTTGTTTGGCTTTGACTGCTAATAACTCGACAGGATAGCCATTATCGGCTAAAATTTTTTGATACATCTCACTATAATAAGCCAAGCGGCAAATTCCGGTTTTGCCCCCGATCATGCCTACCAGATTGGCCCCTTTTTCAATCCCCTCGACTAAATTACCTAAGGTAATCTTAAAGGGCAGGCAAGCCTGAGCCGGAGCTAACTTGATCCCGATATCCAGGGTTTTCTGACTGGTGGGCGGGGGAACGACGACTTCATAGCCCAGGTTGGTGAATAAATCCTTAAACACAACGTAATACTCTCCGGCATGGGGAAAGGTAATTTTAGTCTGCATGGTGGTTTTTCCCCTCTTTTCGAATCATCATGTCTAAAAATGCTTCGATTCTGGTCATTAAGCCAGCTTCCCCTGAATGTTCGTCTAAAGTCAGGCCTAAATAGGGCTTTTGGTTGCATAGTTGATCTTGGAAGATTTCCTCCAGAAAGGCGTCAATCCCGCAGCCAAAATAAGTGATAAAGATAACCCCCCGGATGTCTTTATCCAGCAGCATGGCCTGAACAGCATGGAGGATGTTCTGACCAAAATCCCAATGGGGTGCTCTCCGCTTAAAATATCCTGGATTGGCTGACGATCCTGGTCTGGGATAGTGCTCAGAGGTAACATAAGCAAAACCGTATTCCTGCAGTCGATTCATGATTCCCATATTCAGCAGAGAATCCTGCAAAGCATATTGATGGGCGACCACACCGATCAAGCCATGCTTTCCCCGGTCCCGGCTAGGGCTAACCAACTTTTCTCCTGCAGGGATTTCTGCAGGCAATCTTTTGCTGTTTTGCCCAAAATAAGTTAGAGCTCTGGAGATTCTCAGGGGATTCCAAGTCAATTGCCTGGTCAAGGAACGTATATTACCCTGGGTAAATTTTTCTCTTCCCAGATCGATTTCCGCCGTCAGCAACTTGAATTCCTGGGGGATGGTATTTTTGATGAGCTGAGGCAAGGCGATTACTTTGGGGCAGCAATAGGTTCCTTGCTCCAAACTGGTATACTGGGGAATAAAGAGGTTCGCTGTTTTCTGCAATAAAGAAACCACGTGACCGTAATAAACTTTGACCGGAAAGCACTGCTCACTCCCCGCCAACTGATTCCCCGCCGCAAAGGTTTCTGCCGAAGAATCCTCAGAGTATTCAACCCGATAGCCCAGAATTTCAAAAAACTCTTCCCAGGAGAAATTGTCTAAATAGTAACTTAATCCCCGGGGAATACCGATGATTTTCCCAGCCAACAGTTGATCATTTTTGCCATTTCCCACATCTGTCTCCCCACTTTGCTACAATTTCACCTGACACAGTCACTTCCGTAAGTTCACAGGTATTGGAACAATCCCGGCATTCCACTCGCTTCAGTAAATGGTTTCTCTGCATAATCTCGAGCCCTTTGAAGAGAGTCGGTTTCGGTTTCTTGGTTTCCTGAATAGCTTCTTTTGCTAAGATCGCACTACCTAAGGCCCCCATAACATTGAAATGCTCCGGAATGACCAGCTGAACCCCCAATTCCTTTTCAAAGGCAGTTTTAATCCCTTGATTGAAGGCTACTCCCCCCTGGAAGAGCACCGGCTCTTCAATGCTTTTACCCTTCGCTACATTATTTAAATAATTCCTTACTAAAGCCTCACACAGCCCGGCAACAATTTGCTCTTTCGTTGCCCCCTCCTGCTGTTTATGGACCATGTCCGTTTCCGCAAATACCGTACACCGTCCCGCAATGCGAACCGGCTCAACAGTTCTTAAGGCAAACTCGCCAAACTCTTCAATTGGAATGTTTAAACGGAAAGCTTGCTGGTCCAGAAAGGAACCCGTTCCGGCGGCGCAAATGGTATTCATGGCAAAATCCACTACCACACCCTCGCGCAGAATAATCATTTTAGAATCCTGTCCGCCTATTTCAATCACTGTTTTTACCTGGGGATAACGATTAATGGCCGCAACTGCGTGGGCGGTAATTTCGTTTTTGATAGAGTCTGCCCCAATAATATGGCCAATTAAGACCCGGGCACTTCCGGTTACCCCCACCCCCAGAATATCCTCTGAGCAATAACCCTTGTCTTGGAGAATTTTAAAACCTTCTCTTAGGCTCTCCATGGGCTGTCCCTTCGTTCTGAGGTACAAGGCCTCAGAGAGTTTCTGATTGTCCTTATTGTCCAGCAAAACGATGTTGGTACTTACGGAGCCAACATCAACCCCGACGTAGTATTGGTTCAAGTGACTGTCCCTCCCCCAATGCTGCCTGCTAAAAGTTATATTCCTGATGAGTCAGATGTCCGATCTGAGTCATGATTAAGCGGGTAAGGCTTTCGATTTCCTGTTCAGTGAGCCTTTTGCCATAGTATTGATCAAGATAAATCGGCTCCCCAATCTCAATGGCCAGCTTATTGATTCTGGGGAACTTTTTGCCCTTGGGCAGAATATTGTAAAAGCCGTTTAATCCCACTGGAACAACCGGAACCCGGTTCATGATGGCCAGCTGGGTTATGCCCGGCTGGCCTTTCAATAACCTGCCATCCGCTGAACGTGTTCCTTCCGGAAATATCCCCAAGATATTCCCCTCTTTCAAACTCTTTCTTACCTGACAAAGAAAGGTTTTGTTCACGTTTTCCTGGTCCACACAAATAACCCGGGCATATTCCATAAAGTGTTTAAATAAGGGATGTTCGAACAGCCTCTTCTTGCCGATAAAAATTATCGGTTGCTTCTTTATTTTGTTAAAGAAGGGATAAAGGATCAGCCAGTCCAGATAGCTGACATGGTTAAAAGCCATGATATAGGGTTGAGCCGGTAAATGATCATAGTTCCTTAATTCTAATTGGCATAACCAAAGAAAAGGCCGCATAAAACACCAGACCACATATTCCATGAATAGCCATTTTGTTTTCCTGATTATCTCCCTCATCTTATCCCCCATCATTTCTGTCATTTCTGTGCCAGCGTTATTTTTGAGCCAGTTGAAAAACCTCACTCACCGATATTTCTACCTCATCTCCCCAGGAGACAAATCTGCCGTCACTGGTCACCTTCCGAAAAAACTCCTGATCTGCCAGCATCCTGAAGCGTACTGTATTAAGCCTGCTTTTCATGTTTAGGCTGATACTGCTGCCATTATTTAGGATGACTTCCAGCAGATAGTCCTCTTGGGGGATGACCTCTTTAATTTGAACCACTTCTTCACCTCCCCCAAAAATGTTAAAACCACTATACAAATCATTGTATAGTGGTTTTTTTACCGGTTACACCACCCAGCGGGTGATCTTAGGTGGGGTTAGGAGAATTAAAGGGAAGTTACATGCTGCTTCAAAAGTACTCGGTTATTGATGGACAGCTTATTGTAAACGTTCTTTAAAGTTGTTTTTACCGTATTAACCGTGATGAATAAACGCTCTCCAATTTCCTTGTTGGTCAGCCCCTGGACGACAAGCTGCACAATCTCCGTTTCCCGCTCTGTCAGGGCAGGCCTGTTCTCTGGAAAGTGTTCTCTCCTAATTTGCAATAGTGCTGCCTGGTAACTCTTGGAAATCTCTAATATCCTTCGGATACTGTCTTGAAAACGACTTTTTCCAGCGAGTTCCTCCAACAAAGGCTGGATAAAATCACTGTTTTCCATAAAAGGCAAATAAACCTCGTCCACCGCAGCAAGATCCAACCCTTTCTCCAGGGCCTCCAGGGCAGCGGTACGCCGGAAGATCTTTTCATTTGCGGCTGCAAGATAGATGTAGGCGTAAATCTCTCCCAATAAGTTGGGAAAAACCCCTGCCTCACCGAGAAATTCCTCGGCAGTGCCTAAAACTTTCAGATATTCCCCCTTAACCAGCAGTACCCTGCCATACACGAGATTCAAGAATACTTTGGCCGGAAAATACAGCCCGCTAGAATCCAAGTCCCGCTCTTTAATCCATAAGGGGATGCGTTCCTCCCTCTTCAGGCAGGCCTGAAGAAAAGAGTCACAAAGCTCTGCGGTGTGCATCAGGTTATACCAGCGTTTTCCGTAGAGTTCTTCGCGCATTTTCCGGAGAATATCAAGGGTCTGGGAATAATCCCCTCTGACAAGGGCCAATCTGGCTTGAAGAAACAGAGCACAACAAAGAATATCTCCCTGACCCCAGCGCTTAGCTGCATATAATCCCTTTTGTACTTCAATCTCTGCGCTGACAAAATCACCGTGGTTGAAATACCACTCTGCCTCCAGCACATATTCACTGCCAGAGCCATGCCCGTTGGTTATTCGGCTATATATCGGCATAGCTTCCTTCAGGTTCTGCACCTCTTGTTTCAGGGTTCCCGATTCTCTGTAAAACATATACAGGACTGATGGTGAGCCAAAAGTCCAACTGCCTTTGGTATCCAGAAACTCAGCCGGTTGTTTTAATAATTCCGCTGCGCTTTTGATGTGTTCGTACATTTTCCGGATGTTGTTGTATTCCGTGAACGATAAGAGCAGTTCAAACTCGCCCATCAACTGGGCAAGGCTCTCCGGCTCAAGATCTTGATTGCAACGGACTGCTTCAGCAAACTCTCCGCATACCTGTTGGAAACGCTCCATTTCGTTAAAGGAAAAAAGGCAAAGGGCGTAAATCAGCACAGCCGTGGGATGCCTGAGAAGCACTGTTTTCGGGCAGTTTTCAAAGAAGCGAATAAAAGCCTCGCGCTGTTCGTTGTGAATACTGTGTCCCCGATCCGCTTCTACCGCTAAAAGCAGGCTTTCGAATTCTTCAGCCCGATAGAAGTTTTCCATGGCTTCAACATAGTTTTTATTTTTCAGGGAAAACTCGGCAATCTTGCGGTAAAGCTGCCTAATAAAGTCCTTTTCTCTGCCTTCAAGCAAGTGGCGCAGATATCTGGTAAATATTTTATGCATGTGATAGGTTTTCGAACGTTCATCATATTTTACAAAGGCGTTTTTGGCGATAATCTCTGTCAAAAGCGCCTCCGAATTCGTATTGTTGCTTAAATAGATGGCCTGTTCAAGACTGAAGCTGTCTAAGAGGCAGAGGGACTGGAGAAGCTCCTTAATTTCATTGGGAAAATGCTGATAGATTGTACTTTCCAGCAGCTTATTAATATCCTGGGAGGTTTCCAGGATTCCAATCTCCATGTATTGGAGCATAATAAGGTAGAGGGCGCTGATCCAGCCCTCTGTAAGTGCATACAGCCTTGCTGCTTCATGATCTTTCAGGGTAATACCACAAAGACGGTAATAGGCTTTGATATCTTGCACAGAAAACTCAAAGGCTTCTTTGCCGATAGGCAGCAGATAGCCTTTCAAGCTTAATTCCTCGGTTCGCTGTAACTCAGTATGACGGGCAGTCAGCAGCAGATGCAAAGCTGTACTTTCGTTCATAACCAGAAATTCCAGGAAGCTGTTTAGTTCAGGACATTCCACAAGATGATAATCGTCAATCACCAGCACCGTAGTGCTTTTTAGCTCCATATCCTCAAAGAGGTTCAGAGCTTCCTGCCTGGCTGTGCTGTTACCGGGAAAGCCCAAGGCTGCAAGGCTTAGTGATCGGTCATAGTCTACCTCCCCCAGCTGTCGGCAGAGCCTCTGCCAGAAAATACTTAAGGAACTGTCCTGAACTCTCAGCCAGATTAAATTTACCTGATCCCTGCTCAACAGCTCCCTCACAGCCGTTGTTTTTCCATAGCCCATAGGCGCTTCGACAATTGTCAGAGGGTAGTTGGTTACTTCCTTGAGGGCATCAATTGTCCGCTTAGGAAAATAAAGATTTCTCGTTAAGTTCTTTTTAGGTTTCGGCATCTTCAATTCTCCAACTTTCAGTTTCTCATAAAGCAAACCTGCAGCGATTAAAATCGTTGAAAATATCCAGCCTGTTCTTCTACTGATATTCTCTATAGTTTGTTTATTTCCTCCAAAGATGGAAAATACCAAGAGCCTGCCGGCGAAGATGATTTTTTGAGCGGCAGCAGGATTTAGTTTAACTTGGCATAGTTAATCTGACACAGTTTCGCCCTTGTGATTTTGCTAAATACAAAGCCTTGTCTGCCCCTTCGATGCATTTACTGACATCAACTTTTCCGTTGACTTTAAGCGTACAAATCCCAATACTTACAGTAATATAGCCCCATTTCTTAGATGACCGGTGAGGAACTTTGAGGTCGTAAACCTTACTTAGGATCGCTTCTGCGATTCTTTCAATTTCCTCTGCAGAAGAATTAAAGGCACCATAAATGAACTCTTCCCCGCCCCATCGGGCAACAAAGTCCATATCATGCCTCACGACAGAATTGACCTGATTGGCAACGGCTCTTAAAATCTTATCCCCTGCGTTGTGACCATAAATATCATTGAACTGTTTGAAATAATCAATATCCAGCATTATTATGGACAACGTGGAATTATCTTTGACATATCGTTCAAAGCCTAGATCGATATGATTTCTAAAACTTCTGCGATTAGGTATTCCCGTTAATTCGTCAATAAGTGCCAACTCATTAAGTTGAAGATTAAGAGCAGCAAGTTTTGAATTAATGACTGTGTTCTCCAGGATCTTCCTTTCCAGAATCAAATTCGTTTCTTGCAGCATTTTATTACTCTTATAATCCCTGTAATAACTCAAGAAAATGATCCTTGAAGCCAGCCAGGAAATGATGATAAAAACGCTCAAATTGACGTAATGTCCTATAAGGATATCGTTGGAATCCTGAAAAAAAGGCAAACCTATTAAGAGAATAAGAACTGAACAAACGTAAGGTATCATTATTTTTTTATGATCTAAATAGTAGATTACAGAACAAATTATCATATTCACCATAAATACCATCAACTGGCCATAAAGTTTTTGATCCATCAAGGAGACAATGCTTCCCCAAGAAATTATGAGAGTTATATAGACGAGCAGGCCTATTTCTAGATTCCTTAGCTGAGCTATTGATTTATTCTCAATGTTACCTACTCTTTTGATATACAAAAGATATATACCATTTATGAGAATCATAAGGACATACATGATTAAATAATAGCTAAAATGAAATCGGCCATCCAATTTAAGAATAGCTGCACTTATGTCCACCCCTGCTAAAACTATGTCAAAGATAATCATCACAATTGCAAGTATCTTTCCCCGCTGGAAATTCTCCGCTAAGGTACTTCTTCTAAAATGATCATTTTGGGATTCTGCGATATTTATTTGATACAAATCTTTTGCCTCCATAAAACTACCCTCTATCAGATTTAGAGGCATTAGTAATTTTACTAATTATAGTGTAATTACTCCATAAAATTCAAGATCTTAAACTCCAATCGAAAGCGCGAAATAGACCGAACCTTTGTTGAGATCCGGTCTATTTCCGTTTGTGGAATGAAAGTATAACACTACCAATGTTGCAAATGAAATTATACATAATTCTCTTATATTGAAGAGTCTAAACCAACGAGGATTTCCTCCTCTTGCGCAGCCATTTCCTGAACTGTTGCTAGCATTTCGGCAACAGAATCGGAGATGTGTTGCATGTTTTCCTCTAAGGTAGAAGACCCTTGTTCAATTCCTGACAATACGTCGAGCATGGCCCGTTCCTCGGATATAGTATTGCTAACCACAGTCTTTGATTGCTCTGCCAGTTTTTTCACTTCTTGAGCTACAACCGAAAATCCGCGACCGCCTTCCCCTGCCCGAGCCGCTTCAATGGAGGCATTTAGAGACAGTAGGTTTGTCTGGCTAGATATCTCGACAAGTTCACCGGAAGCCGAGGCAAAATTGTTTAATTTCTGGGTCATCGCATTAACGCTATCCTTAAGCAATATAGCCGTGTCTAAAGTTTGAGAGATGTAATTAGAAATGTTGTTTAAGCTTAAAACACTTTCCTCATTGCTCTTCGCCATTTGCAAAACCGTGGATTTAATGGAGTCAACATATTTCTGCCGTTTAATAATGCCCTTTTCCTTCTCGATATCGGCAGCTTTAAGCTGGTCGACTAAGGTATTCATCTCGTCTATGCTATCTGATTTAGCAAATATAATTTCTGCCCTACTATAGTCGATACAGCTTTGAACGATATTTGAGCCATGATAGATAGAGACTGCCATATCTCGACAGGTGGCGTGCCCGCAGGCAGTGCAGTTCAATTCTTTTGCCTCCTGGGTTGTTTTGTGCATTTTAATATAGATGCTGTTCAGTTCGGATTCAGAAGGATTGCTAAGGGGCTTTAGTGCTCGATTCCTATCGTATGCGCGAAAGAAGTCACTTAGTCTAAGGTTTTTAGTGAAATATTCGTCAAGCCAATTTAGACGAGACATCTTGCTAAAATGCTTATTCCTAACCCTTTCCTCTCGTTTAACAACCTTTAAGCTGTTTAATGTATTATCGATATCATCAAGAACTGACTTGTCTAAACTTGTTCCTGTTCCAATATTGCAACCGTGAGAACAGTTTAAGATATCGACAAGTAAGGGTGCAGATTTGCCCTGCTTCAGTCTAGAAGAATATGTTTTTAGATAGTCACAAGCTTCCTGAGGACCTTCTACTTGCCTAACCCATGCGTCAGGGTTTCTAGCTTCGACATTTTCCCGAAGACCGCCGGGGCGACTGAATAGCAGTCCTAACGAACAATCTAAGTCATTGAATTCAACTTCTTCGTAATTATTGAGGTTGACATTGTGGGCTTCGAGGTACTTTGCCAGGTTATTATAGGTTACGTTATAGCTTATTGTATTGTCAGTACTTTCGAATTCCGTTTTCTTTGCGATACATGGAGATAGCATTGCCAAGGCAGAAGTGTCTTTCACGTACTGCTTAATATATACAGCCGTACACATCATAGGGCTGTGAATGGGGGAAAGTTGCTCAAGTAATTCCGGAACGTATTTTTCAATATAATTGACGACTACGGGACAAGGTTGAGCAATGAGTGTTTTTAGATTTTTTTCATTGATTGTCTTTAGATACGCCCAGGTACAGATATCTGCTCCCAGCGATACGTCATAGAAGGCATGAGCTCCAAGGGATTTAAGATAGCCAAAAAGCCGTTTGTAATTTGGAAAATTTACACGTATTGCGGGAGCTGTTAGTATTGAGACTCTGCTGCCGCCTTTTAATTCTGCAAAAAAAGAGGTAATATCGTCTTGATAGTACCGAGCACTATGACTACATACTTTTAAGCATTCTCCACATTCAATACAATTCTCTTCGCTGATTTTTACTTTTACATTCCCACTTGTGTCTAAATATGCGATGTTCCCATGGACTGGGCAATGTCTGATACAATTATTACACCCCTGGCACTTATCGATATCCGTATGAATGTGACACGCTGCTGACAATTCTTGCTCCACCTTTCACAATCTAACATTTATGTAAGCCAATTTACCTTAAACTGCTTTGCCATAAAGTTATGCATTCTTGCTTTAATTATTGTTCTTAATTGAATAATTGTCATAGGATAATGAGGCATAGATAGTAATTATAATTCTTATTTTAGTTATTTTGATAGTTTTAAAGTGTCTCCAGTATATAGACTAAAGGGTTAAAGCATATTCTATTATATGTTATATTATTTAAAGATTCTAGCAAATATTTTATATTTAGTTTTATGAAAATGGAACGATCGTTTTAGTAAAGATCGATACATCTCAGATTCCAATTGGAGCCCCAGTATGGATTGGTCCTTGAGAAGATGTAAAATAGTGATTGGGGATAAATATTTAAGCTAGCCTTGGGGATTAAAGCTCTTACCCTCCTCACCCTAACCAGGCAAAACTGTCATGTCCAATTTTTGGGATATGAGGGTTTTGCCTGGTTAGATTACCTTAGCATAGGAAATCGCAAGCTTTTAGCAGATAGTTAGCCCCGTTTTGGCAAACCAAATCGGTGCTAATTATATTCCGTGCTGGCGGGACCTCTTTGATATTTCTTATATCGCTTACGATGCAACATTAATATTTAAAAAATTACACTAATCACTATCTTTTTCAATAACAATATATGCTTGTCCTGTGATTATACTTTCGCCTAAAGCACATGCAGATATATGCTTAACTTTCCAGCCTTCTTCTAAATACCTGTTTACGATATCCAAACCGTCATCTTCTTTTGCACCGATCATTTTTCCATTACTTCTAACCCATATAACCTTTTCCATCATCAATCTCCTCCACTTATATAATTTTAACAAATGTTCAATTGCACATATCTACTAATACTCAATGTATAATCAGTATAGCATACCCATCTACATATAGTAGGAAGCCGGTGCATGACAGCAACTTATATCAACACATCAATATTTCTTTCCGATATGTAATTGACCCGTTCTGATTCTTAGTTCAGCAATAACTAGGATGATGGCAGGCAAAATCACCTGAAAGGGCAGGGCATAATAAGCATAGATCTCAAAAGCAAAATAAATCATGTCCATGATATTTTCATACATGATATAAGCCAATAGAACCATTAATAGGCCTGTTTGAACAACAATTGATCTGTAATTTTTTAACCCGAATAATTTGCTGATTCCAATACAGGTTACATACAAGCATACACTCACTTTTATAAAGTCGGTAATTACAAATGTCGTAGCAACTGAAACTTCAATTCTCTGGATAAATTCACCAATATTTATCCGGCTAACTTCAACATAGAGGGGAAAATTAACCACGCTGACAATATCACCGCCTAAAACAAGGATATTTCTTAGGGTAAGCAGGACACCGATGGCCGCAAAGATAAACAGCCCCGAATAATATACCCGGTAAATTGACGTTTCGGTCTTCAAGGCAGAAAAAACAGCCAGAAAAAGCACCGTTTCAGCAAGCGGAAAGGAAAAGATATCAAAGGCGCTGTTTAAAACCGGCCCAATCCCATCATACATTACCGGTTTGAGGTGGGCAAAATTCCAATAAGGAATGACCAGCAAGCTGGTTATAAACATGATAATAACAACGATGGGCAAGAAAATTTTACTGCAGCGTCCCAGAAGCTCCACTCCCGCTATGACCGCCCAGATGGATAAAAAACCTAGAAAAAGCATGGGCAAAAGCATGGGTGTCTCCGGCATTGCAACAGTGTTAAAGAATTCTCCAAGATCTCTGATAACCATGGCTCCTAAATGCAAGGGATACCAAATATACGCTAGGGCTACTATTTTTCCTAAAACATTGCCAAAAACCAAATTAAGAATATCGAATATATCCCTTCCTTTAAAAAGCGAGAGCAGCCTGGCGTAGATAAAAATTATGGGCAGGGCCATCAACGTTCCCATAAGAGCGGCAATCCAGGCGTCACTCTTGGCAGCTGGAGCCAATCCCATAAACAGATTGCTTCCTATCATGAACAAGGTTAAGAGGTAAACCCCCTGTTTAGTAGTAATCATTTCCTTATTCATACCTTACCTACTTCCCTAAGATTGAAATTATCAAATTTTTGATGGGATATACCGGACTGGGTATTGCTACATCCAAGCTGATTAAAAAGGCGATGGCAAAGGTCAGTAGAGTAAGGGCCATATTGACGCCAAAGTCCCGCCAAAGCTTTTTCCTGTATAAAGGAATTAAATCTAAATAGATAATCAATGCGTAGGAAAAAATGACCAAAACAACCATACCTTAATCTCCAATTCTAAGAGGGTGAGAGAATGCGGCACTATTTTTGATGGTAAGTTCCGGATGAACAGAAACCTTTAAATCTTTAAATTTATCGCCCCATAATGTCTCGATTTCTTTCCAAGTACCAGGCATATCCGTTTTAACTTTAGCTCCAAACCCGAAGATATCGCAGTTGTACTTCATTTGAACTTCTTGGACTAGATTTTCAATACTCTTTTTCATACTCTCTTCGGCACTTTTCTCCAGCCTAAGCCTTCCCGGTTCATCAATATAGTTTTCCGTGCCTTCGATCTCATCGATGGCAACCGTAGTTTTAATATCAATGGAGATTTCTACATTCCCATCTTTCTCAACAGGTTTTAGTTTCGTCCTAGTATCTAATATTTTTAAAGATACTTTTGAACCGGCGTTGTCCCCTTCCCCATTCTGGACAAGTAATCCGCCATCAACCTTGTTTTGAATAAAGAGCAAGTCCCTCGTGTCATTGTCATTTAAAAAGCCGACCAACTTATCCTTTTTAAAGACAGCGGTTCCCGTCACAGAGGGCAAGGTTCGGCTATTGACTTTCTTGAGGGACACTAACGGAAGGACTGCTGAAATACCGCTGCCACCTAAATCGTTGATCAAATTCCATAACTCTTTCTCTGGGGCATTGGCGATAGTTTTTTGATTTTTCATCACCTTGTCCAGTTCAAAAGAAATGATTTGGTCCGTTTTGCTCCCGGTTTCCAGTATTTCTTGGGCAGTGCTTGCCTGGGATACCAGCACTTCAATATCCTCCCTGAGCTCGGCGTTCCTGGCTAACCAATCAATAACTTTTACTGCCCCCTCTTTCGCCACAGCCTGGCTTAAAACAGCGACCCTGGCATGAGCAAAATACAATTTTTTCCCGGATATGGAATCCATATTTTTTTTAGCGTCCAACAGCGTATCTCCAGCCACTGTAATGGTATTTGAATTCATGATTGCTTCTCCACCGTTCTTAATATCCGCGGTTTCGACGGTTAACAGATATTGATCGCCGCTTTCGCCTTTGTCAATGGCTATCCCCGCCACAAACCTCAGCGTATCGATCTCCCGATAGTTCCAGCAACCGGCTAAAAACAGGGTATTCGCTAAAATCAAGATCACTAATAGAATTTTACTTGTAGATTTCATTAAGCTGCTTACCTCTATTTTCTATGATCTGACTCTTGGTTCTCCACCACCGGGAGCCGAGGGTGAAAATTCACTTGCCGCCACGGTGTTCTGGTAACCGTATCCTTGATGTTGTTCTCATCAAAAGCAGTAGTCCCTAACAAATAGGGGACGCCATAGGAACGCATTTGCATAAAATAAATAACCAGTCCGATTAAACCGAAGATAATTCCGTAAAAGCCCATAAGAAAAGCAAGGAATAACAATAATAGCCTTAGAATTATGGGGAAGCTTTTAAACTTTACGGTCAGGAGCGCCGTAATACCGGTCAATCCACTGACGATCACCATAGGAGCGCTGATAAACCTGGCTTCAATTGCTGCTCCCCCCAGGATTAATGCCCCCACTATAACTACCGTCTGCCCGATTGCCGCTGGCATTCTCGTCCCGGTTTCCCTCAAGATTTCGAACAAAAAACCCATAATCACCGCTTCCACGATTGTCGGAAAGGGCGTGCCTTGCCTGGCAGCTGTAATACTTAATAAAAGGGGTGTCGGTATCATCTCTTGGTGAAATGTTGTCAGGGATACATAAATTGCCGGGAGGAATATTGCTGCAAAGGTACCGATCATCCTTAAGTTTCTACTGACCGACGCAAATAAGGAGTCGTTATAGTAATCTTCATCTGCCTGAAAATATTCAACAAACAAAAACGGCAGCGTGAGCACAAACGGACTTCCGTCAACAACAATTGCAATCCTTCCTTCCAGCAGCTTCCCGGCTACATTATCCGGTCTTTCTGTAGAAGCTACCGTTTCCAAAGGCGACAAAGGAGCATCCTTGATGAGTTCCTGGATATAGCCGGAATCCATAATCCCATCGATTTCAATGTTATCCAGCCGGTGAATCAATTCCTGAAGAACGTTTTCGGGGGCTACCCCGTCTATATAGCAAAGGCAGATTTTGGTCTTGGTGCTTGATCCCAATTCTTTGAATTGAAACTTCAAGTCCGGATTTTTGATTTTCCGCCTGATTAGGGACAGGTTTATGATTAAAGACTCGACAAAACCTTCTCTTGGTCCGCGCACGGCCCTCTCGGCTAAGGGTTCATCAATGGGCCTGGTCTGCCATCCTTTGGTACTTATAATGAGAGCTTGCTTATAGCCCTCCACCAGCAAGACCGTATCACCATTGATTGCGGCCCCGACCAAATCTTGAATATTGGCTGTTTCTTTGACATCGCCGGAGGCAATCACTTTATACTGCAATTCTTCCAGTAGATTGCCATCAGAAATTCCTTCGTTTAAGTTTCCGCCTAAAATAGGCTGAATAATATTCTCATTGATCACTTCGTTATTTACCATGCCATCAATGTAGATAACACAGCAGGCAGCAGCTTTTAAATACTTATTCTGAAACTTCCTGACAATCAATGTATCATCATTTGTGAAAATGTCTTTAAATAATTTGATGTTTGCGTCGACGGAATTGGTTAATTTCTTCTCTTCTTTCTTGCGAAAGAAACTAAACATACACTCAACTCTTCCTATTTGTATTGGATACCTTATTATGTGATACTATGAATTCCGTTATGCGTGAGCTATATCTCCAGGAAAATGCAGCAAGATCTATCTCCCTGGCCTTTGATTCAAATCCATTCCATACAGTACTCCCCTACCTGCTTTAACCTTATACTACCCATTTTCATGGCCATAACATGCCAGACCCACTTTGGAATGAGAATTCCAAAGTGGGTCTGGCATGGTGACAACTCTGATAAATTTGTTTGGCTCTCAGAAATATCCTTTCAACGAATGGCTGCCCAGCATCTGGAATTTTGATGAAACCTACTCCTCCCAGTCTAAATATCCTTGCTTATCTTTGCTTAACCATTCAATCAAGTTATCTTCCCGAATCTTATTAATTTTAAACACAGAATCCGTCGGCCATTGGTAAAAACCCGAGCCCGTTTTGGCCCCGAGCTTTCCTTCTGCGATAGCCTTTCTTAAAACTGGTGAGACTTCATGACTGGTGCAAAGATCTTCTAATAGATAACTTGAAATGCTGCCGATAATATCTAAACCACTTAAGTCTGCACTTTCAAAAGGACCGGTTGTTGATAATCGGCGTCCTAAGGCGTATTTCATCGTTGTATCAACGGCTTCTTTGCTGGCAATACCGGAATCTATAATGGATAAGGCCTCGCGCAGCATGGCAAACTGCAGACGGTTACCGATAAAACCTAAAGCTTCACGGTTTAATACAACGGGTTTCTTCCCGATTTTTTCTAATAATTTTGTGGTAAGAACAATGGAATTCCGGGAAGTATGTTCTCCCGGGACTACCTCAACCAGCGGTATCAGCTGAGGGGGATTCCAGAAATGGGCAACAACAAAACGATCTTTATGTTTTAGCTTTGCTGCAATGGCAGTTGGGCTTAATCCAGATGTACTTGAAGCAAAAACGGTTTCAGGTGAGCAAAATTTCTCGATTTTTGCAAAGATTTCTTGTTTAGAAGAAAGATCTTCGCTAATCGATTCGATAACAAAGTCAGCACCTGCCATTGCTTCCTCTAATGTCGTTACACCTCTGATTCTCTCCATGATAAGCGGCATCTCAGAGGTATCAACTAAACCATGGTCATCAAACCTTTGCAGTATTTCAGCTATCCTCTTAATCCCCCCCTCGATACTAGCCTGGGTTCGGCCATACATATTGACCTGGTAACCGGCTAAAGCGAAAGTTAATGCGATCCCCGGACCGATTGTACCTGTTCCTAAGTTACAAATTCTTTTTATATCCGCTAACATATAACTGCCCCTTTCATATCTTAGCCTCCCTATTTAACATATCTGGATTATTCGTTAAGCATAAAATAATTACCTTTTCTTTCATACCAGATTTTCTTGATAAAAGGGTCCTAAAAACAAGGGTTAACGACGGTCCGCCTCCTTATTCCCCTGCAGGAAACGTGAAAAGGCTAAACAACCCATCCTAATTTAATTATAAAGGATCATAACCAGACAGACACAAGGGGACAGTTGTACCGTCCCTCTGTGTCCCCAGGAACACTTTAATTGTTCACTTGTAATATCTTAATAACTAAAAAAGCCAATCATCAAGTGATTAGCTTTTTTAGCGAATACTTTATATTAAATTTAGTGATTCATCATAACACTACTTCAAGAAATTTGTTTTTAACTTCTTCCCATTTATTTTCTGGTATAGAGGTATTATAAATTTTTGTTATTCTATCTTTGAGATTGGTCAATTCGATAGCAGACGTTAAATTATAACCTTTCTTACTGTTTAAGCCTTTCACTACGTAATTTAAATTTGGTAAGATATAAATTGAATATTCATTTTGTGCTCTCCAAGCTGCCCTCATTTCATTGATACAATGGATATTTTTAAAATAATTATTGGACAACATATAAAATACATTCAATCTTTGTTTAATATGCTTATTTAGATATTCGAATATATCTTCATCTCCAGTTACACCATGCCTTTCTGAAGATGTATACAGTATGTCAGCTTCAGGAACACCTAATTGTTCTAAAACATCTACAAATGCATCACACATCTCTTTATCTTCTGATGAGTGACTGATAAAAATCTTCTTCATTTTGAACTTTACCTCTTTTCTCCAAAATCTTGGCTAAAAAAATGTTCTAAACTTAGAAACCACACCATCAGATAGATGAGAACGAGAGCTAAAATGAAATCACAAATTGTTTGTTTTTTGTTCATCGGGTTGTTGCATTTTCTGGCGGGTTTCTTCAGCAATGAGTGCTTTCTGGGTGACATATAAAACGGTATCTTTTTTCTGGAACTTAACAGGGCAATCAAAACGCATTTCGTTTTTGAGCTAAGGAGTGGGTTGAGTGTGGAGAGTGCTGCCTTCCTACTTCCCTTAAGCTACATCCGATCCAGAGCCAGCATTAACCCATGAATAATAGCCTGCGGCCGCGGAGGGCAGCCAGGCACGTAGATATCAACGGGAACAAAGGCATCAACAGCCCCTCTAATGGCATAGCTCTCACCGAAAATCTGATCGCCGCTGCAGGCACAGGCCCCCAGGGCCATGACCAGTTTGGGAGTAGGTGTTGCCTCATAGGTCATCATGAGCGCCTGGGTAGAATTACGGGTGACAGGCCCAGTGACCATCAACAAATCCGCATGCCGGGGAGAGGCTACAAAGTCAATCCCATATTGTTGGATATCGTAAACAGGGTTGCAGACATGGTTCATTTCAAAATCACAGCCGTTGCAGGAACCGATGTCCAGATGCCTGATATGCAGGGACCGGCCCAGGACCCTGCGGATTTTATTTCTCAATTCTGAACCGGTATTCTCAACCAGTGAACCGCCTAAGGTTGCCAGTTTGTAATTAGAAGTTTGTTTTAAACAACCGTCTTGGCAAGACTCTACGCAGAGTCCACAAAAGACACAGGCCTTCTGGTTAATCACCGGTGAACCTTCGTATAATTTGATTGCCTTGGTAGGACAAACATCGACGCAAAGCTTGCAACCCTTACAGGCTGCATGTTGCTCTACGACCACTTCACCCCTCGAACGTTCCGGAGGTACTGACTTTTCCCAGGGTTCTGTTACATTACCAGTGGCGAGAACTTTTTTCCAAACCTTTAACAATGCCGCACCCTCCTATCTGTCAACACAGGCGTATGATAACTCATAGCTCTTATTTATGAGCGGGAAGTCGGGGATGATGTTGCCGGGTGCTGCTACGGTTAGGGCCGGCCAGTTAGGATAAGCGGCAGACCGAGCATACAGGCGGTAAACCGTATTGTTTTCCCCTACCATCAGCCAGTGAAGATTATTGCCCTGGGGTGATTCACACCAGCCAAATCCGCTGCTGTATGGTTTAATGGTGGGGATAGCTGCCTTCAGGGGTCCCTGGGGCATTTTCTCTAAAATCTGGCGGATCAGCTTCACTGTCTGAGCCACTTCATCGACACGGACCCACAGACGGGCAGCCACATCACCTTCGGTATAGACCGGAACGTCAAATTGCAGCGCAGAATAACAACCATAAGGAAAATCCCGCCGGATATCTACATCAACCCCGGAGGCCCTGGCACCGATTCCTACTACTCCTAAATCCAGAGCTGCCTGCCGGGGTACAATGCCGGTGGTCTCGACACGGTTCAGGAAGGCATCATTTCCTCTAAAGAGTTCGATCATCTCATCGAAGTCAGGCATCAGTTTGTCCAGCATTAACCTGATCTCAGCGCTTAACTGCTCATTGATGTCCAGGCGCACACCACCGGGGACCACCATGCCGCGCAGGAAACGGTGACCGGTAAGTGCTTCGTTGACCCTCATGATATCTTCCTTCAGACGGGCACCTGCCATAATTCCGACAGCAAATCCCATCCCGGCACATAGGTTGCCGATATCCCCCACATGGTTGTAAAGGCGCTCCATTTCACCTACCAGGGCTCTTAAATACTGCGCTCTTAACGGAATGGTTACACCGGCTATATTTTCAATAGCCTGGCAATAGGACAAAGAGTGGGCAATTGTGCAGATACCTGAGATGCGTTCGACCTGGTAAAAAGCGCGTTCAATCGGCACCCCTTCAATGGCTTTTTCAATGCCCCGGTGCAGGAAGAATAACTTGGCATCCAAGCGGATAATGTCCTCACCTGCCTGGCTAAAGCGGAAGTGACCGGGTTCAATAATACCGGCGTGGATGGGACCTACCGGAACCGTAAACACTCCCTCCCCTTCCACTCCGGCCATGGGGAACTCTTTCTTAGCAGTGGGTACAGGTGTTTGGCTGTTAAAGTCTTTGCGCAACGGGAAGATCCCCTGTGGCCAGTTTTCATGCAGGGCCAGCGGTCTTAAATCCGGGTGACCCACGGGCTTTAGACCAAACATGTCGTAAATCTCACGCTCATACCAGGCAGCGCCTGAGATTTTAGGTGTAATTGAAGGAAACTCCAATTTCCCTTTATCTTTCAAAACAGCTTTGATGACCTGCATACTTTTACCTACTGAAAACAGGCAGTAGATAGCATAATTTCCGTTTAATTGCCGTTCGTCATTGGCGAACATGGACATCAGACCATTTTGTCCGTCAGCATAGAGCTGGTAGGCAGTCTCCCTTAATTCAGCAGCGGGAATCGTTTTGTAATCCTTCATGCTTCCTAACCTCCTATCACAATTTCTGCTGCCTTAGTTAAGATTTCGCTTAGAATCGGCGGCAGGTAAACTCCACCGATTATCATTAGGCAGAGAGAAAGACCAATGGCAGTTAGAGCGACTGGCGAAACATTGGCCCGCTTCATTTTTTCAGGAACGTTGCTAAAGGTCATCTTTAAGGCGTAGTTCATCAAACCGGCAAAGACACCGACCAGCAACAGAAGAGTTAACCCGCCTAGGAGCCACATTTTGTTCTCGAACATGGCCATGATCAGTAGGAACTTACTAATAAAGATGTTCAGCGGCGGTGTCCCTGTGATGGCTAAGATGCCAATCATGAACATAGTCGCTACGCTGGGCATCACTCGGGCAATTCCTTGGATCTCTTTAATATGTCTGGTTTTATATTCCTGGCTGATGATACCGACCAGATAGAACAGAGCAGACTTGGCTATGGCATGGTTAATGATGTGTAAGAGGGCTGCATACACTGCCAGGGGGGTACCGACACCGAAACCGATGGCGATAATGCCCATGTGTTCGACGGAAGAATAAGCCAGCAATCGTTTAACATCATGCTGTACCAAGACAAAGGGTATGGCCAGCAAAACAGAGAGTATACCAAGTCCGAGCAGGACTGTATGAATAAACTCTGTCCCAATGGTTCCTTGGATAATAATGATATTGCGAATCAGAGCGTAGAAAGCACAGCTCAGCAGCGCACCGGATAAAAGCCCGCTAACCGGCGAGGGGGCCTGACTGTGGGCGTCCGGCAGCCAGGTATGCATGGGAGCCAGACCGGCCTTGGTGCCGTAACCAATCAGGATGAAGACAAAGGCTAATTTAACAATGGTAGGATTAAGGGTGTTACTGATTTGCTTCAAGTAGAGCCAATTCAAAGCCTGGGTCTCGCCAACCGCATTAACCTGGGCGTAATAGAGTATCATCGTACCCAGCAGAGCTAAACAAATACCCACCGTGCAAATCATGACGTATTTCCAGGCTGCTTCCAGGGCAGAACGGTTGAAGTAGAAGGCCACCAGCAGCGCGGAAGCCAGAGTCGTACCTTCCACAGCCACCCACATCAGACCCAGGTTTCCCACGACCAGAACGCTGACCATGGCAAAGGTAAACAAGTTAAGCAGGGCGTAGTAGCGGGGAATCATCTTTTCCGTGGCATGCCCTTCTTTTACTTCCCTCTCCATATAAGGCAGGGAAAATAAGGTGGCAGTAAAGGTCAGCAGAGCTACCACTAATAGCAGTACAGCACTCAGGTAGTCCACATACAGAAACTCACTGCTAAATACTTTAATTTCGGTAATTTTGCGAATTATCGCCAGTATAATGCCGCTGGTTAAGGCGCTCCCTGCCAGATTAGTATAGCGGATCGTGGTAAGATTCTTTTGCGTCAGGGTAATTAACCCTACGACAATCGGCAGCACTAAGGCCGCTAAGATCAACTCGAACATCGATATCACCCCTTTAACTCGTTTAAGATGCTGGTGTCTGTGGTCTCAAAGGAGTACTTAAGTCTATGAGTGAGAATTACCAAGACAACCACAGCAACCAGGATATCAAAGAAGATACCCATCTCGATGATCAGCGGCAAACCTTTGGTGATGGATAAACCTAAAAGGTACAGTCCGTTCTCCATGGTTATTAAACCGACAACCTGCATAATGGCCTGAGAGCGGGCGATGATCATCAAGAGACCGATCATCGTTAAAGCGATGGCAGCTCCCAAGGTTTCTCCCGCCATATGGGGCAAAACTTTATTGACAAACCCATAGGAAACAATGATCGCCAGAATGGCCAGGAGGAACGAGACGTTGAAGTTAGCGATTTCCCGTTCATGTTTTAATTGCAAGGTAACCCTCCAAAGGGAATAGACGATTAAACCAACTTTAATGACCGCCGTCAGCACAGCGGCGATATACATATGAAATTCCCCGGTCTTAAGACCGAATATCAAACAAGCCAGAGCCACAATCACCGATTGAAGCCCTAAGATACCGACAGCAGTCCGCAGAGAGGATACCCTGGTTAAAATGACCGCACCGGCTAAGAGCAGGATTGTTAATAGTGTCATGAATATTTCCCTCCTTGCTACATGGCGATAATCGCCAGTAGTGATAAGCAGCCGGTTGCGATCAACAATCCTGGTAATCTGAAAAGACGCATCTTGTTGGTACTGGTTTCAATACCAGCCAGGACAAACGCAATCACCAGGACCTTCAGGATCATCCAAACAACGGGGGGCAAGCTACCAACCGGGTTCCAGGGCAGAAAGAAGTTGACCATCAGCAGGATGGTAACCAGCTGCTTAATTGCGGAAGCCCAAAAAATCAAACCAACTGAGCGTCCGCAATACTCTAAGACCATACCTTCGTGAACCATGGTTAATTCCAGATGAGTATCCGGGTTGTCCAGCGGGATACGTCCGGTTTCAGCAACCGTAAGAATCAGAAAAGCGATGGCTGCCAGAATGGCCGATAAGGAAATTCCGGAAGCTGCTGCGGCACCGGCCATTTGAGACATTACCGTGCTATTAGCCCGCATAGCCACAGTGAACAAGGTCAGCATCATCACAGGCTCCACCAGAACATTGATAAACATTTCCCGGGAACCACCCATTCCGCCAAAGGTACTACCGGCATCCAGGGAGGCCAGGGCCAGAAAGAACCTGCCCAGTGCCAGCATGTAGATCAAGACAAAGATGCTGTCATAGTGCAGACCACGGTCAAACAAGAGAGTCGGGGCCAAGGCTGCCGCTCCCAGGGCTGTGGCAAAGTAAATATAAGGTGCCGCCAAGAATATCCAGGAAACTGTCGGAGAAATTACATTATCTTTTTTGAAGTATTTCCTTAGGTCATAGTAAACCTGAAAGTAACCGGGTCCCCTTCTGCTTTGCATTTTGCCCTTGGTGTTTTTGATCACACCTGCTACCAAAGGAGCCAGCACTGCCAGCACGACAACCTGAATGATCATGAACAATACTGACATGCTTACCACCTCACTCCCAGAATTAGAATAACGACGGTTACCAGCAGGACATAACCGATGTAATGCTGCAAATTACCGGATTGCAGGGGTTTGACACGGTTGACCAAGAACAAGATTCCTTTTTTGACCGGTCGATAAAGCCACACGTCGATCAGATAGCTAATCCCCACGGTCATTTTCATCTTAACCCCGTGGTAGGGATTAAGGGATTTATCGGCAGTAACCGTGTCTTTCGTACGGAGAAAAGCCTTATAGGCCCGGCGAACCGGTTGGGCAAACCCGGTGGCAGTGTATTCCATCCGGGCATTGGGAATAATACCGCAGGTCCAGGTTTCCCCTTCCACATTTTTCGGTTTACCATTGAAGTTGTAGATCAGCACTGCGGCGATCAGACCAACAACCAGCATGCCTATGACCAACGGCATGGCGATAACGCCATTAGCCTGTGGAATGTTAAAGGCTGCAGCATACCACTGGTGTTTGAACAGAGTGCTGACATCAAGTCCGGTAAATGGGGATAAAACTCCCTGTAAAAGCTTGAGCATCCCTTGGGGCCAAACACCCAGGGCCAAACACATTAGGGACAGCAGGCCCATCCCGGTCAGCATTGTGGCGGGAACTTCTTTGGCCTGTTCCGCGTGTTTACTGCGGGGCTTGGCCAGGAAAGTTACCCCAAAGGCCTTAACAAAACAGTTCGCTGCCAGGGCCCCCGTTAAGCCCAGCAAACCGATCAAAATAACAGACCCTAAACGAGGAATGATACCGGTTACTGCCTGGGGCAGATAGAAAAGTGACTGGTAGGTCAGCCATTCGCTGACGAAACCGTTAAGTGTCGGCAAAGCTGAGATTGCAGCGGCACCGGTCAGAAAGAAAACTGCGGTGTATGGCATTTTCTTGATCAGTCCGCCCAGGTCCTCGATGTTTTTAGTATGGGTAGAATAGAGTACTGAACCGGCACCCAGGAAGAGCAGGGATTTAAAGACGGCGTGGTTAAAAAGGTGATAAAGTCCTGCCACAAAAGCCAGTCCCGCCAGGATAGGCTGATTGTTACTCATGAAGACCATACCCGCGCCAATACCCAGCAAGATGATCCCGATGTTTTCTACCGAGCTATAGGCCAGCAGACGCTTTAGGTCGTTCTGCATCAGGGCATATAAAACACCCAGGACTGAGGAGACAATGGCCAGAAAAAGAACCACCTCACCCCACCAGGCAGGTCCGACACCCAAGAACTCCAGGAAAAACCGGCACATACCATAAATTGCAGTCTTGATCATTATCCCGGACATCAGAGCCGAGACATGGCTGGGTGCCGCCGGGTGTGCTTCAGGCAGCCAAATGTGCAGGGGGATCACACCTGCCTTGGTACCGAAACCAAGTAAGGCACAGAAAAAAACAAGATTACGCAGGGTATTGGTTAAGGAAGCACCTTTGAACATTTGGAAGTCCAAACTGTGCACCGTCATACTAAGAATTAAAAAGGCCGTGGTAATAAAGACTGTTCCCAGGGTGGTCATCAAAATGTACTTATAAGCGGCACGGGTGTTAGCTGTCTTTTCATATTCATGGTTGACCAGGAAGAAAGAAACTACGGTCATTAGCTCCCAGGCGATCAGGAAATAGGCCACCTGGCTGACGGTCAGGACCAGAGCCATTGATAAGATAAAGCAGTTATAAAGGGCGGCCATTAATCCTAATCGCTGCTTGTAATACTCCCGGCTGTAGCCGAGAGCGTAAATACTGGCCGCTGTCCCTACTACTCCTAAGGCCAGCAGGAAAAATGCAGCTAAATTATCAATTCGGATGATTAACGCTCCCACCGGCAGACCCATAGCATAAGTGAAAGTCACTCCACCGGCAATAAATACTTCAACTGAACAGGCCACAATGGCTAAACAACCGAACACTGATAAACCGTGAGCTAAAATGTTCGTTATTTTTGGGCTGCTGCTCGTGAGGATGGGCAGTAAAATGCCTGCGCTAAACAGCAGCAGCATTATCAGATAGATATTTTCTGTCACGAAATTCACCACCTACTTACTGGTTTGTTTGGGGAATTCTGAACGGGTATTCTCTGTGCAATCTGTGGTTGATTAACTGAGTATGGTAATTATTTCACTAACCTGCCTACTCCTTTCCCGGAAAAATATTATTAGCTGCTACATGGTTGAGCGGTTTGACATTATACAACATTAATAAGCAAGAACCATGCCTAAATAATAGCTTCATATTTTTTCTGGCAACTATAGATCAAACCCGCATATTTACTGGAATTGATGGAATTTTGCAGTCAAATAAAAACTTATCAGCTTCTGGGTAGACTTTAAATGACGTATACGTTATTGGTATAGGTATGAAAATATTGCATGGTTCTGGATAACAAATACCCTCACCACCATTCCAAGTTGTTCAGTTCTGGATTGAAAAATTAGAAAACGACACAAAAATAGCCGGATTTTAGCATTGCTAAAATTTCGGCTATTAAAAACTCAAGCCTAAAATAGAACTTGAGTTTATGGATTTTTAACCTACTATCCTGGCATTAATTGCTTGGAATCAAATTCGAATTACCCTATATTCCCGAGGGACAGCATACGTCCTTTTCTTCTGAATACTATAAGCGAGCACAGAGTAGCTCTGGCTCGCTTTCAATTTTACCTGTCATACATATAAGAGGTTATTAAAGAGTTGCTAAAACAGGTGACTCAATCGTCCCATAGCTATATGGTAACTGTCGTTTATGAGCGTTTTTGTGGTAAGCTTTTCTAATTTTCTCGATGTTATCAGGCTTCGCGATACCTAATCGTATAAAGGTATCGATTTCTTTGTAGGTAATCCCCATTTCCCCTTCATCAGTTTGTCCTTCCCAGAGCCCGGCTGAAGGTGCTTTCTCAATAATCTCTTTTGGGATACCGAGTTCCTTGCCAAGTTCCACGACTTCAGTTGCTGTTAAGTCAGAAATCGGACAAAAGTCAAACGAACCATCACCCCACTTGGTGAAATATCCCATCACAGCTTCCGAGAGATTATCGGTACCGGCTACCAAGTACCCCCTTTCTTGAGCAACGGCATAAAGTGTGGTCATACGAAGGCGCGGTTTAATATTTGCCGAAGCCATCAGAGAAAGGGGTCCCCCCATTCCTTCTTTGAGGCTCTGAGACAGCGCTGAATAACTATCCTTCAGATTGACTTCGACTGTCTTAATTCCGAGTTGTTCAGCGACACGGAGCGCATCCTGTTTATCCGTTTCAACACTATCACAAGGCATGACCACACCAAGAACATTGTCTGTTGCCAATTTCGAAAGAGCAGCTACAGTGTTGCTGTCCTTTCCGGAAGACATTCCAATCACAATACCCTTGGCTCCAGCGTCTTTCAAGATACCTTTAATCCATTCCACTCTGTTTTTAATCTCTTCATTCCATTCACGCATTAAAACCCCATCCCTTCAAATTATTTTCCAGATAAAAGTACGTTGGTTCCGGTACAAGATAACGGACACTCTTACCGACTTTAAGCAAGTCACGGACATGAGTCGAATTTCCATCATTTCGTATATAGCCTTCAGGAATTAAAAAGCTTTCCAAATTTGCCAGGAGTGACGGGTTTTTCCGAATCATCTTTTGGGGGTTATCTCCATTCCGGGGAATAACAATAAAATAGTAATCATCCATAAGTTCTTGAAAATCGTTCCAGGTATCAATCAGCCTTAAATTGTCGGAACCTATGACAAACGCCATCGGATGATCCGGATACTGTTTTCGCAGCCTACGCAGTGAGTCAATCGTATTCAGCAGGGTTGTCGACTGAACCTCTATTTCAGAGACTTCAAACTTGGTGTTTGATTCACACGCTAGCTTTAACATCTCCACACGATGTTCAGCTGACATGAGTCCTCTCTTTTCATACAAATCGCTCACCGGTAAAAAGATAACCTTTTCAATGTCATAGAGATTGGTAATCTGTTCTGCTATCGCTAAATGAGCATTTGTAACAGGACTAAATGACCCGCCAAATACTGCAATGAAACCTTCCATCCCCTCACCCCTACTGAATTCGCTCAAGATTTGGGTTATCGCAAGGGCCTCGCCCGACTTTATGCATTTCCACCCATATTTCGTCTAACTTTACTCGGACAATATCCGATGTGTAATCGTTATTTGTTTCATCCGAGTTTTCCAGAAGTGAAGAACCGACCCCGTAAATATCAACCGGCACACCTAATTCCTCAAACATCGTGATTTTTTTGGCGTTAAAGCCTCCTGTAACCACAATCCGAACCGCATGGCACCACTCTTTAGCCACCTGAATCGCTTCAAATGGAATATCCCATTGTTTAAAAACATCATTGATCGCGTTGCGCAGTGCCCAGATTAAGCGTGGATTTACGCCACAGTCTAATTTCTTATCACCCAGGGGAGGAATTGACACATCACGCATATTCCCCGAGGTATCTGGGCGAACGCCAAAGAGTTGATACTTTTGGGCTTCTTCCTTTTTACCCTCTTTTAAAAGACTCCAATACTTGTTGAACATCCTTTTCATCACCTCAAGAGTGTCGCCAAGGCAATCATTGTGGTAATCCACGAGGGCAATCCTGGGGACTTCAACCGGCATAATCCGCGAAAATTGCATCATGGTTTCGGACGTATCGCCGAGGAAAGCCGCGATGGATGCATGGGCTATTGTACCCCCGGCTTTCCCGCCCCACCAATCACCTTGGTCGTCGGTAGAAACAAAGGTATTGGATGTCTTACCGTATTTCTCGTTATACGCTTGTACTGCCAAGGAATAAGCATACCCGTGCAGCGCCTGCATTTTGTAGTGAACGAAACGAGCTGGAAAGAAGAGAATATCTTTCCCTTTCGCCGCTTTAAGAACATTATAAACGTTCGTAGCTACCCGTGATGCCTCCGAAAGAGCCCCCAGAATCGGAGTTTCCAGTAATGCGAAATAGCGATAAATTCCTCTCACTTTAAGCACGGGTTGTACGCCCATGGGGTTTCCATCATATTTAACGAATGTCCCATCCTCAACCACTTCGATCTCAAGCGTATGATACATATTAACAAAGTCACCAATATCATCATAATAACCGGTGCATTCTTTAAGAATAGTCAAAGCCTCGTCGACCCCAGCCACCAAACTATAGGGTTTTCGTCGAGTAAAAAATTGCATCTCAACGACAATATCACCGTTTTTTACTTGGGCCAATTTATCCTCCGGAATATCTTGAAGGTCACTTTTGCCTTCAAACGTATAGTCTTCTTCTGATAGAGTTTCGAGGATTTTGACGATATTTAAGAAATACGCGTCAGAGTACCACCCTTTTCTCATCCGTTCAGTGTCAATTTTAAAGATTTCAGCCGGCAGTCGTTGACCGTTAAAAACACTCATATCTTCATCGCTCCTTTCTTTCTATTCAACTAACGTCGAGACAAGTCTCACGCCATTTGAGGACATATACATTAGCCCAAGCATCTGATAAACGTCGCCATCATGAATACCTGGGATATCAAAGGTTTCCACGCCTTGGGTTAAAACGATCACCGAAGAGTCCCTGTTTCGCCGGTCGAAATCTGCTTGAGCGGTTAGAGCGAATGAGGCGATACAAATATCCGTGCAGTCGCCAACAACGATGAATGTATTAATATCTGGATGGACATTTAGCCATTCTCGAAACTCCGCTTCAAGATAACCATTGATTGAGTTTTTATTAAAGACCAGACAAAGGCCTCGGAACTCCTCCACGACTTCTGATTCCTTAGAGTTATACCCGCAGTGTATGGGATAGCGTTTGAATTCAGGACTTTCATCGGTGTGATTATCTGCAAAAGCTACGATGGGGATACCACGATCGTTGCAAATTTGCATGACTCTCTCGATTTCAGCGATAAGCCCTTCGATTCGGGGACTGTAAAGTGCACCTTCCTTGGCAAACCCGTTAACCATGTCAATGACCACAAGGACTGTTTTAGTTAGGTCTAGATCGCTGGCCGATAATGCCCCCAAGTTGTTAAGAACATCAACTTGTTTGCTTAGAACTTGATTCGCAAATCCTAAAAAATCACGTTTATCAAACACTTCAATTCCCCCTCAATAGTTTCTCCTTCAAAAATTATCGTCCTCATCCCAATTGGGGTTAAATCGAAAGAGTTCAGCGGGTTTATGTGCCTTTCCCCTTTGAAACTCTCCGGTCCCGTTTACCATCTTCTCGATCTTTAAACGAAATTGAGCTTTATAAAGGTTTTTACCAAGAATAACTTCATAGACCTTCTGCAATTCGCTTAGCGTGAAGCGATGGGGCATCAACCTAAAAGCAATATCGGTATAATCAACCTTGTTACGTAAGCGCTCGATGCTGTACTGAATGATGCGCGCATGGTCAAAAGCAATTCCCGTCTGTTCGACAACTTCTCGCCTGTACTCAATGGTGGTGCCTTTTACAATCTTGATGATCTTAATGATCGCAGATAACCTTACTTCATCACTAATAAGTTCAAGCTGAACCCACTTCTGCTGAATAAAACCATCTTCTGATAGAGTTTTTTCTTTTTTAAGTACAGTATCTTTAACCGTATACCACTTCGCATCAGACGCATCGTCACCAGCTTGAATATTAAACTTTGTGGAATCCAATAACGCTAAATAAGAAATGCTGATCACCCGGGTTCTTGGATCACGATTTACTTCGCCCCAGGTATATAACTGTTCCATGTAGCTACAGTCTAGGTTGGTTTCTTCTTTAAGCTCTCTGACTGCTGCATGGTCAACATCTTCTTTAGGATTAACGAATCCCCCTGGCAACGCCCATTGGCCCAAATATGGATGCCCACCACGCTTTATTAGAAGCACTTGGAGTTCTTGATTCGAAAGGTTTCGTTTGTTGACTTCATCATCACTGGTAATCGTGAAAATCGCAGTATCAACAGTTACAGAAGGTCTTTCAAATTGCCCCGCATCATAGCTCGTTAAAAATTCTTGTTCCGTAAGTTCTTGATGGTCTCTTAATTCCATTTGAAGCACCCCTTACTTAGTATTGAATCATTACCATCTGATGTTAGTATTATTTTATTACTAACTTATTCACACGTCAATAGTTAGTAATAAAAAAGTACTAACTATTTTTCGCAAAATATAAGCGCATTATTCCGATTACTAATAAATAAAGAGGGCAATTTTGAGATGTCTCAAAATTGCCCTCTCTTCCCAGTCAGTCAAAAACAAGCTGTCATCTAAAATCTTGATTGAAGACTCGCTGTTAGGTCTTACCCAAATATCCCTTCCGCTAAAATCCCAAACCTTATTTACGAACTTATCCACTTTAATAATGTCAATTTCTCCATTAACGATGTAACCATCATCAAACGGGTATATTTCGATGCCCGTTCCAAAGCTTAATATAAGAACCATGTTTTCTACTCGTTGACTCTTTAAAGTCAAATAAAACAAAATAGTTATCAATCAGCACAACAAGTCTGTCATCCTCTAACACAGCACAATTTTCAACATTTCCATATGCTCTTCCAATGATAGCAACTTTATAATCGACCGTTGAACCGTGGACTAAAATAGAGTAGGCACAAATAAAATCATTTCTGCTATAGCCTTCAGTTTCAATTATAATATCGTAAAAGATTTCAGTGTCGTTTATTTTTTTAAATTTGTACTTACTCCATCATAAAAAGGACATACCATGGAGTCGGAAAAACATATTTTACTTTTTAGTCCATATCCCCGCTTGGCTAATAATGTTTTATAGCTTCCTTTAACCATCTTTTTTCCAGGATTCATCTGACTTGTACAATAACGGGTGCTTAACCCAGCATCAACAATTCTCGCATCTCCCGTATCCAAAAAAAATGGACAAAAATCGGACAAACTAATTCCTCCTTTCGCCTATTCTTTAACAATTGAAAGATTATAGATTCCATATATTATTCAACACAGGCATGACTAAGTCCTGCAACTATTCAAAATATAATGAATATTCCAAACTAGTTCAATGATTATATTAACGGGTTCCATTATCAGGTGCAAATCACATTGAACATTTGGTTAATATGCATAAAAGACAGCGACTAAATTCAACTTAGCCACCGTCTATTTTATATAGGATAGGCCTTATTAATGAATTCTTATTCATTAATAATAACGTATTTTAAAGCCTCAGTTATTATGTCTTCGATTGAATTTCTTAGCACATTCGCAACAAATAGTTTAAAATTTGCATTTTTCAGAAGCATCAAGGTTGGTCAAAGTTTAGTTTTTTCGGATCACGGAATAGTCTCGTATATTTAACTGAATATATTTCTCTAAATAGCGCAGGCGCATTAATCTTTACATCCTTTTCGCCGAAAGCATTAGGAATAGGATGTTGAATAGTATTAAACAGGCCCTCCATTAATTGAATATTCCAACTTGATACATCCAAAGCAAACTATAAAACATTATGGAAATCAGGGTCCTGAGATCTTACAGTCAATGTTTTAGCATTGCTGTTGCCATCCTTCAGTAAAATACATCTTCCAAAGATCGTCGAGTTCTGAAGATGTTGGCTCAATGTTTGATAAATTATGTTGTATAACTCCAGATGGTACTTCTGAAGATTGTGCATGTGTATTTGGTAAATTATCCATTTTAAATCACCTCTTTTCTTTAACCATATCCCATATTATTTACTATAGATAAGGCAGCTTATACAAAAAGTAAGAATAAATAAGCCTAACCAAGGATTTTGCCCCAACAGACACGGCATACCCGCCGCTTTTGCAGTAGGTATGCCGTGTCTGCCATTTCCGTCACTTTTTCTTTCGTAAGTCCTGTAGTGTTAATTCAAAAATCACACCAATTTTCACATCAAATATCACAATAAAAATAACACGAATCGATGTAAGTCTTATTATCAGTCCTGCGATGCTCTTTTTATCGTAAAATCATTAAAACCTACTTCAAGCGAAATCCAGTCAGATTCTAATTCAAGAACGTTTGTATAAGTTGATAGTACGATAACTTGATTGCCCCACTGACACTCTTCCATCAGAACTAAAGGGTGCTTTACTTCTTACTGGCAGCGTTTTTCTTCATTCTTTCAAGGCGGTAGTAAAGGGCTCGCACTGAAATTCCTAAATGATGGGCTGCTTTTGTTTTGTTGCCATTGTAGATTTTCAGTGCTTCCTCAATCAGATCATCGATGTGCTCGTCAAGGTTAATAGGGTCAGGCGCTAAAGATTTGGTCCCCTTCTTCTCCTCTGTACTCTTGGGCGTAAGATTACTTAGGTGTTCTAAGGTTAACTCTTCATCATCAAACATAAAGGAAACCCATTCCATGGCGTTGCGAAGTTCCCGCACATTGCCCGGCCATGGATAGGACAAGAGAAACTTGGCAGCCGGTTCGCTGATCCTGCTAAAATGTTTTCCCCGGCGTTTGGAAAAGTCTGTTAAAAACATGAGGGTGAGTGGCAGAATGTCATCTGCTCTTTCACGCAAGGGAGGAATTAAGATCCGCCCTACTTTGAGCCTATAGTATAAATCTATACGGAACATACCTTCCTCAATTTGCTTTTCAAAGTCCAAGTTTGCGGTACAAATAATCCGTACATCCGTTTTAATCTTCTTCAAGCCACCAACACGATAGAAACTTTTTTCTTCTAATACACGAAGTAGTTTAGCTTGCAGTTCCAAAGGCAATTCGACTATTTCATCCAAAAACAGGGTGCCGCCGGCGGCAATGTCAAATTTACCTTTTTGCCCTTTGTTCACCCCTCCGGTAAACGAACCGCCCTCGTAACCGAATAACTCACTTTCAAATAGGGTCGGGGAAATAGCAGCACAGTTTATATCCACAAAGGGACCCGGGGTTTCCATATTTCCATAGTGGATGATTCGGGCGATAACCTCTTTCCCCACCCCCGTTTCCCCTTGAATCAAGACAGGTACCGTTCGATCAGTATGATATTGCTGGGCATGCTTGACCAGGTTTTTCATGACATCAGAAAAAACCCCAATATTTTCAATCCCGGCCTGTTTAGCAACCAGTTGCTTTAGTTGGGTTAATTGTTGTTCAGCGTCCCTGGTGGCCACTTTTAACTTCTCATCAAAGTGCTCAGTAAGCACTTTATTTTCATACAGGAGATTCTGGTGTTCCTCAACACGGTCCAGAATCGACGTTAATTCCTCAAAGTTAATGGGCTTGGTTAAATAATCGTAAGCTCCTGCCCTTAAAGCGGAAATGGCCAGAGATACGTCAACAAAACCTGTATAAAGTACCAGGTCTGCTTTGGGTTCTGTGTCTAAGGACTTGATAGCCTCAATCAGTTCGATTCCTGACATACCGGACATTTTTATGTCTGATAATACCATCTGAAAGCGGTTCTCTTTGTAAACTTCCAAAGCTTCTTCGCCGGAATCACACTCGATGATAGTATGACCCTGGAGAGCTAAGTAGTTGGCTAAAAATGACCTGCTCTCCCGCTCATCATCTACCAGTAAAATTTTCACAGCTTATCGCCTCCATGATGCTTAACAACTAGGAAAGGTAATATGAATACACGCTCCGCCACCGGGGTTATTAGCAACTGCAATCGTTCCATTACTTGACATAACAATCGAATGAACAATGGACATTCCCAGGCCCATTGAACTGCTGGCATCCTTGGTACTAAAAAACGGTTCAAATATTTTTTGAGCAATCTCTGGGTCAATCCCTGGTCCATTATCCCTAACAGTTAAGTGGATTTTATGGTCTGCTACCCAGGTACTGATCACGATTTCTTTATGTTCCTGTTTATAGGGTTCTAAGGCCTGTACTGCATTCATTAGTAAGTTTAACACAACTTCCTCAAAACGAACAAAGCAGCCGCAGACAGGTGAAACAGCCTCTAATTTTTTGATGACTTTAATACGCCTTGATAAAATCTGGTTATTGACCAGGGGCAAGGAATGTTCCACCACTTCGTTGATATCACAGGGTACATAATCAAAACTCTGGCGGTATTTAAGGAAGGAACGCAAGTGGTTTACTATGGAATCTATGCGGTCAACCTGCCGGGAAATATTCGTGACACTTTTTATGATCTCTTCTCTAGGCACCTCTTTCCTAGAGTTATAGAGATAGAGGATTGTTTCAGCCAAAACTTTAATGGCATTTAATGGCTGGTTAATTTCGTGAGCAATTCCTCCGCCGATAACGGCTAGGGTGGCAACCCTGGAAGCCCTTTCAGTTGCTTCTCTGGCTTCGGCAATCTTTAATTCCGCTTTTTTTTGGGCAGTGATATCTCGACCCACAGACTGGTATTCCACGATTTCACCATGCTCATTGAGGATAGCCCTGTTCACCCACTGGGTCCAATGAACTTTTCCTTGATTGTCAACAAATCTCGGTTCCGTAACTACAACAGGGTTTTCCGGGGTCAAAGCGTAAACTTTTCTCCTGATTTCCTCCCGGTCATCGGCGCGAATAAACGTAGTAAAATTTTGCCCAATAATTTCTTCCACCGGCTGCCCAATAAATTTGCCAAAGGACCCATTGACAAACGTAAGGGTTCCATCAGTATTAAACCGCCTGATCAGTTCAACCTGATCCTCCACAATTGCCCTGTACCTGGCTTCACTTTGTTTGAGCTGCTCTTCTACTTGTTTTTGGTTGGTAATATCCCTGCCCACGGATTGATACTCAACTATTTGCCCGCTCTCGTTAAAGACAGCTCTATTGGTCCACTGCTGCCAAACAACTTCCCCATTAGATCTGATAAAGCGGCGCTCAGCGATAGCCACCGGGTTATCTTTGTTAAGGGAAAATATTTGCCGTTTTACAGTTTCCCGATCCTCCGCCGGAAATAATTCCATGAAATTATGGCCCAGCAATTCAGCCATGTCCTTACCATAGTATTTGCAGAAGGCACTATTGAGAAAGGTCAGCGTGCCGTCCGGTCGAAAACGCCTGATCAGTTCGATCTGATCTTCCACCACTGCCTGGTAGCGGGCCACACTTTCCTTTAAAGCCAGTTCGGTCTGCCTGTACTTGGTAATATTCCGGGCAATCCCTTGCAGTCTGCCTTCAGAAAGTATATTAATCGTTAATTCACACAAGAAAACAGAGTTATCTTTTCGCCGGCACCACAGTTCTTCAATGATTTTCTTGCCTTCCTTAATAATAGAAACCAGATCATACCCATTATTCAGGCTATCCGTAACAATTAACTCAAGGAGATTTTTCTCTTTAAGTTCCTCCTTCGCATAGCCAAACATTGAACAGAGGCAGGAATTTATGTTTATCAGGCGGTATTCCCAATCAGTTACAAAAATGCCCACACCGGCTTGATCGACTAATACCCGGTATAATTCATTGCTTTGATGATAGGACTCCATTTTTTGGGATATATCTATAGGTTGATTAGCAGCGAGTTTAAAATTCATTTTTCGTCTGTATTGTCTTGACATTTACATAAAACTCCTTTGAGATGACAGTGAGAATGCTTTATACGAAGACACTGTCTTCGCACGGTTTAAACCTTCTTGCAGTCTAAATAGAAATTCGCTATTTATCTCCTCAAACCCTTTAACATAACCGATTCCAATGAAAAGACCATTGTGATTAATTATATATTTAACTGAAACTATAAGTCCTGAAAATATCTAAAGAGTAAAAGCACCTGCTTAATTTTACAGGTGCCCCTAATACTCAAAACTACTATATCGGGATGCAAAACGTAAGAAGCAAACACCGTTATTGGCGTTTGCTTCTTACGTTTTGGATTAACTATTAGAAGATTAAACAGAATCCAACCTTTGTATTGCCTTATACTTGCACCACTTCGCACAGGTTCCGCATTTTATGCACTTTTCTTCATCAATTACATAGGCTGCTTGGCCACGTTCTCCGCTGATCGCCCCGACCTTGCAGACTTTTCTACATCGGTCGCAGCTCCGGCATTCCTCAGCGTTAATCTGATACTGATAGAGAGCAGTGACTGGATTTATTTTCGGCTTCTCTTCTGCATTCCTAGTGAGACGAGACAGTATATTCTTTAGCATCTTGCCCCTTCTTTCTCTTTCTTTAATCCAGGATCGCTCTCTTTTCCAATGGCTTACTTCTCGGATTCAATGACTCTCGCTGTGGTTTTGATTTTAGCCTTCCGGCTATCAGCACTGGGGTTCAAAAATACTGATGTTATGGCTTTGGTCGGGCAATTCTTTTTGCACTTGCCGCAACGGATGCATTCTATGTGGTTCGGTGTTTTATAGGGTTCAATATCCATTTTACAAACATTCAGACATACTCCGCATTGGGTGCAGTGGGCTTGATTGACCCTTGTATTGGCCCGTTATTCTCGTAGCGCCATTTTCTCTCATGAAACAGCATTAATTTTCATCCATCTGATCAGCCGATTCACAGTCAAATAGAACGCTAATTTCTGTAAAGAACCGTAATAATGTAGCCTGTTCATCGTCGCTGTAGTGTTCTAAAAAGGCTAACCACTCTTGACGTGCTTTGTTGTGAATTTTTTTATGCTGGTCATAGACAGTCTTTCCTTGCTCAGTTAGTTGAAAATAAATTTCTTTGTTATTGTCCGGCTCCTGGTAGCTCTCTATTAAGCCCTTCCCCATTAACCTTTTGCTGATTCTGCTGATGCCTCCCCGCGTCAGGCCCATCTTTTCGGAAATTTTTGTGACATTTGGATGGTCAATCATACCAATCCAGTCAATACAGTGGACTTCCGCAAAGCTGAGTTCAGCCAACAGTCCCTCTTGTTTATGTTGGAGTAAGTCCGAGTTCTCCTGTATTTTCATAAAAATGTCTAAGATTCTCAGAGCTTGATTCATGTGGTCTCTCCTTTTTGTTGACGGTGTAACAATAACGTATCACAATTTTGTTTCGTCGTCAACAAAAAAGGTTTTGCAAGAATAGAGGGCACAACGGACTTTCCCGCTGTGCCACTCTCTCGCCGAAGCGTTACTGGTTGATATCGCTCCATCCTTTTCTCGTCTCGGACAGACAATTTGACAGGGTTCTTCACACAAGTGTGAAACAATCTGAGAAAAGCTTACTGCATCATGGTAGGTTCTGAAGGCAGCATTAAAACTACCTCGCTGCACTTTCCTCATGAAATCCCGACATCGAGCTGAAAAGGACAAACAGCCAAGTACTGCGGCAAACTAAAGATTAGCTGCTTTGCCTTCGTTGCTTGCCTTTAGATCGTAATTTGCCTGATTATGATTACTTTTGCCTAAAGCTTTAAGCAAGCTCACAACCATTAGGATCATAATTACCATGAAAGGAAAACTAAATACAAACGAGACCGTTTGAACTGCGGAAAGTCCACCGGCGATGAGGAGCATAGCGGCTAAAGCTCCTTCCACAACACCCCAAACGATTTTTAACCGGTTATCCGGGTTAAGCTCTCCACCAGAAGTAAACATACCGATTACGAATGTGGCGGAGTCAGCAGAAGTGATGAAGAATATAGACAGTAATATCATCGTAAGTACTGCCATCAGGCCACCTAAGGGGAAATGACTCAACATTACGAAAATACCACTGGGGACATCCTTAGCAACGGCGGCACCAATTCCTCCACTGCCATACAGTTCGATGTAGAGAGCGCTGCCGCCTATGATGCTAAACCACATTGCACTTAACAAAGTGGGAGCAATAAGTATACCTACCATGAATTCACGAATAGTTCTACCTTTAGAAATCCGGGCAATAAAGCTTCCTACAAAAGGAGCCCAAGTGATCCACCAGGCCCAGTAAAAAACTGTCCAAGAGCCGATCCAGTCATATCCAGTATGTTTGGCAACTATGCCCTGAGTATCCACAAAGAAGCTCAAAGAAACAATGTTTTGCAGATAACTACCTATCGATTCGGTGAAAACATTCAGGATGTATCTTGTTGGGCCAATGAATAAGAGGAAAAACATCAGCAGGAAGGCAATAACCATATTGGTATTGCTGAGGAATTTAATACCCTTATCAATTCCGGTAACAGCTGAGATGGTAAACAAACCAGTGATGATTGCGATTAACACAAGCGCTACAGTGGTGGTGTTAGGAATACCGAATTGAAAACTCATTCCTGTGGTAAGCTGTTGGGCACCCAGCCCGAGGGAAGTTGCAACTCCAAATAGAGTTACAATAACGGCAATGGCATCAATGATTTTACCGATAGGGCCTCTGATGCCTTTTTCTCCAATTAGAGGGTAGAGCGTGGAGCTGATCAGGCCAGGCAGACCTTTACGGAATTGAAAGTAAGCCAGGGCAAGGGCAACCACGGCATACAAAGCCCAAGGATGCAGTCCCCAGTGGAAAAGTACCGTACGCATAGCAATGGTGGCAGCCTCGGGAGTCTTGCTGTCCGCGAAAGGGGAAGTGTCAAAATGCATAATCGGCTCGGCTGCGCCCCAGAACACCAGGCCGACTCCCATGCCCGCTGCAAATAGCATGGCAAACCAACTTCCGCGGCTGTATTCAGGTTCTTCATCGTCTTTACTGAGCTTGATATTGCCATATTTGCTTACTGCCAAACCAATACAAAAAACAACAAACATAGCCGCTGTTAACATGTAGACCCACCCAAGGTTCTTGGTAAAAAAAGAGAAAACTGTATTAAAAATTTTTGAAACACCAGAAGGAGTCACCAGTGTAGCAACGACAAATGCGGCTGAAATTATCAGTGAACTCCACAGAATCGGTTTATCTACTTTGCTTACACTTTTCATATATGCCTCCAATTATTTATTTTTATATCTTAACTTAAATAATTTGAAACAATTGTTTGGGTTGAGCTGCAGTACGCCAGACTTGTACCTCCAGCAGACAAATGCAAAATGAAATTGCATCTTTTGCAATTTCACTTTGCATTTGTCTGCTCGTTTTACAACAAAGTATCAATATCTCCAGACCACTTCTCATTGCTTGCTTAAGATCTACTTATCAAGCTTCGTAGAGGCCTTTACGATGAGCTTTTAAATAATTCATACAATAGGAATCTAGGCCCAATAAGGCCTGAGAAGCATAAATTGCTCCCATCATCTCTTTATCGGTTGGATTAAGAATATAACCATCCATACCCATGGTCATGGTCTGTACGACGAATAATCTGTTTAATATCTTACGGTTGGGAAGTCCATAGGAAACGTTGCTGAGACCACAAGTAAAATGCACCTTAGGGTATGATAGTTTAATAAATTTTATCGACTCTAATACTTCGATACCGGCTTTTTCCACGGCACTAATCGGTTTAACCAGCGGGTCAAAGTAAATATTTTCGTCAGGAACACCGGCTTCAGTAAGTTTTTGATAAAGACTCTTGGCCACTCGCAGGCGATCCTCGCCGGTTTCCGGCATTCCGGTATCATCCATGCATAAGGCGACAATTTTAGGATTGTATTTAACTGCTAATGGCAAAATACTCTCAAAACGTTCCTTCTCATCAGAAATGGAGTTAATCATGGGCTGGCCATATTTAACAAGTCTTAAACCGGCCTCAATGACTTTCGGATCAGGGCTGTCAATACTGAGGGGAGCCTCAACTGCTTCCTGTACAGTATCAACCAGCCATTCCATGATCTCAACTTCATTATTAACCATTGTTCCACAGTTGACGTCAATATAATTAGCTCCAGCTTCCAACTGTTCTCTGGCCACTTGTTGAATATAATTGGCATCTTTCATTTTTACTGCTTCTTTAATCGCTTTTCTACTCGTATTGATAAGTTCTCCTATAATTAACATCTCTTAGCCCGCTTTCTAATATTTTTTCATTAATTGCTCCAAATTTAAAAAGGGATCAGGCAGTTATATTGCTGCCTGAACCGTATTCATTCAGCTAAACCGCGAGTTTCTCGCATAGTTCCTTGGCGGACATAGCATCCGAGGCATAACCGTCTGCACCAATTTGGTTGGCAAAATCTTGGGATAAAGGAGCTCCACCCACAATAACTTTTATGTTCTCACGTAAACCTGCTTCCGTAAGGGCATCGATAGTATCCTTCATGGCAATCATAGTTGTCGTTAAAAGAGCAGACATTCCAATGACTTGGGGATTATATTCCTTTGCTGCCTCAACAAATTTATCTGCCGAGACATCGACACCTAAATCTATTACCTTGAAGCCGCCGCTTTCTAAGATCATGGCTACTAAGTTTTTACCGATGTCATGAAGATCCCCGGCTACAGTTCCAATGATGACGGTTCCTTTAGAAGGAATATCCACATCATTAATCAAAGGCTTCAGTAATTCCATGCCCACAGCCATGGCTCTGGCAGCCATCATTACTTCCGGCACAAACATCTCTCCTGCTTTAAACTTAGGTGCTACGATGTCCATACCTGCGATTAATCCTTGGTTGATGATTGCTAAGGGATCCGTCCCATTATCGATAAATTCCTTGGTGATTTGCCCGGCACTGCCAAAGTCTCCTCGAAAGACGGCCTCTGCTAATTTAGTGAAATCGCTCATTATTATTTCCTCCCATTTCTCTTGAATTTAAATGCCTTTTATTCTTCAAATCATCGATTTTTTTTGATCATTCCCTCGGATTTTTATCCCAGGACACAATCCTTAATCCCACTGTTTGGGTCCCTTCAGAAATCCATAGAATATTAAACCCATAATGATCATTGTAGGAAACGATCCGGCTGTAGCAGATGTCTGCAGTGGTTTAAGACCACCTAAAAACATTAGGGTTAGGCTTAGACAGCCAAGAATGACTGCCCAGACTATCCTGCTCAATTTACCTGGCTCTTCTCCATACTTCAGTTCTTTTGACGAAACCATTGCTAAAGTATAGGCCACGCTATTTATAACATTAGCCGTAGAGATAAAAATCAAAATCACGAAAATTGGCAGGACAATCATACTTAATGGCAGCGTATTCCAGATTTCAACAACAGCCCTTTGGGCCCCAAAATCGTTAAAGATTTTTGTTACGTCTATAACCTGGTCATTAAAGATCTGAATACTGTAGTTGCCTAGCACGGCAAAATAGAGATAAGCGCTTAGTACTCCGGAAAATGTAGCTCCCAAGGCAAATTCGCGCACAGTACGTCCTTTGGATATGCGTGCCAGATAGATACCTGTACTGAGGGCAAAGGACATAAACCAGGCATAGAAGAAAATGGTCCAACCTTGGGGGAATCCGGTCTGCAGGTGGGCATCTGTATACAAACTCATCCGCATAAAATTATTCAGGGAAATGCCTAAGGCATCAAAAAAATTGTTTAACATGAATGTTGTTGGCCCAACAAGTATAATAAAAATCAACAAACCATATCCCAAATAAACTCGGACATTACTGAGAAAGGCAATACCTTTTTCTAGGCCTGAATATACGGAAATCGTGAAAATGATCGTCCAGATTACGATGATGGCTGCATCCAACCCCAGGGTATGCTGAATGCCGGATATCTTGGTAATTAGTTCACTAATAATCGGAGTTCCTAAGCCAATTGAGGTACTAACCCCTGCTATAACTCCAATCATATAGAAGATGTCAATTACCTTGCCGGCAGCTCCACTCGCATGTTTACCTAAGAAAGTTTCACAGGCCGTACTGGGGCGAAAAACCTCTTTCTTCTGAACAAAGAAGAAATAGCCAAACACAACTCCAATTGCTACATAAAGTCCATACCCCCCTATTCCCCAGTTAAAGAGACTGTAAGCCATGGACCAATCCCAGGCCTCGGGGGAAAAGGGCTCAAGTCCAAAGGGTGGCCCGGAGAGAAAGTAATAAAATTCAATGGTGGCCCAAAAAAATATAGTGCCGGTGGTACCAGCTGTGAAGAGCATTCCCAGCCAGGTTAAGGTGCTGAATTCCGGCTTTTCATCCCCAAATCTCTTTTTGGCATATTTGCCGAAAATAAAGTAAAGAATCAGCCCAATGTTAGCCAGGACAAATATCTCGTATGTCCAGCCAAGCTTACCGGTTACCACTGCAAAGACACTGTTGACGGCATTATTACCTGCTTCAGGATTTAAAACGATTAAAGCACAAAGCAGTACAATCGCCAGCAATGGAGGCCAAAACAACATATGGTCGATTTCGGCTTGATTATTGCTTTTGTCATTCATATTTCTACACCTCTGTCAGATCTATTTGTCTATATATTTTCTTAACGCGGCATCCACATCTTTGTCCAAAACAGGTTCTACGTACTCATTAAGCAGTTTCTTCCACCGGGCATTAGCTCTCTTTTCTGCAGTAAGAGCACCTTCCGCTTCCCACTGGGTGGGATTATTGCGATCGCTCAGGATTGGCTGGTAGAATTCTTTGCGGAAATGGGTAAAGGTATGGACATGGGTGAGGAATTGGCCCTGAGGACCGACTTCCTTGGTGACGTCAAAGGCTAGGGTCTCTTCATTGACGACAACACCCTGACCAATACGGCGAATCATACCAATAATTTCATCATCAATCATCATTTTTTCCAGTGAAACAGTGTTATAGGTGTCGATGATACCGGCACTGTGAAGAATGAAATTGCCACCAGCCATTTGGGCCATACTCAAGGTAAGCATAGATTCATATGCCGCCTGAGCATCTGCACATTTACTGTCGGAAAGAGCACCGCTGATCCGGCAAGGAAGGTTATAGAATTTGGCTAACTGACCATTGATAAGGGAAAATATTGCATCTTCCGGAGTACCGATAGCGAGAGAACCGTTACGCATTTCTGCATTGGAAGAGGAGGCGGAATAGATAATAGGAGTTCCTTCACTGACCAACTGGGCAAGAACTATACCGGCAAGTACTTCGGCATTTTGAAGGGCTACAGTACCTGCGATAGTGACGGGGGTCGTTGCACCGGCAATACAGAGTGAGTTCACTAACTGCGGCTGTCGATATTCTGCATAGGCAATAATAGCCCCTGCCATTTTGTCATCATAACTAAGAGGGGTTAAGGTACAGGGAATGCCCACTGCAACGGGTTTTTCCTTGATTACCTCTAGGCCGCCAAAAACGATTGCAGCCATTTCTATGTTCCTTTTTGTCATCTCATAACCTAATACGGTAGCCATCAATGGTTTGTCACTGTGTTTCAGTGTCTGGTAAACCATCTCCAGACTGCGAACATTTGCATCCACGTCTTGTGGTTCACAGGGAATGTGGCTCATTATGTCAATGTTATCCATTTTGTGTTCGAGCTTGCAGAGGTTAATAAAATCATTCAACTCTGCGAAACGGCGGCCGTTGTCCATATCCATGATAAAGGGTGAACCATAAGGACCAACAAATGCTGTTCTCTGAGTGTTAATTAAAACATTCTTTGCGGGATTCCTGGCGTAAAGAGTAAAAGAAGAAGGAGCTTTTTTTATTTCTCTTTCCACCATATCTTTGGGAAAATAAACTCTTTGCCCATCAACCTTGGCCCCTCCTTTGGACAGGATTTCCCGGGCCGGGGCATAACTGAAAATCACCCCCACCTCCTCCATGATCCGTAAGCTTGTTTCATGAATTTGTTCGATTTCATTTTGTGATAAAATCTGATACCTTTGCATGACTGCATTCCTCCTTAACTTTTAATGGCAACTGCAATTTGATATACGCAATATTCATGCCAGTAAAATATTATGAATTATGCCATAATTGCGAACTTAAGCTTATACATTTGACTAAAATTGTTTATAATTTAACATTATTGTTTAAGATTGTTTGGTGTTTTTAAAAATAAACAAGCCTGCCAAGAGAGGCAGGCTTGTTTATAATGCAATGTAAATTGCTAGCTATGTTATATTATATTTTTTAATCCTATACATAAGAGACTGACGATGCATCCCTAATTGTTTGGCGGTTTTGGAAACATTCCCTTTATTCTCTATTAGGGCTTCTATAATCTCTTCTTTTTCTTTCTGATAAATTGTTGAAAATACGCCGTTCTTTTCCTGCGAAGGATATTTAAGATGTTTATTATTTTCAATCGACATTTTTTGGATGTAACCACCAGTGGTAACATTATTTCCGGAAAGTAAATAAGCGGGTAAATGCTTTATTTTGATTTTAAGATCTTCATCGGTAACTAAGTTCATTGCTGCTTCTAAGCAATGCTTTAACTGGCGGACATTACCGGGCCAAATAAAATTCATAAAGAAACGTAAAACTTCCTCATCAAGGCCCAAAATATGTTTTTGGAAGCTCTCATTATACAACTTAATATAATGATTAGTTAGTAAAAGAATATCACTTTTGCGGCTGGCCAAGTTAGGGATCATAATATTCACTACGGCCAAGCGATAAAAAAGGTCTTCCCTAATCTGCTTTTTACGGATTGCATCCTCTGGGAAAACGTTACTGCTGCTGATAATACGGGCATTGATCTTGATTCGCTGTTTGCTCCCAAGATGTTGAATTTCTTTTTCCTCCAAAGCCCGAAGCAGCTTTGACTGAGAAAATAGAGGCATGGAATTGATTTCGTCTAAAAACAATGTTCCTCCTTCAGCCTCTTCGAAAAGTCCTTTCCGTTCCACTGCCCCGGTATAAATACCCTTAGAAGTTCCAAAAAGAATGCTTTCCAGCAAGGTTTCCGGAATAGCTGCACAATTTATCGCCAGAAATGGACCATCTTTCCGTTTACTGTTTTGATGGATACAGCGCGCGAAGAGTTCTTTGCCGCTACCCGTTTCTCCGGTGAGAAGAACTGGGGAGTCGCTTCTTGCCGATCTTATTGCCATATCTTTGCATTCCTTGAAAAGAGGATGCTCTCCGATGAGACGATTAAGTCCGCCCATATCTTGGCGAGATCCCTCGAGATCATCCTCATTGGGCAAATATATTTTTTTTTGAAGAATGATATTTTGTTCTATAACCTCCATTAACTGAGTCACATCTTTTTGGATTGTATAAGCCCCCACTTTTTCCCCTTCAAAAAAAACAGGACGGGCATTACAAATCTGATAAACTTCCCGACCATTAACAATATAGCGAAAAGCTTTATCTACCACAGGTTTTTCCGTAGTCAAAGCCAACAACATCGGGCTGGTTCTCCCGTCTAAGCTATAGGCCTCTCCTACAGTGCGGCCATAGAGTTCTTCATTGGTATACCCATCCAGTCTCTCGGCCACTTTATTGATATAAAGCAATCGGCCATTAACATCACAAAAGTATACAGCTTCGTCAAGGGTTTCTAAAATGTCACCAAAAAACGGATATTGATTTATAATATCCTTGAACCTAGTCTCCATACCTTCACCTCAATCATATCACTTGATGTTCGGAAGAGGATTTATAGCTCATTGGTTTGTGTAAGGTCCCTTAAGTCAATGGGTGTAAAGGCTGCATTATGCTCGGCCTGAATCTGCTTAGATCCCTCAATCTTTTAATTCCTTTGGACTGAATACCCTGTCGTTCTTGTGATTTTAAGTTTATATAATAAAGGGCCTTTATTCAAGCTTTTCTGAGGCTAAATATGCTGCAGAAGAGCTGTGGTTGTAATCAAGATGATACTCGCCGAATTTGCAGCTTTAATAAGAGCAAAGCAACGAGGAGGGTCTTCAAATGAATGCTAATGTAGTGAAATTCTCAAGGACCAAATGTGGCTTTTAAGTACATATTCGGATGAGCCGAATGCCGTACCAGTAGCTTTCAAGGACGTTACCGATGACGGCAAACTAGTAGTAGGTGATGTGTTTTTGGAAACTACAATTTCCAACATTAGAGAAAATGGTAAAATTGCCATCTCTGCCTGCAATGAAAGAACCATGGAAGGATATCAAGTCAAAGGTAACCATCATTCATTGTTTTCATTTTTCGCAGAACTTCTTATATTTCTTGCCGCTGCCGCAAGGGCAGGGATCATTTCGACGGCGGCGGTTTGGAATCTCCATTGATCATAATGGTTATCTGCAACAATTTCGATTGTTACATGATCAGACAGCGGCGATTTGATAAAGCTCCTTTAAGTATTGATATCTCTTGCTTGGATCCGGCGATGGGCTATGCTAAACTAATTGTAAAAAAATTTTAAACAAGGATTCATTTAACAGTCGAATGATTCATCACAGAATGCCATTAAGATACGTGACAAACCCCACTAAAATCATAAAGGAGACTTCCATGAATTTTCAAGTATTACAAAACCAATTATCCCAAATCAAAGAACTGGTCGTCATCAGCAGAAATGCGGAGCTTGACGGTTTAATCTGTCATATCATGGGTATGGTGCGCCGTGACGATGGTAATTTGCAGATGTTGATTTTGCAGTATGACGAGGCGTATCGAGAAAGGCTGGAGATTGCAGAAATTGCAGTATTGACCGCTTCCCCTGGGGAACCGATTACTAACCGCATCGACCAGCGGGGTGACAGGAATCTGAAACCCACCCTGCGTTTTAACAGCGTAGAAAAAGTAAGCTTTGGTGACTTGGAACTGACGACCAATGAAAGTGGCTATGGCAAATGCGGGAAAGAGCAGTGGGATAAGGTAGCCTTGTTTACCCAATTTCTCTTAAAGGGCTGGAGTCCGGTGGGGATTGATACCCAGGATATTGGCGCTATGTTTTTGACGAATCTGACTTTCGTAGGTACGTATGAGGCCATTCCGACGTTTGATATCGAAGCACCCATTCGTTTTTCCATGCGCCGGGACAGCATACGTCATCTGGTGGAAAAGCCTGTGACTTTGACTGTCGGCAGCGAGTACCCAGACAAGCTGTACTTTACGGACAAGGTAAGCGGAGAGCAGCATTGGGTGCAGATTAACAGCGTTACCCTCTGCGACATGTGGATGGAGATGTCGAAGATATTTGATAATCACCGGCTGAAGGAACAAGTATCTCCGGAGGAACTGGCCCGGAGTAAAGCGGAATTTGAGGAGCGCTTTTCTGGAATCTGCCCTAAAGGGATGTTCTATCCGGTTATTAGGTATGAGTGTGAGGAGGATATCTTCCTAGAGTTTTATAGCAAGCTCTGGCTGGATGCAGAACCAATCCATAAGAACAGCGCTCTGAGCTTCTTCATGAAAACTGACGAACCCATAGGGAAACTGGGAATGAAACTGAAAGCGGCTATGATACAGGAGCCAATGATGGCGAATACCGTAAACATTGAAGCAGAGCTGTTCCAATATAGTCAGATTGGTAAAGCCGAGGATATCGTGATAGCTAAGAATGTCTATATTTAGATTTTCAATTCAAATAAGGCAACCGTTCTTCCTTTAATGCTCGATGGCACTTCACCTTTATATTTTGCGCCCATTTTTTCATAAAAGCCTTTTGCGTAAGGATCGGACAATACAAATAAGCCGTCTATATTCCCTTTAATGCATATGCTTTTTGCTGCGCTAATTAACTGTGTCCCAATTCCCCAACCTATAAACTCCGGCGAAATAAAAATATGTTCCAGCCAAAAGCCCTTTTTAAGCAGTACATTGCCAACCATAAAATCCTCTTGAACTTCCAAGACTGAGAAATACCCAATTATTTGGCCATTCTCTTCAGCCACGTATACATAATTATCCTTAATATAATCAGCGGTAATGGTCAGCTCTGTTTTCCAGATATCAAAATAGGCTTCAGGATAATTCCAATATCTCTTTGCCGCAAACGAAATCTTTGTTAAGACGTCGCATTCACTTTCTTCAGCAGGCCTAATCGCGATATTTACCATTTTGTCTCACTCCTTTCACGGCGAGAACTAATTAAAGTTGAGCCATTCCCCTGAATACCAAACCATTTTCGAACATGCTCTTTGTTCAGCCATTTCTCAACCAGCGGTATATCCTGGGTATTCATTTTTCTGAGCATCAAGTCCTCCCTACCCATACAGTTCTTGATGACTCCCTTCTTATCTAAAATATAATTTTTCCCCCATCTAACCAAGGGCAGTCATGGACGCGGGTCCTTTGATACTTACATGATTCACATGAGCTATACTGAATAATTCACAGCCCGATTTAGTCTGGAATTTTTGAGAAGTCTTCTTCATATCGTTTAAAAAACTCATAGTATGTCTGCACATTTTCCAATTTCGTCCACCGTTTAACATCTACGGGATTTTCGTCTAGATCATATATTTTTGCTCCCCGCAAGGCAAGTAAAAATGGCGAATGGGTTGAGATAATAAACTGGCAGTTCCAAAATCGTGCGGCATCCTCAATGAATTTCATTAATTCCATTTGCCGTTTGGGAGCCAGACTGTTTTCTGGCTCGTCCAATATATAAAGTCCATTGTCAGTAATTTTTTCGGTAAAGTACAAGAAAGCACTTTCCCCATTGGAATATTCCCGTACATTAGACATCAGTTTTTTTCTCACAAATCGAGACTGTGTTTTACTTCTAGCCATATTTACTGTTTTAAGCAGCTCATAATCGGAAAGGGATTTCATCTGAAATTGAGAATACTTGGCATCCAAATATTCTTCGAAAAGTTTATCCCGTTTTTGGTCAATACCTTCGTTGAGATTACGGACATTCAGCATATAGTCAAATACATCATCACTGGTAATAATTCTGCTGTTTTCGGGAATATCGGCCTCCAGGTGCATCCCGCACATATTAGTATAGTCGGAATAAAAATTAGATTTATTATAAATAGAATCTCGATTGATGCCTGTTTTTTCTGCAATCACATTTAAGGCCGTGGATTTTCCTGAACCGTTCCCGCCATATAAAATCGTAATCGGCTCAAAATCAATTCTCTCAAAATTATGTCTGGATAAAACCCTAAATGGATAAAACACGTCATAGCATGTTCTTTTTACCTTTAGGAAGAAATCGAATTCCATCTCGTCATTGGGAAATGTAAAAATACTTAAGTAAACCATTGTTCCCTTCCTTCCACTAATACAATAAAAGGCTGACATTCTGTCAGCCCCATGATGCCACATAATTTAAAGTTAAGTCTGTCCTCTCCGGTCATGTCTGTAAAGGTACTTAATTATAGCATATTATCTAAGCAGGAATTAACTTCAGGGAGATTACCAACGGATTTTCGAAAGGGGTGCATAATTCCTCCGAGAGCTTAAGGAAAAACACCGGGAAATGCGATGCTCAGTTTTTCTATACTCCGGGGTTATTGGGAGGGATAGTGAGCGGAAGCAATAAACAGGTTTATACCATCAACTCAACAATAAAGACCGATAAACAAGCCATGATAGATACCTTGAATAGACTGCCACCGCGATAGGCCAAGATTAAGGCCGTGCCGAATCCTGCCAGGGCGGACCACAGGTTTGCCGTTGCACTTAAGATCGCGGGAAAGGTCATCACCGCCAGAGTGACATAGGGAACATAATATAGAAAGGATTTGAGATAAACATTCCTGATTTCCTTACGCATGAAAATCAAGGGTATCAGTCTGATCAAATATGTAACTCCCGCCATGACGAGAATATAGAGATAGATATTACCGCTCATGGGCAGCCTCCTTCACCGGAAACAGAAGAGCCGCAATTCCTGCTATCGCTACCGTTAAGATAATGATTTTAAATCCCTGTGAGATTTGACTAAGGATGGGTAGTTGGGCAAACAGCAAACTCAGCAGCATGGATGAGATAATGATTCCCGTCAATAGTTTGTTTCCTTTTACCGGCGGGACAATCACAGCGATAAACATCCCGTAAAGGGCGACACTTAAGGCGCTGATGATCCTTGCGGGCAAAATTTCCCCTGAAACAACACCGCAAAAGGTACCCAGCATCCAGCCCGGTATACTAACGCTCATCAGACCGTAATTGTAGAAAGGGTTCAGTTTACCTTCTTTGCAAACGGATACCCCGAATATTTCATCCGTAACGCCGAAGGCCACCAGAAAGCGATGAGGCCAGCCTGCTCCTGCCTCGAACTTTTGAGATAATGAACAGGACATCAGACAATATCTTAAATTAATGATTAGTTGGGTCAGGGCCATTTCCAGATAAGTCGCGGAAGTCCCGATTAAAGCCAAAGCTCCGAATTGTCCGGCTGAGGTCAGGTTGACTGCTGACATGAAGACGGCCTGAAAGGGCGTCAGCCCGGCCTTCTTCGCCACAATGCCAAAGGTAAAAGAAACCGCGAAGTAGCCGAGAGCGATGGGGATACCGTCTTTAATCCCGTTTTTCCAGGGGATAATCTTGTTGCTCATTGAAACTTACCTCTGATCTATCATTATATTTGTTTCATCATACTCTCCCCTCTTGACATAAGTAAAACGAATTTCCATAATGAATATATAAGTTTTTCTAATGTATATGAGGTAAGCAATGAACCGCTATCAAGCTTTTATGAAAATCATCGAAACAGGAAGTTTTACCAAAGCTGCTGAGGAACTCGGTTACACCCAATCTGCTATCAGCCAGATGGTACGCTCCCTAGAGGAGGAACTCTCCACCATACTCTTTTTGCGTTCTCGGAAAGGGATCTCTCTGACGCCTGATGCCGAGGAATTCCTGCCTTACATTAAAGGGGTACATAATTCCCTCCGAGAGCTTGCGGAAAAACACCGAGAAATGCAAGGACTGCAAACAGGGATTATTCGCATCGGCACCTTCTCAAGTATTTCCAGCAATTGGCTGCCTGATTTAATCAGGGATTTTAAAGCCAGGTACCCTTCGGTATGCTTTGAGCTTCACCAAGGGGAGTATACCAGCATTGCCCAGTTGATTAAAGAAGGGAGCGTGGATTTCGGCTTTGTCAATCCCGATGCTCAAGCTGTATCCGAACTCAAGACCATCCCCCTTCAACAAGACGAAATGCTGGTGGTGGTGCCCAAAAACCACCCCTTAACGCTGAAAAAGAAAACTTTACTTCAGGACCTGGTCAATGAAGCCTTTATCCTCTTGGATGAAGGTCAATTAAGCGTGCCCTTGGAGTTTTTTAAACGGGAAAATCTCCATCCCAACGTCCAATACCGTGTTCATGATGACTATACGATTATGTCCATGATTGAAAGCGGCTTGGGAATATCTATTCTGCCGAAATTAATCATTAGCAGGTCCCCTTATCGTATCTCAACCTTGGAGCTGTACCCGCCCATTGTCCGTACCATCTCCCTGGCCTTTAAAAACAAGAAGGTATTGCCCATTGCCAGCCGCTACTTTATGGATTTTATTGTCGAGCAGTATGGGAGGATAACCTAAGTCACCTGCTAAATTTAATGAGCGGCCTGTTTAATCGTATACGTTTTACGATTGAACAGGCCGCTCATTTCGTGTCAGGAATCAGCCCTGCTGAACTCAACTTCATTTACTGAATAGACCGAATCTATGGGTAGAGGCGGTCTATTTCCGTTTATGGAAGGAAAGTAGCAGACTTTTCGGTGACAATTAGCTTTACGATCCAAACATCAACCATTCCGCTCTGTTTTGCTCCTTTCTTATAATAGAAAGCTCAGCAATTACACGATATCCCTAGACTAAAAAGATAGAATATTACCAGTTAAACAACAATCCCGAATAACAAAATATAATAGTGCCTCCAATTATGCCAGAAATAGAACTTGCCCTTGAACCGTAGTTGTCCTTATATTTTAGACCAATTACAAATGATGGAATAAAAAATGCCAGTGAGTAGAAAATCGTATAATGGATTCCATTACCACTATTCGACCATGAACTTAGTCCAACTCCATTTAATATATAATCACCAATACAAAAACTTCTATATGAAATGCTAAATAGGATACCAAGTATGCATAATACCAACGATAAACTTCCAATTCCTAACTCTTTATTATTTTTAATGCTAATTCCACTCCTTTTCTACTAATGTATATTAATAAACTCCAGCAACAATCTCTTTATTCGAATGTTAATTAGATTATCAATGTAAAAAGCCTTTATTAGAACTAGACAATCTTAATCATTACATAACTTTTTTGCAAAGTAAGGGGAATCTTGTCAAAATACACAAATTAAATTATAGCAAATAACACATAAAAGAGGCCAGTCGTACTTTGAAACGCTCATTTCAAAGTACGGCTGGCCTGGCAGTGGCAGCAATGATTAATGCTCTGCCTCCAACTCTGCGAAATATCCCTTTAATTTTGTCGAAACCCCTGTATCAAGACTGACCCGTTTTTCCCAGACATTATTACGGACGTTAAAGCGTGCGATGACATCATTGCTGATGTAGTTTGTACTGGGATCAATATTTAATAATTCCTCAATCACTTCCCGCTCATTGATGGTTACCCGGCTGGGAGTTGCTGCATTGTCGGAGTATGCTCTGTCCTCAGCTTTTTCCAGTTCAACGGATTCAATGTCCTCCAAATGCAGGGCAAATTGATCATAGTAGTCTTTATCCTTAAGCCATCTCAGCAGTGAGGTAAAGCTGCTTTGAACCAGGATATTTTGTTCATTACGCTTATTGTTTTCCAATACGGATAGACGCATATAAGAATCTTTGTTTGAAGTCATATCCTCATAGGACATCTTAGTCGTTTCGTTTTTCAAAAGTTCCGTTAATTCCCGGATGTCCTTAGTTCCTGTGAGATTTACCGGCCGTTTGCCGCTGCGGTCATCTTGGACAGACATCAATTTTATGTCCTCCGGCACTAGACGCATGGCCGCAAATTTCAATTTTTTGTACTCCAAGGATTCATAAATGGGCTTGAGGAAAGCGGCATCACTCTGATCAGCTTCATTAATATTATATTGGCGAAGGATATAATCTCCATTTTTTAGGGTGTAAATAATATAACGGGATGAACCAGCCCCCCTCTTTCTTTCCTTGATCAAATGCTTCTGAAGCTCGATCACTCCTGCAATATTTTCCTGACTCTCCAGCAGGATAGGCGGATTATCTTCGAAGTGTCCCCTATCCTGGTATCTGGACTCCAGAAATTCGGGATTCTTTTCTTTTTCAAAATAGAACCAATCATCGTAGTTATAGCCGAAATAAACCTTTTCAACCTCCTCAGGGCTGGGCACTCGCTTAACGAAGCCCGAAACATCCAGGGACAGGCCTCCCAAGAGCAGCACAATAACAAGGGCGTAATAGAGATAACCTTTATAAAGGTGGAAAACCCTGAAGGACTTATGGATCAGAATTTCCGCAACAAAATAGCCTAAAGCAGAAGCAAGAACATAACCTAGGATCAACATGGGAAGGGATTGTCTGGAAACACCGCAAAAATAGGTTCCACCAACCAGCATCAAACAGAAGGTCATCCCGTATTTAAATACAGGATAGAAGGCCGGAAAGGCAATAATGTCGCCGGCCGTTTCCAGTCTCCTATGTTTATAGACATACTGGCCCAGGACTAAACAGGCGGCAGCTGCCAGGATGTAAGCAGGAAAGTAGCCTACACTATGCGAGGTTCTCGGGAGAGCCCCATTGAGTATAATAAATAAAGGATGATTATTCTCATTAAATAGTAAGTAAGGGACTTCGCCGAAGCCGAACAGCAATTGCTCTAGGCTGAATTTAAGCAAAACATAAATTCCTATGGGCAGTATTTGGATGATATAAGATAATACGATTTGGGCTACGGAAGATCCGGTAAACATCCCAACCAATACGGCGATACTATAAAAGAACAGACAGAAAAAGATATTAAGTCCAAGCCAGGAGAAAATCTTAGGTAACGTATAAAAGCTTCCCAGTACCGTAAAATTTTCTAATAATATCATAATCAGAGAAGTTAAGACGGCGGGGATTATTAATAGAACAAACCCAGCCAGGCAATGGCTGGCATAATGAGAGCTCCTTTTCAAGGGTAGGCTGTGCATCATAACGGCAGACTTGTCTACTTGTAAGTATCGGAATATCAAGACTGCCATAAGCACCGGTACGGTACAGATTAGAATTGCTTGAACGTCATCCTGTGAAAACCTCAGTGTTCTGTCGATAGTGTCTTGGATCCAGGTAATGTTTTGGACCTCCATTCCCATGGCTTTCATCAGGTGACTGAAGGGAATAATGGCGATAAGGGCCAGGGTATAGAGAGCGCTTACCCACCAAAAACGTTTAAAATCACTTAAGATTAAGGCTTTATTAAATAAGGATATTTTGAATGTCATAACCCATCCCCCCTAATTCATAGATAAATATCTCTTCAAGTGTCAGAGGCAGGACATCCAAAATAACAGGATTGGCTGATTTCATCCTTTGCAGCAATTCATTCTTATCCCCTCTGGCAATCAGCAGGAGTATGCTTCCTGTCTGGGTTCTGTGCAGAACCTCCGGACCAGCCAGAAACCCTTCCGGTATGTCACCGGCAAAGCCCAGCTGAAACTTGTGGACATCGGATTTCATATCGTCCAGTTCCCTCTCCACAACGATTTTGCCCTTGTGCAGAATGCCGATATGATCGCAGACATCTTCCAGTTCTCTCAGATTATGAGATGATACCAAGACAGTTACCTGCCTTTCCGCTACATCCTGGAGGATAAGGCTCCAGACTTTTTTGCGCATGACAGGATCCAGGCCATCGACGGGTTCGTCTAGGATCATGACCTTAGGCATGGAGGAAATCCCTAACCAGAAGGCTGCCTGTTTCTGCATTCCTTTGGAGAGTTTGATCACTCTTCTCTTGCTGTCGATGGGAAATACCTGCTTTAATTGCTCATACCGGTTCCAATTCCAGTCGGGATATATTTTTGCGTAAAACTTTGCAGTTTCCTCAATGCTCGCTTGAGAAAAGAAGTACAAATCGTCGGGAATGTAAATCATTTGACCTTTTACCTGAGAATTTTCGTAGATCGGTTGATTATCAATAGTCACTATGCCTTGATCCTGGCGGTATAATCCGGTTAAATGCTTAATCAGAGTGGTCTTTCCGGCCCCATTTGGCCCCAGCAGGCCATAAACGGATGCTTTATTGACCTTTAAATTCAGATCCTCGAGAACTTTATAGTTGCCAAAGGATTTCGTTAGTTTTTGGGCCTCAATCATTGTTCTTCTGCCTCCCTCTTCCATATAGTTCCTCAATTCTGGCAATAAGCTGCTCCTTAGGAATATTCATGTAGGCCAGCTCAGAAACCAGTTTGTCCAGCTCCAGCAGCAAGTTATCCTTTCTTGCCTGATTGATTTTATTGTAGATGGGGGTCACAAAACTTCCTTTGGCTCGGACGGAGTATATGTATCCTTCCAGCTCAAGTTCTTTGTAGGCCTTATGAATGGTATTGGGGTTAATGGTGAGGGACTGAGCCAATTCACGAACAGAAGGAACTTTCTCGTCAGGTTTCATTGCTCCGCTGATGATGACGGTTTTTATCTTCTCCTTAATCTGTTCGTACAAGGGGCGATGATCCATATAGTCCAATTGAAACATGGTTACCTCCCAACTGTTCTATGTGACTTAGTACAGTTAATACAGTTTGTATGCTAGCAGATATTTCCTTTATTGTCAATAAGAATACAGACCCATTTGAAAGACGAGTTACAAAGTGGTCGGGCATGGTACTTAATGACGAACATCAGGCTAGGGTTTCACGTCAGAAAAGCAAGAATCTTTGGTAAATAGTGATTGCAATGCCAAACTACATAATATAACATATTGTTAAGTATATGGATATTAACATAAACGAAGTAAAAGGGATGCAGCCTTCATCCTTGACGGATGACCTGAAAAAGTAAAGTTAAATCTTCAGGATTTAAGTCAGTCCTATTTCGAAAGTCGTTTCTATCAAAGGCGTGGGCCAGTTATTTGCAATGGAACATACGTATTTTGCCTTTGCTGGTCGAATAGTTCGAATTAATTATTAAAAGGAGAGCGAGTGTTTGAACGAACGTATCGAGACCTTAGAAAAACAAGTCAAGCTTTAATTGAGCGGATCGAAGCTCTTGAAGGACGAAGCTCTATATCCCTTGAGGTTCCTTCAGCCCCTAAAACTCAATTCATGAAAAAATCCTTACCCAAGAAGGAAAGCCGCTTAAGTGAAGAAAAACTAGCAGGTACATGGTTTAATAGATTGGGAATTTTTGCAATTATGCTAGCAGTTGTATTCTTCTTGAAGTGGTCCTTTGACAACCACATAATTGGTGAACTCGGGCGAATTGTAATCGGTATCTTCATCGGAATTGGTTTTCTGGGAGCCGGAGAACTCTTTCAACATAAAAAATTCCTGCGTTACGGCCAAGGTTTTACCGGAGGGGGGATCGCAATCTTATATTTCTCCATCTTCTCGGCCTTTGCTTTCTATGAGCTTATCTCTCAGTCGGTTGCTTTTCTGCTGATGATTTTGATAACCACCGTTGCCTCCCTTTTAGCAATTCGCAATGATTCCGTTGCAGTTGGTATCCTCGGTCTTGTTGGAGGGTTTGCTACACCTTTTCTTTTAAATAACAGTTCCTCCAATCAAATCGCGCTGCTAAGCTATGTCAGTATCCTAAATCTTGGGGTTATTGGCGTTGCCTTTTATAAGAAGTGGTCGCTGTTTAATTATCTAAGTTTCTTTTTTACCTATTTAACGTATGCCTTAAGCCATTTCGCCTTAAGGGATCCAGCCGCGATTTGGCCTTTTATATTTTTAAGTTTCTATTTTCTCACTTATCTGGGGGTAACTCTGGGGAGAAATGTTCGCCTCAGTGAAAAGGCCAACGGGGCTGATTTAATCCTGATTCTGGCTAATGCCGGAGTCTACTTTCTCTTCTCCCTTAATTTTATAAACCGTTATTTTAGTGACATTAAAGGGTATTGGCCAGTGGTTCTCGGAATTGTTTATCTCCTTTTGGGTCATTGGATTTATAGGTATCATGAAAAAGATAAAACCCTCGCCTTAACTTTTTTAGGGATTGCCGCCGGTTTTATTACCTTAGCTTTGCCTCTTCAAATCACATCCTCATGGCTTTCGGTTGCCTGGACGATTGAAGCAGCAATTCTCATCCTGCTTAGTTTTAAAATGGATGAAATAAGAGTTCGTTATGCAGGATATTTGGTTCTGTGCTTAGCTCTTCTTCGGTTGAGTAAGGAGCCTTTTTACGATGCTCATAGCGTATTGACCCCTTGGAATTTCTTGAATAATACGACACTCGCTTATCTTTTTGTTTTAGGGATTATTGGTGTCTTACTTGCTTTCTTTTATCGTCTTACAAAAACGCCGGAAGACAACTCTCATTTCTTTGGCTTGACTATTCTTTTTAATCTTCTAATTGTTTATTTCTTCACACGGGAAATTACAGCCTATTATGACTATCAAACCTTCTCTCATCATGCCCAAGAGAATTACAGTTATTTCGCCTATCAGAGCGCCAGCAACACAGCAATCTCCCTTTTCTGGGGAATTCATGCCACAACTTTGGTCATCCTCGGATTCTGGCGCCGGATTAAGGAGATTCGCTGGTTTGGGCTCGGTTATTTAAGTGTCGTGATATTAAAAGTCTTTTTCGTTGATCTATCCAGTTTATCCACGCCGTATCGGATTCTTTCCTTTGTCGTCCTGGGAGTAATTCTGCTCGGCGTCTCCTGGCTTTATCAGCGCTATAAATATCAGATTTTAGGTGAGGTATCCCATGAACCGAAAGAATAACCTTTATCTGTGTCTTTTCGTCTTTATCCTGATTTTGACCTTTCCTGTTTTAACATTTGCTGATTCCAGCGAGTTTCAATACCAAGCTCCTCTTCTATCCTCAGGGACAAGTCAAAACTCCTATAGCTTGGTTGAGATAAGTGACGAAGTTCTTGGCCAAACCCGGGCAGGTTGCCCGGACCTACGTCTTTATCGTGAGAATGAAGAGGTTCCCTTTGCTTTTATTTCTAATGTCATCCCTGTTGAAAATTCAATCTCAGCTGAGATGTATAACCAAGGAATAAATTCCTCTGGTGATCAAATTTTTGAGGTCCAAGGCCCTGAAGGGAAATGGTTGACTGGGTTCATCCTACAAACTTTAGAAACGAATTTTGTTCGTAAAGTGAAGGTGGAAGGAAGTTCCGACCAAAAAAATTGGCGCGTTATCCAATCAGATCGCACAGTATTCGATCTGTCCCAAGAGAATAAATCACGAAATACCGAAGTAGCTTTCCCCAAAACAAATTTACCCTCAGTTAGAATCACGATCCTAAATGAGGGTAAACCTCCGCTCAAGTGGCAGGGAATTCAATTAACACTCCTTGAGGAGCAAGCAACTGTCACCGAGTTAAAAGATCGGCCTGTGACCCAACAAACATCGGCTCTAAATGGGGTGCAGGAAGTCATTTTAGAACTCAAGTACCCTAACCTACCGGTGTCAGAACTTGAAATTCAAGCTGATGACCGTAATTATTCCCGAAGGGTTGAAGTCTTTGAAAGTGTTGCGGGAAAAGATTGGAATCTATTAGCACAAGGTGAAATATTTGATTATCGACTAGATCAATCGACGGTGTCTAATCATCTCGTGAAGCTTAGTGGTAGTTCGAAGTATTACCGAGTCAAAATTTATAATCAAGATAACCAGCCCTTAAACCTTCAGGAAATTAAACTAAGAGGCCGCAACCCCTGCGTCATCTTCCCTCAAACCCCAAATGCTGCTTTTACGCTGTACTGGGGGAACTCAAGGCTCCCTTCTCCTCAATATGACCTCATTAAACTTCTTCCAAATCTTGATTTAACGAAATTAAATCAGTATACAATACCGGAGGGAAATTTAAATTCACATTACAAGGAACGGGACACGAGGCCTTGGACTGAACGAAATACATGGCTTTTAAATAGTTCTCTATTTCTTGTTGTACTTCTCCTCTTAGGCCTAATTCTGAAAAGCATGAATAAATTCAATCAGAATTCTTAAAACTAAGATTTTGTTTATCCCTATGGACATGGAAGAATCCGGAGACTTGGGCAGGATTTGAGCAAACGATCAATCCATTAAATCCATCAACCCCCAAAATCTTAGGCGTTTAACACTATTGAACATCCTCCATTTATCTTTCATTTTTCTTTAAATAATACAATCATCACTAAACTTGGCTAGTACTTAAATTGGGTTGGGCTGGGTTCGGACTAGCAGTCTTTCATACGCATTAAGCGCATGCTGTTGAATATAACAAGCAAAGCTGCTCCTGTATCACTCATTACAGCCATCCATAAGGTAAGCCAACCTGGGAAGATAAGCACTAAGGCGACAAGCTTTACAAGGATAGCGAACCAAATATTTTGTTTAATGATGCTTAGAGCTTGTCGACTTAGCTTGATGGTGTGAGGAAGCTTTTCCAGATTATCTGCCATGAGAACAATATCGGCAGTTTCCATGGCTGTATCTGTTCCTGCTCCTCCCATGGCAATTCCTAAATTTGCGGTAGCTAAGGCAGGGGCGTCGTTAATGCCATCACCAACCATTGCTACGACTTTATACTCTTGCTGGAGCTGTTTCACTGTGTTCAACTTATCTTCAGGCAGCAACTCGGAGAAATATTGGTCAACCCCTGTTTCTGAGGCAACTTTTCGTGCGGTTCCTTCATTATCTCCCGTTAGCATAACAGCCTGTACAATGCCAACCTCTTTGAGTTTTTTCAGAGCTGTAACTGTTACATCACGGACAAAATCAGCTACTAGAATAATCCCTAAAAGTTTAGCTTTAGTTCCCACCATGACGATGCTGTTTCCTTCATTTTGGGAAGTCTCAATGCTATTACGAACTTCGCGGTCAAGGGACAACCCTAATTCACGAAACAGTTCCGGTTTACCCGCAAAATATTCTGTTCCCTCGATGGATGCCTGTGCGCCTTTACCAACAATCGCCTTGAAGGAGTCTGCATTCTGGCTGGAAATATTGTTAGCTCTGGCGTAGTCTAGAATAGCTAAGGCAATCGGGTGTTGAGAGTGTTCCTCAATGGTTCTGGCAACACTGATAATCTCGAGCTCTGACCCCTTAATTGGTAAGATTTTAACAACTTTTGGTTTGCCGGCGGTGAGAGTTCCTGTCTTATCAAAAGCAATGGCCCGGATCGTGCCGGCAACTTCTAAAAAAGTTCCTCCTTTAATCAAAACTCCATTTTTGGCGGCATTACCAATAGCTGATACAATTGCCACAGGTGTTGAGATCACTAAGGCACAGGGGCAAGCGATAACCAGTAACTCTAAGCCTTTATAAAACCAGGCACTCCAAGTTCCCAGACCTAACAAAGGTGGAACCAGAATTGTAAGTATTGCTAGAAGAAAGACAATGGGCGTGTATATCTTGGCAAAACGGTCAACTATGGCTTGTGTTTCTCCCTTTTTCCCTTGTGCTTCTTCAACCAAATGAATAATTTTGGCAATGGTCGTATCTTCAATTAGCTTAGTAACCTTTACTTCCAGGGAACCGTTCTCGTTGATTGTTCCGGCATACACAGTGTCACCTTCACTTTTATCGCTGGGAACAGACTCGCCCGTAATAGCAGCCTGATTAATGCTTGAGATTCCAGAGACAATTTCTCCATCCAGGGGAATTTTTTCGCCAGGCTTAATTACTATGGTATCGCCGACGGAGATATCGTCTACTGAAGTACGGATCAAATCTTGGCCTATTTTTAACCAAGCTTCAGGCGGTGTCAAGCTCATTAAACTACGAATGGAATTTCTTGTTTTGTCCAGTGTCCTGGTTTGCAGATAAATACCCAGAGAAAAGAGCCAAACCACCGTGGCTGCTTCCAGCCATTGACCGATGATTGCTGCCCCAATAGCCGCAGTCGTCATGAGTACGTTCATGTCTAATGATTTGCTTCTAACTGCGTAATAGGCACTTTTGGCCGGTTTATAGCCACCGATTGCGACTGCCGCTGCATAGAACAGTGTGGAAATTAACTCTGGAACCTGGGCCAATGTGCCGAAATATCCTAAAGCTAAGAGAATACCAGAGATTGAGTTTGAAGATACATTGAATTTCTTAGCAGCAGTAACAGGAGTATTCAGATTTCTTTCTTTACTACTGGATACCAAACTAGCCTTATAGCCTGATTTAGACACAGCATTCATAACTTCTTCTATGGTCATATCGTGGACAATTTTCAACTTACCTGTTGAAAAATTTACACTTGCTTCTCTTACCGCCGGTAAGGTTTTCAGATATTTTTCCAGGGTTTCAGCACAGACTCCACAATCCATTCCTGCGATATTGAAAGTTTGACCCTTTTTCTTAGTTTGGGTAAAGGGTGTGGTCGTGAATCCGAGTTTTTGGGCGTGTTTTTGAATACTTTCTAGGAGTGACTCATCATCCGCCACAACTTGCATTTTTGAAGAGCTATAGTTGACTTTGGCATGATTTACACCGGGTATCTTAATTAAAATTTTCTCAAGAGTTTGAGCACAAACCGGACAGTCCATACCTTCCACCCGAAACTCAAAGATGTGCCCGGAAATTCCCTCTTTAATATCAAGTTCTCTGTCCTCAGCACCGCATGAATTATCATCACAACCAGGACTGCTAGGTGATTTAATCATGATAAAGGGAAGGTTATTCTGGTCATTAGATTCTTCAGTTGGTTCACAGCAGCTGCAGTTTGAAGTCTGGTGGGTAGCCATTTCTACTAGCATGGGAAAAATATTCTTAGGATCTTGTCCGCAACAAGAAAAATTGTTAGCTTCTAAAGTTTTTTTCGCTTGGTTAGGCATTTTAGTTCACTCTTTCCACAAAGGCATTTTTCGTTTTTGTCACAGGCGGCAACGCTTTCTTTAACATCACCTAAAACCGCATCAAAAATATTAAGAAGACTTCTAACCTGTTCATCACGCAGGGAATAAAACATGAACTTTCCATCTTGACGGGATGTAACAATTCCACATCCTTTTAAACAGGCCAAGTGTTGGGAAACATTAGATTGGTTGCCCTTGATTTGATCAACGATTTGTTGCACGGTTTTTTCTTGATCTATAATAGCTTCAAGGATTTGTAGACGGGTTCTATCCGCAAATCCTTTTATGAATTTAACTTTGACATCTAGATAATCCATAAGCAATCTCCTTTCAACGTATTAGTAAACATTAATATGTTACACATATTAGCAGATAATAATATATCAGTCAATTGATATATTATTATAAAATCTTGGCGGGATCCTCATTTAAAAATATGGATTTCATTGACGATCAGTATGGTAGGAATCACCAAGTCACCTGTGAATGGGAAGAGCGGCCTGTCAATCCTATACGTGTTCGATTGACAGGCCGCTCACAATAACATTATTTTGTTTTTTAGCATACCTCTGATTTCAAATTCGGTTACTCACAAGCTTTTAACTCAAAAGTCTCCTGCGTGTTATTCCATTGGACTGTAACCTTATAAACTTCATCTCTGGAAGGCATTGAGTTGCTCCCAGTAATGGCTCCAAAACCTAGTATTTCACTGCCATAACTTGAGGCCGTATCCCTTTCGCTAAATCTCCTTGCATCAAACCCATCAGAACCAGTTTCGCTAAAGCTACTGCCCAAACACTCAAATTTATAACCAAAATCACCCTGAATGGTACCGTTATCCCCTTTAAACTCCAGTACGGGTTTTCGGTGTTTCCAGCCATCTTGGTGGATAATTCCTTTAGTGTCGGTCCAAAAGTGATTGTAGTAGTTGATTCTGAGTTTCCCTTTCCAGTTTTCTCCTTCTCCTTGGTATACGATTTGTTGACCTCCATTTAAGTTATAAAAAATCCATTTGCCCAAGCTCTTTAGTCTCGGTGAAACTTTCTTTACATACTCTTCGCTGACAAACAGGTTTAAACAAACAACAGTGATGGTATTTTTTGCGGCATAAGCTAAATTATAGTTCCACTTTGACGAAAACATATTAATATTTGAATCGCTGCTGTTTTTCCTGTTGGCTTCCTGCCACTGATCATAGGTTGTATTCCTGTCTCCGATAGAAGAGAAATTATAGATAAATAGCATTCCGTCAAAATTTTTGATTTTATAAACATCAGGCTCAGCCTCACCCATCATATAGTCGGAAGGGTTAACCGTGGAATTGGAGGTTAAGGTCAAACCCGATCCTTCCGCAGTAAGCTTAATATCCTGCGCAGATAAAATATCTTTTTTCACTTCACTTCCAAGTTTATTGCTTACAACAGTAATTCCTAGGCTGGCAAAAATAATTAGAATGAGCCCGATGAGACCTGTTACTTTAAGTCTTCCCGGCCACTTCTTGCCGGTATCAGCCTCAGGTAATTCATGAATCAATTCACATGGAAATTTCTCCATTTTACAGGCCTCCTTTTTTTATTTCCATATATTGAAACTTTTTGAGTCACTTTAATAAGCAAGTTGTGATGATGACACCCGTCCCTCAAATATGTTCATCTTTATTTAACCTTTCAAGAATGTCACGAGTAGTCCGATCAATACTTTAACTTCTCCTAACTGTCTACTAACGGTATTAATAGCAATAACCTACTCATTTGGTCTTAACTGTTCATTTATTTCCTTTACTATTACTTCTAAATTGTCTCGTCTTTTACCAAGTGCCCAATTATAGAATTTAAATGAATTGTCATTAACTTCTATAACTAGTCCTTCCTTATTAATAGTTAATGAAGAAATTGAATCGTAGGAGAACAATCTTTGTCCAATTGCTATAGTTTTACTTCCCACTATTAGAGATTGTTTCTGGAGAAAAGATAACCATAATAGATAAACAAATGCGAATAAAAATAATGGCAATAGATTGAGTGCTTTTAGAGTATACACTACAGTCACACTAATGCCGATTAGTATTACAATCTGAATTGTTACGTGAAATCTTTCTGGTAATGATTTAAAAAGTATTCTTTCATATAATTTCATAGCCAGCCTCGGGAATGCGTAAGCATATTCATTACCAATGACTATAATTATCAAGACGATAATGGAATGCTGGTACTTTGGTTCAAATAGCATAAATAATGGAAATATAACAATTATCATTGCACAAAAAGCAAATCTATTGCTGACTTCTGGCTTGTAATCCATAGAAAACTCTCCTAACCTTTACTCCACTGTTATGTAAACATGATTATAAACCGGTAAACCGTTGCTCCACCATTTCAAGAAATAATCCTCTGTCATTGTCCTATTACCTGTAAGGTCAGCATTTTCATCGTTATCCCTGCCGGAATCGAAAAAATACAACTCTTTTTTTTTATCATCATAGCCCAAAAAAGTCATGTAATGCTGCCAGAATAGTCCATTGCCGACTAGAACAATAATTGGCTCATTCCCTTGCACAAGCCTGGTCTTTAATGAATTAAGATCTCCTCTATAAATAGCTGGACTAAATCCCTGAGACTGAAAATAACTTACTACTCCCTTGGGTAAGACATATCCTGAAATAGGAATCTTATAGGGGATTTTAGCATAAACCTCTGCACCTTGAAGGCTTTGACCAAAGGTTCTTAGAACGAAGGCAGTCGAAAAGGCCGCACATTGATTTTTACCCTGACGTTCAAATCCGGTATTAATAGATATTTCGTATCGATCGGGGGGTCTCTCGGCTTTAAATTCTCTTATCGGAAAAGGTGATAGAAGGTGAATTAACCCAACAAGAAATAAAACAAAAATTATACCCATTAACAACCACTGGATTCTTACTTTACCCTTTTTAAGTCCCATACCAACCTCCAATATGTTGCATCTTTACATCTGATGCTACTTTGTGAACCTTAAACCTCGGTTCCCACGTCCAGGTTTCCGGTTCTTTACAATTCTAGTTCCGATTAATGCTTTCCTATGCTTTATTATTCACGAATGAAATCCCTCATTAATAAAGCAACAATCCCTCTGGTCTAATAATTCAAAATCACAACTATTTATTTTAGATAATTCTATTTTTTTATGGAACATTTCCTCAAATTCATTCTCCCCGAACCAAATTGAATCAATTTCCTGTAATTCATAATCAGATGCAATAAACGTATATCTACTCAAATAGTCACTCCCTTTGTCGTCTTTTTTACAATAGAATAAATATAACGCATCCCTAAACCCGCCAAGGATGACGGGCCGCTTGCTTTTGAATTAATGCTAACTAGAAATATAAATATAGGTTTCAACTATGCCCCCGTGCAAATTGTGAAACCTCTACTTTGTTTATGGTTAGATGGCTTTCTTTTGAGATTGTAACTGGATAAGAGTATCAAGTTTTACCAGTAGTTCCCTGTCAGCCTCAATTTTCCGTTTGAAAAATTGGATAGTACTAATTATCAAATACACAACTATAGCGAAAAAACCAAGATAGATCATTAAACCAAGAAAGCTAAATATGCCAAATCCAATGCTGGGTCCCATATAATTCATACTGATTATTCTCCTTCATCACGAATAAATTCATATTGAATAGTTTTCTCCATATAGCTACCTTAATCCTTCTTTTACCAGTAGCATTAAACTTCAACTACTATCCCAAGAAATTATCCTAGCCAAAGATAAGGATTTAAGTCTATAATCAGGACAAGCGAGTCTATCTATTAGTCAGTTTTAGATGGATGACTCACGCAAAATCAAGGATATGCCAGTATTTTACATAAAATTGGGATGTGGATAATGAGAGGATTGTAAGGCTGTATGGATCTTAAACCAAAGAGTTTATTCAAGCTGATTGAAGAAGACAAGCTGGTCCGAATCATTGAAACCTTCACCAAGGCTACAGACATCACCATCGATATCAATGATGCCCTGGGGTTTCCCGTGGTTCAGCATGATTATTTCTATGGATTTTGCCGGAGTATTCGTTCCCAAGAAGTTGGCCTCAAGCGTTGTATTAATTCCAATGCCGAATTAGGTTTTAATACCCTAAAGCTAGGTAACTCCAGCATAGGCAAATGCCATGCCGGCGTGATCTTAATGGCGGTACCTATCATCGTTGATGGTCAGTTCTACGGTTCCATAACCTGCGGTCAGATGCTCCTGGAAAAGCCCGGAGCAAAAGATATTGAGGATATGCTTGCCGCAACTGCCGACTTAGGACTGGATCCCCAAGATCTCAGTAAAACCTTTCAAGAAATCCAGGTTATCAATATGGAAAAATGCCAGGCAGCCGGCGGCCTGATCCAATTTGTCGTAAGTTATATTGTTGAGCTGATCTATCGCGCCAATCGTCAAGAAGCCTTAAGCAAAGAAAAGCTTAAAGCAGCTGAGGATGCTCGGATTATTGTCGAGTTGGAGCATACCTTACATAGAGCAGAGCTGAAAAACCTCCAAGCTCAAATCAAACCCCACTTCTTATTCAACACCCTTAATACTATTATCAGTTTAGTCACCCTTGGTGATAATACCAAAGGGTTAAATACCCTTTTTGCCCTTTCTAATTTACTGAGGCATAATCTTGATCACCCGGAGGAACTGGTTCCTTTGCGAGAGGAACTGCATTATGTAGAAAGTTATCTGCTGATTCAAAAAAATCGCTTTGGAGATCGTTTGGAGGTAGCCATTCAAGTACCGGAAGACCTCCATGATTTACCGATTCCCTTCTTAAGCCTGCAGCCTCTGGTTGAAAATGCCTGTATCCATGGCTTAGAACCTAAAGAAGGTCTGGGTCACCTCCGAATTGTGGCTAAAAAGGTGAATAACGATGTAGAGATTTCTGTAATAGACGATGGGGTTGGGATGTCCCAGCATTACTTCACTCTCGATTTGAGTCAGGAAAATTCCCTTCAGGCCGGGATAGGTCTGCGCAATGTCCATAAACGCTTGCAGTTACAATTTGGCCCTGGGTATGGGGTCAGGTTGCTGCCTGAACAAGGTTTAACCACAGTTCACATCCTTATTCCCCTACAGGAAGGGTGAAGATCCACAACCCAAAATCCTGATTTAAATTAATCATTTCCACCCGCTCAGCGGGTGGTTTGCTCTAGCCCTATAGGGGTTGGGTACAGGCCAGACTAAAGGCTGAAAGTTCCGCCAACCGTACTACGCACCGTACTACCTCTAAAGGGAGTCTGTGGGACTATTTTTTCTTGCTCTTTTCTATTTACTCACCTTTAAATGGGTCAACAAACTCTTTGATGATTAACTGATCTGCCGCGATATCCTGTTGTAATTGTTTGAGGATATGCAGTTCTATGCCTTTTTGTTCCCTCCTTGTACCCATGTAATGTACTCTACACCAAAAGTGCCTATTCCCATACTTGTACTTTAAGTTCGCGTGCCTATGAATGTGGACAGAGCATGCGTTTGCGCTTAATTAAGGCATTTCATTGGTCAGAATGATGTCCGTCACGGTACCTTCCGAAAAGAAGAAGGCCATAGTGTATTGTTTATCCTCCGATTCAACGAACAGCTGTGTATTGTATTGCACCCTTTTAGCATTGGGATAAGCTTGCTGGACATCTTCCTCGCTGCTCCCAATTTGTATTCCACGCGGAGTAATGCCTGTGCTTTTATTAGTAACGATAATCAAAAACACAGGGTCACCTCCGACTGTAAGTCCCTGACTGGAATACTCCCATTGAGGTGCACCATTACCATGTAATATACTCATTATTGTCGGTTCTCCAAACTCCTTCCGGACGCTTTCCAAAGTTTGGCCGATGAACAACTTACCAACGCTCAAATCTGTTTTCGTCAATTCCTTAGGCTCGCTTATTTTATTCATTACTGGTGTATCAGAATGACTGGTTTTTGTGTCTTGCCCAAAAGTGAATCCGCAGCCTGACAGCGATATCATGCCAATTATCAGTACAGTGGCCAGAATAGCTCTTTTTTTATTTAAAAAAGTCATGTTAATCTCCATTCCGCCGCTGTCGCAGGCGGCACAAATAGTCATGAAGAATGGTGTGCGACTTTCACCAAAATGCTATCTTATTTTTGAGGGAAGGTTATACTATAAATCAGTTGTTTATTCTATTTGCTGTGGTGTCCGATGTACATAAAACATTTCTCGTCGCCACACAAATCAAATCAAAAGGAATTACTCCCTAGTATTCAAAGAAAAGATTCTCTACCTTCAATAAAGCAATCCTGCAATTGCAGTGGGTAATTGATAATAACTGCTTTGATATTTACATTGAGTCCACAGTGAAATGACGGACTCTCATCTATTATCTCTTGGAGGATTCTAAATGGATTGGTGACCTATTTTGTTATTTCGTCTTGGCTTAGTTCAAGGAAGCTATATTCCTTAAAAACCAATACGGATTCTTCGTGAGTACACCCGATACCGCAACAAACTGGTGTCCTGCAAAAGCAGTGAAAAGAATCGTTTTCAAAATGCTTTCACTGTTTTCAATGTAGCTCTTGATGCTGTCGTCTCTGACATGTTTGGCAAATCAACCTCATCCATCACCGACTACTTGATTTTCCACAGATATCTTTGACCCAGAACACTGTTCATCCCTACTCAAAAAATACCTGAAGAAAAAGCGGATACTGTGGTTGAGTCTATTGAAGGCTATCAGATGACCAAGGAGCAACAGGATCGTATGATAATGATTCACTCTCATCATCTCGGAACAAATTGGTAACCGTTACACATTAGGGGAGTTCTTCATTTTCTTCCAAATTCCTTCTTGAACTACAGATTCACATTGTTTTTTTATATTTCACGATGAATAGAGAAACCTTGGTAAAAACCTCTAAAAGGTCAAACTAAGGAATTCTAACCAAAAAGGTTTATTTTAAACCTTAGGTGAGAAAATACGACAATTGAAGTTCCCAAAAATAATAAACAAATTTCTTGCCCGAAACAAAAGGGGGGCATTCGCTCACTAATTAAAAAGTAGCGATGCGACGCTCCCCAAATCCCAAGTTTTACACGAACCAATTATTTTTTACTATAGTTAAAATTTTGGTAAAGGATTAGTTTTAACTATAGTATTCAAAGCTTGTAAATTTGAATTGGCGTTGAACGTACTAATAATATCAGCACCCGCTGGACTACCATACTTACTCGTTGCCCAAATACGAGCACCGCTTGAAGAGGTTAAGGTGTAAGATCCACCGCAAAAGGTTATTGTTCCTCCGTTGTAACCGGAGTAGTAACCTTGACCTAAAGCCCCAGCAGCCGCTTTCAGTCCATTGGTACCATTACCATTATCACTAAAGGCCCACATAACGTGAGGATAACCTTTAATGATCAACGCTGAATATGCCTTTACTCCATCTTTAATGGTGCAGAAGGCAGCAAGCCCATTTGGTTGATGATCACAAACAGCACCCACACCACACCCTGAAGCTTGGTTTGCTGGGTTGTAGTATAAACTAATGTCTTCACCACCCCACCCACTTTCCAATCCCCATTGTATCAATATTAGCGCTGGTGTAAGTTGACCAAAATTTTCGCTAATCCAACTTTGATACGAGACCCACTTTGCCAAGTCAGTAACGTTGTACCCCTGAATGTTTTGCGCAAGAAAACTTGATACGCTCATTTTAATCACCTTTCAAAATATTTTTTATGAGAACTTTATTGCCTATTTTGTTCTCACATACTATATAAAGACTATAAATGCTTTTTTTACGCATAACTCGAGAATTATTCTCTAATTTTCTTTTTGAGAGCTTTGACAAAGGCCTCACGGATATCTTGGGCAATATCTTCATTAATCCGTCCATTAACTCTGGATTTAGATTTAATTAAAGAGTCAAAGCGGATTAAAACTTGTACTAATGCTTGTTCGTCATTTTGCTTTAAAAGTTCCCATAAAGTCTCAAAGTCTAATTGATCATAGTCCATTTAAACTGCCTCTTCTCGAAGCAAATTTAAGGCTTTCCCTTTAATTCGACTTACCTGTTGTTGGCTAATATTGAAGTATTCCGATATTTCCTTTTGAGTTAAATTCAGCATAAGGGTACAATACAAAACTTGAGATTCAATTTTGGGTAAGGATTTTAGCAATAAAATTAATTCAATATCATTATAAACGGAATCGGTCTTATATAGAGATGAGGTTTCTGGTGATGTTCCAATTAAAATATCACGGTTAAATCTCCTATTTCTTTGCCTTGCTCTAATAGCCGCATTCTGGATTACAGTTACACACCATTGAATATATTGAGCAATCATTTTATTCCTCCATTCTAAACATGTCCATTTATACAATATGTCTATCCTTGTCTTGTTGCTCCAACCAATGGTTTAAAATGTTTAAGTGGGTGTCGCCAGCTCAAAGACAATACCGTGCTGATAGCCCCTCCTTGAGGGGGTTATCAGCACGGTTCTTGATTGTTACATCTGTTCATGAAATCCTTGCCCTATGCATTAAGTGAATCCTCACCCGAAGATGTTTTTAATAGCTACTATCTTTTCTGATTCTGGTATCTTTGATTTATGGGACATAAAAAGCTCCTCCTTGAAATAAATAGTTTTATTTTTCAAACTGTCTACCACAAGGGCAATGTCATTAAGTTAAGCTCATGAGAAACCTCAGCGGTAGAAAAGTGATACCGCTGGGGTTGTCGTATACACGGTATAACATAGAAAACACGGGTGTTTTTGAATTTTGAGCAACACAAATGCAGATGCCCGAAAAGCATCTGTAAAAGTCCTATCACACATGTTAAATCTCAAATAATTCTGTACTGGAACCCTACTGCTGAAATCGAATTTTGAAATCTAGGAAATTGTCGGTCAGGGCGTATTGGGGAAAGGTGCTTACCTATCAGTTTAAGAACTTGGACCGCTGGAATTACCTCTCTCAAAAATTGACGGCATATATTTAAAACCACTGGAAAATTTACTCGCAAATCTTCAGGAATACTGATGTGGTGCATGATAATGGAAGAGTAATTGTATAGAATTGGTCTGGCAAAAATCTCTTGCAATCTTCTTTTTGCTGTGCAGACTCGCCAAACCCACAGCATATTTAAGTTCCTTAAAAGATGTCTCAATTCCCCAGCGCAGATTATAGAGCTGTTTTATTTTCTCCGGCGGAAAATCTTCGGCATTGAGATTTGTATAAACCGTTTTATACACACCATCAGCAATAGCGACGCGAACGGCACGAAAATGTAAATCATAAAACTTGGAATCTTTCGGTTTAATGAAGTCAAATGTCGTATGTGGCTGTATCCATCGATACCGATGAGGGTATGCTTTTAGAAGCGATAACGTTCCTTGGTTTGGTGCCGGGTGAGGGTTAACGTGATTTCTTCATCGTATTCCGGGCAATTTGGTAGAGAAAGCCTTGATATAATCCCATAGGATTCTTTCGCCCGGATGATATAGTACCATGATTTCTCCTGAAAATGAGCGATATTGTTGAATTCATATCCACGATCCATGATTGCAATTACAGTTCCACTGATTTCAGACTGGTCTACCATGGATACTAAGGCTTTATGCTCATTCATGCCTTTCTTGGGTTGCACGGATGCATCGACATAAACCTTGCCCATCAGGTCATACATAGCATCCAAATGCAAAAGATTGTAATTTTTGCTATCTTCGCTGTTCCTGATGGAGGAGAATCCATCATTTGAATTTGACGGAAGTCTCAAATCCGAACCGTCAACAGCGAGCAGCCTGTAGTCTTGTAATGAATTCTTCGATACTGCTAACCTTGTAAATTCGTGAAATAGTAGTTTCAGTGCTTCTGGACGAATTTTGTCTCTCTGTTAGACAAATGCTGAGGCGGTTGCAGTCTCTGACGAATAGCCAGCCAATCATATAATTCTTTTGAAAGGCTATTGCCTCCCATGCCTACAAGCATAAGCAGCATAGTATGCAGTGATAATTTGCGTTCGCGTGAAAAGTCTTGCCCTGGTCGTTTCACGCAAGTCGGTAAATCTGCTGTGATTGAGCGTATCGCTTGGTGCAGCGCAGTTCGTACCCGCTCTGGATATGCTATCTTTTTCATTTTAGAAGGCCTCCTTAAAAATGTCCTCATTTTCAAGGCGAAGCCTTAGATTTTTATTTATTTGTCAAGTGTTTTTTTACAATTGATAAATTTTATATGCCCACCTGTATGTATAAGAAAAACACAACCATCTTTATCTGGATGGTTGTGTTTTTCAGGCCTTAACTTAATGACATTGACCACAAGGGGAGCATATCAAATCTTGGCTTTAATTCTTAATTGCCTCAAAAACCCGAGGGAACATCGGTCACCCTACCTAACGGTGTGTACTCATGATTGAGAGCTTCGGCAACTGCTTTATAAGTGAGTTTGCCATGGATAACATTAACACCGCGAGCTAAAGCGAGATCCGTTCTGATAGCCTCCGCGTACCCCAGATTGGCCAATTTAAGGGCATAGGGCAGTGTTGCATTCGTCAAAGCAAAGGTAGAGGTACGAGCCACGGCACCGGGCATGTTAGCCACACTATAGTGTATTACTCCATACTTTTCATAGGTTGGCTCCGCATGGGTAGTCACATGATCAATGGTTTCCACGCTTCCCCCTTGATCAATGGCCACATCAACAATCACTGATCCTGGTTTCATTCCTCGAACCATTTCCTCGGTTACGAGTTTCGGGGCTTTTGCGCCGGGGATCAGTACAGCTCCAACCAAGAGATCGGCCTGTTCTACTGCCTGCTGAATATTATAGCTGTTAGACATCAAGGTTTTGATCCGTGAACCAAAGATATCATCCAGATAGCGGAGCCGGCTATTACTGACATCCAGGATGGTTACCTCCGCGCCGAAACCAATAGCCATTTTAGCAGCATTGATACCAACGATCCCACCACCAACGATGGTAACTTTAGCAGGGGAAACTCCCGGTACTCCACCTAAGAGTATTCCCGCACCACCATACTGTTTTTCTAAGAATTGCGCACCAATTTGAATTGACATTCGGCCAGCTACCTCACTCATGGGGATCAAGAGAGGCAAGCTGCCGTCAGCAGGCTGAACCGTTTCGTAGGCAATTCCAACGACATTTTTTTTGAGTAAGGCAGCTGTCAAGGCTGGTTCAGGCGCAAGATGCAAATAAGTAAACAATAGCTGACCATCTTTGAACAGTTCATATTCTGAAGCCAAAGGTTCTTTAACTTTCATAATCATGTCGGCACGGGCATATACCTCTGCCGGAGTCGCCAGGATATCGGCACCGGCAGCTATGTATTCTTCATCCCTTATCCCGCTGCCAACACCCGCCTTCGTTTCAACGACTACTTGATGACCGGCTTTGCCCAAGGCTACAACACCTGCGGGAGTGAGAGCTACACGATTTTCATTGTTCTTGATTTCTTTCGGTACCCCGATAATCATTTGCATTTGCGCTCCTTTCAACTGGTGGCTGTTTATGCTCTTATCATCTCATAATTAGGTTTGCCTACCAGATCAAATCGTTGCTCAAAAACAAAAAAATATTGTCAGATTGTTTGCATAACTTTATTAATATTTTTACATTTTATATAAAGATCTTATAATTCTAAACGTATTCATTGCTAAAGAAAAAAAGTATAATTGTCTTAACCACCAGGGTTATAAATCTTTTGAGGATGATAAGAGAATGTATAAAGTATTGTTGGTTGATGATGAGGAATTAGAGCGCAAGATTTTGTGGTTAACTTTACAAAATTCTGACCTGCCTATTGCTACAATCCATGAGGCTGTCAATGGACGAGATGCTTTAGAAAAAGTCCATCTCCTTCAACCTGATCTGGTCATTATGGATATCAAAATGCCCGGAATTGACGGGATTGAGGCCACTAAACAAATTAAGTCCTTTTACCCATCTACCGAGGTGATCATCTTAACCGCCTACGGAAAGTTTTCCTATTCTCAAAAAGCAATTAAAGCCCAAGCCACAGACTATTTGCTTAAGCCAATTCTGCCTCAACTACTCATTGAGGCTGTAAGACAGGCTCTAAACAGGCTTTCCCGCCAAAAATTTCAGCCCGGTCCGGCCATGGACTTTACAAATCTAGAGGAACTGGTTAAAGTCGGTGATCTTGGAGAAGGAAAGCGGCAATTAGCCCTGATTTTTGCCAAGCTAGCTGAAGTTGAACCTCTTCCCTCCACCGCCTTGCTTTATTCTTTCGGTTTGCGGCTTATGGTCATCGTCCTTCAGGCTGCCTTATCGGCAGGTGCTGATCCTGGGGAGGTGACTTCTACAGAGTATGATCTCGTGCAAAACTTATCCCATATTACCTCTCATTCGACTCTAGAGGCTTGGGGGGCTGGAATGTTAGAAAAGTGCATTAGGTTATTGGGTTCAGCCATTCAGCAACATAACCAAGGGCTCACGCTCATCCGCAAAGCCATGGAGTACATTGACCACAACTATGCTGAGAATATCTCCCTCAACATGGTTGCGAAACATGTCCATCTCAGTCCGGCTTATCTGAGTAGGATCTTTAACAAGAACACCGGTGTCGGTTTTACGGATTACCTGACCCAAGTGCGTCTGAAAAAAGCCAAACATCAATTGCGTCGGTCTGCAGATACAATAGATCAAATTGCCATTGCCACCGGTTTTAATTCCAGCAGCTACTTCTCGGCGATTTTCAAAAAATCAGAGGGTCTTACCCCCTCTGAATATCGAGGAAAGCATTTTGGCGTCTCTTAATAATTGCTTTTGCTGGATCCATTTTCAAAAGCGCCTGACAGATTATTTTAGTTTACTCCTCGCATCTCCAACCGGTTCACCGAACAATAACAGAGCCAGTGACACATTTAACAAAAGGACATAAGAAAGGATACAAATTGATTGCTATTCTTTCTTATGTCCTTTATTATTGAGGGTTTCAAGATAACCTTATACTAATAAGCGTATATACGATGGAATTAGTTAGTTTGCTTATGACTTGACTGAGTAATTATGCAGTTTAACGATATCCATATTTTAGAAGAAAATTAGTATTAGCAGCGAATGATACACTTTTGTAATATTAAGTTAAGGTTTTTGTGAGGAAACCGTTCTCGAACAGTAATCCTTCTCTGTTAAACTGTGCAGGTAGTCAAGAAACTCAGAGGAGGAAGATTCAATGAAAAAACAAGCAGCAATATTTATGTTGGCAGCCGCCTTGGCATTCCCGCTAACCGGGTGTGGAAGCGACAAGCAAAAAATGGGTAACGAAAGCACGGTACAGAATACGGAAATGAAGCAGGATCAAAACACTATGATGGATGATAAGAATGCAATGAACGCCGGGAAGGACACCATGATGGATGACAAGGATGCAATGAATGACGGGAAAGATACCATGATGGACGACAACGATGTAATGAACGATAGCAAAGATCCTATGGAGGATGGCATGGCAACTGATAAGATGTAGAAAGTTACAGATGTGAGTTTTTTTCTCCAGTTGCCATGATTTGATAACTAACAGTATAATAAAAGCTTAAGAACATCTTAACGTTGCTTTAGACATAGAACCGGTCAAGGAGGAAAACCAATGACTGCGTGCATCCTGGTTGCTGATGATGAACAAAATATCACCGATGTATGCCGTCGTTACTTAGAACGAGAAGGTTATGTGGTTTGGGTGGCACATGACGGAGAAGAAGCTTTACGGCTTTGGAAGGAACAATCTCCTGATCTGTTGGTGCTCGATCTTATGATGCCCGGTCTCGATGGCTGGGAGGTATGCGAAAAGGTGCGGGAGGCCGGAGAGACACCCGTCATCCTGCTGACCGCACGGGGAGAGGAACCAGATCGACTGCTTGGGCTAAGTATGGGCGCGGATGATTATATGACGAAGCCTTTCAGTCCGCGTGAACTGGTGCTGCGAGTCAAAAATATTTTACGGCGGGTGTCGCCGGCTCAAAGTCCTCACAAAGCCATGGTACCGAGAGAGGCTCAGGAGGCCCTGCATTTCGATGGTCTATCCATTTTCCCATCCCAGCGGCGAGTAAAGGCAGCAGGATCTGAGGTGGATTTGACTGCCAAGGAGTTTGATCTTCTCTTTTTGTTGGCATGTCATTGCGGGCAAGTCTTTTCCCGCAGCCAATTGTTAAAACGAATTTGGCATACAGATTATAATGGAGATACAACCACTGTAACTGTGCTGGTCAGACGATTGAGAGAAAAGCTTGAGTTGGATCCGTCTCAACCCCGCTGGATTAAAACAGTCTGGGGTATCGGATATAAACTGGATGGGAAAGAATCCTCATGAAACTAAATAATTATCTGGTACTTGCCAACTTAATCAGCATCGCGGCAATCGTTTCGGTGCTGTTTGTTTTTTATAGTTACATGCTGCTCTCTTCTCAGCAATTGCTTATGCTCTCTATAGCAGCTATTGCTGCGGGGTGTGTTTCGGCAGGGCTTCATTTTTTTGTTATGCGCCCGGTAGTCAGTGCGGTTCTGAGAATTGGGACTGCAACCGCCGAATTCGCCTCGGGAGCATTGCGCACCCGGGTGCCCGTGGTCGGACCGGTTGAACTGAAAGTATTGGCTGAACAATTTAATCTTATGGGGACTAAGCTGGAAGAGAGTTTTCGCCAAGTGAAAGCCTCGGAAAAGTCAAGGCGAGAATTAGTGGCTAATTTGGCTCATGATTTGCGGACTCCCTTGGCCTCTGTGCAGTCTTATGTGGAAGCATTAGAGGATGGAATAGTAGAGGATGAGGAAACCTTCCGGCGCTATCTGGCAACCATCCGAAGCGAATCACTGAGACTGGGAACTTTGATTCAGGATCTTTTTGAGTTGTCGATACTGGATGCTGAGGAACGATCTCAGGAAGCTGTGTCGGCACTTTTAGATGATGTGCTGATAGAACTGCTTCCCCGCTTTGCCAAGTTGCTGGAGGACAAGGCCCTTGACCTCCAGGTGAAGTTACCTGAACAATTCCTGCGCTGTCAGATGGTTCCGCAGCAGGTTCAACGAATTATCCAGAATCTGTTAGAGAATGCTATCCGGCATTCTCCCAGAAATGGAATTATCGGCATCGAAGTAGATGATGTAGCAAAGGGTTTTGTTCGGGTTAGTGTTACTGACCAAGGAAAAGGGGTTCCTGAGCAAGCAAAAGAACAGATATTTGAACGCTTTTACAGGCTTGATCCTTCTCGCAGCCGTTCAGAGGGCGGATCGGGGTTAGGGCTGGCAATTGCAAAATCCCTGGTTCTACAGCAAGGCGGAGAAATCGGAGTGATTAGTCGACCGGGAAGCGGAAGCTGCTTTTGGTTCACGTTGCCCAAAGGGGACTAATTGAGAGGAGGAATTGGGTGAATGTCTAATGGGTGCCAAGAAAAGGTCAATGGCTTCGCTAAAAGGCTGGCTTTACTCCATCATTGGAACGCCTTGCTCGTAGCGTTGTTGGTATTTTCCGGGCTCTTGCTATTCAGCAGTTCCTGGAAAGAGCTGCTGGGGGAAGCTAAGATCTGGATCAAGTGGCTGCATATCATTATCGGCTTGGTCTCAATTCTTCCGGGGCTAGCTTACTTGGGGTCAGCAGCCAGACACTGGCAGATGCTTAAGGGTAAGCCTTGGCAGCGTTTGCATATTATTGTTGTTCTATGGTTAATTATAGGCTGGTTTAGCTCGGGAGTTCTTTTGTGGCAGTTCCAAGCTATGGGGCCGGCGGTTTCCAATGCAGCCCTGCTGGTTCATGATGTGTTAATTTGGATTGGGCTTCCCTTGATCCTTTATCATTCTTTAATAAAGCTCGGCCGGCTTAAGAACCTCCGGCAGCATCAAAGCGAGGGTTACGGACGGTTCTACACCCGTAAAGACTTCCTTCGCACCGTCATCGGTGCTGGCTTGGCCATTTCAGTTGCCCCTGCTCTGATCAAGTGGATCGGTGACCTCGGGTCAGGGCCAGACCGGGCGGAAAATGAAGAGGAAGCTAACCGGCTGCTGCCGGTTCCTCAACCATCAGCAGATTCGTCTCCACCGGTTGGCGGAGGAGCCAGTGGTTCCTTTCGCAGCTATTCAGTCACCAGGCTTCCCTACTTTACCAATGATAACTGGTTTTTTACACTTAATGGATTGGTAGAAAAACCAATAACCTGGAATTGGGAGGAGTTTGTCGCCCTCAAGCGTTCTGTGCAAGTCAGCAATTTTCACTGCGTTACAGGCTGGTCGGTATATAACAATACCTGGGAAGGCATCCCTCTTAAAGAACTGTTGGCGAAAGCTGCAGTTAAGGCAGAGGCGAGGGTGGTCAAGCTCTACTCCGGGGATGGCGTGTATACGGACTCGCTTACTTTGCAGCAAGCTGATATGGACGACATCATAGTAGCGGTGCTGCACGATGGCCAGCCCATTCCGAAGGACCTGGGTGGTCCGGTTAGATTAATAGTTCCTCAGATGTATGCTTATAAATCTGTCAAATGGCTGAATCGGATTGAGTTAATTGAAGAAGATCATATTGGCTATTGGGGTCAACGAGGGTATGAACAGGATGCCTGGGTGCAGGGATAGGGATTCAATTATGGCAAGTGTCCTCAATAGTCATCTTATCACGTAGGTTTTGCTCTATAGTGTGACCATCCCATCCCATCTCATCCACGAGTTTGTAAATCCGGCAGTTTTGAGAATTAGTCATCAAAACTGCCGGATTCTAATCATTCATTGCAAGAATTGGACTCTACCTATTGAGTATGGGAAAATAATTGATCTTTCATGTCCGCCACTTTTTCTGGTAAAAGCTCGGTCAATTCGGAAATATCTTCACCCGAGTCTCCCCTCCCCACCCCAGCATTTTTTCAGCAAATCTAAAGGCCTTTGGCGTTCCTCCCATATTTTTGAACAGGAATATGGAGGCAAACACCTTCATAGCTCATTAAACTGAATTTCATATTCTTCTCCTCGTTCGCAGTTGATCTTACAGGTGGATTCGCAGAAAATTTGATAGACTTAGCCTTCTTTTGCTGTGAAAAACCGTACCGCAGTCTCGATGACCTGCTTCAAGCCGCCCGGAGTCATAATACGATGATCGGCACCTTTGACTTCAGTTAACCTTGCTCCGAACTGCTGTGCAAAACGCCGCACGTCCACCACTGAGGCTGTCTCGTCGGCGTCACCGTGGATCATCTCTATCAGCGCCATTTCCCGCCGGCAGAGTTTGAACACATCATGTTCCTCTAAGTCGGCATAGAATTCCCTGGTGAACTTCAGAGGGCGAATGTAGTCAAAGTCCGGTATAATGTAGCCCTGCTCCTTTAGCTGAGTATACTGCTCCGGGGAAGTACTGTTCCGAAACAGCCCCGGCATATCCACTGCCGCACAGCGTAAGAAAGATTTCTTGCCCAGAGGGGTGCGTGTCGCCAGATAGATCAGATTGATGTATGCTCCGAAGCTGGATGAGAAGTAGGCGATATCCGCCTTGGTACCGAGCACACGCACATGGGCTTCTACCGCAGAAAGGTCGTTCAGACAGTTGGGTATCCTAAGCAGCTCGCCGTCCACAGGACTGTCGCCATGGGCGGGAAAATCAAAGCTGAAACTCCCAATGCTGTGTTCCGACAGTGCTGCCGCCATAGACTTAGCCGTCGGACTTTCCTTGCTGCTGCCGAGTCCATGGCTAATGATAACGATCCTCCTCTCCCCACCACTTAAATTGTTCACGCACGGGATATCGTAACCGTTTAATCCTCGGATGGTTTCTTTTTTCATGGCAACCTCCTCCATTCTCTTGATTATCAGATCATTTCGACAAGTGAATGTCATATCCTTCCTTTGAAATTGGATACGCTGAATAGTACAAATGCGACCCTTTAGGGTCGCATTTGAATCGAAGGCTAATGTTTTTTACGTGAATGTGATGATGTTCAGAGTAATACTATTACCCGTAGCTGCTGAAGTAACATTAGTAGCAGTCGTTACGATGACTCGAACACTGTAGGTTGAACTAGCACTAGTAGCAGGTGCTGTATCCACATAGGTGCTCGATAAGGGAAATCTTTGGGAGCCAGCAGTTTGGGCAGATCTATTTGAAGTCCTGGTATTAATTAATGTTGCATCTCTATACAATCTAACTTCAAAAACAAATGCCCAGTTTGACGTTACTACAAAATCTACTCCTAATGCATAATCAATTTTGAGTCGTTGGTTTATTATAACACTTTGCGTGACACTCGCCACAGTAACTTCGGTGTTTAACGGCGGAAAGACACTAATAGGACCAGTATTATTATTGAACGCTAATTGTGGTGTCCCAGTAGCCCCAGTTGCACCTGTTGCGCCAACATCGCCGGTGGCCCCAGTTGCCCCTGTCGCCCCAACATCGCCGGTAGCTCCAGTTGCACCAGTTGCCCCAACATCGCCGGTAGCTCCAGTTGCACCAGTTGCCCCAACATCGCCAGTAGCTCCAGTGGCCCCTGTTGATCCAACATCACCTGTGACCCCAGTGGCCCCTGTTGCCCCAACATCACCCGTGGCTCCAGTTGCACCTGTTGCTCCTACATCACCCGTGGCCCCAGTTGCACCTGTTGATCCAACATCACCTGTGGCTCCAGTTGCCCCTGTTGATCCAACATCACCCGTGGCTCCTGTTGATCCGGTTGCCCCAACATCACCCGTGGCTCCAGTTGCACCAGTTGCCCCAACATCGCCAGTAGCTCCAGTTGCCCCTGTCGCCCCAACATCACCTGTGGCTCCAGTTGCCCCTGTCGCCCCAACATCGCCGGTAGCTCCTGTTGATCCGGTTGCCCCAACATCGCCGGTGGCCCCAGTTGCACCTGTTGCGCCAACATCACCCGTGGCCCCAGTTGCGCCCGTCGCCCCAACGTCCCCTGTAGCCCCAGTTGCCCCTGTTGCGCCAACATCACCCGTGGCTCCAGTTGCCCCTGTTGATCCAACATCACCTGTGGCTCCAGTTGCCCCTGTCGCCCCAACATCGCCGGTAGCTCCTGTTGATCCGGTTGCCCCAACATCGCCGGTGGCCCCAGTTGCACCTGTTGCTCCAACATCACCCGTGGCTCCAGTTGCACCTGTTGATCCGGTTGCGCCAACATCACCTGTAGCTCCAGTTGCGCCCGTCGCCCCAACGTCCCCTGTAGCCCCAGTTTCACCTGTTGTGCCAACATCACCTGTAGCCCCAGTTGCCCCTGTTGATCCAACATCACCTGTAGCTCCAGTTGCACCCGTTGCGCCAACATCACCTGTAGCTCCTGTTGATCCGGTTGCCCCAACATCACCCGTGGCTCCTGTTGATCCGGTTGCGCCAACATCGCCGGTGGCTCCAGTTGCCCCTGTTGATCCAACATCACCCGTGGCCCCAGTTGCACCTGTTGATCCAACATCACCCGTGGCTCCAGTTGCACCTGTTGCTCCAACATCACCAGTAGCTCCTGTTGATCCTGTTGCCCCAACATCGCCGGTAGCTCCTGTTGATCCTGTTGATCCAACATCACCCGTGGCTCCTGTTGCCCCTGTTGCGCCAACATCACCTGTAGCTCCAGTTGCACCTGTTGCTCCAACATCACCCGTGGCTCCAGTTGCCCCTGTCGCCCCAACATCGCCGGTAGCTCCTGTTGATCCGGTTGCCCCAACATCGCCGGTGGCCCCAGTTGCACCTGTTGCGCCAACATCACCCGTGGCCCCAGTTGCGCCCGTCGCCCCAACGTCCCCTGTAGCCCCAGTTGCCCCTGTTGCGCCAACATCACCCGTGGCTCCAGTTGCCCCTGTTGATCCAACATCACCTGTGGCTCCAGTTTCACCTGTTGCCCCAACATCACCCGTGGCTCCAGTTGCACCCGTTGATCCAACATCACCCGTGGCTCCAGTTGCACCTGTTGATCCAACATCACCTGTGACCCCAGTTGCACCTGTTGCTCCAACATCGCCGGTAGCTCCTGTTGCGCCTGTTGATCCAACATCACCAGTGGCTCCTGTTGATCCGGTTGCCCCAACATCCCCGGTAGCTCCAGTTGCCCCTGTCGCCCCAACATCACCCGTGGCTCCAGTTGCACCCGTCGCCCCAACATCACCGGTGGCTCCAGTTGCCCCTGTTGATCCAACATCACCCGTAGCTCCAGTTGCCCCTGTCGCCCCAACATCACCCGTGGCCCCAGTTGCACCCGTTGATCCAACATCACCTGTGACCCCAGTTGCACCTGTTGCTCCAACATCGCCGGTAGCTCCTGTTGCCCCTGTTGATCCAACATCACCCGTAGCTCCAGTTGCACCAGTTGCCCCAACATCACCTGTGGCTCCAGTTGCCCCTGTTGATCCAACATCACCCGTAGCTCCAGTTTCACCTGTTGCGCCAACATCGCCAGTAGCTCCTGTTGATCCGGTTGCCCCAACATCGCCGGTAGCTCCAGTTGCACCTGTTGATCCAACATCACCTGTGGCTCCAGTTGCACCTGTTGCTCCAACATCACCCGTGGCTCCAGTTGCACCTGTTGCTCCAACATCACCCGTGGCTCCAGTTGCACCTGTTGCTCCAACATCACCCGTGGCCCCAGTTGCACCTGTTGCTCCAACATCACCCGTAGCTCCAGTTGCACCTGTTGCTCCAACATCACCTGTAGCTCCTGTTGATCCTGTTGATCCAACATCACCTGTAGCTCCAGTTGCCCCTGTTGCCCCAACGTCCCCTGTAGCCCCAGTTGACCCGGTTGCCCCAACATCACCGGTAGCTCCAGTTGCCCCTGTTGATCCAACATCACCCGTGGCTCCTGTTGCACCCGTTGCGCCAACATCACCTGTAGCCCCAGTTGCCCCTGTTGATCCAACATCACCTGTAGCTCCAGTTGCACCCGTTGCGCCAACATCGCCGGTGGCTCCAGTTGCCCCTGTTGATCCAACATCACCTGTGGCTCCAGTTGCACCTGTTGCTCCAACATCGCCTGTGGCTCCAGTTGCACCTGTTGCTCCAACATCACCCGTAGCTCCAGTTGCACCTGTTGCTCCAACATCACCCGTAGCTCCAGTTGCACCTGTTGCTCCAACATCACCCGTGGCTCCAGTTGCACCTGTTGCTCCAACATCACCCGTGGCTCCAGTTGCACCTGTTGCTCCAACATCACCCGTAGCTCCAGTTGCACCTGTTGCTCCAACATCACCTGTAGCTCCTGTTGATCCGGTTGCGCCAACATCACCTGTAGCTCCAGTTGCCCCTGTTGCTCCAACATCGCCTGTGGCTCCAGTTGCACCTGTTGATCCAACATCACCCGTGGCCCCAGTTGCACCCGTCGCCCCAACATCACCCGTGGCTCCAGTTGCACCTGTTGCTCCTACATCACCCGTGGCCCCAGTTGCACCTGTTGATCCAACATCACCTGTGGCTCCAGTTGCCCCTGTTGGTCCAACATCACCCGTGGCTCCTGTTGATCCGGTTGCCCCAACATCACCCGTGGCTCCAGTTGCACCTGTTGCTCCAACATCACCCGTGGCCCCAGTTGCACCCGTTGATCCAACATCACCTGTGGCTCCAGTTGCACCCGTTGATCCAACATCGCCAGTAGCTCCAGTTGCCCCAACGTCCCCTGTAGCCCCAGTTGACCCGGTTGCGCCAACATCACCTGTAGCTCCAGTTGCACCTGTTGATCCAACATCACCCGTAGCTCCAGTTGCACCTGTTGCTCCAACATCACCCGTGGCTCCAGTTGCCCCTGTTGCTCCAACATCACCCGTAGCTCCAGTTGCACCTGTTGCTCCAACATCACCCGTGGCCCCAGTTGACCCGGTTGCCCCAACATCACCGGTGGCTCCAGTTGCACCCGTTGCGCCAACATCGCCGGTGGCTCCAGTTGCCCCTGTTGCTCCAACATCACCCGTGGCCCCAGTTGCCCCTGTTGCGCCAACATCACCAGTAGCTCCTGTTGATCCTGTTGATCCAACATCACCCGTGGCTCCAGTTGCCCCTGTTGATCCAACATCACCCGTGGCCCCAGTTGCACCTGTTGATCCAACATCACCCGTGGCCCCAGTTGCACCTGTTGATCCAACATCACCCGTGGCTCCAGTTGCACCCGTTGCGCCAACATCGCCGGTGGCTCCTGTTGCACCTGTTGCTCCAACATCACCCGTGGCCCCAGTTGACCCGGTTGCGCCAACATCACCCGTAGCTCCAGTTTCACCTGTTGCCCCAGTTGCGCCAACGTCCCCTGTAGCTCCAGTTGCACCAGTTGCGCCAACATCACCTGTGGCTCCAGTTGCCCCTGTTGATCCAACATCACCCGTGGCTCCAGTTGCACCTGTTGCGCCAACATCGCCAGTGGCTCCTGTTGATCCGGTTGCCCCAACATCACCGGTGGCTCCAGTTGCACCTGTTGCTCCAACATCACCCGTGGCTCCAGTTGCACCTGTTGATCCAACATCACCCGTGGCTCCAGTTGCACCTGTTGATCCAACATCACCTGTGACCCCAGTTGCACCTGTTGCTCCAACATCGCCCGTAGCTCCAGTTGCACCTGTTGCTCCAACATCACCCGTAGCTCCAGTTGCACCTGTTGCTCCAACATCACCTGTAGCTCCTGTTGATCCTGTTGATCCAACATCACCTGTAGCTCCAGTTGCACCCGTCGCCCCAACATCACCCGTGGCTCCAGTTGCCCCTGTTGATCCAACATCACCCGTGGCTCCAGTTGCCCCTGTTGATCCAACATCACCCGTGGCCCCAGTTGCACCCGTTGATCCAACATCACCTGTGGCTCCAGTTGCACCTGTTGATCCAACATCACCTGTAGCTCCAGTTGCACCCGTTGCGCCAACATCGCCGGTGGCTCCAGTTGCCCCTGTTGATCCAACATCACCTGTGGCTCCAGTTGCACCTGTTGCTCCAACATCGCCTGTGGCTCCAGTTGCACCTGTTGCTCCAACATCACCCGTAGCTCCAGTTGCACCTGTTGCTCCAACATCACCTGTAGCTCCTGTTGATCCTGTTGATCCAACATCACCTGTAGCTCCAGTTGCACCTGTTGCTCCAACATCGCCTGTGGCTCCAGTTGCACCTGTTGATCCAACATCACCTGTGGCTCCAGTTGCACCTGTTGCTCCAACATCACCCGTAGCTCCAGTTGCACCTGTTGCTCCAACATCACCTGTAGCTCCTGTTGATCCTGTTGATCCAACATCACCTGTAGCTCCAGTTGCACCTGTTGCTCCAACATCGCCTGTGGCTCCAGTTGCACCTGTTGATCCAACATCACCTGTGGCTCCAGTTGCACCCGTTGATCCAACATCACCAGTAGCTCCTGTTGATCCGGTTGCCCCAACATCACCCGTGGCTCCAGTTGCACCAGTTGCCCCAACATCGCCAGTAGCTCCAGTTGCCCCTGTCGCCCCAACATCACCTGTGGCTCCAGTTGCCCCTGTCGCCCCAACATCGCCGGTAGCTCCTGTTGATCCGGTTGCCCCAACATCGCCGGTGGCCCCAGTTGCACCTGTTGCTCCAACATCACCCGTGGCCCCAGTTGCGCCCGTCGCCCCAACATCACCTGTGGCTCCAGTTGCCCCTGTTGCTCCAACATCACCTGTGACCCCAGTTGCCCCTGTTGATCCAACATCACCCGTGGCTCCTGTTGATCCGGTTGCGCCAACATCTCCCGTAGCTCCAGTTGCCCCTGTTGATCCAACATCACCTGTGACCCCAGTTGCCCCTGTTGATCCAACATCACCCGTGGCTCCTGTTGATCCGGTTGCGCCAACATCTCCCGTAGCTCCAGTTGCCCCGGTTGCTCCAACATCACCCGTGGCCCCAGTTTCACCTGTTGCGCCAACATCACCCGTGGCCCCAGTTTCACCTGTTGCCCCAACATCACCCGTGGCTCCAGTTGCACCCGTCGCCCCAACATCACCTGTGGCTCCAGTTGACCCGGTTGCCCCAACATCCCCTGTAGCCCCAGTTGCCCCTGTCGCCCCTGTCGCCCCAACATCACCCGTAGCTCCAGTTGCACCAGTTGCCCCAACATCGCCAGTAGCTCCTGTGGCTCCCGTCGCCCCTGATATATCTTCGGAGCCAATTTGATATAACTCTGCTGGTAACACACGATGTGGTGCCACCAGGTTTCCATCAACATCTTTACCCCATGCCGATATTTCCACTGCGTCTGAACTTGTTGTAAACTGAAACACAAATGAATTTAAATTTGCAAAATAGTTTCTGTCGGTTACTTCTCCAGCTCCTAATACGAAATCCTCCTGTACATACAATGTCTTTGTTATTCCTGTCACGTAATACCCCAATATTGAAATTTCTGCTGATGTACTATCATCATTAGAAAATTTTACTGTAAAGGTCACAGTTGGTCGCATACCACCAACTGGGGTATTTTCAATCAATCCGGTACTTAATTCTGCCATTGACAATTCTCCTTATATTGATTTGTATATTCTTTTTTTCATATATTCTATTAAACTTGTTCAAAATTTGTTATGTTCAAGCTGCGTTAAGTTACGCCTTTACGACTCGCTTGGTGTCATTCTCACAAAAAATAACAACCCTCACCGTCAAAACGATAAGGGTTGATTTCAAATTTTCTTAGACACATGTTCCATTATTTAAATTTACTTGTAACCTTCACAAAGACAAATGTATTCTTATCCGATAACTCATCCTTATACTCGAAACCAAGTCTATTAAACTCTTTGATTTCAGCCAAATCATCAACAGCGTTTTCTGCCATGAAACGCACCATTTCACCGCGAGCCATTTTCACATAAACTCCTTTTTCGATAACTTTACCACCGATCAGCTCGCCAAATTTACAGCTAACATAATTGACGTCGGCAGTTAGGTATTTCGCAACAGTTTTACTGTATTCAGCCGAAGCAAGATTCAAAATCGTGGTATCATTCAGGGTTAAGTCCCGGTAGATGTCGTCTTGCCAAAATTCATATAGATTGTGACAGACGGCTGTTTTCAGCTTTGCCTGCATTTCTAAGCGGTAGGGTACAACTCCATCAAAAGGTTTCAATATCCCATAAAATCCAGATAAAATTCGCAGACGATCTTCAATGTAGTCATAATAGTCTCCCTCAAATACCTGCGGGGCCATGTACTTATACTGAATGCCATCGTAGGCTAAAATGGCTGGGTTTGTGTACCCCCACAAATCCAGTCTTTGATAGCGTTCATAGTTCAGCCTGGCAATTTCATCGTTGCAACAAAGCAATTTTTTCAGTTCGTCATAGGTAAGGCTTTGGAGATATTCTTTTAATTTTTGGGTTTTATCCAGGTAGACAGGGGCTTGGCGAGGCGGGAGGAAATCCCCGTCAAAATTCATTTTCTTCGCTGGAGAGATTATGATTTTCAATTTTATCATCATTCCTAACTGGGCTAAAGTAAAAGGAATAAAAAGTAATCCTTATGTACACTACTGATCAAATACCCGTTAAGCACAAGGAATTGGCTTTCTTCCTTTGTGCTTTCTAGGTCATAATCAGTGAGGAATTAGTGACTTAAGTTCTGAAGGTAAAACACGATGTGCAGCAACTAAATTTCCTGCCGAGTCTTTACCCCAGACAGAGATTTCGACAGCTTGCGAACTAGGTTCAAACTGAAACTTAAAAGCATCAAATTGAGCATAATAGTCGCGTGTTATCACTTCACCGGGGCTCAAATCTAATAACTCTAAAACGTACAGCACGTTGGTTGTACCACTTAAATAATACCCCAGAATCTGGACTGACGCTCCAACAATATCATCGTTGTCAATTTTCATGGCGATACTAGCTGTTGGCCTAACGCCTTCAACCGGTGTATTTTCAAATAAACCCGTAGTAAAGCCAAACCACGGTTTTAATACCTCAACATGAAATTTATTATTATAATTTATTGCACACGGAGATGTGAAACTCATAGTAAATACCTGCTTTTATGAATATATTATTTTTTTTCACATATCACCTGAACACGTCTGCGATAATCTTTGCCCATCTCTCGTCCCATCTTTTTTTATTAAAACTTACAGCGATCTCCCGTCCTCTTTCGCCCATTAGCCTTCTCTTCTTAGAATCCTTAATAAGCTCTTCAATACTAGATACCAGGTTTTCGACAGAAGGTTTTAGAAGATAACCATTGTAGCCATCAATAACAAGATCAGACAATCCGCCAGCCATTCCGGCGATTACAGGCTTGCCGCAGGCCATAGATTCCAAGGCGGCGAGACTTGTTCCTTCAGTAGAACGGGAAGGAATAAGGACGATATCTGCCATCTGATAAATTTCAGGCATCATCTCAAAAGGCTTCCAATAGTAATAACAGCGTTCCTGTTTATCTGCCCATTGGGACATCAGCATTTCTATGGTGTCATCATGACCTCTTCCACAAAAATGAAATTCGATTGTGGGATATTTCTCTGTTAATATCTCGGCAGCCCGCATTGTTTCATTGATTCCACGTACCGGAACCATCCGGCGGGGAAAGAGAATACGTATCATATCCTTTGTTAAATCCTCTTCAGGAGGACAGAAGAGATCGGTATCCACATAATTGGGAATATACTCCCATTTATTATAAAAACTCGGTAAGGTAGCATTAAAATAATTGATAGTATTGGTGTCTACAGACACGAGCTTTTGCGGTCCGGACAGTGAAATTCCCATTCTCCTTAACCATTCTTGCTTGATTTCCTGTTTTCCGGTGGTTGTGTCAAATCCAGGCCAATCCCAATACACACCATGACTGATACCTATACTCTTTTCGTGAACTAATGGATAGGCTAAGGATAGAATAAAATATACCGAGTAATCAAAAGCCATAGAGTTTTCATAAAAGGCCATATTCAGTTCAGGAAAAGTATGATATTCAGTCTTATTAGCAGGAACCCCATGTATCTTTATTCCATCAAATTCTTTTGTCCAGTTGTCTCCCATTTGCCATACTTCCACCTTAAAACCCATATCCCGTAGTAGGCGACAGAAGTCTACCTGGTAGCGCTCTGCTCCTCCCGTAATAATTCGCTCACTCTTGGGATGAAAAAAGTTGGTTGTTAGTAGAGCTACTTTTTTCGTCATTTTTCTTGACCTCACCTCTATTACATTCTAATGGCAATCTGCTTTACGAGTGTTAAAACTGGCTGAGTTCAGCCAGTTCAACATCAGGAAAATCTAGTTTTCCCGCCTAAAAATACTAGTTGCCAAATTATTAACTTACTGGGGAAGCCTGGGAAACAAATACCAGGTCTACGCTGAGGTCAAGACCCTCGACAATATTGCTACTGGTAGCTGGTAAACTAACAACAAAAGTCAACAGTTCCTCGTCAGTGGTTGCTAAAATTCGGCCGCCAGTCGGTTGCTCAATGAGCCCGGAGACAGGTCCATTATAAAGTTCAGTAGTTCCTTGAGCAATACCAATATTTAAACGGTCCGCTAAAATTTGGGCTTGAACCGCACTGGTGGTACCATCAGCTTGCCAATCAGCAAAAATGAAATAGAAAGCATCTACATCCCCGGAGTTGGTAACTGAGAGCTGAGGCGAGCCCAAGGATTCCCCGGGAACAAGTGCAGCCGGGGAAAACAAAGCAGTTGCGGGACTCAAAGTTAAAGCTACATCAGCTGTTCCGGCAGTGCTACCGCTATTGGTACTGGTTATTGTAAAAGCCATTTTTAAAACTCCTTTTCTCTAATTGATCTACAATAAGATATGAATCTAAATAGACAAGTGTTCCCGCCATTTATAAGTTTTTATTTTTTCCGCTGGCCAAAGAATGCTTTCGTAGTGTTCATGTCCCATATATTTATTGGCGGGATCCTGACTGATAGCCCGCTCGTATTTTGCTGTTATATTTGCCGGATTTGCCCAACCCAAGTGTTTGATTCGAATTGCACTTTCATAATGAATCAATTGTCTGTAAGCTAGGGGGAGACGTCCACAGTGAAATTTTAAGGATGGCCAGGCAGATTCTAATTCAGGCTGATACTTAACTAAATAGGTGGAAAAACCGCGCAGCCAGGGATTCCATAGGCCGTCGACTCGGAAAGAGTCTTCACTCCCCCAACAGTCAAAAAGGCGAAACCCAATGGCCTTAAAATTCCTTTGCCTTAATAAATAAGGAATTTCATTCAAAGAGCTTTCTTCCAAAAACTCGTCAGCGTCAATTGCTAAAATCCATTCTGGTTTATTTTCCAGCGTATACTGCCATAATTCCCGGCGCAGCTTAGCCTCATCGGTCAAAAACATGGAGCGTGGTTGACGATAGAGCTTAACCCGAGGGTAGCTAAGACATAACTCGGGAGTATCGTCCTCGGAGGCATCATCCATGATGATGATATTGTCGACGAAAGTCAGCAAAGATTCCAAACAGCGCCCTAAATAGCGATCTGCTTCATTGCGGACAATTATCATTGCTGTAAGTTTAGGCATATCTTTCACCTGCTTTGATCCATTCTAGTGGTTGAATAAGTTCACTCAGGATAAAGGATAAATCTTCTGAATACATTGTCGCCAGCGAGCGTCCCACACCTGGCGGCTAAAAGCCTGGGAAGTAGTATAGGCATATTCTCCCAAACGAGTGCAAACTGACGAATTCTCAATCAGATAAAGAAGAGCCTGATAGAGACTTTCTTTGGACGGATGAATAAGAAGTCCGTTATAACCGTTGATAATGAGATTGGTGAGACCACCAACATCAGTGGCGATTACCGCTTTACCCATGGCCATGGCTTCCAGACAGGAAAAGCTTGTTCCTTCAGAATAAATACTGGGAATAACAACAATATCTGCCTCGGCATAAACCGCCGGCATGGACTGATAATCCGGATGGCAAAAGAGGATACGTTCCTTGCCCGTCAGGTTCTCTCTCCACTGATAAAAAAGATCGAGGTATTCTGGCTTATTGGTGTCGATGGCAAACTCAAATTCCACTTGAGAGAACCTACTTAATAACGCTGGAATAACCTCTTGCAAAATCCCGAAGCCCCGTTCAGGAGACAACCTACGCGGGTAAAGAATGCGGACATGGTCAGTATTCTTTGGCTTTCGCGGATAGTAATACTTGGAATCGGCAAAGTTAGGAATCACCCGTATTTTTTGATCAGCCAAGTGAGGATAGATGGCTCGAGTTACATTAAGAAAATTATAATCACAGGAGATGATTAAACCAGCTTGTTCCAAGGCCTTGGCTACATGATTTTCATAATATTTTTGGGCATGCCCAGGGGAAGAGCCGGGCAATTCCCACCAAACTCCATGGGAAATACATATAGAGTGCGGCCTATAAGAGGTTTGTTGAACAATGGAAGAATATAAGACTCTCCCCTTGGTTGCCTTTTCCATTCGTCCTATTGTTTTATGAAGTTCCCGGGAGTCAGCTTGATATCCGTAGACCGGCCAATCCAAACTGTAATTGCTGAAATCATGATGGGCAAATTGATGGAATGAGAGGTCATAACCCATTTCTGTCATGATTTCTGCCAAGGCAATCATGTATCTTTCCAAACCGCCGATGATTTGCTTCTCTCCGTCCCAGTTAATAAGGTTGGGAATGAAGATTGCTAGTTTATTATCCATCAGGATTATCACACGCTTTCGCTAGAATATAATGGGCAGCACAAAACAGCTCATACCCTTCAAGGTTGATTGGTTGATAGAAGGCATATAGAGTCATATCAATATATACTTTCGAGACAAGAATCGTGCTGGTTTTTATCCTTTTCTTAATTTTTTATCCTTTTGGTTGCATTTGCAGAGATTGACAAGTCGATCCCTAGTCCAGACTAATTCTTCAACCAATCGGCAATAGCCCCTGAGCTGGGCGTGGATTGCAATACCGAACAAGCGATCCTGCAAAGTAGTATTTAAATATCACGATAAATAGTTCTTGTTGAAACCTCAAAATCTCTGAATAGCACCAGAAGCAATAGTACATATTATTTAAAAATCTGTCTATTTGGAGGAAACCTATGAAAGAACATCACATAAACTTAACAACTCCTGAAATTGCAGGTTTATGGAAAACATACATGCAAAATACCTCTAATTTATGTGTTTTTAAGCATTTTGAGCCCTATATTCAGGACTACGAAATCAAGCCCTTAGTTATTGAACAAATAAACCTTTTGCAAAAGTTCACGGCTAAAATTATAGAGATATTCTCAGACGAAAATTTCCCTGTACCACAAGGTTTTTCTGATCAGGATATTAACTTATCCGCCCCTGCCCTTTACACAGACTTATATGGACTTAGCTATGTCTACAGATTTAACCAAATGGTTTTTAGTGATTATGCTGTGACAATAACTAAAGTAGCCAGGGCAGATATTGTTGAATTTTTTTATGAATGCTTAAATTTGAGTGGTGCCTTATTTAAGAAAGCATTAAACCTTATGTTGTCTAAAGGAATTTATGATAGACCCCCTAAAATGCCTTATCCGCACCAAGTAGAATTTATTAAAAAAAGAGATTCTCTTATCGAAACCTGGTTTGGCGAGCATAGACCTCTCAATGCTATGGAATTAGGCGAAATATTTTACATCATTGAGAGAAATTATATAGGTATGCTTATGTTAATGGGTTTTATTCAAGTTATGCAAGACCGAGAAATTAAAGATTATCTTCTGAAAGGAAAAGATCTGGCTGAAAAACAGATTGATATTTTTAATAAAATTCTCAAGGATGAAGAACATCTGGGTAATATGCCGGTAAGTATGGAAGTAACTGATTCAACCGTCTCACCTTTTTCAGATAAGTTGATTATGTTTCTGGTTTCAACATCCGTTACGGCAGGGATCTATTTATGCGCTTATGCCATGTCTCTCTCTTTTAGAAAAGATTTAGCTTTTCATTATGCAGCTTTGATGGTGGAAATATCCCGATATGGTGAGGAAGGCATGAAGCTCATGATTGAACGAGGCTGGATGGAACAGCCGCCAGAGTCCTTTGATAGGGCGGCTTTTCAGCATTAAAGTGAACAGAGCCAGTGACACATTTAATCAAAAGGCAGAAGAACGAATACCTATTGCTATTCGTTCTTCTGCCTTTTTGCCTGATGAGTAAAAGAATGTAAGTTTAGTACTGCATTCTTTTTTTATTCCAGAAAAAGTCCTATTTACAGCTGTTTAGTTATGGCCGCTGTAGTTACTTAGAAAAGTCCAGTTGATACTGAGCCTCGGGTAGCCATTCATGTTTGAGAAAGTCACGTCCCTTTACATTAACCACACCATCGTTAACATCAACAACTAAGCCCTGGCTGGCCTCTGGGGCTTGGCGTACTCTACTCGCAGAAGCATCATTGAACATTGTAAAGGTGTCTTTAACAACAGAATCAGGTGAACCTAACTTAATGTGTAAATGACCGACGAAGAGGACGACATTGGGAACCGATTGAAGGATTTCTGCCAGTTCTTTCTGTTGAACCACTAAATTGTACTTTCTTTGGGCTTTACTATTAGCGGAAAATATGGGTTGGTGTAAAAAGACAAATACAGGTTTTCCCGGTGTAAGGTTTTCTGAGATTTTTGATTTTAACCATGTTAATTGTGTTTCTGAAAGATAGGCAGCATCACCTATAGTTAGATCAGACATTCTCGACTTTTCGGAGCCAAGAAATATGAAATGAAAACCATTAATATAGTGATCAGTATATACCTGACTTCTCCCTGCAAAGTCTAAAAAGCGCTGTATTGCAAGAGGATCTGTATCTTGATTTGGGAAAGTATCGGAATTCCAAGCATTACTGTTTGGATCATGATAGGCTTTGTAGAATTCGTGATTTCCAATGGTGGGAACTATCGGAGTTGTCTTACCTGTATTCGTCCGGACAGACCGAAGTATTTGGCTAAGAGTCAGATAGTCTTCAGGTGTACCGTCGCCAAGATCACCATTTAATACTACTAAATTAAGCGGCGGTTGTTGATTTACAAAAAGATCTTCCAAGGCTGTTCTAAACTTCATTGGAGCGGTTTCGCTGGAGAGAATATGAATATCACTAATAACCGCAAAGCTTACATTATTTTGACTCGATTTCAGTTCATCGGTTGGTTCGGAAGCTGAGGATAAAGAAAGTCCTAGTAAGGGGATTGCTTCTTTTGGATCAGCGGATCTATTAGCAGACTGAGGCCTCTCTTCTGGAGCAGTAACTGAGTTAAATTCAGTTTTTAGACTTAGTGATAAGACAGCCAGCAAAAACAAACCCATAATCCATAATCTTTTAGCTTTAATGAATATCCCTCGCTTCTGATGTGATGTCTATAGTGTTACCAATATTGTGGAGCAGATAATAATCCAAATACTCCACTCCGCAATTTTCAAGCTGTTCATTAAAGACTGTTTCTTGATCTGCCACAGTTTTTACATCTCTTATAGGAAGCTTTGTCGCAAGTGCAAAACTATCTCTGGGATGTCTTTTTACGAGAGCTTCTCTCATTACTTTTTCACCAAATAGCCATGATAGACATAGGCAGTATCAAAATATGTAAATCCTCTCTCTATAAAGGTAGCTACTAGTTTATTTAACCTTACTTATCAAAGGATGTCTGGTCGTCTTTATTCAGCGGTAACCTCATACATCCAAACCCAATTTTTTGTCCATTATATTCTCCTTCATGCTGATTAATTTATTATGGTTTAGATGCCCAAATTTTTCGGCTTTTTAATACTATAACACTTGGAGTTAACTCCATGTCAAGAGTTGATATATAGCAGAACCATCGCAATTCCCGAAATTTAGTCTGAGGATATTTCCTTATATGAAATCTTCTGCGGGAAGAAATGTAGCGAAATAGCTTTAACTATTCTCCATCCATTTGATCAGAAATCAATGTTTCAAGTAGTATCTCCCCGTAGGCTTGCACACCCGACTGGGTCAAGTGAACACCATCCGGATAAAAATATTCTTCATGGCCACTACTGAGCAAATGCCAATCGATCAGTTTGATATTTGGGTATGACTCCGCTACCTTTGTCAGGGTCTCATTTACTTCTCTTTCCCAAGGCTTCGGGACCCGGGTATTCACCAGCAAGATTTCCACGGCACTTTCCAGGGAGTCCAAGGTTTTCCTTAACTGTTTCTCCGTAAACGAACCGTTTGTTCCCAGTTCAAGCATTACAATTTTTCCGAGCTTATCCTCTTCTTCAAGCCTGGAAATGAGATCCGGAGCCTGATACATCTGCCTGCCCAGTTGTGCGTCGATTACAATACCAGGTAAACGTTTTTGCAAAACAGGCTCAACATTGATCATTAAGGAATCTCCAATGATCGTAATTTCATCCCCCTGGATAGCTGTTTTTTTATCCGTTGCCTTAGCCCCCCTGGCAGTACTCTCTTCCTGGCCAGCTGTTTGCACTGGATCTTGCGACACCTGGCTCTTTGCCAAAGCCTTTTCTGAAATATGCATGCCTCCATTGAGGGTTACAAACAGTAATAAAAACATCAGCAAGGTACTCAATGAAATTTTGGTAATGGGGGCCAATGGCCTTTGCCACCATTTAAGATTCGACCTCCGCCTCCGCAGGTATTTCCGTCGTCCGTACCGGATCGGCTCCTCGATTAAGTAGCGAGACAGAGCAGCCAGGATAATGCTCACCCCAATTTGCCAGAGTGTGCGGGAAAGATTCAAACCTTCTGTATTCACAACCGGATTTGTGAGAATGATGACCGGGTAATGCCATAAGTAAATTCCATAAGAACATTCTCCTAACCAGCGCAAAGGTCCCCATCCGAATATCCTGCCCAAATAGCTGGCCGGGTGAGCCAGAGCTGCCACCAAACCTGCCGCTGCCACGGAGTAAAGCAAGAGTCCGCCCTGATAGAGAGAAGGCTGGTATTGGTCTGTTGTTCCGATCATCAATAGTATGACCAATAATCCCAAGCTTCCTGCCAAATCCAGGGCTAGTCTCTTTTTGCCGGTCAGATCTGCGTTCATCTTCCAGCTGGGCCATACCATGGCAAGTACTGCCCCGACAAGCAAAGCAAAAGCACGGGTATCCGTGCCATAGTATACCCTGCTGGGGTCATGACCCGGTATGTAAATCAGCGCCATCGCCGCAGCTGAAGTCAGGGCGACAGCCATTGTTCCCCCGATAATCCATTTTCGCTGCTGGCAACAACGTAATCCTATTACTAAAAGAAGGGGCCAGAAAAGATAAAACTGTTCTTCTACCGCCAAAGACCAGAGGTGTCCCAAGGGAGACGGCGGACCAAAGCTTTCAAAATAGGATACCTGATGGAAGATCAGATACCAGTTGCTGGTATAAAACAGGGCTGCCAGCGCTTCTTGCTTCAAGGCTGCCAGGCGCTCGGGAGCCCAAAGCATAACCCAGGACATCACACCTGCCAGCATTACAAAAACAGCCGGCAGCAGCCTACGGGCCCGGCGCAGCCAGAAATCTTTCAAGTCAATCCCTCCGGATAGCTCCCATTGCTTCAAAAGAATACCGGTGATCAAATATCCGGATAACACAAAGAATAGGCTTACCCCTAAGAGCCCTCCCGGCATCCAAGTCAAATTTAGATGATAAGCAATCACGGCAAACACCGCCAAAGCCCTTAGTCCGTCTAATCCCGGCATGTAGCCGATGGACTTCTTCTGTAATCCCCTTGGATGTAAATTCACTTGATTTGTCTTCTTGCTGCAATTCATGTTCTTATCTTCACTCTCCAAATTATGCCAGGCTTTAGACTTTTTAGACCATAGCCATTTCTCCATTTCACAATACCAAGTTTAGAGTTCAAGTGCTTTACAAAAAGCTTAAATTATATTACGAAAAAGTTACAAATATCGAATAAATGCAGATTTTGTAGCATAAAGAAATAAGAGCGCTTTTAAACGCTCTTATTAACCTACAGTCACAATCAATGTGCCGTACCCTTTAAATTAAGTAGTGCTACGCCGATAATGATTAATACTATACCCAGGCCGTTATATAGATTGAGTTGTTCTTTCCAATATAGAATCCCTATCACTGCCGTTAGTGCCGTTCCTACGCCTGCCCAGATTGCGTAAGCTATGCTCAAAGGAATTGTCAGTAGAGCTAGTCCCATTGAATAAAATGATATACCATAGCCACCTATAAATAGAAGGCTTGGTATGAGTTTTGAAAAACCTTCTGACGCTTTCATCATTGATGTTGACACTAATTCAAAGACAATTGCTATGGCTAAAAGAACGTAACCGTTCATTATTCTTCCTCCTCAGATAACGAAAGTAAGTAGTTTAAAACTTGATCACGTACATCTTCACTTAGGTTTAATCCGTATAATTGATTGAAGTACATCCCGTCAACGGCAAGTCTAATGACTGTTGAAACGATGGGGTTAATCTGGTCATTTTCAATGTGATTCTGAAGTACTTTTAAATCCCTGGCCATGGACTTAACAAGATCCGGGCTTGTTGCAATCGCCGATAAGAATGCGAGATTCATTTCAAATTCACTATCTAATAGGTTAAATGTAAGATTTGTGTAAGCCCTTGTCCACTTCCCGTTATGACGAGGATCGTCCTTAGTAATACGCTCCAAGTCATCAAAAAAATTGTGCATTATAAAGTCATTCATGCCTTTCATTAGGTCGTCCTTAGTGGCGAAGTGATAGAATAATCCGCCTTTACTAATCTTCGCCTCTTTGGCGACTGCTTCTAATGTCAAAGCTAGTACACCTTTGGTATTAATAATCTGAGCGGCAGCCCTCAGTATTTTCTGCCTAGTGTCATTTTTAGTAGTTTTAGTTATATTCTCCATAGACACCTCCAGTTTGTTGCTCCTTGATGATATACCGGCCAGCCGGTATAGTCAAGAATAGATTAAAAAAACAGCTCTGAAGTTTCATTCTTCATAGCTGTTTTACTATTCCTAAACTCTGTCCAACACACCTACTTGTCCGTTAAATAAAGTCCTCATAAACTAAACCTAAAATTTGCTCCCCAATACCCTATATTGTCTGTTTAATTATTTTAGAGCAATGTAAATATCAATGTCAGCGTTCTCCCAATCACTATTAAGATATTCCTCAAAATCTCCGGTAAAGCTTCTGTTTAAGTCCATTTTCCAGATTTCGCCCCAAGCCTCGGCAACTGCTTTTTCCATATGCCCGTGTACCGAAAATTTCGCATACTTTCCTGCAGGAATTATTTTTACAGTCAGTTCTTCATTCTCTGCTTTAGAAACCTCATTACCGGCAGTTACGCAGTATTGATCATCTGAATAATCCGAATACAGCCCGATGGCATACGCGTTAAGCTTATTTTTGATTGCAGTATTTACACCACCTTGATATAACTTTTCCCAAAGTCCACTGATAACTGTACCCATTTTAGGATCATTGTTGCCGGTAATTGCACTAACACCAACAATTGTTTTTTGCTCTAAATTTACGATTTCATAGTTCATTATAATAACCTCTCTCTCTTTGCTAAAGCTATTATACTTTGCTTAATACGACAGCTGTATGTCATATTAAAGATAATGTTTCAAGGCGTTCTGCAGTTCTGTTTGGACATTATTTCTTACGTCCTGCGGTTCCAGAACTTCACAATGTCTGCCGAAAGTTGTTATGTAGTAAACTATCCATTCACCCTTTGGATAGTTTACTTCTGCAATAAAGCTTCCGTCCTCTTGTTGATCATAACTTTCGAATTCATCATATACCCTATACGCAACCTCCGCAGATAGCTTTAGCTTTAGTTTAATATACTCTTTTTGAAACACATTATCGTTAGAAAGAATTTGGCTGGGGGATTTCCTCTGAAAATTTTGCTCTGATACACAAAGCTCCCTGATTCGTCTTAACTTAAAGAAACGAAAATCACAGCGGGACTTACAATATCCATATAAATACCATGACCCACTTTTGAAGCAAAGTTTTAAAGGCTCTACTTCACGGGCTGTCTGCTGTCCTTTGGCACTGGCATAGGCAAAAGTAACGATTCTCTTGTTTAATATTGCAGATTTAATTGTATTGAATGTTACTGTTTCGTTCTGTGGATTAGCCCAAGATGAAAAATCCACTTCAATCCAATCTGGGTTTGAGTCACCAAACAAGCTGCTGAGCTTTTTAAGTGCGGTATCTGTTTTGCTGAGATTAACAGCATTTACAGCTTTTAACGAAGATAAAATATCATTTCTTTCTTCATCAGTTATGACAGCTTTATTCAGCACAAAATCAGGCAGGAGTGAAATACCACCACCCTTACCTTTGCTCATATAAACTGGAATTCCTGCAGAAGACAGCGTTTCAATATCCCGATAAATAGTTCTTGTTGAAACCTCAAATCGCTCTGCCAGCGCCTTAGCCGTTGCGGCTTTTTTATCAAGCAGGATATAGACGATTTCAAACAATCGGTTGATTTGCATTTAATCACCTTATTTCAATATACTCATGTAATCTGACACTATCAAATCGTATAAGCCGCCTATATCTAAAAGTGAGTCGATCCGATGAATGAAAGTAATTATTTAGCACCAGAGTTAGCGATTAAATTTTAACAAATTGTTGGCATGTCGGTCTTCCAACCTTTTTATCAACACAAAGGCAAGCGCTAGGAATGCGGCGGGATACAGACAATTTACAGACCATAAAACCGTATTTTCCATAAACACTCTTATTAATAATACTGCTGTCCACACAACCGTAAAAGCTATGATAAATTTTATTTGGGTTTTGCGATTATGATTTGATAATTCGAAGGAATTTTTAGTGAAATAGTTATAAACACTGAATGCCATTACCACTGCAATAAAGGTCGAAACAAGGAATCCTGACGTTATTGGCATAGTAAATTGTCCAAACTTAACTATATTAATAATGGTTGAAGAAAAAAGAATCTCAACTAGATATAAAGTTCCTACTCCAAAAACTAGGACATATAATATTTCTAATGCTTTTTCATTGAGTGTTTTTTGTCTGCCGTTTTTCATCAGCTCGTCGCATAAAGCCTTATAATCATCACCGACAGCGTCACTGAACTTTTCATTCCTCAATTGAGCTTCCAGGGCCATACCAGTAAGTTCTTTGCGAATGATTTCGATATCGTAATCACATAAGTCTGAGGATCTAAGATAGCACACCATATCCATCATAATGGTGTTGTTTTCTTTTGATAATTGTTTATCCAGCAGATTATTTTCTTTACGCAGTTTCTCTAATTGATTAGCCATTACTTTACCTCCAAACTTAAAATCTTGGTTACCGCTACAGATATACTCTGCCAGTAGGCTTCGAAAGAATTCAATGCTTCTTTGCCTCTTTTGGTTATGAAATAATATTTTCTGCTTGGTCCTAAGGGAGATGGCTTAAACTCCCCGCAGATAAGATCTTTTTTTTCCAGCCTTACAAGTAATGGATAAATTGTACCTTCACGTATGTCATTAAAACCATAGCCCGTTAGTTTTAACATGATTTCATAACCGTAGGTTACCTCTAAACTAATAATCTTTAAGATACAGCCTTCTAAGGTTCCGCGCATCAGCTGCGATTTATCAAACATAACTCCTCCTGCTTTCTAAGTGCGGTCTACATTGCGGTGCATAGTAGATTGGTTATATTGTAGTGCATGGTAGAAGTAGTGTCAAGATTGACTCTTGAAATCCTCATGACCAACCCGCCCTTCCTTATATGATTTTATGCTTGCCACTTGGAGCAAATAAAAATGACAGGCGAACCTGTCAAAAGGGAATATAAAAACAAAACCCGCTGGAAACAGTGACGGTCATCCCCAAATCAAGCAAAAGCGCTTAAACTACGAGTTGTGCACCGCCAATGTAACATTTATATAACTTCGCTCGATTGTTAGATTTAAAATTTTTAAGATTTCATATACGATCCGCTTATTTTGCCGCCTCTTCAATCATCTCATATCAGGATTCTGTGGTTGCTCAATTGCATAAGCATGGACTAAAGCATAAGCAGCTTCAGCTCTTGTTACCGCTTGGTTTGGGTTTAAGGTATTGCCATCAAATTTTAAGATACCTAATCCCCATGCGAGGGCAATATAGCCCAGTGAATCAGGCTTAATTGTGTTGGCATCTGTAAAGGGAACAGCATAGATACCTTTAGCCTTGGCCGACGGTTCCATTTTAATGAGACGAATCATTATTTTCGACAGATCATCTCGGCTTAATTCAGACTCAAGTTTTAAATCCTCATGGAGCCAACCACGCTCTTTGGCGATCTGCAATACATCCTCATCAGCCAAAATAAGATCGCGATTGTTTCCTTCCAACGTAATCATCCCCCGCAAGAGCGAACCAGCGGTGATTTTTTCATCCGGGCGGAAGGTATCTCCATATTCTCCAAAGGCCCCCGTCAGACCCACGATGCCTATTTCCTTTTCTGCATAATTGCCCTGGATATCCGTAAATTTATGGGAACTAGCCCACTGAGATTGGGTTTTTCCATACCAATCCATAGGTTCACCAGTTTTAGCGTTAATCATCCCAGGACCGTACATTGTAAAGTTAGAATTGGGTTGATAGACCAAGCGGGGTTCCTGTTTTTGCCCATCCTGCTTGTAAATTAAGGTGTAACTCAGCTCTAAGGGGCGCATTTTTAAGAACCGATCTGTTGCTTCGTTAATAGGTAATACATCAGCGTTACTTGGGAATTCAATGTTGGACCAGTTCATATTATAATTTATAACTTGTTTAGCGACGGTATCTACAGTTATGTTAATTCGGTTACTTGAAACCGGAATACCATTGACGACCCTAACATAGGAAAACATCTGAATATAAGAAGGGATATTACCACCATAGAACCTTTCTGATTCTAATTTAACAAGTTGAAAGCGTTCAGGCTGTATACGCTTGAGAAAGTCATCCGCAATTTCTTGCGCTTCTTTACGTGTAACGGTCTTAGCCTTGTCATCTGGTTTTGTGTTGTAGGACATATGGAAACTGATCAAATCTCCAGTCTTAGCGTTTACGCGAGCACCAATGAAACGGTGTTCCCCCATATAAAAAGACTCAGTATTCCAATTTAAATCCCAAACTTGTTCACTAGGGTTATCCCAGTCAGGATTCAGGCTAGAGTTTTGCATCACAAATTCCTTGGGAATTTTTATGGCTTTTTTGACAATCTCAACGGCTTCACTCTGGCTGATTTGTTGGGAATTTTCGGGAGAATCCTTACTGGTTGAAGCTTCTGCAACTTGGGAAGCGACTCCTGGTATTATTGTCGTCGATGTTGCAGCAGAAATACTGCTTACTGCACTCATGGATTTATAGCCAACTGCCTGATCATCAAGAGTTACAGGCTTTCCGCTTAACGCATCAACGGATCCTCCGTAGTATTTATTGGACAACTGGTACACGAGGAGTACGCGTTGAGGTTCTGATATTTCAGGATTCATGAGTGGAGGTATAAAATACTGTAATTCGAGCATGGGAGTATCTAAAAACGTTTGACGAGCCGTTTCTGGGGAGATAACGTTCGACGCCGCGGGGAAATTAAGATCATGCGTCCAATTAAAGCTGTAATCCCTAACTTGCCCATTGTCACCCCTAACACTCACGTTCACTCCGTTACCTGGAAACGGGATACCGTCTACAATCCTGATCCATCGGAAATTGTAGGCAAAGGGCTGTGAATTGTTTAATTCCAATACCTGTTGGTCATCTTTTACAAGTTTCATTTCGGATTGATATTTACTTGCTAATTTTGAGATCAGATCGGTGGCTATTTTCTCCGCATCTTCCACGGATAGGACAGGTAGTTTAAAAGATGGCCGAAACGATTCTTCCCATTGATTAATGTTTAAAATGTCTCCGGTTGTTGCATCAACCATTGCATTGAAACTCCCATGCGGTTGTTCCATTGAACTCCAATCAATGTTATAGGTGGCCCGATCGTTATATTTATTATATCCTGTAGACATTCGTGAATATTTCTCGGGTATACTAAAGTTATCCTTGACGATCTGCACGGCCTGCTCTACTGTAATACTTGCTTTTTCACTTCCAAGGGTATTGGCAGGATAAACAGCTAATTGTAAAAGGAGCATAAAAATAACCACAATGTTCAAATGGCGAATCTTCCTAAACATTTTATCAATCCTTTCCACCTTGTCTTATTCAACTATTTCTTTGCTAGTTTCTAAATGCGGGATAATCTTGTGCATCCAGAACTTTGCTTTGTTAATAAGTAGAGTGGTCGTTCCCCCTCCTTCCGTTGTCATTTAATTTAAAAGCTATCAACATCTGATTGTTCTAGGCTGCGTTAATATACATATTCTTCCCTTTCTTATATTTACCTGCCAATTTTTAAACTATTTTCCTTTTGAATTGTTCTACAAAAGACTTTTTAACTTTTATTTTGATGGCGATAGATAAAATTGAGACTCCGCCCGAACACGCTCCAGTCTAATAGTCACTGCTGGCACTTCAGTTACCATAGCCGGAATTAGTTACGACATCTTCTAGAAACAAAAGGCCGGTTTTCCTTTGAGGAAACCGGCCTTTTGTTTATTTAATACTTACACTATTTTTTTGCCAAGATTATTACAGCTTTGTAATCCCTTGTTTTTAACAGTGGCATAGGACTTACTCATTTGATTTACATTCTCATAGTCAAACGACAAATTTCTTCACCATATTTTGAAGATCTTTCGCTGCCTCATTCATCTGCCGGGCGCTAAGGGCCATTTCTTCCATCGAGGAGGTTTGCTCTTGGGTAGCAGCTGAAGCCTCCTGAGTGGAAGCAGCGCTCTCTTCCGCTACTTCAGCAATGCTGTTCATAGTCTGTACCATGTTTTTGACTTCCCGGCCAAGCCCCAGCGCAGCGAAGGAGATGCTGCCGGTTTCCGTCATCACCCTCTCGACGGCACCTTGGATAGCGCGCAGGGAATCTTGTGTTTCATTGACTGCCGATTCCTGGGCGCTCACTGCTTCGCTTGCCAGCAGTACCTCTTCCTTGGTTTCAAAGATCTCTTTCAAAATTTCCTGGATCAGACCGGCAATTTCCCGGGTTGCAACCGTAGACTTTTCCGCCAGTTTGCGTACTTCTTCGGCAACGACTGAGAACCCCTTTCCGTGCACCCCTGCTCTGGCAGCTTCAATAGCTGCATTCAAGGCCAATAGATTGGTTTGAGCAGCAATGGCATTGATAACATTGACGATCTGTCCGATCTCATCCGATTTATTAGCTAAAGCATTAATTTTATTGACTACCACCGTGGAAGCTTTTTTGTTTTTTTCCATGGCGTCAAATTGGGTAGCAATGGCCTGGAATCCTGTTTCCATTGTTTTATGGGTTTCCCCGCTGACCTTAACCAGTTGGCCCGTACTATTTTTGATCGCTATGATAGCCTTATTGATTGCTTCAATCATAGCTGTTCCTTGTTTTACGGACAAAGCCTGGCTATTGGCACCTTCGGCCAAACGAGAGATGGTTAGGGCAATCTCTTCAGCAGCCTTACTGGTTTGGTCAGCATTGGCCGCCATGTGCTCAGAAAAAGCGCTTACTTGGCCTGTTGAGCCGCCAATACTCTTAATCAAGACCTGAATTTCTTCTACAAACAGGTTAAAGTATTTCCCCAATTCACTTAGTTCATCTTGGGATTGCTCCTCAACTCTTATGGTAAGATCTCCTTTTCCTTCAGCTGCTCCTTTCAGAATAGCCAGTAACCCACCCAGGGGCTTGATGATCAATCTTCGGACAATCAAAGCCATGGCAAGAACAAGGAAAACAGCTAAGACTACAGAAGTCAGCCCTATTCTTTTGGTTGTTTCCCCAATCAAGCTCTTGATCAATCCGTTATCATCTCCGATGAATATCATCCCGACAATTTTATTGTCTACATCAACAATGGGTGAGTAAACAGAGCTGTATTCGCTGCCCCTAATCTCGGATTGGCCATAATATATTTGTCCTTTCGTTAACACATCCTCGCTTATTTGCCGGTTTTCCAGTTTTGTTCCAATAATCCGATCCCCTTTTTCATCCAGAAATGTAGTCATTATCCTCTCATCGCCACTAAAAACCGTGATTTCCGAATCAAACACTTTCTTGAACCTGTCGACAAAGGCTTCGCTGCCCAGTTCATAGCCTGTGGAAATAGCTCCGATAATGTCACCGTTGGCATTTCGCAGAGGACAACCTGCCCGGATAGAAAGCCCAACTTCTTTTCCTTCTTCGATGCCAACACTTTTTTCACCCTGGAGGGCCTTCTGAATATTCATTTGCCCAGCAATACTGTCCCCTAATTTCTCCGGTTCATGAGCCCTGACAAAAACCTTGCCTTCTAAATCCGTAATCAGAAAATAGTCCAGTTCAAAAGACTCCATTGCCAATTCTCCCTGTTCTATAACTGTCTGGCGGTCGCCCGCCTGATAGGCTTGGGACAGCTGGGCAGAACTTTCCAACCAACCTGCTGCATTCAAGGCCTTGGCTTTCATATTGTCTGTTTCCGACTGTAGTACATCTGCTTTTTTGTTTAAATTCTCCTGATAAAACTCAGAAAGGTTTTCCTTGATACTCCCATGAATGCTGTATCCCAAAAGAAAAACTGCTGCGGCCATTACGAGAACAACGGGGATAATGATTTTTTTACTTAAATTCATGTCACGACTCCTTATCTGTGTTCCAATACATCAGAAATTGTCAACTATAGAAATGCTGTCTGCGTTGAATACTGTCCATGTTGATTCTTTCGCAGACGGCAAGTGACCTATAATGAAAACAATTATTCGAAGTACTTGATTATGATTATCAATATCATTAGCAAGTAAATATTACCACTTGCTTTTTATTCCTGTCAATATGTATTTTCCAAAGCTCTTGTAAAATAAAAAAATGTCTACTCCTTATGGAGTAAACATTGCGTATCAATATTCTTATCTTTTTGACCTGCGTTCACAAAGAATTCTCCCCCCCTCGTTAGGCAATTTCAGGGTCGCCCTAGCAGAAATCTTAGGCCTGCTTATTCTCCGTATCCACATTCTCCTTTAAGGACTTAATTAAGAAATCTGTCACATTTTTTTTGAATATGCGATGGGTCTCGGGTTCCTTGGTGGCAAGCTCTTGCATTTCCCACATTAGCTCCTTGTATGTTTTCTCCAGGTTTCCGTATAAAAAAGCCACTTTATTTGCCACTGCCTTGTTATATACATCAGTAAGCCGTTTGCTCATCTTTTCGACGGTCTTGTAAGAGGCCCTATCTTTAACTCTTTCCAACTCTGCTTGCCTCTTTCCGGTTTCCTGCTCCAGAGCTCGGTTGGACTCACTTAACTCTTCTGACTTAGTCATCAGGTTGTCGTAAGCCTCAGTCAGGTGGGTTATTTGGTTTGCCTGTTCATTCACAACTTTCCGGAGACCTATGTTTTCCTGCCGAGCTTGATCCCGTTCTTCCCGGGCCAGTTTCCAATCATTGACCTTCTTCTGCAGCTCGCGAGTGGTTATGTTATCAATATCCAACTCGGCAATGAACTCACCTCGAACCTCTTCAGGGACTCCAAGGAGAATCAGTGCCTGGGTAAAATTCAAATTCGGCAAATTTTGTGCCTGGGTATCGGTGGCAGGAGATTGAGCGTCGGAGGATTCGAGCTGTTTTGGCCCGTACTCCTCAAAAATGCGTATCATTCTTTCCGCCGTTTTCTGAGAATAGCTGACCGAATCTTCTAACCACTTGCTCCATTCCCCATATTGAAGCAACTCCCGGGCCTCCTTCAGGCGGCCCCCAATCTCTATGGTACTCTGCAGAAAGATTATCCCCACCTGCTGTTTGATCGTATTTATTTCAGCTGCGATGAGGAAGGGCGTGCGGGTAGTGATTAAATTAGACATCATAACTTCCTCCGAACTCTTACTTTATTTACAGAATATGTATCCGAACTTAAGAGTGTGCCAAGCTCACAACAGGCATGTCCAACAATTCGACAGCGCTGTCGAATTGTTGGACATGCCCTATAGTTTCTCATATTCCCTTTCTCTTGTAACATCGGTTAAGCAATCTCATAAGCTATACGGACAGGCCAAGTAGAACTAGCCTGTGAGTGTCTAGAAAGGAGGCAATAAGTATGGCCGTGGAAGCGTTGCCCTTAGATTCGGCGCTGGTTGTGAAATACCAGTTCGAACTGACACCCGCCGGTGCCCCGGTGGTCAGACAGAAAGGTCTGAATGGCGTGAAACACGATGCTACAGAAGAGGATCTCTATGATGTGGCCGAAGCATTGTTCAGTTTAGTGGATTATCCGGTGCTGCAGGTGCTCCTCAAGAAAAACTTTGAACTGAATAAAGAGTAACTATTCTCCAATTTTGAAAGAAAAGAGGTGATACTATGGCAGTAACAAGCAATAAAGTGATTAGGTTAACGTTTACCACTGTCGGCGGCAAGAACTTTTCCATCACGCTCCCTAATCCGCGGGCAGACCTGTCGAAGGCTGAAGCCGAAGCCGTAATGGATACGATTATAACCAAAAACATCTTCATTACGACAGGAGGCGAATTGGCTAAAAAACGGGATATTCGAGTGATTGATACCTCGACGAACGACCTTTACGATCCGCCCCAGGTTTAGGCGGATTCACCCTCTCAACGGCGGTCAGGTGGCCGCCATCTTATAACGGACTCCAAGAAGAATATTTTTTTACGTAATATACTTCGTGATTCTCTTTTTCCTAATATCCCACAATCAGTTTTCCGATCAGGGAGTCATAGTAAGGCGGCACTGAATAGCCTTGATAAATGGCACTGTCCACTCGCACTCCCGCCGCCGGGCACATGATAAATCTGGATCTGCCCCGGTGAAGGTTTAAAGCCAGCGGCAGGATTTTCGGCATTGATCCGGCACTCCATAGCCCACATTTTCCTGAAATATTATCCTAGATTTTGAATTTGCTGATCGCAGTTTTAAGCTTACCCGTATTCTCCCGACTAATCTCCATCTGATTTTTCACCTCGTCGACTTTCTCGACAATAGTTGTTGCTTTACCGGCAATCATTTGATTTCCTGCTGCTCCTTCATTGACAGTCATGCTAACACTATTGATTGCTGTTATTACAGCCTGAATGGATGCTGCAAGTTCCTCGGATGTTGCACTGAAGTCAGTAATAAGGTCATTTACAAATACCGCATCACTACTGTACTGCTCGCCGGTAGTTTTCAGCCCTTCATAGTCCTTTCTGACAGTTGTATCAATAAAAACTAGGATCTCTCCGGAACTCTCTGCCAAAGCTTTTACTGAATCAACAACGTGTTCAGTTACTTTTTGAATTTCGTTAACTGTGTTTTCTGAGTTCTCGGCTAACTTTCTTATTTCATCAGCCACTACTGCAAACCCCCGGCCTGCCTCGCCTGCTCTGGCTGCCTCAATGGCTGCATTGAGCGCTAACAGGTTGGTCTGAGAAGAAATTTGCAGGATTGCATCCGATAGCACATTGATTTGTTTAACTGCCTCGGATTTCTTTAACGCTTTTTCTAGATTTTCTTTTGCTCCTTCATAGATCCTGTTTGCTTGAAGCTGAGATTCTATGGCATTTGCCTTTAGCGCTCCGGCTCTTTCACTGATCTTACTTACAGCACTAGTTCCTTCCTGGGCTTTTTCTGCGATGGAATTAATTGCATTCTGTATTTCATAAGAAGACGCATTCACTTCCTCAGCTGCTGCAGCGGATTCCTCCGTACCGGCTGCCAATTCTTCTACAACTGCCGATGTATCTTCCACATAAGAATTCAAGTCAATCAAATATCCGGTGACTTTTTTGCCGACATTATCAACTCCTTCAGCACTTGAATTTACTTCAATCAAAATTTGCCTTATATTCTCAATGAATTGATTTGTACTTTGGGCAAGGTCTCCAATCTCATCCTTTGACTGAATTTCGATCCTTTGGGTTAGATCTCCGCCTCTCTCCGCCAAATCCTTTAGTTTTGTTTTCAGCAACCCCAGTGGTTTCAGCGTGCTGTACAGTAGGAAAATTGCTGCAAATACGGAAAATATAATCGCAACTATACTTACGATCAAGAGGATTTTATATGTCAACGCATATAGATCATTCCCCTCCTGGCTTGACTTGACTGCGCCGTTAGAGTTATATTCAACCAGCTTGTTTACAGTTTCCCCCAACGTGTCTCTGGCTTTTTTGGATTCTCCATTAAGTAAGGTCATAGCTTCTTCAGTTTTAAGCTCTTTGCTGGAGGCTATAACTTGTTTATGGAATTCGGTGTATTTACTCCAATTATCCATAACAATAGTAAAAAGTGCTCTGTCTTGATCATCAATTATACTTTTGTCATAGGATGAAAAGGCTTTTTGGAGTTCTCCCTGGATAGCATCGGCCTCTTTTTCATATTTGTCCATTGTTGCGGCGTCTGAAGCAATGACGTGCTGGAGTTCCTTGATTCTATAATCTGCCACCAGTGCTTTAATTGATAGGGAATGTTCAACGCCGGGAAGCCAGACCACTTCAATCTCTGTCGACTTTGAATTGATTTCTTTTAAAGCAGTTATTGAGTAGGCACTCAAGCCCATTAGGACCAGAATAATGAGTGTGAAAGTTAGAGCCATTTTTAGCCGAATTGTAAACCTCATAGAAACCCTCCTCGAATAATTGATACGCAGCATTTGCTGAGCCAGCTGAGACAATGATTTTCTTGAAGCAATCAAGTATTTCTCCCGCATTATGTTGAGGTAAATTTTTTCTCTAAGCGACCTCCTTTCGATAAAATTCACTTTTTGACGGTTCTTTGTTGATAACTGATTATTGTCTGACATTTCTGCCACGCTCGTTAGACATATTTCTACATTAAATTCCGATTTCCTTCATTTGTTTCGATGTAATCCAGCATTTAATAACAATAAATTGCTTATTTTTGCGTAATTCTTTCTGTTCAGCTCAAACCTGCCGATTTTAAAAGACCATCGAAGAAGCTAGCTTCGTCCGCTCTCAAAATCCCGCTACTGCATGTCCATAATAAAGCGACATAAAATAATCCTCGCCTTATTTCGGCGAGGATTATTTTATGTTTTACTTTACTTTAGCGTAATTTATTTAGAGACTTTTTTCTTGTAATTGTTTAAACCTTAGTTGACATTCTCTCTAAGAGTGGATGAACCAACGTATATTTTCTAATTACTAAGCTGTTAATAGCTGAGGTTTAATATACAAGCCTAAAGTCATAGTGTCACATTTAATAGACGTTTGTGGCGCTAGTCAGAAAAAATTAATTCTAAAAAGAAGGATATTATTATGTGCTGTAGAATAGATATTCATTGACTATATGTGCATGGTGACAATAGTCGTGGTGCATATATAGATCTGGAAGAAATAAGTGAATCTACTTTCTTAATATCCTCTAATGAATTGGTTTTCCACGGTAAATTGAAAGGAGGAACTACTATGCATTTTGCAGTATCCGGAGTCGATGTATTACCCTTTATTCCACCTTTGGTAGCCTTTCTAGTATCGTCATTAACAGCTTCTGCTGGGGTGTCGGGTGCTTTTCTGTTGCTCCCCTTCCAGGTAAGTGTTCTAAATTTTACCACTCCGGCAGTAAGTCCTACTAACCTGATTTACAATATTGTAGCTATCCCCGGCGGTCTCTATCGCTACATCAAAGAGGGGCGCATGGCCTGGCCCCTAACTTGGGCTGTGGTCATTGGCACTCTGCCGGGCGTTTTCGTTGGAGCCTGGGTGCGTATCCTCTACTTACCCGACCCCAAAGTCTTTAAACTCTTTGTAGGCTTAGTGTTATTGTACCTGGGCTATCGGCTTTTGTCGGAAGTGATGGGCTGGAATAAGAAGGTGAAAGAACAAAATAAAATTATGCAGAACAAGTTTGCCGAACAAGTGGCTAAACTGAAGGAAGAAAATTCCGGCCGAATGGCTTCCGGTCTGCCTGCAGAGGCAGTGGTTAAGACAAAGACTATTTCCTGGAAGAAGATTGAGTATGAATTCTGGGGAGAAACCTATTCCTTTAGTGGAATATCCATTTTGAGCCTCTCTTTGGTAGTGGGTTTAATCGGCGGCATTTATGGCATTGGCGGCGGAGCCATTATTTCTCCCTTCTGCGTGGCTGTGCTGGGTCTGCCGGTTTATACCGTTGCTGGTGCAGCTTTGGCAGGTACCTTCATCACCTCTATTGCCGGGGTTACCTACTATCACATTCTGGCTGCGAGCAATGTTGCGGCCGGTGCGGCAGTGACTCCGGACTGGATGCTGGGCATACTCTTTGGTATCGGTGGTCTGCTGGGGACTTATGTGGGTGCCCGCATTCAGAAGTTTCTGCCTGATAGAATTATTAAGATTATCTTAACCGGTTTAATTCTGTTCCTGGCTTTCAACTACATTGGACAATATTTCTTCTAAATTTACTTTATTTATACTCCATCCCAACCGCTAGGTAATCTAAAGAGAGTATTCTCTTATTGGGGTATAAATAATTAACAGGGTGTGGTAGAGTATGGTCATCGGGGAAATAACTCTGGATATTGATGAAGAGAACAAAATAAGTCTGCAGCAAATTCTGGGACAGTTAGAAGGAATTCTGCAGTATCAGTTAAAGCACCGGGATGTTATTGTTTTCTATGACTCCCAAAGGATATCCTATGATCAGATTTTGGAAACTGCCCTGCAGGCTAATTACCACATTAGCAGGTTTTATGTAACAGAAGAAGAATGTTAGATGCAGAAGGAATTTCGAGGTGAGTCTGTGAAAGAAGAAACGCAAAACCCGGCCTTTGCTTATATTGCCGGGCGCATAGATAAGATGCTGGTACCGGCTCTGCTTAATTTTCTGGCCCATAAGCCGGCCCATGGTTACGAGTTAATTCAAAAGATTAACGAATCAGGCTTCTCCGAAATCGAGGCAGATCCAGCCACCATTTACCGCAACCTTCGCCGCATGGAAGATGATGGGCTAGTCCTTTCTCAGTGGGAAACTGCCCACACCGGCCCCGCCCGACGATCTTACCAGTTAAGCCCCGAAGGTCAACAGGCATTAGAGTATTGTGTACAGTTAATTACTGAAAAAGTAATCAAAATGCAATCCTTTTTAGATCAGTACCAGCGGGAGGTGAAGGAGAGATGAGCCATCAGCAAATCTTAAAAATATTACATGCCGGGGCATTGCGCAAACCGGTGGTGGAATGTGCTAAGTTGCTGCAAGAAGCTCGCCCGGAGCTAAATGTTGAGCTGGAGTCCTATGGCTCACGTGCCTGTGCCAGACAAGTACGTGAGGGCAAGGTGGTGGATATCCTGGCTTTGGCAGACCCCATGCTCTTTGCTGAGCTGCTTGGGCCTGAGTATATAGACAAATACTATATTTTTGCTAACGACCAAATTGTCCTGGCTTATAACGAGTTTTCCAGGGGCAGCGGGGAAATCAATGCCCTGAACTGGTTTGATATCCTGCTTAGGGAAGAGGTAACCTTTGGACGGTCTAACCAACATTTAGACCCCTGCGGTTATCGAACACTGATGGTCTGGCAGCTGTCGGAGCAATATTACGGCCGGCCGGGTCTCTTTAATCAGCTGGACCAGATGTGCAGGGGGAACTTGATTTATCCCAAATCCTATGATTTGGCCTCTGATGTGTTGGTAGGTAAACTAGACTATGGCTTTGAATACCTCTGTGTGGTCAATCAGTTTGGCCTGAGATATCTGACTCTTCCGGAAAAGATAAACCTCTCGAACCCAGCCTATGTGGACTATTACAGCCAGTCTACCGTGAGTTTGCAAGGAAAGAATTCTGGCGAGATGATCACTATTCCCGGTGCACCTATTGAATTTGCCATTGCTATCCCGAAAAATGCGGAAAATCCGGAACCCGCAAAGGATTTCCTGGACTTAATTCTAAGCAAACAAGGTCAGCAAATTTTAGAGGAGTGTGGACTGATCCCTTACTAAATCTTTGAATTGAACAACCGCGCTCTTGTTCAATTACTCACTTTAGGTTAGGAAAATGCAGTGACAGTCCTCAAAAGTTTAACAAGTCCTTACTTTTGGTTTACTCTGTAGCCTTAAGACGAAAAATCACGATAAGCCCGAGAAACTGGTTAAACAGTTCCTCGGGCTTACTTGCCATATCGCTGACCATTCCTACTTATTTTTCCATTGGCATGTCTTCTAGCGGTCGGTTAGGTGCCTCACAAAGCTTCCCCTTCTTGAAATTGTTGGGCGAGAATTTTAGCTATTTCCTTCGGCTTCAAAACCTTACCAACGGAAACAACCTTCTCATCAATCACTAAGGCCGGGGTCGACATTACCCCATAGGCCATAACCTCCTTAAGGTCGTTGACTTTAATTATTTCTGCTACTATGCCGGTCTCTTTTAGCGTTTTCTCGGTATTTTCTTTTAGAGTCTCACAGTTTTTACATCCAGAACCCAAAATTTTAATAATCATGCTACCCACTCCCTAACTTTCTTATTAGAATATCAAATAAAAGAATTACTTAGACTACATCAACAAATAACCAAAGGCATTGAAAGAGTATCCAATAATAAGAATTCCCAGAGTAACAATCCCCGCAAAAATTGCTAAAAGTTTCATCTTCACAACTTTCTTTAACAAGATCATAGAGGGCAGTGAAAGTGCTGTTACAGCCATCATAAAGGATAAGGCAGTTCCAATCCCTACCCCTTTTAAAACTAAGGCTTCAGCGATGGGTAAGGTTCCGAAGATATCCGCATACATTGGTACACCCACAAGGGTGGCTAACAAGACCGAATACCATTTATCCTGGCCCAGGACTGCTGAAATTATGTTTTCAGGAATCCAATTGTGGATGGCTGCCCCTATTCCCACCCCGATAAGAATGTAGAGCCATACTTTTTTAATGATCTCGAAGACCTGATCTCTGGCATATTCCATTCTTTCACGAGTCGTCAGCTCTTCTTGATCCACCTCAAGTATCTTATTGCCAAAGACAAAGGATTCCACATACTCCTCAAGCTTGGCCTTACTAATGATGGTACCTCCAATCACTGCCAGGACAATCCCAACAACCACATAAGCTATGGCAATTTTCCAGTTAAAAATGCTGGCAAGTAAAATAACCGAGGCTAAATCGACAAGCGGAGAGGATATTAAAAATGAAAACGTCACCCCGATCGGCAGACCTGCACTGGTAAAGCCTATGAATAAGGGAATGGATGAGCAGGAACAAAAGGGAGTAACCGTTCCAAGTAAAGCACCTAAAATGTTGGCTGAAACTCCTTTGTATCTACCTAATATTTTTCTAGTTCTCTCAGGCGGAAAAAAGCTTTGGATGTAGGAAATTGTAAAGATTAAGACTGAAAGCAAGATAAAAATTTTTATGACATCATAAATATAGAAATGGATGCTTCCGCCTAAGCGTTCCTGGATGCTTAACCCAAAGACGTTTTCTACCAGGAGCTTTACTAAGTTACTAAGCCACTCCATTCTAAGCAATTGGTTATTTAACCATTCAAAAATAAACAAACGATCATCTCCCTAGATACATAATCTCAGCTTACGATACAACGGCCTTGACAAGGGAAATTTCCAACATTCATTTGTGACCGACAGGAATTATGAACGCAAATATAGGCAACCTTTATTTTCGGAGTCATAGTTACTCCTTTCTATTGGCTGTACTTTGGCAGGCCAGTTTCAGCAAAATACTTGCGTTTGAAGAAGAGAGCTGAATTCACCAAAGCAATCATGACCGGCACTTCTACCAAAGGACCGATGACTGCCGTGAAGGCTACATCTGAAGCGATCCCGAAGACAGCTACGGCAACAGCTATGGCAAGTTCAAAATTATTGCTTGCGGCTGTAAAAGCAAGGGTTACTGTTTGGTCATATCTGAAACCGCCTTTGAAAGACATATAAAAACTGACAAAGAACATAATGGCGAAGTAGATTAACATGGGTATGGCAATTCTAACCACATCTCCGGGATTATTAATAATCTGCTCTCCTTTGGATATAAACATAATGACGATGGTATAAAGGAGTGCTATCAAAGCTAAGGGAGAAATCTTGGGAATGAATACCTTCTCGTACCACTCTTTTGTTTTAATCCTTATTAAGCTAAAGCGTGTCAAAAAGCCTGCTGTAAAAGGAATCCCCAAATAAATCAGAACGCTCTTGGCTACTTCCCACATTGAAACATCCACGACCTGGCCTCCCCAGGAAAGTCCCAGCCACTTAGGTATCAGAGTGACAAAGATATAAATATAGACAGTGTATAAAAGAATTTGGAAGATTGAATTCAGCGCTACCAAAGCAGCACAATATTCATTATCCCCTTTGGCCAGGGAATTCCAAACGATAACCATGGCAATACACCGGGCAAGGCCTATAATAATAAGACCAATGGCAAAGCCGGGTTTATCTCCCAGGAGCAATACAGCCAGGACAAACATCAAAATAGGTCCGATAATCCAGTTTTGGATCAGTGAAAAGGAAAAGATCTTTTTATTTTCTGTCACTTTTCCGATCTCTTCATACTTCACCTTGGCCAGAGGCGGATACATCATGATGATCAGACCGATGGCTATCGGCCAGGATATTGTTCCTGTGCTGAATTCACTCAGTGACGTTGCTAAGTCAGGAAAGAAATACCCCCCCAAAACCCCTACTGCCATGGCGATAAATATCCAAAGGGTCAAAAATCTGTCTAAAAACGATAACCTGGCTTGTTTAACGATTTCCACTTCTAACATCCTCCCAAATCTAATCACAGTTCACAGTCTTACGCTTTAACCAATCCTTTAAATTTTGCAGGTCATTTTGATATAGTTCCAGATTCCTCAAGTTGTCATAGACCAAGCTGTCTATAAACTTGATCCGTTCATCGATAGCCAAGGAATAGTAAACCCACTGGGCATGCTTGCGGTCTTTCACCAAATCGGCGTTCTTTAGATAGATCAAATGCCTCGATGCTTTAGCTTGCGTAATCTGTAGGGTTTCCATGATATCGCAAACACAGAGTTCCTTTTCAAATAACAGGTTTAAAATCCTTAACCGGGTTTCGTCAGATAGGGCCTTTAAGGCATCTAACAGTTTTTCCATTGAAATCACCTCTTACTAAACTTTTATATAATACTCATATACTCTTACATTCGTTTATGCGATTATATGAGTATTATACATTATTATCTCTAAAAAGAAAACTGGCATTCGGAAATTTGCTTAATAATGGCGCAGGTCGTTTCATCGGAGACAACAAAGCATAAAGAACAAGCTTAGCTTACTAGAAAAGTTTGCTGGCGCACGAAGACACTGGACTAATGGGGCTGTGCGAAAACTTGTTAATAAGTTTTATCACAGCCCCACTTTCGTCTAAATATCATTATCAAAAGGCGTTCTTATCCCACTTTTATAGTGGGAGAAAAACACTTCCTGCTACCAGTACCCACTTTGAATTTTGAGAATTAAGTTTTCACACAGCCCCATATTAATCCTTACCTTTAACAGCATTTACCCGTTGAAGAAGGAACACAGCAGGGTTTAATAATCTCACTGGCTTATTTTCTTGCCTCGATAATATAAGAAGCAACCAAATCTTCAATATTCTTATCGGGAGCCCAGGCCTTTACAATCTCTCTGCTGTTATCCTTGGGAGTCAAGCAGATATCCTTGAATCCCACATTCTGCAACATTGCTTTGATGTCTTCCACATATTCGGCACCGCCAATACAACTGGCAATCATTCCTAAGTCTTGTTTAATAGTCTGTGGTAATTGAGCTGTAGCAACAACATCGGACGTTGATAATCTTCCACCGGGCTTAAGAACTCTTAAAGCCTCCTTAAACACCTGTTCCTTATCCAAAGCAAGGTTGATAACACAATTCGAGAGGATGACATCCACTGAACTATCGGCTACAGGCAAATGTTCAATTTCCCCCAATCTAAACTCAATATTGGTATACCCACTCTTCTCAGCATTTTTTCTCGCCAGCATAATCATATCCGGGGTCATATCAACCCCTATCACATATCCGGTTTCCCCGACCTGCCTTCTAGCAAGGAAGCAATCAAAACCGCCTCCACTTCCCAGATCAAGAACTACTTCCCCCTCTTTTAAAGCTGCGATAGCAATTGGATTCCCACATCCCAGTCCCATATTAGCTTCAGGCGGCACACTTGAAATATCCCCCGCGCTATACCCAATTCTAGCGGATATTTCACTGATATCTACCGGAGAACCACTACAGCTGCATCCGCCGCCGCAACAGCCTCCTTCAGCTCCTTTTCGGGCAACCTCTGCATAGTTGTTTCTAATAAAGTCTCTAATCTCTTCTTTAGTGTCTATCATAAATACCCTCCATCAGTTTTCATTAAATAGTCTTTACTAAGTAAAGACGCAGGTAAAGAAAAAAGGACGCAGCTTTACGTCCATTTCCTTAACAATATTTGCATTCACTACTTTTATGCTTATAGTCGATGATATTCCCTCTGCTGTCAATTTCCAACTGACAGCAGCCTAAGAGCATTTCTTTAAGCATTTTTCTTCCCCGCTGGACTCTGGATTTTGCGCCTGATAGAGAAATACCTAGCTTCTCACTCAACTCTTTCTGAGTCATGCTTTGAAATTCTGTCAGCAGAATAGCCTGCTTATAGGTCTCAGGTAAACTTTCCACCATAATCTTTAAGCAGGATGCTATTTCAGTATTCGCAGAAGTTTCTTCTGCGGTATTGCTTTCCAGATCTTCGCCAAGATCTGTGCTTTCCAACTTAAGGTTATTCCTCCTATAGTAGTCCTTAATAGTGTTATGGGCTATTCTGAATATCCAAGCATGAAGTCTATTCTCCTTCATCAACCCGCCGATATTTTTATGGATTTTTAAAAAAATCTCCTGAAATATGTCCTCGGCATCCTGTTCATTGGCAACCCGTTTCTTAATAAACCTTTTGAGTGGTAGACTGAATTCCTCCCAAACACAGTTTATACAAGTACTCATTGCAAACCACCTCATTTTTTCATAGCAGGCGTTCCTATAGGAGATTATTTATAGATTACTTTATTTAGCGTACTGACCACATAAAATAGTACGATTTTTACCATTTCGTTTAGCTAATAAAAGAGCTTGATCAGAAGCCACAATAAGTTCCTGAATAGTATCCCCATCGTCAGGATAACTTGAAACGCCCAAGGAAATCGTGATTTGAGGATAGGATTCATTATCTAGGGCACTAATTTCTGTGCGGATCGTTTCGGCCATCTTCCAAGCATTAGCTTTTTTGCAGTCCATCAAAAGTAAAACTATCTCTTCTCCACCATACCTGTACACTCTATCTGAAGCGCGAGTGGATGCTTGAATCGTTTGTCCAACTTTAGTCAGTACCCTATCACCAACATCGTGACCAAAACGATTATTAAAATCCCGGAAATTATCTATGTCAATAAAAATTAATGAATATGAACCCTTATATTCTTCTAAACTCTTTATATCATTGTCAAAAGCTCTCCGATTGAGTATTCCTGTTAAATTATCAGTATTAAGATTTACTCTTAATTGCTTATTGATTTTTTTAAGTTTATCAAATTTCCGGGCAAACACTTCTGCTACAAGGTAATTCATTAGCCCAAAAACAATACCCAGTATCAAGCATTTAACAATAATACTGTTAAAGAAAGGGATAACCATGAAGTGCGTAAGTGCTGTATGCATAATTGCAAGAATTACCATAGCTAATAACAACCAAACTCGGATCATAAACATTAAAGCTCCCTTTTATTTTATTATCACTTCAACAGAAGATTCAACCATTACGCTAAGTATATATCCTTTCCTGTTATTACTCTTCTTTCTATCAAATTTAAGCCTCATCTATTATTTGTATGGTGTAGGCATGATCTTACATGATCATCGACCATGCCGATTGCTTGCATAAATGAGTAGACAGTTACTGAACCCACGAATTTAAAACTTCTTCGTTTCAAATCTTTACTGATTTGTTCTGAAAGTGAAGTTTGCGCTGGAATCTGTCCATCCAACTCCCAATGATTGATGATCGGTTTAAAATCAGTATAGCGCCATAAGAAATTCGAGAAACTTCCAAACTCTAATTGAATTTTAAGAACAGCTAAGGCATTGCTTCTAACAGATTTTAGCTTTAATTGATGTTTAATAACATTATATTGAGTTCTGATGCCCTCTAGTTCTTCGTCGCTTAGCTTTGAGCAATAGACAATATCAAAATTGCGGAAAGCTCTTTTATATTCCTCTCTTTTAGAAAGAACAATATTCCAGGATAATCCTGATTGAGCACCTTCTAAGGTAAGCATTTCAAATAAATATGAATCATCATGACTTGGTCTACACCACTCTTGGTCGTGATACAGCTGCATCATTGGATTATTTCCCGGCCATAAACATGCACTCATGAAAATTCCCCCAGTTAATTCTTAAGTCGAAAATTTTACACAAAAAGTGGTGCCCCAAACTGTCTCGTACATTTTATATCAAAATTCAATTTCAAGCTACAGGTCAACCCCAAAAACCCTTGGAGGGTATTAAGGCAATTAATGCGAATTAATGAGTTATCTGTTAAAATTATCATGTTAATAGATATTATAACCAAGACAGGAGAATGAGTTAATTTGATTCGAACCTTTGGATTTAAGAAGGACTCGGAGCCTTATCTTAACTTCAGTCTAGCTAGTTTAAGTGATCATGATCTGCAATGGTATTGGGTTGATTTTGATAACCCTAGCGAGTCTGAAATAGAATTGTTACAAAAGCACTTTAAGTTCCATCCCTTGGCTATCGAGGATACCCTTTTTTCTTTGAACAAACCCAAACTAGACTATTATGAAGGGTACACCTTTTTCATTCTTAATGCTTTGAAAGACGATACTCTCGACCCCTCGGAGGTATCCTTATTTGTCGAACAAAATTCTATTATATCCTTCCATACTGATAGCTTGCCTGAGATTGATGCGGCTTGGGAACGAGTTACCGGAGATCCATCCCATTGGGACAAAGGGTCTATATTTGTAGCACACCAAATTTTCGATAAAATAGTTGACCGTTTTTTCCCGGCTGTTTATATGATTGAAGATAAATTAGATGGATTAGATGCAAATCTAGATCGTAAGTTTATCCATAAATTGTTAGATGAGGTATTTCAAATAAGAGGGGATTTATTGAAACTTAGAAGAACCGTATCATCAATGAGAGATTTGTTGTATAGAATCTTGAATTCTGAACGACTACCAGGCTTCAAAGAGCATAAAATATATTTTTCTGACATACATGACCATCTATTAAAGCTCTCAGATATGATTGAGTCCAGCCGGGAAATAACGTCTGACCTCCGTGATAGTTATTTATCCATCAATTCAAATCGTATGAATACAAATATGATGGTACTGACGGTGATCACTACAATTTTTATACCTTTAACCTTTATAGCCGGAATTTATGGAATGAACTTTGATTATATGCCGGAGTTATCCTGGAAATATGGTTACTTCCTAGTTTTAGGAATAATGTCTTGTATCGGTGTTTTAATGTTCTTGTGGTTTAAGCGCAAAGGATGGTTTGATAGTTAATAGACTGGCAAAAGGTTATTCTTACTTTTTCCGTATTCTGCACTCACGGGTAAAATAAAAAACCCTGCAAAACCAAAGGGTTGTACAGGGTTAAAGGCTCAACTTAAAAAACAAATAATAGACCTAAGAAATCAATAGTTTGAATCAGCGTAACCAACCCAGCCGCCTTCTTTGACAAGTGTTTTGTCAAACTCGCCGACTTGGAAATCAATTTCCTCTGATTGGTCTGATGAAGTTACAACAATCTTATTACGATCAATGTCAATTGTTATTAAAGTGTCTTTCCCCGCGTAGTTCTCAAAAAGATAGTTTAGTTTATCAGCCGGCAATTCAATTGCTAACATACCGCAGTTATACATATTCTGTCTGAAGATCCGGGCAAAGCTCTCAGCTATCACCACATTGATTCCGTTTACTTCTAAGGCCCAGGGAGCATGCTCTCTGGAAGACCCGCAACCAAAATTGGCTCTTGTTACAAGCACAGTTTTGTTCTGAATATCTTCTTTATTGTTAAATCCAGGAAGTGTCAAATCCTCTAATAAATAAGGTTGCAAGGCCTCCTTGGTAATTTCAGTAAGATATTTGGCCGGAATGATTTCATCGGTATTGATATCACTTCTATCCAAGAATAAGACTTTTCCGCTAAATTCTTTCATCTTTCCCTCCGATATTTCAAGCTTTATACAATTGTGAGTTGGTTATTTTTCCTTCAATCGCTGAAGCTGCAGCAGTAGCAGGACTCATCAAATGAACAGTACCGCCCTTCCCCATTCTGCCATTAAAATTTCGGTTTGTGGTAGAAGCACAGGCTTCACCATTAGCTAGAACCCCATTACTCATGCCAAGACAAGCTCCGCAGGTTGGGTTTGTAACGCAAAAACCTGCGTCTTGGAAAATCTCAATTAGACCTTCTTTTAAAGCCAAGGAATAAATAGCCGGGGTTGCAGGGCTTACAATGGCCCTTACGTCATCGCTTATCTTCTTATCCTTAATGATACTAGCAGCAATTCTAAGATCTTCTATACGACCATTGGTACAACTTCCTATATACACCTGATCAATTTTTGTATGAGACATTTCCTTGACTGGTTTTACTTGGTCTGGTTTGTATCCGAAAGTAACCATTGGTTCTAAGGTTGAGACATCATATTCATAGACTTTTTCATATGCAGCATCAGCATCTGAAGTCCATTTTGAGTATTCCAGCAAAGCGTCTTCTTTAGTTTCAAATTCGTCTTGAATGAATTCCCAGAGGTATTCAACGGTTGTCATATCTGGGTAGCATATGCCACAAGTGCCTCCGGCTTCAATGGCCATGTTGCATAATGTCATCCGTGATTCCATGGACATTCCCTCGATCACCGGTCCGGTAAATTCTATGACCATGTTTGTTGCCCCGTTTACTGTCAGTTCTTTGATAATAAAAAGGATCAGGTCTTTGGCATAAACCCCCGGCTTTAAGCTGCCATTAAGCACAAATTTAATGGTTTTGGGGAAATGGAAGGCACAGATACCCTTAAGTATCCCTACTTCAAGGTCAGTAGTCCCGACACCGGCAGCAAAAGCTCCAAAAGCTCCATGGGTACAGGTGTGTGAATCTCCCATGATAATTGTATAGCCGGGTCTTACGAATCCTTTTTCCGGGAATATTGCATGGCAAACACCATTTCTCCCGATGTCAAAAAAGTCTTTGATACCATGTCTTTTCGCCCAATCCCGAAGAATCTTTCCCTGCTCAGCAGTTTTAGAATCTTTGGCAGGTGTGACATGGTCGATGACTGCCTTAATTTTCGTAGGATCAAAGACTCTGTCCATTCCCCTGGCCATAAGATCCGTGATGGCAATGGGGGTGGTAATTTCATGACAGAAAACTCTATCCAGTTTTAAGACATGGGTATCCGGAAACGGCATGTTCACCCTGTGTGCATCAAATATTTTTTCAGCGATTGTTTTCCCCATTTTATTCTCCTTATATTTTTATTAAAATTTAACCCAGAAAAAGCCCCAAAATCTATTTCATCCTCCGATGATGCCGCTTTAGTAGCAACCTTGGGATCTATCCTATTTTATAATAAAATCTTATTATATTAAAGTATAATATTACAGTTTTGTACGATAAGAAATACTTGTCATTTTAACCTTTAATTCGGAGGTATAAATCATCGAGAAATGCTTTTTCGGTTTCTACAGCGTCGACCAAAGGAAGTCTTACTCCCCCGGCATTAATCCCCTGATACTTCAACAGGTATTTAATCGGTACAGGGCTGGCGGTTACGAAAATCCCTTTAAACAAGGGAGTTAGCTTCAAATGCCATTGTAAAGCTGTTTGAGTATCCCCGGCAAACCAGGAGTCGATCATGTTTCTCATTTCGTCACCAACCACGTGTCCGGCCACACTGACGATACCAGTGGAGCCCAAAGCCAGCATAGGCAAAGTTAGGGAGTCATCCCCGCTATAGATAGCAAAATTTTCAGGTAGAATGCGCTTTAGTTCGCTGAGCTGATCCATCATTCCGCTGGATTCCTTAAGCGCTGTTATATTGGGGATTTTGCTCAGTCTGAGCACGGTTTCCGGGAGCATATTCACCGAACATCTGCCCGGGATATTATAAAGCATTAAGGGAAGCGGAGTGGCTGCGGCTATGTTTCGGAAATGCTGATATAAGCCCTCTTGAGAAGGTTTGTTGTAATAGGGTACCACTGCCATCAGCCCGTCTACTCCAATTGCGGCTGCCTCTTTGGCTAATGCTATACTTCCTTCTGTGGTGTTTGAGCCGATCCCGGCAATAACGACAGCCCGCGAGCCTACGGCTTCTTTAACGACTTTAAATAATTCAAGCTTTTCTTCAGATGAAATTGTCGGGGATTCCCCGGTTGTCCCCGCGACGACAATCCCATCATTACCATGCTTAACTAAATGTAAAGCTAAACGCCCCGCTTCTTTATAATCAATTTCTAAAGCCTCGTTCATAGGTGTAACCATTGCTGTAAGAATTCTTCCAAATGACATATTCCCACTCCTTACCCCTTATTATACAGGTGCATTTTTTGTTCATAATATAAAAACAAGGCGCAGATTAAGCTGACGCCTTGTTCTAAACAAAATTAATAAAAATTAAATAATGCACACAAAACGATAGCACTTCACCGCGATACGGTGACAGTTCAAGGACTCTTAATCCGGGAACCAGGCATGGAATTAAAGAGAAATTCCACCCTTCGGAGCCATCCCCTTTCGCTGAGGATCATAGGTATCTCTCCAACCTCATCTTAGCTACTTTTGTTTGACCCGCCTCTATCTTCAGGTATTCAACTAGTTAGATTATAGCGAAAATCACCCCTGAGTGCAATGGCCTATTTGTTAAATTTACCAACATATCCCATTGATTAACGCCATATTGTCGCACTCATAAGCATTTGCAAATCTATTACATAGATATATGGTGATAGTATATTTACATAACCAGCTATCGATGATAACATTTAGCTTGGTTATATTCATTTCTTGAACTGTAGATCTATAGTTCTAAGAATATGGGGGTGAAAATCGATATTCTCTCCGATAATCTGCAGTTATTATTTTATCGAGAGAGCCGCTATTTTGTACAATATAAAGGTTTAAACTAAATATTTTGTGAGGAGAAAACATTAATGAAAAAGAAATTACTTACTGTCCTTATTTGTATTGCGATGGTAGCAACATTTGCAACTGGCTGTAGTTCCACCACTACACCGGAAAAGCCTGCGGCAGAAACTCCGACGGTTAAGGCAGTCGAAAAGACAAAGGTATTTGTGTCCGCAGATTGGGTAAAAGGTGTCATTGATGGTAAACAACCGGAATCAAAAGATTATGTAATTATTGAGGCCGCTTGGGGCCAGGTTAGCGAAGATAAAGCCTACACAGAAGCACATATTCCGGGAGCGATCCATCTAAATACAGATGAAATCGAAGAAGAAAAGAAATGGGATATCAGAACAGGCGCGGAAATTACCCAGGTAATGAAAAATTATGGTATAACGAAAGATACTAATGTAATCGTTTATGGTGCAGACTCAGGTGCAGCGAGAGTCGCATTCGTATGTATCTGGGCTGGAGTTGAAAATGTCAAGGTCCTCGATGGTGGATTGAACGCTTGGAAAAAAGCCGGGTATCCAACTAAGGACGGTATAGAAACTGCTCAAGCAACAGCGAAAGATTTTGGGGTAACTATACCTGCCCATCCGGACTATGTTTTAGCGACTGACGAAGTAAAAGATAAGCTGGCAAAAGACAAGAACTTTAGATTAGTAAGTATTCGGAGTTTAGATGAATTTACAGGTAAGAAAAGCGGCTATAGTTACATTAAAAGAGCTGGCGAACCTAAAGGTGCAGTTTGGGGACATGATGAAACTGACTACCTCAATGAAGACGGAACATTCATCAACTTTGACAAGGCGGTAGCCATGTGGGCTGACCAAGGTATAACAAAAGATAATGAAATTGCCTTTTACTGTGGAACCGGTTGGAGAGCAACTATCCCTTGGCTCATGGCCTATGAAAATGGTTGGAAAAATATTAAATTGTATGACGACGGCTGGTTCGTATGGCAGATGGATGAAAAGAATCCGGTTCAGGCCATTACTCCCGAAGAAGCGTCAGCTAACTATAAAAAATAATTAATAGCTTAAAGAGAGTCTGATAGCAAAAGCTGTCGACTCTCTTTGCTTTTCAGTTCTAATCCTCCGGGCCTTGATCAATTCCGAGGCTCCTACTTTTTTAAATATCCTATAATCTTAATGTTTTGAATCAAGTTGACGATTGCCAATATGAAGCTGATAAAGTAATAGGAGCGATAGTCTTCTGTTGAGAAGCCGATAGTGAAAATAGTAGCTGCCAGTGTAATGATAATTAGGAAAACGACCAAGGAGACAGCCTCTTTGCCTAAACCAGAACTCTTTTTTATCATTTTAATAAACACAATAAGGGTAATAATCGTAAATATCACTAAGATGCTGACCCCAATATGTAGAATTTCATCAATGGGGTACAAATCCTCCCAGGTGTTGTTTAGATAAACAACGAATCGCATCACTCCCATCTTTTTCACTGAGTATGTTTGAATTAGATAGGCTATTATAATGAAAAGAATTTGCAGGATTGTTGCTAATCTAAATAGGATTTTCTTCAAAATGACTATACCTCCTTAACGCTATCATGACCAATTTTGATGAACAAAAGCGGCAGCCTTCTCCTGCAGGCCAGGCACCAGCCTCGTTTTCTTGATAGTATTTATTTTAAAATTTCGGTATTATACTCATAGCACATTTAGGAGGAATAAGATGACAAACACTAATACTTCAAATTCCAATACTGACTTAGCGGGAATCAGTATCGTTGTCACCGGTGCCTCAAGTGGTATTGGACTTGCAATGGCAGAAGGGCTTCTTCGTGCAGGGGCTAGGGTTGCCTTAGCTTCCAGACCGGGCGTGAAACTGGATAATCAAGTCAAACGACTTAAATCATCCGGTTTGGATGTATACGGATTACCTATGGATGTTCGCTCGGAAACATCGATAGCGGATTCAGTGGAATGGGTACAAAGAACCTGGGGAAAGCTTGATGTTTTAGTCAATAACGCCGGAATTGGGATGCGCACAGTAAATAAGCGCTTCTTGATTGAACCCCTGCCCTTTTTTCAAGTTACCCCTGAGGGGTTCCGAAATTTAATTGACACAAATCTTACGGGTTATTTTCTTGTGGCCCGAGGGTTTACCCCCCTGATGATCCGCCAGGGACATGGGAAAATTATCAACATTACGATGAATCAAGAAACCATGAGGCGTACAGGCTTTATCCCCTACGGCCCTGCCGGCTCCGGTGCAGAGTCACTGTCCTACATTATGGCCGAGGATCTCCTCCCATATGGAATATCCGTTAATATGCTGCTTCCTGGCGGAGCAACTGATACGGGGATGATTCCCGAAGATCTTAGGGGGCAAATCAAATCCCCTCTTCTACGCCCAAGAGTTATGGTAGAACCCATTGTATTCTTGGCTTCCAGCAAGTCCGATGGCCTAACAGCTGAAAAAATAAATGCCCTTGAATTTTCCAAGTGGCTTTCTAAGTATGACAATTGATTAACTATCCCATCCTCTATATTATTCTTTACAATGGGCGGCAATCTTGTCATGAAATTAAGTTTTAGACAGGCTATGGCTTATGAATAAAAGGAGTGCAAACATTGAAGTATTCATCTGTTAAAATTGCAAGATTTATAAGACGGCCTAATAGATTTATTGCTCACGTAATAGTAGACAATAATGAAGAAATTGTCCATGTTAAAAATACCGGGCGATGCAGAGAGATACTCCAAGAAGGAGCTATGGTAATTCTGGAAGAAGCAAAAAATACAGGGCGCAAGACGAAGTACTCCCTTATAGCCAGCTATAAGGGAGATGTTCTGATCAATATCGATTCACAAGTCCCCAATCTGGTGGTGTTTGATGGTATCAATGAGGGGAAAATTAAGGAATTTCGCGAAGTTACACAACTTTCCAAAGAGGTTATTTACGGTAATTCTAGATTTGATCTATACTTTGAAAGCAACGATCAAAGAGGGTTCATTGAAGTAAAAGGTGTAACCCTTGAAACTGAAGGCATTGCCATGTTCCCAGATGCTCCTACTCAGAGAGGCTGCAAGCATATTTATGAAATGATCAAAGCTGTTGAAGAAGGGTATGCAGGGTTCATCTTCTTTCTCATTCAAATGAAAGGCGTAAACTATTTTACCCCCTTTGAGATAAGGGATCCGGAATTCACAAAAGCCTTAAGGCTCGCCAGTGAAAAAGGAGTGACTATCCTGGCTTATGATTCGATAGTTTCTGAAGACGGGATAACCATAGGCACTCCGGTAGAAGTCCGTCTTTGCTAGACAGGGCTTCAATGATCTACACAATCTACTATGACCTGATTTTCAAATCCCTAATAAAAGCTCCCGATGTTCCTCGCTGTCGATAATCGGGATTTGCACTTCAGTAATGTAGTTCCTGTTGTCTCGTTCCACAAATTGATCAATGATATTAAAGTTTATGGTTATATCAGCAAGATCTAAATCTCCACCCGCCTCACGAATCCGCTGGGCACTTGCGTAGATGTGTTCATAAGCACCCTGATGATACCCGCAGAGATAGCGCCCGGCGGGTATAACAGGAAAGCGCAGAGAATCAGACGTTTCTTTTTGCAGGATTGTGTTTTCTCCATCGTCAAAGAGATAAGCACCAAAATATTTGGAATCGTTTTTGTAAAACACCACCGTTGGATTGAGATAGAACCAATCATCCCCATAGAGCAGCTCTTCTCCTCCTATAGGAAAATAGAACCTCTCGGGGAATGCCTTAATTGAAACGCACTCAATGTCTACATTGGGCAATTCCTGTTCGATGAAATGAATTTTCTGCTGAATTGCCCTGTCAGTATTAAGCAGGTTTTCTGCTTTTTTTCTGATGATACTTGACTGCTTTTTTAGCTGCTCCAAGTTAGAATCGATATCACGGGATTCTAAATAAGAAGCCTGAATTTCCTTGAGGGAATAACCTAGGCGACGCAGATAACGTATGGTGGCCAGCTTATAGATCTGATCGAATCGATATTTGCGATAGCCGTTGGTCGGGTTCCGTTCAATGGGGACTAGCAGCCCAATTGAATCATAATAGATGAGTGTTTGGACATTTAAATGAAATAAAGCACTTATCTCGCCAATGCTAAGAGTTTCTTTCATATAGCCTTTTCCTTTCCTGTGCTAAGGTCATTATATCTATCAATTGCCCATCAGACAATCCCGTAGTTTTTCGACCTATTCAGGAGCAGAAATATTATTATCCTAACTAACCTTTGCGATCTCAAGGAAAAATCGGACATATGTTGGCTATGTATAATTTCTAATGGTTAGTGCAGATTTCTTCAAAAATCGTCGCTACCTTTTATTGCGCTCGAAGGGGATACCTAATGCAGAAGGGTCAATACTTTTACCAATTGATAAGAAGAGTACGATGACGGCAACCAGATAAGGGAACATGGTGAATACTTGAGTCGGAATCGGGAAACCCAAGGTTTGAAGGTTGTACTGCAGTGCCTGGGAAAATCCGATGACCATGGCAGCCGCAAGAATCCCGATGGGATTACGCCGTCCTAGGATTACAGCCACCAAGGCGATATACCCTCTTCCTGAGGTAACATTCTCCATAAAGAACCCCAGTTGTCCCAGGGTTATACTCGCTCCCCCTAATCCGCCTAATACACCGTTTATAAAACAGGCAAAGTAACGAATTGCAAAGACATTCAGACCTGCAGAATTCGCCGCCTGCGGGTGTTCTCCAACAGCATGCAGATTGATGCCCCACTCCGTTTTATAAAAGAAAATCGCTGTTAGTATAATGCCAATTAAAGCTAAATAGACAAATAGGTTTTGATTAAACAGAGCTGGGCCTATGATCGGAATACTGGCCAGCAAAGGGATTTTTAGGTCACCAAACATATTGCAAGCTGGAATGGTCGTTGTTTGACCAAAGACAATTAAGAACAGGAAGCTTGTCAGCCCCATAACCATAAAGTTAAGTGCCAGACCTGCAATGGTCTGGTTTGCTTTACAATGGATACTCAACACAGCATGGATCATGCTGACTAAGATCCCGCCAACAATACCCGTTAATAGACCCAGGAATAGATTACCAGTAAAAAAAGCAACGATGAAGCTGAAAAACGCTCCGGATAGCATAATTGCTTCAACGCCGATATTCAGGATTCCAGCTTTTTCAGAAACAGCCTCTCCCAATCCCGCTAGGATGAGCGGGGTTGCCATCCTGACAGAGGCTACTAAATACATGGTAATCAGCGCAATAATTTCAGAATCCATTGTTTGATCCTCCTATTCGTCGGTTAAAAGTCGGCGGAATAAACTTTTACGGGCCAGAATTAATAAAACGACAACCCCCATGATAATGGATGAAATAGAGGTCGGCACCCCGGCCATACGCTGCATTCCTAATGAACCAACTTGAAGGGCCGCGATTCCCAAGGCGGAGATGACCACACCAACGGGATGATTCTTCCCTAAGAGCGCAACTATAATTGCGATATACCCATAGCCTGGGGAGATACCTTCAAGCAACTTGTGATGCAATCCAGATACCTCGCACACACCTGCAATTCCGGCAAGCCCGCCGCTTATCAGTGAGGAAAGGATGATGTTTTTATAAACGGAGATACCAGAGCACTTACTGGCCCTGGGATTTAGACCCACTGCCCGCATTTCATAGCCTGTAGGTGTTTTCCAAACCAGAAGCCAGACAAGGACAACAGAAATCAGGGCAACCAAGAGGCCAGCGTGCAGCCTTGTAGTGCTTATAAGGGCTGGCAGTGTAGCACCATCGGGCAGAAAAGCCGACATAGGTAAGGAAGTGGCGGGATCCTTGAGCCAAGTGCGCACTAAAATTCCTACTATACTTAGAGCGATATAATTAAACATGAGAGTAGTAATTACCTCTGATATCCCAAACCGAGCCTTTAAAAAACCGGGAATTACCGACCAAATGCCGCCAAAAACAAAACCGCCCAGAATCACTAGAGGAATCATTACTATTGCAGGCAGATCATTCAGCCAGAAAGCAATACAAGTAACCGCAATAGCACCCATATAAAGCTGCCCTTCAGCACCGATGTTTATAAACCCACTTCGAGAACCCACTGCAACCCCTAAACCTGTCAGGATCAACGGAGTAGCTTTCACCATAACCTCAGAAACAGAATAGAAGGAGCCGAAAATTCCGGATATAAAACTGAAGAATGCTTGGTTAACGCTGCTGCCAACCAAGAGAATGAGCAAAATCGAGATTGATAACGTCAGGACAGCAATACCGAGAAAAGACAGAAGTTTTCCAAACTGTTTCATAGTGATTCCTTCCTTGCTTCAGACGTTTTGCCAGCCATCATAAGTCCGATCTGGGATAAATCCAGTTCTTTATTATTAGGGAAGATTCCCATGAAGCACCCTTGATAAATCACAGCGACCCTATCGCTTAGTAAAAGAATTTCTTCCAAATCGGCCGAGATGAGGAGAATACTGCACCCGTTCGACCTGTGTTGAAGCAGCTGCTGTTGGACAAACTCCGTTGCACCAATATCCAGCCCCCGGGTGGGCTGATGCGCTATGATAGCTTTGGGATTACCTGCCATTTCCCGGGCTAAGATCAACTTTTGCTGATTTCCCCCGGAAAGGTAGCGCAGAGGGGTATTCAACCCTGGGGTTTTAATGGCATAGTCTTCAACTGCCTTTTGGGTCTCTGCCCGCACTAAGTGGGTATCGATCAGTCCATGCTTAATGAACCGACGGTCGGTGTGGGTTTTTAAAAGGATATTGTCCATTAGGCTCATATCCATCACTAGACCGTCTTGATGACGGTCATCTGAAATATAGCCAATTCCCAGCTTCTTACGTTCAAGTACGCTCATTGAGCTCATATCTACCCCATCCATCCTGATCTTCCCACTGGTTTGTTTACGGATGCCCAGAATTACTTCAACCAGCTCCTTTTGCCCATTGCCATCAACCCCTGCTACCCCGACGATTTCCCCTGGCGCAATTTGCAAGGAAAGGGAATTAAGCCGCTCTCTGCCCCTTTCTTGCAGTGAAACCTCTTCAAAGGCAATTCCCTCTCTGCCGGTGTTGGACATGATAGCCTCCCGCTGAATAATCTGAAGTTGACGTCCAATCATATAACGAGATAACTCTTGCTCGCTGATGTCACTGGTTTTCGCTGTCACCACATTATACCCGTCTCGTAGAACCGTGACCCGGTCGCTAATGTTCATAATCTCAGGGATGCGGTGAGTAATGATGATCACCGCATGGCCGTCCGCCCGCAGTTTACGCAGTACCTCAAAAAAGTATTCTGTCTCCTGTGGAGTCAGCATTGCAGTGGGTTCGTCCAAGATAAGCAGTTCCGCATCTCTGTAGAGAAGTTTAATAATCTCTACTCTTTGCTGTTCGCCCACAGATAGGTTAGAGATGTAAGCATTAACATCAATCTGAAGCCCATATTTCTGTGCAACTTCTGTAATAGTTGCATTAAGAGCTTTGCGGTCAGGAAAGGGATATCCCTTCTCTTTTAGCCCTAGGGTTATGTTCTGAGACACAGTTAAGGTAGGAACCAACATGAAGTGCTGGTGAACCATACCAATCTGAAAAGCAATGGCATCTCTGGGTGATGTAAAGGAAACCGCTTGCCCTTTCCAGAAAATATCACCGGAATCCTTTGCATAGATGCCGTACAAAATATTCATCAAAGTGGTTTTCCCTGCTCCATTTTCCCCCAAGAGGGCATGGATTTCTCCGGGCTCCAGATCGAAACAGACCTGGCTATTGGCCATTTTTCCAAAAAAGGATTTATTGATGTTCTTCATGGAAAGCAAAGCCATAGATTACTCCTCCTATAAAAGAAGAAGATGTCCCTGGACAGTCGCAACATGATCCATCGAGACATCTTCAAAATGTTTATGCCTACTTCGTGGATTTCTCAATAACTGGGACGGTTAGTGTTCCCTCAGTAATCTGTTTCTTGGTAGCTTCGATGAGTTTCTTGGTAGCTTCGGGAATCTTGCTTTCAAAGGAATGGTACGGGGAAATATCGACGACTTTTTCTTTCATGCCTAAGTGAGTGATGCCGCCTTTGAAGGTACCATTTTTAACAGCATCCACTGCAGTCAGGATGACTGTCGGCATATTATACACAGTGGAACACATCACAGTATTAGGTGCAATTGAATTCTGATCGTAGGAATTTCCGCAAGCCAGAATACCTTTTTCCTCTGCAGCCTTGATGGCACCGGTACCCGCTTGGTTGGCAACGTGGTAGAGAACATCCGCACCTTTGTCAATCATGGATAGGGCCGCATCTTTCCCGGCAGAAACATCCGTAAATGAATTAACGTAAATTTCATAAACAACAATGTTAGGGTTTACTTTTTTTGCGCCCAGTTTAAAAGCTTCAAGTTCCTTGATAATTGATGGTTGCTCGATACCGCCGATGACTCCGATTTTGCCAGTTTTGGACATTGAAGCAGATAGGATACCCATCAAATATCCACCTTGTTCGCAGCTCATTACATAGGAAGCCATATTCTCAGCTTGAGAATTGGCCTCTGTTGCCATAAAATGGAGCTTAGGGAATTTTTGAGCTACTCGAACTGCCGGATCTCCAAACTGAAAACCGTGGCCGATGATTAGATCATAACCCCGCGCAGCATAATCATTATAAGCAGATTCCGTGTCAGCGACGCCGACATTTTCCGAATAGGTAGTTTCTAACCCAAACTTTGTTTCAGCAGCCTTAAGTCCCTCTAAAGCTGTTGCATTCCAGCCCTGATCATTGGCGGGACCGGAGAGGAGCAGGGCCACTTTCATTTTCTGATCTTTTGACGTCGTCTCTTGGGCAGCGCCGCTGCCGCACCCGGTTAACAGAACTAACATACACATTAGAAGTACGAGCCCTTTAAATACTTTCATTCTAATCTCCTCTTTCTTTTGCTATTTAATTTTTCTAAATCTATTTTTAGCGGAAGGCCTCACATTCATTGCGCAGCACCCGCGTACAAACCTTTTCCCCTTCTTCGGCCACTGCCCCTTCGTCAACACCCAACAGCTGACCGTCCTTGAAGACAACCTTACCGTTGACCATCGTCAGCCAGACCGGACCGGTCACACCCACCCGGGCCAGGATGTTTTTTGGATCATGCAAAGTGCCCGTCAGTTCTAGGACTCCGGTGTTGATCATGAACAAGTCAGCAGCCTTTCCTACCTCCAATGAGCCTAATTTATCCCGACCCAAGGTTTTTGCCCCGTTCACTGTTGCTATTTTCAGCAATTCATAAGGGGAAAGGCACCCTCCTCGCTCCTTACTGTGGTAAGCCTGCATAAGATAGGCCATCCTCAAGGAATCCAAGAGACTGGAACTGTCATTGGTTGCGGAACCATCGCATCCGAGGCTGATGATCACCTTATCCTTCTGAAGAGCTTTCATATCCAGGATCGGGAACCCCCCCAAGACCGCAGGTGAGGGACAATGGGAAACTCCTGTGCCTGTTTGTCCCATGAACTTGAATTCCTCGGGATGCAGCTCCCAGCCATGGGCAATCCAAACATCCGAGCCGATAAAGCCGATATCCTCACACCACCCCAGAGTACGCTTATTCCAGCGTTCCTGCATAATTACATTTTCTCCTTCGCCTAGGTGGGTATGTAAGCGGACACCTTTTGCTCTAGCCAGAGCTACTGATTCTTTAAAGGTTTCTATGTAGCTGTTAATAGGCTGGCAGGGAGCCACGACGATCTGCTTCATGGAAAAGGGATCCGAATCATGATACAAATCAATCAGTCGCTCACAGTCGGAAATGAATTCATCCGTCGTCTCCAGCATGTTATCGGGAATTGTACTCCCTTTACTACGTGGGAGTGTGTTAGTGCCTCTGCCTGCGTGATACCTAATGCCCAGTTGGGCAGCAGCCTCCATCTGACGGTCGACCAGCAGCTTGCCCGAGGCGCGTGTATAGCAATACTGGTGATCGAAAGCACAGGTGCAGCCGTGCTTAAGTAAGTCTCCCATAGCAGTCAATGAGGAATAATAGATGACCTCAGAATCAATTTTTTGAAAGATGCGGTAAATTTTGTCCAGCCATTCGACTACCAGCAGATTAGGATAATCGATGGTCATCAGGTTTCTGACAAAGGTTTGAAAAAAATGGTGATGGGTGTTGATCAGGCCGGGATAAACGAATTTATCTCGCCCATCGATGACTTCAGCATCCTGAGTTGCTATGCTCTTGCCAATCTGCACAATCTGTGATCCCTCGATAAGCATATCCATATCCTGAAACACTTGATCAGAAGCGTCACATGTCACAATGGCCCGGGCATTTTTAATTAAGATTTTCTTTTTCATCCTGTCCTCATTGCCTTTCTTCTTGTTCGATAAAATTATCGGCATCCCGTTGCCATTCGCTATATTTGGTATTCTATACCCTATAGTTACTATAGGGTCAAGTACAATTCTTAACCTCAAAGTGGATACATAAAAGTGCACTTCCTAAATGCACTCGAAAAAATCCTAGAAAATCAACCGGAGAATGTTACGATAATAGGTGTGAAAACTTATCTGTCGCAATGCCTTAAGCGTAGGCGCAAAAAAAAGAAGCCTATGGCTTCTTTTTTAGAGACTTCATTTGCCAACGGCAAATTCCTTTTCTTACTAGCTGCTGTTCTGTCGGATCTTAGCTAGGAAACATTTAATACATTATTAATTAGAATAATTATAAAAAGGGTTGAATTCCAGATAAAACGCTCTGTAATTCAACCCTTTCGTAGGCAGATAAGTTTTAGTCTTTCCTGTGTAATAGAGTGTACTTTGCAATATTTACAGCGTGATCGCCAATACGTTCCAGATTACTAATAATATTGAGGAAGGTGGCACCGTGACTTCCATTACAAGTTCCTTGACTGAGACGTTCAATATGCCCCTTACGCAAGGTGATTTCTAAATCATCAATAATATCATCGTATTGGAGCACTTTTTCTGATAAGGCAACATCATCTGTTTTTAATACTTCTAAGGACATGGTAAAGATCTCTTGAACTTTAGTGAACATATTGAGAAGGTCTTGGTTGGCTTGTTCTGAGAATTTAACCTTCGTTTCGATAGCATAATCTGTAAGTTCCACTAGATTAGTGGCATGATCTCCAACACGCTCTATGTCACCAATCGCTTGCAGAATCCGATAATTCTGATCCGTTTGCTCAGATGTGAGACTTTTACCGGCAGTAACTTTTAAGACATAGTCCGTAATCTGATTTTCAAGCTGATCAACGACGTCTTCAAATTGACCTGTTAATTGTTTATTCTGTTGGGTATGATACTGAAGCCTGTGAAGATGACTCCGTTTGAAAACCGGTTACCGAATATATAAAAACGATGCAAAATGGAGAAATCAGACTTCAAGTCCGGCTCCTTTTGCATCGTAATTCTATATTTTTAATCCTATCTCTGTGGTGTGTAGGTGCTGCCCATAAATTCAGCATGAACCTTTTCTAGTAACTCTGGAATTTCTAAAGACTGTGGGCAATTTTCTATACAGATTCCACAAGCTACACATTGATCTGCACCAGTGCCATTAGGCACCAGATTACTTTGATAGACCACTTTGTCGATTGGATGTGATTTCATAAGCTGCTGGCTGTTATAAAGCTTAAATATTTCAGGGATTGTTACACCTTGTGGGCATGGCATACAGTAACTACAACCGGTGCAGCCAATGCTCTTTTTCGCTTCATATGCCTCACGAATCATTTTGATCAAGTTTAAATCTTCTTCTGACATAACATTGGAAGCCGTATTTTCAAATATCTTCAGATTATCCTTTAACTGTTGTAAAGTACTTGTACCACTTAAGATTAGGGATACTTCCGGCATATTGTAAAGCCATCTAAAGCACCACTCTACCAACGAACGCTTTTCGGGATATTGATTGATTAAATCCTGTGCTTCCTGGGGTACAGTATTTAATATATAGCCCCCTCTAAGCGGTTCCATAATTACTACGGCCAGGCCTTTATCTGCTGCGTATTTTAAACCTTCCACACCCACTTGTTGCTTCTCGTCTAAGATATTCAGCTGAATTTGAGCCATCTCCCAATCGTAGGCGTCTACAATCTCTTTAAATGCATTTAAGGTATTATGAATTGAGAATGCCTTATGAGTAATTTTCCCTTTTTTAACCATTTTATCTAAGAAGGTCAGTCCATCATACTTTTTAACCTTTTCCCAGTGGCCGTGATTCATATTATGAAGAAGATATACATCAATATGGTCTGTTCCAAGTCGTATCAATTCTTCATCCAGATATTTTTCAAAGTCATCGTGTTTATCAATATTCCAAATTGGGCTTTTGGTAGCTAAGTAGGTTTTGTTTCGATAACCACCCTTTAAAGCCTTACCCGTAATAATCTCGCTGTCTTTGTAAATAAAGGCGGTGTCAAGATAATTCACCCCGTGATCAATGGCATAACGCACCATTTCAATAGCCTCTTTTTCATCTGAAGGAAATCGCATGCAACCAAGTCCGAATCTAGACACTTTCATCCCTGTTTTTCCATATTGTGCATATTCCATTATTAGTTCACTTCTTTCTAACTAAAAGTACATCTAGTTATTTTCATAACCTTAATGTCCTGTCACCAAAAACTTAGTTGCTTTGTAGAATTATTAGAGCATCATCCAGGGCTTGATGATATTGAGATGGCAAGTCGTGAACTGTTTCTCGGATTTGTTGAAATGCCCTTTGATAGGCATCAAAAGCTTGAGTGTCCTGAGGATAACAGGAGTCCACCAAGTCGGCCATGGCCTTAGCCTCTGCTGCATACCCATGTTGACTGAGATAATCATATAAAGGCAGAGCAAATTTTAATACATCACTTTTAGTTATAATTAGAAAAGACATTGACAGAACCTCCGATCAAACAAACTTTGAAAATCTTAGATTAATATATATAATAACGATATCGTTATACTTCTTACACAAGATTGATTCTAATTTAGCTGCCGGAGGGTGTTGTATGAAAGATAATTATAGCGCTGAATTTTCTACCCTTCCCCATTTCGCACAAGATTATATTAATCACTTGGCTGTTATTAATAAATCAAAAAATACTCAATATGCATATTCCAATGAACTTAGACTGTTCTTTCAATTCCTCTGTGATTCTCTGCCCACTTTCCCCTCCTCTCCCGAAGGCATTAACTTATTATATCACATGGATAAGATCGGACATCGGGATATTGAAGCTTATTTAAGTTGGGCGAGCATTAAGCGGAATAATGGCGTACGAGCACTTGCCCGAAAGCAAGCAGTCATAAAATCTCTTTACCGCTATCTACTACGCGAGGATATGATTTCTAAAGACGTGACAATCAAACTAGACCCCTTCAATGTTAATCAAAAGCTTCCTAAGGCCTTAGAACCTAATGAAATTGCCGACTTAACAGACGCTTTAGAAACTGGTGTAGGATTATCAGCAGGCCAACTCAAATATCACGTCTATACCGAGAAACGAGATTATGCCATTGTCCTTACCTTGATTGGTACAGGACTGCGGCTATCTGAACTTTGTAACCTTGATATCAGCAAGACAAACCTTAATAAAGGCTTTTTTGAGATCCTCCGTAAAGGGAATAAAGAGACTGTCATTTATTTTAATGACGATGTAGCCAAAGCCCTGAATGATTATCTGCAGAATGAGCGCCCCCGTTATGTCCGCAAAAACCTTGACCCTCTTTTTCTCTCAATCCAAGGAAACCGAATAAGCAAGAGAGCCGTACAAAATCTTATCTCTAAATATATGACCATTCTCAAAACTCTTGGCCATAACACAGAGGGCTTCAGTGTTCATAAGATGCGCTCAACATTTGCCACTTTGCTCCTTCGGGAAACGGACAATTTGGCCATTGTCCAGGACGCTCTGGGCCATTCTGATCCCAGAACCACGAGAATTTATGCCAAAGTCCTTGATGAGCAATTAAAGCGAGCTGCAGACTTGATTAAATTTAAATAGACTGTTCTGCCTTCTGTCAATTTATCATCCTATTTGATAAAACCGGCACCCTTACTGAAGAAAAGCCGTCTGTCCAGAACAAACTTCATCACAGAGCATGTCCCAGAAAACGACAGCGCTGTCGTTTCTGGGACATGCTAAATGGTCTTTAGAGAAACCCTCAACAAAGCTGTGCAGGACATTACAATTCCTCTGTTACCAAGTCAAAGCCTTCCAGTGTAGCCGCATCATCAATGCGAATCATCAAATATCGTATACCATCTTTGGTTACTTGCTTGACGTTTTTAAGATCTTCCGGGCCAATCGTAATTGAAGCTGTGCCACTATCAATTTTAATCGACTTTGTTTTAAAATTAGGGGCTAGACTTGATGCCTTAAATTCGTAGTTTTCCGCACCCATAATTTCCAAAAATGAAGACTGCAACTTATCTTCAGTGGCAATCCCACTACTCTCCAAAATTCTTTCCATATCTTTTAAGCCGATTAAAGATACCTCTCCACTTTCAGCTTCTACCTCCAGCCGCCGGCCGATTTCTGTATAAATGTTAGAAACAACTTCCGGCTCAATTTCTGTTCCAACAACATCACGTACAACTTCTAAAAACCGCGCTTTGTCAGCCTCGGCTGTTAATTTCAATTCACAATCAAGAACATTTTCTACGAACAATTGATTAGGTTGGTTTTCTTTTTGGGTATAATAAACAACTTTATCAGTCTCAGCAGCATCTTCGCTAAATGAGGGAAACATAAAACCCTCATATGGAGCATCCGTATTAATAGTAACATTCATAGGAACACTGGTTTTAAATTCTCTTTCTTCAAAATCAAAATTAAGTGCCTTTTTAGGTAGAACAATTGGACAAATGCTGCCAATAAAAAAACCCAAAGAATAGGCTTTTTCATCATCTATCTCGTCATTATCTTTTTTAATTGATTTATAAACCTCTCCCCGTACAAAGCTGATCATAAAATCTTTATCATAAATTTCACAGGTTTCTGCCAGAATTTTATTGACAATTTTGAACGTCGCTTCTCTAAAATCTTCTGTTTTCAAAGTATCAAGCATATTCCTTTGAGTCGAGTTCTGGCCCAGCTTGTTATCTTTAAATTCTAACTCAAAAGTTTTTGAATCAATCTTTCCTGATAATACTTTTTTAAAGTTTTTAAGAAATAGCTCTTTCTTTTCTTCATCCATCATAGCAAAATATAATACTTCTGAACAAAGAATGTCCTTACTTTCTTGTTTTATATAATAGCTACAAATTTCCTGGAGATTTAGCTTAGAGTTGTTAACTTTTAATTCTCTACGAATACTAGCCAGATCTTCTTTATTCACAAATTCTATCTCCCTTTTTATCCTCGTTGGTAGAAGACTCTATTCATAAGTCTAATTATAAACCTGCCGGTTCAGACTTAAAAATTCGAGTTTCGTATAAGTACTATAAGTACCAGGTATATTAGTACTTATAATCATTTTTTAGCATTTTCCTCTTAATTTGAGAATATATCTCATAGGCGAAGATTGTGAATCACCTTAATTATATAGATTAAGATAGATACAATACAAAAAAGCACTCTAATCAGAGTGCCTTATAAATAATTCGCACACTAAAATTACTGAAGGATATGGCTACATATGCTTCAATAAGCACTTAGAATCGCTCATTTTATCACAATATACAAACATTTTTCTACCGCCGGATCCTTTGATTTCTACATAACATTCGCTACATTTATAGACTGTTTTTTCAATTTCATCCTTTGGGTTGCGGAGTTCTTTCCATAATTCAATTTGAACATCCTTATTTAGTAAGTCGCAATGCATCTAAATCACTCCCTTTCACCTGATACTTCGACAGAAGGGAGAATTATCCTCCTATAAAATTTCATTAATGGAATTATTTATAATTTAAACTATCATCTTGCCTTGATCCTGAAGCATATCGGGAAGCTGGAATGATATATAAAATTTAGTACCTTTCGAACTTGATTTGATATCTACTTGAGCATTATGTGTTTCTGCAATGGTAAAGCTTGTCGCAAGGCCTAATCCCGTTCCATCATCCTTTGTCGTGAAAAATGGAGTTCCAACTTTAGCAAGGTTTTCCACAGGGATACCACATCCCTCGTCCTCCACCACTAATAGTACTTTATCATCAATTAGATTGGTTCTGATGGTCAGGATTCCTCCCGCCTTCATTGCCTCTAGCCCGTTACGGACTAGATTCATGACAAGCTGAGAGATCTCATTTCTGTTAAGCTTGAGACTAGGAATTGTACCGGGAATATACCTAATCTGTTTGTTTTGGTTAAATGCGTCTGCTTCAATAAGTGGATATAGATGATTGAGGATGTCGTTAAGGTTTTGAAACTTCATCTTAGTGTGCTTAGTCCTTGCCAGCATCAGAAATTCCGTAATAATTGAATTGGCTCGATCCAGTTCGGAGATCATTAATTCAAAAATTGGTTTTTGGGCTGCGTATTGGTTTCTCTCTCCCAATAATTGCAGAAAGCCTCGAACAGTTGTCATCGGATTCCTTATTTCATGCCCTATTCCTGCAGCCATTTGACCCAATACCGCAAGTTTTTCGCGCTGACGAAGCCTTTCAGCCTCCTTTCTGGCTGAAGAAATATCTGTTGCAACGACCACATTACCAATCAAACTATTATCTATTCCTTGAACCGAATTTAGATTTAAAACAATATCTCGATTCACCCCATCTTTGCTTAGAAAACACCCTTCTATTCCTTCGTGGGATTTTTTTATTTTGCTGGGCTTGCTTAAGTTTAACCTTAATAAGCTCTCAACGTTACCGAGTCTTTTATTGATAACGTCTTCTTCAGTAAAACCCGTTAGGTGAATAAAGCTGTTATTGCACATGGTGACTCGACCGGTCGCATCAGAAACTAAAACCATACTGTCCATTGAATTTAAAATCGTCTTTGTTTGGAGCTGCAAATTCTCAAACAGATGAGCCAGCTTAGCATCATTAAAATAAAGCAGCCAACCTCCCTGTGAAAATCTGAAACCACTGATTTCTAGCTCTACCTTATCCGCTCCTTTATCAATTGTCCGAAAAACATTATTAAACCGTTTAGTACCCTCTCTTACGTCTCTGATCGTCGATTTTTCCCCGTTTTTATAGAACCTTTTTTCAAAGACTAAAGAACTCAGGCCAATTAACTCCGTTGGGGTGACTCCAATTAATCTTGCTGCTTCAGTATTTACAAATCTGATTTTTTCATATTTATCGTAATTGATTATGCCTATCGGTAGTTCATTGAGAATGGTCTCGTAATACAAATAGGGGTGAGTAACTGTCGATGCAAATAGACCCTTATATAGAAAGAAATAGTATACAAACTTAAGGATATGCCCGTATGTATAATCAAAAGATGATAAACTTGAATAAGATGCAAAGCATTGCTCAGCAGGGATTGCAATAATTAGGGCGACGAATAAATACTTTTCTATGATGTATTCTTCCTGCTTTACCTTCGGATATAGGAGCAGTAAATTCAGGAGGAATAGAGCAATTAAAATATACTCGCAGACAATCTTAGCAGTTGTTACCCCACCGTTAGCTGTAAGAAGTACCGGGAACCACCCTTGATAGGCATAAACCAGATAGGATATCGATGCACCAAGTATAATCGTTATTACAAGACCAAATGATCTATTTTTGGGCCCTTTAAATCTATCAAAAGTTCCGAAGAGAAGAATAACTCCTTCCGTTAGGCGGCCAAGAATCCAATACCGGGAAGATATGTCATCGAAGCCCAAAGGATGATGATTAAGCAAAGGGTAATAGTAAGTATGGAGGAAATCGAACCCCCCAACCAGCAAGAAGCCAAAGCCAACCAGTCGATTGATACTAGAACTACGCTCATAATTCTGCCACATGGTAAGAAACGTAAATATTCCAACGCAAATACAAGCTCCTTCTAGTGAAGAGTGAAGAAAAATTGGGTCATTATACCAGATATCTTGAAGTAGATGTGAACTAAGATAGCTTAATAATACTGAGACCAGGGCTACAGAAAATAAGACTATTGGTGCCTTTGCTCCGTTTTCCTTGTTCATAATAAGATTTGTCCATACCAATGATAACACTCTCCCTATTGTTGCAGCTGTCTGAAATTATCACAATTATACTTTTGATTAATGATCCAGTTTCCATTTACTACAATCTCACTCAGATATTATATATCTTAATTGTGATCAGATTTTCCAGTATCGTCATTATACGTTACTAGCTATGTCGAAATCACAAGTAATTATGAGATGAGAAAATGGTTGAAATTCTGGAAAGGCCTATAAATAAAGGTTTTATAGCATTGTAAGAACATTATTTATCGCAAATTTTTCTTTTCTGAAAAGAATTATGATTAATAGCAAAAAAAATGAGTCATTTAGCAATTTACTAAGAAAATCGAGCACAATAGCACATTAAGAGCTCAATGTAATAAAAAGGATTTTAATACTGAAATTTCGTTTTTTGTGGAGATACTTCAGCAATTACTCTAGCATTGATGAATTCCTAAATCATCTCCCAATTCACTTGTAAACATCAACGCAAATAGGTCTCTTCCACCTCAACAGTGGAAAGAGACCTATTTTGATAGAAAAAACCATATGATATTTTTCGAGCCGAGAGCTCAATTATTAGTAAGCCTATTTTGGAAGTCTGGCTAATTGCTTAAACGAGTCCTGTAAATCAAGGTACAATTTTTTGTAAAGCTGATAATACTCCCCATATACCTGACCTGTTGCTACATTTGGTGGCTGAACACTATTCTTGATAACCAGGTTGTCACAGGCGTCTTCGACAGAATCATAAATTCCTGCTCCAACTCCCGCTAGGATGGCTACACCAAAGGCTGGTCCTTCATCCGCTTTAATTGTGCTGACAGGACAACCGTACATGTCTGCAAGCATTTGTCTCCAAAGGGGACTTCGTCCTCCACCGCCACAGGCTATCATATCCGCTACATTAACCCGCATTTCCTTAAAGACATCAACACATTCAAGCTGGGAATAGGCAACCCCCTCCATAACAGCACGAATCATGTTGGCACGAGTATGGGAGGCAGACAATCCGAAAAACACTCCTCTGGAATAGGGATCCGGATGAGGAGAGCGCTCTCCCATTAAGTAGGGCAGATAAATCAGTCCACCTGCTCCCGGCTTAACCTGTTCAGCCAGAGTATTCATAATGACATATGGGTCAACTCCGAGTTTTTCTGCCTCGATCATTTCTGGAGTGCAACAAGTATCTCTTAACCATTTCAGTGATAAGCCGGCACCTAATGTGCAGCTCATGACTGTCCATTTCCCTGGTACCGCACTGCAAAAGGTATGCACTCTGCCCTTAATATCAATAGAAACGTCATCTGAAATTGCGTAAACCACACCAGAAGTTCCAATAGTTGTAAAGGCATTCCCCGCCCTAACAACACCGGTACCGACTGCGGCTGCCGAATTGTCAGCGGCACCGCCCACAACGATTGTTCCCTCACGAAGTCCTGTCAAATCAGCGGCCTTTCCGTGTACTTTACCGGTAACCTCCGGCGACTCGTAGATCTTACCCAGCAAAGACTTGTCAATGTTAAATTTCGATAATATTTCATCAGACCAACAGCGTTTAGGGATATCCATAAGCTGCATCCCTGACGCATCTGACATTTCAGTCGCAAATTCACCCGTAAGCATATAACGGATATAATCTTTAGGAAGCAAAATATGAGCACATTTCTCATATATTTCAGGTTCATTATTCTGAACCCAGAGAATTTTCGAAGCCGTAAAACCTGTTAGAGCAGGATTGGCCGTGATTTCAATGAGTCTTCGTTCCCCAACTAGTTTATTCATCTGTTGGCATTCATTATCGGTTCTTTGATCACACCAAATGATTGATTTTCTTAAGACAATTCCGTTTCTATCAAGCATGACAAGCCCGTGCATCTGTCCTGAAAGACCTATTCCGGCAATTCCAGAGGCATCAATTCCACTTGTGGTGATAACATATTTAATACCAGCACAGGTGGCACTCCACCAATCAGAAGGGTCTTGCTCTGCCCAACCATTTGCTGGCTGATATAATGGGTATTCAATAGTTTTTGAACAGATTGCGTTCCCGGCAAGATCAAACAACACAGTTTTTGTACCCGAAGTTCCTAAATCAACGCCAAGTAAAAATTGCACAGCGCACCCCTCCTGTTTCACAATTCTATAATAATTGGTGAAACTATTAGCCGATTTTTATCACAGCTTTAACTACATCTTGTTTATGGTTAATTACAAAGTCAAAAGCCTTGGCAACATCCTCAAAATCAAACTCATGAGTAATAATTCCTGAAATATCAATAATCCCTTGGGCTATTGCATTGATCGCTTGCGGATAGATATTTCTATAACGGAAGACGGATTTGATTTCGGCTTCTTTAGCTAAGACTTTAGCGATGTTATATTCAATAATATCCTGAGGAGCCATACCCACAAGCACTATACGCCCACCATTTTTAATAAGATAGGGGGTTTGAGCAATAGTTTGGGCAGAACCTGCCGTTTCAATGACAATGTCGACCCCTTTTTTGTTGGTCAGTTTATCAATTTCTGCTAACACATCTACTTCTGTGGCATTTAAAACTGTGGTTGCTCCCAATTTTTTAGCATATTCAAGCCTCTTAGGAATAACATCGACAACCGTAATATCCGTAGCGCCAAAGGCCTTACACGCCAGCAACGTAACCAGACCAATGGTACCTGAACCGAGAATCACTACTGAATCTCCCAACTTAACATCACCCTGCTTAGCAGCATGCATGCCAACGGCTAAGGGCTCAACAAGTGCGCCTTCTTTGGTTGAGATTGATTCCGGCAGCTTAAAGGCCATATTTTCCGGGAAGGCAATATAGTTCATTAAACAGCCATGGTAAGGTGGAGTCGCTAAAAATTCTACATCCGGACAAAGATTGTATCTGCCGGACTTGCAAAATTCGCATTGACCACAAGTTATCCCCGGCTCTAAGGCTACTCTGTCTCCAACCTTAAGATTTTCTACACCTGGTCCAACGGACTCTACAATACCCGCACATTCATGCCCCAAGATAAAATCACCATTGACCACAAAATCCCCTATTTTACCATGTTCTAAATAGTGGACGTCAGACCCGCAAATCCCCACATACTCGAGTTTGACAAGAACCTGTTTTTCTTTTGGTACAGGAACTTTGATTTCTCGGATTTCCATTTTATTAAGACCTGTCATATAAGCAGCTCTATTTTTCATTGAGTACCCCTCCTTGAGTGATGAAAGTTAGTTAAAAATGGTGCAAGCACAAATGAATGCTATCCAAGTAATATTTAGCCAACAGGACATTCATCCCTGAGGAAGAATGTCCTGCGTACTCCAGAGAGCTAAGCTGAGTTGAATTATTTAATTGTTCCGGATTTTTTTAGAATTTCAATATACTGATCTACATTATCTTTGTTTACAAGTGGGTTGCCGATGTCTGTGTTAATTTCTTTTTCTGCACCAGTTAAAAGCTTGTTACTGGCATCGAGCATTTTTTCTGCAAGTTCATTGGCGTTTTGTAGACATGTGGAAGTCATTCTTCCCTCTTTGATCAGGAATAAAGCTTCTGCAGTTCCATCAACACCATAAGCCAGCATATTTGTATATTTAGCATTACCTTTTACAACTTCTAATGCTCCGGCTGCCATATTATCATTCATGGCAATAACAGCATCAATTTTATCGTTAGCTTGAACCCAGTCTTCCATATACTTCATAGCTTCATCTTTGTTCCAGTTAGCAATTTGTTCACCGACAATTTTAACATCGGGACGCTTGTCAAAAAACTCTTTCTGCCAGCTGGCACGACGCTCATCGGCATGGAAGTTACCAGAAGGTCCTTTTAGGACAACGACTTTGGCATTCTGGGGAATTTGGGTAAGAGCTGCACGGGCATTAACTGCTGCTTGCTCATAAGGTTGAGCATCGACTGACGATGCGCCTTTAATACCGGAAATCCGTGCGTTAGTTGTGATAGCAAAGATACCTGATTGTACAACTTTTTCTACATAGGGTCTTTGAGATTCTCCACTGTTTGGTTGGACGATAATCAGATCAAATTTGTTGGTAATGGCATTCTCGATCATAGAGTTCTCTTTATCATCATTTGCTTGACCATCAAAAACCTCAAGCTTAATATTAGGATATTTTGTGGCTTCCTCTTTTACTGAATTAGCAAGCCAAGCAGCAAATGAATCGGATTGAGCTCGTGCAATATAAGCAACCTTGTATGTTTTCGCGCCACTAGCTGAGTCATTGGGAGCAGGTGTAGTAGGTTTACTTGATGAACAGCCAGCTAATAAAGTCCCCATCAATAACAACGAAACTACGCTTAACAGTTTTTTCTTCATCTTTTCTCCATCCTTCTCTCTTGATATGTTATATCTTTAAACAGCAAGGCTATTTAATCGTTCTTTAACCTAGTTTCGTTAAAGAGATGATATTTTGATCATTAAATAACCTTAACTGATGCTTCTACTTTTTAGCCGCCCCTTGATCCTCGACTTTTCCTAGCATGCTGTTTGCTCGACGGTTCCTTGAGCGGATATCATAGATTACGGCAAGAGCGATAATTGTACCACGCACAATTTGCTGCATATAAGAGTCCACATTATTTAAGTTCATAATGTTGTCTAGAAAGCCAACAATAAACGCACCGGCAAGTGTTCCTCCAACAGTACCAATCCCGCCGGAAAAGCTCGTTCCTCCAATAATAGCGGCTGTTAGTGCTGTAAATTCATAATTGATTGCGCCATTAGGGAGACCTGCGTTAACACGGGACATAAAGAGAACCCCGGCAAGCCCTACAAAGATACCGTTAATGATAAATACAGTGTATTTTACTTTATGGACATTAATCCCTGAAGCAATTGCAGCTTCTTCATTCCCGCCAACCGCATAAAGAGAACGTCCAAAACGGGTATGATTCAATAAATACCAGGTCAAAATTGCAATCGCTACCAGAAAAATGATCGGAATAGGAATAACTCCGATTGATCCCTGTCCTAACTCTACAAAATTCCCCAGCTGGAGGATATTCTGTCCTTTTGTGTAGAGAAGTGCAGCACCACGTGCCACAGTAAGCATTGCCAAGGTAGCAATAAATGGAGGTGCCTTAAAAGTACTAATCATGAGAGCATTAATGGCATTACAGATAATCCCGGTGAAAATACCCACCGCAACTGCCAGTAACAAAGATCCGGTAGCTTTATATGTGGATACTGCAAATACTCCAGCAAGTGCTAGAACAGAACCTGATGACAAGTCCAGCATCCCACTTATGATAAGCATCGTCGCACCTAGGGCCAGAATAGTGGTTACGGACAATTGTCTGGAGATGTTTGTCAAGTTATTAATTGACAAAAAGTTAGGGTTAGCCAGCGAACATACAATAAACAAACCGACTAAAATTAAATAAATACTGTATTTCTTTTTAACTGTGGTCCAAAAACGATTATCTAGTTTCATTTTAGTTCACCCCCCCTGCTGTTAGAGTCCCAGTAGCATATTTCATAATGAGTTCTTGAGAAAAATCTTCTCGATTTATCTCCCCGGTAATTGTCCCTTTCGCCATGACATAAATCCTATCACACATTCCAATGACCTCGGGGAGTTCAGAAGAAACGATAATTACAACTTTACCTTCTTTAGCCAAATCAGTCATAAGCTTGTATATTTCATATTTAGCCCCAACATCAATCCCGCGAGTTGGCTCATCCAAGATTAGAATATCCGGATTTCTCAACATCCATTTAGCGAGAACCACTTTTTGTTGATTACCTCCACTCAAAGTAGCAATCGGGGTATCAATGGTTGGTGTTTTAATTTTCATTTTGTTAAGGATTTCTGAGACTAATTTTCTCTCGATTTTTTTGTGGTTTCTGCAGGAATAAAAAACGGATTTCAGGTTAGAGAGAGTCGTATTTTCCTTAACGGAGCGCATAGGGATAATACCATATCGTCGCCTGTCTTCTGAAAGCATGACCATTCCATGCTGAATGCTCTGCTGAACATTGGTAATCTTAACTTCTTGACCTTTTATCTTCACTACACCTGCTGTTTTAGGTTCCAGACCAAATAATGAACGCATAACTTCAGTTCGTCCTGAACCCATTAGCCCGGCAAATCCCAAAATCTCACCCTTTTTTACGTGGAAATTTACGTTATGAAATAAATTGGGATAAGTGAAGTTTTCAACTTGAAGCATATCTTCCCCGATAGGAACTTGCTCCTTGGGAAATGTCGTAGTCAGTTTACGTCCTACCATTAAGGCGATTACTGTTTCAATATCCAGCTCTTCCTTAGGGTGGCTTTCTACAACTGTTCCATCTCTTAACACCGTTATATCATCGGCGATCTGGAAAACTTCATCTAACTTATGAGATATATAGATAATGCTTACTCCACGTGCCTTAAGTTCTCTTATCTTTACGAATAGCTTCTCTACTTCTTTAAGGGTAATTGCTGAAGTCGGCTCGTCCATAATGATGATATCAGACTTGTAAGAAATGGCTTTAATAATTTCCAACATCTGAATATCTGAGATAGTTAGATCCTTGAGTGGAGTCGTCGGTGAGTATGGAAGGTTTTCCGCCACTAAGAGGTCTTGAGTGCGTTGTCTTACCTCTTTCCAATTAACATTACCGAACTTTTTGACGGGGAGATTTCCGAGAAAGAGATTTTCTTCTACGGTCATCTCCGGCACATAACTCATCTCTTGGAATATCATGGAAATTCCAAGAGTTCTTGCCTGGATAGGATTACTGATTTTTACAGGTTTTTCGTCTATATAGATCTGACCGCTATCCGGTTGATAAATTCCATTAATGATTTTCATTAAGGTAGATTTACCGGCCCCGTTCTCTCCACACAGAACATGAACCGAACCTTTTTTTACGGCAAAATCAATTTTGTCTAGAGCTTTAACACCCGGAAAAGACTTTTCAATTTGTGACACCCGCAGCTTAATATTATCTTTCATTTTCTTCCCCCATGAGATTATTTGAATAATCCTTTCTCATGCTTGCTGATTTTCCGTAATTGGTATAGAATCTTTTCTCTTAAGATCCCTCATTTTTCTCGACTTAAATCATGTTAATGTAAAAATAACTTGTTTCCTGCGATTTATATAAGACTTTTGTAAATATGTTTTAATAAGTTCCAATAAAATTATAACTCATTTTTCGCCTAAGTCAACCTACATTTTACTTGTAAAGTTATACATTTCAGATTAATTTTGCAATTTCAATTCACTACAATATTTTCCATAAAAATTCAAGTATTTGTCTGAGTAACTAAGGTTTCCCTATCAAGGATCTAGGATCTCGATAATAATAAATCACTACTAAATATTATTGATAAAATTCTCCACGTGTTGTAAAGCTGCTCCGACAGCTGTGGCTTCTAACTTGTATTTGCAGACATGCAAATACTTTCCGTCAACCTCAAATGAATTTCTTTTTGAGACTAATTCTCTCAATTCCTCAATGTATTCGTCCATATAGGCTCCAGCATATCCGCCTATAATTACATTACAGTCATAAAGCATTCTTAAGTTATTAATAACTACAACTAAATGTGAAAGATATTCATCCCAAAGAGTTTTTTGAGGTTCATTGTTTAATTTTAAGAGTCTAAAAAACTCAGCAATACTTCCGTTAGTACTGTCTGATAGGATTTTAGCTGAACAATATACATCAACACAGCCCTTTTGACCACAGTAACAAGTGCGTCCATCTTGAACAATTGTCATATGTCCAAACTCGCCACTACGTTGATTTTGTCCCGAAAAAATATTCTTTCCTATTATAATAGATCCACCAACACTATTATTAAGAGAGAGATATACCACATTTTGAATATCGTCTTCATTCCATAGTTCTGCAACCCCTGCCGCATTAGCATCGTTACTCAAAATGCAGGGATAAGGTATAAACTCACAAAATTCCTTCACGCTTCCCCCTTGGAAATCGATAACAGTTGCATAATTAACAGTTTGTTTATCAGCTGATAATATTGCGGGTAATGCTATACCTACACCCAGAATTTTAGAACTTTCAATAGTGCTCTCATCAATAAATTCCTTTACTAAGTTACCAACGCCCTGAAAATACTCTTTGGAGTTGACAAATGGATACTGCTTGCGTACATTTTTAAGTAACTTCCCACTTAAATCAATTAATACAATTCCAACATGATTTCGGGTGATATCTAAGCCAATAGCATATTTCTGGCTATTAAAGGTTATCGCCTTTGCCTTTCTACCACCTGTTGATTCAAATAAACCAGTTTCAATAATTAAATCTCTTTCTTGCAATTCTTTGATATTTTGAGTAACCGTAGGTAAACTCATATTTAAGGACTGGGCTATTTCTTGAATTGAGATTGGATCCCGCTTATATAAAAACTTATAGATAGCATTGCGATTAATCTTTCTCACTTCCATGCTATTAACTCTATTAATCATCTTATCCCCGACTTTCATAAATGTCTTTTATTAATGTGTTTATATTATTACATTTAAACAGATTTATCAATTGAAATGACTAATGTTAATCCAATGAGTCTTTAGACCTATTCATGATAGGATGTTTAGGTCATTACGGAGAGACACATTTTAATATATTCTTAATACTAGATTGATAATGAGGAGAATTAGTGATGGGATCTTTAACCCTTGAATATTTGAGCTGTACCTTTGAACGCGCAAAAGAACTTGATTACCAATATGTTGGAGTCCAAATCGAAATAGATGGCTTTATCAAGCCTGAGATAATTATAAACCAAGTCGATAACTTTGAAAGTCTTCTTGCATACTACAAAAAGACTTTCAAAAAAAACCTGACCCATAAGTATATTAAAGGAAAGAGAATATCCGCTGTTACTTTTGGCAATTCCTTTAGTGATATAGAAAGGTATTTAATAGGCTAAATTTGATGCAGAGCAAGGAATTATAGAAGTTGGTGTTATATGAAGTATTTAATTTTGTACATTATCTGCTTATTATTAATTCTGGTTTTCAATTATGGGGCACATCTTAAAGAAAAAGGGAGACGCTTTGATTAAGGCGTCATTTTTGTTACTTGATGCTTTTCTAGCTATTGATTTAACCCCGAAATGATATTAACTTCTTAAAATATTTGAGTAATACCTGCTTTGACTTTTACTAATCTTAGAGAAAAAAAGCCAGCTAATCGAAAATGAACTGGCAAATATAAATCTCCATATCAAATTGCCATTTGCTACAAAAAAGATTATACCACATCAACCAGTTACTATTATCCAAAATTAATTAATTAACTTGGCAACAACAAAAACTAAAACAATAATCCCTGCACTTACAGTTCCTAAGATAGTAAAAATCTGTTCTCTGTTTTCTCTCTCTTTGAATTCTAGCCTCTTCTCTTTACTGAATTGTGTGTTTAATGACATACTCTTCCCCTCCTATTAAAGCTTAATCATTCACTTAGGCAAAGCATATTCCTTCCTTTTATTACCTTTATTACAATACAAATATTCCATATATTTTATTGTATTTTAAATTGTCTGCAAATATTTTATGTGCTTTAGATGCCTGACAAAAGAAGAAATTCAATCTAAAAATGCATTGGCGAGATTTAAATCCCTCTCGCCAATGCATTTTTAGATTGAATATAGTTTTATACATAGCCTAAACTAGTATTGATGTCCTGCTGCAACTGCTGTTCCGGTGACTGATAAGGCTGATACCAATTTTTCTGAGCAGCAAAGTCACTTAACTTAAAGTGATCATCTATGCAGGTGTTCAACTGATTAACAAGTTTTTCTCTGAAGACAGTCGAAGTACTCTCTCCAAGTGCTACAGATAGTGAATGAATTGCAAACTTGGAGTCTTTCAACATGTCATTAACAATATCTTGGTCACTTAAGGCATTTGTGAATGTTGGCATATATTTAACCTCCTATCATTGAAGAGTCTTATCGAAAACCAGATCCTGAAATCCCTTTAATTTTTCACGGCGGGCAGTTACGTTATTTTTGATATAAGAAGCAAGTTCTTGGTCTTTAACTATACTTATCATCGATTCAATTTTTTTTATTCCTAATGTCTCATTACATAGTATTTCATGCAACTCCAGCATTTCGTGAGTGGTAAGTTCATTTTGTTTTGCCAACCTAATCCCTCCTAGCACGTTATTTTCTTAAGAACTAAGTAGTTGAAGCTTCTTCATAATCTTGTTTAACTTGTTCGATGGGTGTTGAGCGTGGCAGATACCAATTATTTTGAACAGATAGGTCGACCAATCGAAAGTGGTTTTGGATTGAGCTATTAAGTTGCCTTTTAAGAATTTCTCTTAGTTGAGGATTGGTTGTTTCAGTTATCGCCATAGACATTGAATTAAGCATAAACTTCGAATCTTTCAGCATATCAATAGCAATTTCTTTTTCCGCCATCTTAGTAGTGTCAGAATCTTGAATTCCAAATAGATCCTCAAACCAGCCCATATAATAACACCTCCTATTGTAGTACGTTACTACTAATAAATTGTTTTAATTCTTCAACGTTCTGTTCTTTAGCATTAATAACATCATCGACATAACTTGAAAGTTCACTATAATCTTGGATTGTCGTTTTAGTAGTTTTGAGTTTTTTCTTTGCCATTACTTCAATACTAAGAAGTTCATGAAGCTCAATAGTTTCGCGTTGAGTAAGCATCTGATCTTGTTCTGACATTGTTCGCCCTCCTTTGTAGAAAAAAACACCTTCAAGCCTATTATTTGTGTGGTTTACTATATTTATACAACTTTTACAAACAGTTAGATAACCTTCTTTTCGACTTCTTCTAAATCTTCACTTAGATATTAAACTGACTCAAATGAAGATATCAATCTTGAGACAAAAGGAATAAGCTCTCTATCCTATAACTTAGAGTGCCTATTCCTTAGTTTATAATTTAGAGTTATATTCTCCTGTAAACCTTATATATCAGTGAAATTTCCACTTTTTATTTTTAACTATCAGTATCCCACTCAAAGTTATGACGAGGCATAGTAGTTTTACAAACCTCTTTGGTGGAGTAAAATAGAGGGCTTTGTTTAAACTTACAATTTCATCAACCTTTTGACCTAGTTTGAATGGTTCATTTTTTCTAATTGTTTGTTGGCTAGATTGGACATTAACAAATTCAGGGTGATAATCTGGTTTGGTTGAACAATGGTTCGGTAAAGAATGCATTGGTGAAGGTGAAGGATAAGCATTGACAATGCCCAGATAATTCTTACGCAAAATTACAACACTTGTAAATGGTTTATGTACCAAGTCGCTCTTTGACCTGATGAAATCATCGGTTGACATTGTCAATCCTCCTCTATCTGAGCTACAAAATTATGTCATCTAATTCTATCTTATGTAATCTTTAAACGGGATGTTCTTGAGGCGTTTTCTATTTGGAAGCATATAATAGGTTAGATCTGAAAAAATCAACTATGAAAGTATGACTTTGTATTCAAACACGACCCCCGTACTATATCTTCCCCCTTAAGTACCACATAAACCGTCACATATTTATTAGTTATTTGATGAGTATACTTTCCTGATAATTCTCAGATGCGGAACTATTAAAATGACTTTTAGTCAAATTGTTAAGTTCAAAGGAGTGGAAAAGATGGCGAAAAGCAAGGTCGAGCGGAAAAAGGTTATTAAGGCAGCCGTGTTTGGAAGTCTTGCCGGTGCAGTAACCGGCCTATTACTAGCTCCTAAAAGCGGTCAGGAATTGCGCCAAGATCTAGCGGACCAGGCACACAAATTAGGAGAAAAAGCCGTTGTGATTAAAGACAAAGCACAGAGCGCTTTGCAAAATGTCGAGGAGAAAACTCAAGTAACCTTTAATACCGGCAAAAATTGGCTCCAGAAAAAAAAACAGTTCGTTGAAAATTTTAAAACATTGATATCTGAGATTCAAAATGGTGCCCTGACAAAAACAAGTTTGAAAATTGAAGAAATCGAAGTTCCTACAGAAAATCTAATAGAAGACATAACAGATGACCCAACAGATGACCCAACAGTAGAAGTTTAGTAAATAGTAGCACACCTCACAGTCTTTTACTTTTTAACAAATGTACTATTAAACACAATCGTCAACTATGAACCGAAGCTTGCTTCGGTTTTTTGTACTAGTCAGAAAGTATAACTTTCGTTGTATACTGCAAGAAGGTTTGATACATGCGAAGCCAGTGTCTTCGGGCGCCAGCCAAGGTTTCTAATGTGCTGCGGCAAGGGCAGGGGGTTCTACCCTCAGTAAATTGCTAATATAGATTACGACCACATTTGTGGCGAAACCCTGAAGATCTGAATAATCTAGAATATATTACCTATTATGGTTTGATGTGGAGATGATATTATGTCTTATGATAGAATAAACCCATTCTGGAATCAACAATCCCTGCCCCAACAAAATCCAGGTTACCAACCTATACCAATGGGGCAATTCAACCCAAATAACCAGACATGGAGGCCAGATCAGAGCTTTCAGAGATTTCCCTCGGCAGGCAGAGGACAAATTGGCAGGAATCCTAATTGGAGAAACAATCCACAAAACCCAGGTGGTCAAGGCTACTCGGCACCCGGATACCCTCCTCAAGGATTTGGCACACTACAACAATCTCCTATACCTGGGATGCAAGGCCAGCAAGTTCAAGGATATTCACCCTCACCTCAGAGATTTAATCAAGGATATCCAGACCAACGCGGACAACTCCCTTTACAGCCAGCCTGGGAAGAACCTAAAAAAGGTGGAATTAAAGGATTTATCAGCAATCTTATGGCAAAGAGAAAAAGATAGTTTAGTACTATAACGAGAACGGGGCGAGATACTAATCTCGCCCCGTTCAATCAAAAGCCAACCCCAGATACCCTAAGTCTTTCGGGGAAATTCTTACATCCTCTTCGTTGTTTGATTTAATCAGTCCAAATAGACGTAGGGAACCTCCTAATTGTTCACCTAAGTAAGCGGGGGTGCGGAGTATATATTCCTTTGCGGTAATTTGTTGGACAATCTGCTTGATTGCTGGGTTTAGCAACTCTTCAGGAAGCAAGCATTCTTTGATCAAGACAACATCTGAAGATACTCTTTCAACAGCAAAGCATCCTTCAATTCCTTCTAAATTAATAGCATAAATGTCAGCGCCAGAGTACTGGGATATTTCTTTTTGGTAGAGAATGTCTTTATCAAGATAAGAAATATAAAGTCGGCCTTCTAGCTGTCTATTCCTTATTCTATTATAGTCTTCCGGAGTCGCCGATCGTATTTCACAATTTAATTGCTTTTCGATTGGCAAGCAATCTACATCAGTCCGATTAAGAAAAGTCTCCCTAACGTAAAACCCATCTTGATAGCCACGCCTATGATAGTATGCAAAGAGCTCTTTCTTTGCCGGTACTAAAATAGAAAGTCCATATTTGTTCGCCCTCAGATATTGGTTACTAAAATCCATTAATTGAGTAGCAAAACCATTGTTTTGCCAGCTTGGGTGGGTTCCAATAGCATATAACATAGCTGTATCAATACTGCAATGATCCTTGAACACAGTTTTGACAGGCAACATAGTAAGCATTGCCAAAATCTCATTGTTTTTGAGCAAAATACACGTATTTTCATTCTTATAACGGTTGGCAAAGTATAAATCAATATAATCCTTAGGATCACCGAAGCAAAGTCTCCATAACTCTTTAAGTTGATCAATCTCACCAGTCTGGGCTAGCCTTTTTTCAAGCATTTTTTGTATTTATCTCCATCATTATTGGGTAAAACGTGCTTCAATAAACCTAGGTCATCATCTGAACAATGATCTTAAGCCTCAAAATAAGTGGCAAAGTATTTTTCTTCTAGGAATTCAGGATGGTAAGATGACTTGGCTTTTCTTAATCCTTCAATACCCATATCTTCCTCGCGGTTTACATAAACGAGCTCAGGATAGTTCTGCTGGATAAATGCAGCAAATTCACGGTTTACGATTTGATAGGCACCAGCAATCTCACCAAAGGCTTTTTCTATATGAATAACATAAGTATCAGAATTTAGTCTCTCCCCCATCGTGTAAGCAATTACTCTACCTTGTACACGAATTAGTCCTCCATCTAAACCCAGATCGGTATAATTTTCAAAACAACGTCGGACAGCACAACATTCTTTAGCAATCTCATCTTGCTCATGAGCACTATTTAGTTTGCACCACTCTAAGTTCATCTCCCAGCACTCCGCAATATTTTCCGACGATAATCGTTCAAAACTCCAGTCAGGGTTTTCCTTAATAAATCGGTTGATGTGATTTCGCTTAGAATGAAGTTTATTACCGGTTAACTTTACTAACTTGTCCAATAAATATACATAATCGTAGCTTTCGCGCATCGGCTTATATTCAAAGTGTTCCGGAAACACCCTATTCATAATTGCCATGTTTTCTGGAGATACGCCTGCTAAAACAAATTCATGGCTGCAAGTAGCTGCATCTTGCTTCATTGCTTCAAATACTGACAGAATATCATCTGACCCGGCCGGAAAAAAATAATAGGGGGAATCATTGATAACCCCTTTGACCACCAGGTGATGATTGACCTCGGCTATACGATAGTTGTAGATTTTTGACCAGGCGAATATGTTTGTGTAGTTTTGATGACAACCACGCATATCTGAAGTGACAAGAAGAGGTTCCATCCACTTCTTATCAGCTAATTCTATTTCTTTAAACTCAATCATTTTATCACTCCAACACTTAACCTATTTTTGACTGTTACTTAATATTTTGCTGCTTATTTTAATTCGTATTCAAAAATGCATAAGTTCTTATTGCCTAAGAACGTAGAAGTTTGAGTAGCTTAATTTATTTCAAGCTATCGACTCGATAATAATCATTCATTTCCGATGCCGGTACCATTTTACCACCAGTTGCCCAGATAATATGCGAGGAGTTCTGAATTATATCATGCAGTCCATTAGACTCAATGTATTTTTGACCAGCATCTGAGCCCAACAAATTAAAGATACCTGGGGCACCTGCTAGAGCAGAAGGTTCCAGAAATATCCCTTCTGTATCGGCCATATTACTTAACAATCTATACAGAACTTGATCATTGACAGTGTAAATACCACTTAATAGATTTTCGATGGTTTTACCCACAAATCTTGATGCTCTCCCGACAGCCAGCCCATCAGCAGCAGTAAGGTTATCAATCCCAAAATCTTGTACACATAGGTTATCGTGTTCTCCTGTCATACAGCCTAATAACATGCAAGGAGAATGAGTAGGCTCAGCAAAAAAGCAATGTACATTATCTTTGTAAATCAGTTTAAGCCCAAAAGATACCCCACCGGGTCCACCGCCAACACCACAAGGCAGGTAAACGAATAATGGGTGGGCATCATCGACAACAATATTTAGATGATTGAGTTGTTCTTTTACTCTTAATGCAGCCACAGCGTACCCTAAAAACAGGGCAGTTGAATTCTCATCATCAACAAAATAACTATTAGGAGTCGTTTCAGCCTGTCTTCTGCCCACCTCAACTGCTTTACTATAGTCCGACAGATGTTCAATTACATTAACACCTTTACTCTTTAGAAGATCTTTCTTCCATTGTTTTGCGTCAGCAGACATATGGACAGTAACCTTAAAGCCTAATTTTGCGCTGATAATACCGATACTAAGGCCTAAATTACCCGTTGAACCAACCACAATAGAGTATTTGGAAAAGAACTCCCGAAATTTATCGCTGTCAAAAATCACATAATCGTCTTCTCTTGATAATATCCCAAATTCCAGTGCTAATTTTTCAGCATAGTTGAGCACCTCATAAATGCCTCCTCTAGCCTTAATTGACCCTGAGATAGGCAGATGACTGTCACACTTAAGCAATAAGTTTTTGCAAACAACTGGTTTGTTGAATAGACTCTCCATTTTCTCTTTCATTCGAGGAATAGAAATCAAAGGAGACTCAATAATCCCAGCATTTTCTTTTGTTTCAGGAAATACCTTGGCAATATAAGGAGCGAATTTTCGCAAACGTTCTTCCGCATCCCTCACATCAGCCTCGGTCAAAGGAATCTTAGCAACTGCGCTTTCATAATTACGATAGTTTGGATTTAACCAGAATACCTCATTAGTCTTGAGCATTTCTATCAGAAGCGGATATTCCCGCTGCCATTCCTCTAAAGATTTACCTAAAATCATAGTTTACCTCCATTGGCCACTGCTATAAGACGTAATCTTCGATCATTTTCCTTACGCATTCTTCACAATTTTTAATCTCAATCGAGTTTGGCAGTTTACTCTTTACTGTACAGTCTGGATGATACTGCTCGCAGGCAGCTCCGCCCACTATGCCTCTGGATGATTTCATTAAAGTGACTCCTCTATAGAGGATCTCGCATCCAGCTATACTGCTCGTTTCTTGTGTCCAATCATCAAAATCTGAAAGTGCTTCTTCTATTGAATTATATTGATTATATTCTGGATTTCTGGCCCGTTTAGGGCTAACAACCACCCATACTTTATTTGGATTATCTTTCATTTGATTACACCCTTTCATTACTAGATCATTAAATACAGCTAATTCTGTAAATTAATCTTCGGCATCTGTTATCGCTAATTATTTCGTTGAACTAACAGTTTAGAGCAGTATTCTATCATTTCTCGACGACGTACAATGCCAATGAAAACTTCTTGATCGTCAACTACAGGCACAAAGTTCTGAACAACGGCTCTGGAAATTAAATCCTCCATTTGGGCATTAATCGTAACAGGTATATTTTGAACATGTTGCTTTACTTCGCTCAAACGAATATCCTCAGTGTTTTGGAAAGTCAGACCGGGGGTATTTTTCAACTTCCAAAGTAGATCCCCTTCAGTTATTGTACCAACGTATTTTCCTTCGTCATTAATAAGTGGAACAGCAGAATAACTATGATATTCCATTCTCTCCAAGGCCTGGCGCATGGTGGCACCTTCTTTCAGAAAGACGATATTCTTTTTAGGTATCAGAAAAAAGGCTACATTCATTCCTAAGCTCTCTCCATTTCCATGCAATACTCCTAGGTTATTAAGGACTAACATAAAGATTATATACTATAGCTTGTAAATTCGGGAAGGAAAACAATGGTTGAAGTATTTAATATGCTAACATCTTCAATCTATGGGTTAGCGCTGGCAAAACTCACTAAAACAGCCACAAATTAAGATTGTTCGTGAATAATAATAGCACTGAGCATGCAAAAATAGCGTCAGTGCTACCATACATTGGTCTTACCAAGCTTTGTCAACATAGGATACCTACATCTTTATACACCATTTCCTATCTTTTTTCAAAGCATGATAGGGTTTGTTAATGTGATTTGAATTAAAAAGATTTCAATGAACTAATTATACTACGTAATTATAATACTACAAAATAATAGGGAGCCTTTATTAATTTTGAGACTCTCACTTTTTCAAGCGGTCATCTGCCCTCCCTTAACAATAGCTTTTAGCTGGCACTATAACTTTTCACATAAAAATAGGGACTAGATGTACTCACACGAAACATCTGTCCCTGAATTATTTGTTATTGGTTATTTGTTGGTACTATGTTGTTTATTGGGGAGTTTTCGATCCGGATTTCCTTCACCTTGATTCTGATTATTCTTTAGAGTTTTCTCTTGAGCTTCCTGCAATTTCTTTAAATCATCCATTTATTTTTCCTCCCTATATTTAAACCTTGTGTTACTTTACTTGTGGGGTTTTAATCTCGCTGTATGAATACTTAGAATTTCACCCCTTGTAAGAGTAATAATCCTCTTTAAAATTATATCGAAAGAATGTGTGCTAGTTATTTCCTAAGAATGTCATTGACTTTTAGACAATTATTCTGTAATATATAAATCGTCTCTCCAATACCATTGGGCCATTAGCTCAGTCGGCTAGAGCACCTGACTTTTAATCAGGGTGTCCCGCGTTCGAGTCGCGGATGGCCCACCAAAAATGTTCTCTAATTTAAATGCCGATGTGGCGTAACTGGCAGACGCACGGGACTTAAAATCCCGCGGACTTAACATCCGTACCGGTTCGATTCCGGTCATCGGCACCAACATATTTTTATACATAAGTATTTCATTTTAAACTATTGACCAGCTCAATGGTTTTTTTATTTTAGCTCAATTCCTGAGTTTCTCCGATGACTACCAGTCGTAAGACTCCTATCTTCTACAAGTAAGAAAGCATCCAGTAACGAAACCTGGGTGAGGGTTTCGAGAACAACTTTAGCGGTGAGGATGAGATAAGGGCTGCTACGTCCCTAGATAAGTGATTCTAAGCTCAGATGGAGTAAGTATTCCTCTTAGGAAAACTCCATCTGAAGCTAAGAATCACTTGATCTTTTGCTTTATAAATTAACAACTTCATAATTTTCAGTTGTTCGTATTTGAATGCCCCAGCGAATATTTTCTGGAGTAGTAACCTTCTTTCCCATGAGCAACTTGATACCTAGATCTAATAAGTTTACCCCAGTAAAACAGGATTTGTGAATTCCAGCTGACATGCGGGTATTAATTTCTATTAGATAGGCTTTACCTCTATGATATTTGATTTGAATATTAAATAAATAACTCAGCGAAAATTCTTTAGCAAGTTTTTGAGCCAGCTCAATGAGATCTTCTCGATATTCAATGTTCTGCCGATATAGGTCTAGCTTTCTGCGGGGAATTGCTATGATTAGTTCTCCCCTGTTTGCTAAACAATCAATAGAGTATTCGTCACCTTCTAAGTATTCCATTACCATAAATGGTTTTAGATTATTCGAATTCTTTAATATCCTAACGATTCTATCTTTAACGATTGTCGAACTTGTCGTTTTATAAAGTTCATCCTCTTCTGACATAGTGTCTATGATAAGTTTGAAGCCATCTCCCCCTATTCCAGAGATTGGCTTCAAACATGTCTTTCCGTTTTTAGATATTTGATCTTCGGCCATCTGAAAATCTGGGTAATTTCTAACAGAAAAAGATTTCGGAATTCCTAAAATATCTTTGTTCTTTAAAGCCTCATAAGTTTTCAATTTATTGTCAAGAAGTTGATAAGTTTCACTATTCCCCACAAACATTACTTTAACCCCGAGATTTTCAAAGAGATCCTTAAACTTAATCAATGTTGATACATTATATCTGGGTATAAAAATATTAATATTGTGTTTCTGACAAAAGTCCAAACAATAGTCTGCATAGTCCTTTCCATCGATAGCTGGCTCAACTTCAAAATAATCAGCGATTTCTTCCAAATAGATATTCGGTGACACGTGTGAAATATAAAGTTCATACTTTTGGGAATTATTATCTGCTAAAAACCTTTGGATAATTTTGTGAGTTGAGGAAAAACAACGATTGAAATAGATTCTTGTTGCCGTCTCCTCAGATTTTGTCTTTAAAGCTTGATTATTCATTGTAAAATGTTTACCTCCTATAAGCCCCTATAGGATTGGCAAAATATTCATATTCCATACATTTTCTTAATTAATTTATCCCTTAATACTACTTACTACTGTTAGTTTTTTTTCTAAATATTACTTGTCGTACCCAATCTTTAAAGCCCAATTTTACTGGTGTAGGTTTTCGACCATAAATTAGACCAAATCCAAAGTAACTCCGGTTACGCTTCATAAAGCCTGCATTCTTTTGCAATCTAGGCAAAAGAGTGGGCTGTCTTTTGATTTTATTGGTGAGATCCTTAATTAAAACCCAATCTTTTTTGAGCTCATTCATAACTATATTGCCATTATCCTTTAAGGCTTGGGGGTTCTTAATTTCTACATCCTGAAATCCTGCTTCTGCTAAACAGTTATGCCACTCTTCAAAAGACAACGGATTAGTTCCTGCACCGAAACAATCTTCCATTTGATGCCGAAGATTAACCGGCAATTCCTTTAGTAAGGCCATTTCCAAGTCAGCTATTCTTCCCTCAGGCTTTAGTACTCTAAAGAATTCTCGATAAACCTTTACTTTATCTAAAAATACTGTAATTGATTCACCTATCACAATATCGAATTTATTGTCTGGGAAGGGCAGGTCATAAACATTGGCAATATTGAACTCGACCAAATGAGATACTCCCTCTTTTTCGGCCCTAGTGCGCGCTTTTTCAATCATTTGAGAATTTATATCTATTCCCATAACTTTGCAGCCAATTGTTTTAGCTAAATAACATGCGGTAAGACCACTGCCACACCCAGCATCAAGCACATACTCATCAGGCAAGATTTGCAGGACAGCAAGATTTTGTTTGGTGGCAGGAAAGCCTCCTGGATGAGAACTGCCTATACCTAGCCAAGCAATTAATTCGAAATAGTTCATATCAGCCACGCGTTTGTTTTGACTTAACTCCATAGTGGCCCTCCTTCCAAGAATATATGGTATTATATTCCTGGAGCAAGCTTACTTGAAACTTGTTCTTTCCTTTATTAAGGATCAGAAAACTAATTTGAGAACAGAAATACATGTCCACAAAAAAACCATATAGGCTAAAAAACATATCCTAGATTCTTGATCCCTATTGGTTACTAAATCTCTGCAAAAGACTAATCCCAAGCCTGAAATTGTTAAATCCATTAGTACAGATATCGTGTAATTTACTAAGGTGTCACCACTTAAATAAGCGAGCATAAGGTCTAGAGCTGTTAGTATTGACATAGTGATTAAAAAAGTATTTGCTAGTACTGACCATTTTTGCGTCCCCCGCGATCCACTTCTTTTTCCAAACTCACCTATACCGACTCTTGAAACTGCCATAATAGATACCTTCTTTCCTTATATAATGCTGCTGTGTCTTTATGATTTAGTTTATAGGTTTAACTTTAACACGAGGAAAAGACAAAAAAATGTTTAGGGAGATCATCGAACCCGTAACAAAAAAGCCGGATAGATCAACTTTCGTTGACCTATCCGGTTACTGTTATTAAGCTTATCTAAGGTTTTCGCTTACGCTATTTAGGAATTTTTTTTAGATTAATTGTTTCATGAACCTCTTCTGATCTTATATCGATAACTTCTCCAAAGGTATACATCTGGGATCTTGTGCTATGTTTTAATTTCTTTTTCGGGAAATAATGTCGATATAATCCATATAGGCTCAGGGTGACTGCACCGACAATAAGGACTCCAAAGGAAAAAACAATCGTTGTGCTAACAATTAACAGAATCGCAAGGGACCAAATTATTCTACTGAATTTTGACATGTCAAGACCTCCTTACTCCTCACTCTAATTGTATCACAAGTCCTAAGAGTTTAGAAATCATCTATTTCTATGAGTTCTCCGTCTTCAAAATTAATGTAAAAACTAGCTTGACGTGTACAGCCCTGCACACCACAGGTTCCACTTCAAACGAGTTCCAGTTTACTGCGGTCGATTTTATAGTTAGATACACAAATTCTACACACTTGGCTCCATGCTTTAGTACCATCGGAATGCTTTGGATTAGCATTTTTAAACTTAATGCCTTTATACTCGTACACAAGTATTACCTCTTTCTAAAAGATTACTCGGTTCACTTTATATTTACCTATTCATTATATCACGATCTCATGGGCATTTTTGTATAATAAGCAATTCCGATTGCACCAGGCCCGACGTGCAGACCGATGACTGGACCGATATCTAGCACTTCAGGATCTACGTTGATCTTTTCCTTAATCACCCTGGCAAGGTCCCTTGCTTCTGTCTGGCAATTGATATGGTGAACGATAATTTCTCCTAAGCCATATTCTTTTATATCCTGCATCATCTTATCAACCATAGCTAAAACAGCATTACTTTTAGTTCTAACTTTCATAAGAATATTTGTCTTGCCATTTTCTACTGTCAAGATAGGAATTATTTTAAAAAGGTTACCAATTAAAGCACTAGCGCCTCCAATTCTGCCACCTTTTTTTAAATACTCAAGGTTATCCGGAATAAATATGAACCTGCTTTTTCTAATATTATCTAAGGCAGCTTCTTTAACTTGTTCAAGCGATTCTCCCGCTTGCGCGGCTCTTGCCGCTAACAGCACTGCAAAGCCAAGTTGCATGCAGTTTGATCTGGAGTCAATAATCTCTATCTGGGCATCCTTATGCTTTTCTAATACCATAGCTTTGACAATTTGACCTGTTGAGAAAGTGCCACTCATCTCAGCAGACAGAAAGATGCAGCATATACTATCCCCCGTCTCTACGACACTTTTCATTTCGTGGTAGAGTTCGCCAATTGAAGGCTGGGAAGATATGGGAATCCCTTTCGCAGACATCATTGGATAAAAAGTCTGGTTATCTATATCAACTTCTCTAATGCTGTCAGTTCCAAAGGTAAGATTTAAAGACACTGATCTTATGTTGAATTCGTTTCTGGTTGCTTCAGGTAAGTAGCTTGTACTATCTGTTAATATCTGTACTGCCATTGTTTAGCTCTCTTTCATCATTATTCAGATCCGATTATAGGCAGGTAGTTTCCGTAACTATGCTGCGGTCAATAGGCTCGATTCTAATTTATATTATACCCTTTCTTGAAGAGCAATGTGTAATATTTAATATTATAGAGTTATCTGCAGCCTTCAGAGAGCAGTTGAATGAAATCCTGTAACGATATTATATCACTTATCCATAACCATTGGTTGGAAGTCCTCGATTTCCTACCAATGGTTATGGATGTATTTCCAGTAATCACCTATACTCTCCATCGCGGCAATAAGTATATGATTATACCTAAAAAAGCCCCGACGATGCGGTTATAATTCCGCCGTCGGGGCTTTCCGATACATAGAGGATTTTAGTCTAAGCTAAGCTATTAGTGGCATTTAGACCTATGTTACTCTGCTGCCGGAGCCTCAGGAGCATCATCAGGTACTAAAGCATTCTCGATAAGAGTACTGAGATGGTGCATTTTCATACCTAGCTTATAGAATTTATTCATGTCATTAAACTGGTCAATACAGTTGTGGCAAGGGATACATCCGATTTTAGCACCGGTTGCCACTAATTGGTCGACTTTCGGTTTAGCCTTAGCCATACGCTGTTGCTTAGTCGCTGCAACCGCCAATGCTCCGCCTCCAGCTCCACAACAAATATTATACTTGCCATCTGGATTCATTTCACGATAATCTTCGACGACATGTTTAATAACATAGCGCTGTGGTTCATAGACCCCTTCTTTTCGAACCGTATTACAAGGATCGTGAAGGGTAACTGGCAGAGGATTCTTGCTCTTATCCAGTTTCAGTCTGCCTTCCTTGATCCAGTCTGCGTAAAGTTCAACTATATGACGTACAGGGAATTGCTTTCCCTTCCAGAAGCTGCGCTGGAACATTTTACTCGAGCGGAATGCGTGACCACATTCTGTAACGATTAATTCCTTAGCATTTAAACGTTCAACTTCTTCAAAAAGCGGACGGGAAATCTCTTGGAACTCATCGTTTTTACCTGTAAACAGGCAGATGTTAGTAGCATCCCAACGCCTGCTGCTCAGGGTGTAATTTGCTTTTGCTGCGTAGAAGACATGGAGGATGGTTTGCAGTTCGTGAGGGTAATGCTTGACCTCTCTGGCATTGAAACCGAACATGAAATCTGCATCTGGCTTGTCGATAGGAATTTTGTAGTTTGGATCATTTAATTCTTTTTGGAGTTCCTCTTCGAGCCATTCTAGAGTTTCATCATAATCAAGTTGCTCGACTGCCATTTGGTTACCCGTACGTATATGGTCATCGGCAATGTGTTGTAAGTGACCCGGAGGCATAGCAGTTTTTCCACGGAAAGCTCTTGTGAGAGCTGCAATATTGACACCCATTGGGCATTCAACAGTACATCGCTCACACATATTGCAGCTCCAGACAAAAGGATCATTTTCCACTTCTTCACGTAATCCTAGAGCAACTTTACGAATAAATTTACGCGGATCATTATCCTCAACTAAATCACTGTACTTACATCCAGCCGTACACATACCGCAAGTAAGGCAGTTAGAGAAATCATATCCTTTTAATAGTCCAGCCACTTCTTCTCTAAGGGTAGGATCTAAATCATTAACTCTTATGGGTTCAGCCATTCTTACTATCACCTCCGACTTGATTAATATTCATTAGGCAGTTCTTTCAATTGAGCCATGGAGAAAACCGGGCCGTCTTTACAGACATATTCTGTACCAATATTACAACGTCCGCAGATTCCCAACCCGCACTTCATCCGCATTTCTAAAGAAGTGTAGATTCGCTCGGGAGGGAAGTTCAATTTTTCTAAAACAGGCAAGGTGAATTTGATCATGGCCGGTGGTCCGCAGACAACAGCATAGGTATCTACGGAAGATGGAGCAATTTGTTCAGTAATGCTTGGAATAAAGCCTACGTGTTTAGTCCATCCTTCAGCCGGTCTGTCAATGGTTGTAACTAAGTTAATGTTGGGATTGTTTTCCCACTCTGCTAATTCTTCTTTGTAGAGCAATAAGCCGGGGTTTCTGGCACCGTAAATAACAGTTATATCGCCATAATCTCCGCGATGCTTATCATCAAGCATGTATTTTGCCAAGGAACGCAGGGTGGTAAATGCAAAGCCTCCACCAATGATAACTACATTTTTGCCCTTAAACTGTTCAATGGGATAGTAGTTACCCATGGGGCCTCTAACCCCGACCATGGTTCCTTCTTCCATGAGATGAAGAGCATTGGAGACACAGCCTACCTTAGCTACGGAGAATTTTAAAATTCCTGGCTCAGTGGGTGAGGTTGCGATTCCAAAAGGAGCTTCGCCATGGCCATAGGCACTAAGTTCTGCAAACTGGCCAGGCATGTATTTGAAGTTTTCTTCGTCTTGTTTGTTCATAAATTCCAGGGTAAAGGTATTAATGAGTCTATCTTCAGTTTCCACTAAATTCTTAACTAGTTTCATGGTTATTGGGAGATAAGGATTCTGTTGCATCATTCCACCACCAATTCTGCTTTGTTAGCCCCATCAACGACTTGTCGGATATCCATATTGACTGGGCAACTTTTTATGCAGCGACCACAGCCTACGCAGGACATAGACCCATTGTTGTGGACAAAATAGTTGAACTTATGCATCAATCTTTGACGCCAACGGGCCTTTTTGTTATCCCGCGGGTTATGACCCGATCCATGAAGTGTAAAGAGCGGCGCCATGCAAGCATCCCAAGTTCGTACTCTTGTGCCTTCATTCTTGCGTACTTCCTCAGAAATATCAAAGCAATGGCAGGTTGGACAAGAGAAGGAACATACATTACACCCCAGGCACTTTTCTTGGAGGGTATCCCAGTAAGGACTGTTAAACATTTTATCAAGCTTACTGGTGGTATTGGAAACATCAATCTTACTTGGGGTTTCCGCACTCTTAATTTTCTCAACCAAGGCTTGTTCATCAGCTGTCAGTTCAGTAAGAGCTAAACGATCAGCCAAAGCTTTTCCTTTCTCAGTGACAACCTCTACCTCATAGGAATCTCCGAGATCGATCAAAAACAGATCCGAACCTTCACTTCCAGCAGGTGAAATTTCAAAAGAAGAGCAGAAACAAGTAGGAGCAATTTTAGTGCAGCCCAGACCAATAATTACAGCTTTCTCACGACGCTCATAATAATAAGGGTCTGTATACTGATCATTTTTGAAAACTTTATCTAAGAGCAGCATTCCTTTAGCATCACAAGGTCTTATGCCAAAAAGGATGGTGTTCTCAACCTTCAGTTCGCTCTTAACGGTGACATCCTTACCCTCTTTCTTATAGGACATGAGTTTTTCATGTTGAGGAAAGAAAAAGGCTTTGGGAGGAAGTTTAGAATTTAGATAATCTTGCTTGACGTCTGAGAAGCTTTTGACTTCTGTGAAAGCAATTCCGCTGCCATCACTAACAGGAGCAATTACTTTATAATCAGCGACCAAAGCATCAAAGGCCTGGCCAAATTTTTCTTTACTTATCTTCATTATCTTCACCTCACTCCTTTACCAAGAACTGCTCTGGATCATTAGTTGTGTATTCGTTAAGAGCAGGTTTGCCATCTTCACTGATACCGGCTTCATGATTGTACATGGTGTATACATCTTTGGTCATTTTGCGGTTCAAGGCACGGATGTCGACGCCTTGGGGACAAGCACGTGTACATGCGCCACAATCAACACAGCGGCCTGCTAAGTGCAAGACACGTCCGGCTTGGAAGAAGAGATTTTCGGCACGATTCACGCCGCCGGTCAGCCATCTTGGGGAGTTGCAATCCACAAAGCATTCTTGGCAATAGCACAAAGGACAAGCATTGCGGCAAGCATAACAGCGGATGCACTTGCTCATTTGTTCTTTGAAATAATCTTGGCGCTCGCCGGTAGATTTTTCTTCCAGAGCTATAACATCTGCAAAGTCTGGAGCTTGCTGAGGAGCTTCTACGGTTTCTCCGATATGAACATCTTCCAAGACCGGGTTAGGATAACGACAGGTTTGGCAGGTAGCATCTTTTACTTCAGCGAAGAGATACTCTTTATCCCCTGCCATTCCTTTTACAGAAATTTTACCGTCATTGATGCCGGCTTCCAGGATTTCTCCCACCTCAGCAACGATTTTCCGTTGGTCGATAACACCGGTACAGGAAACTCCGATAATATACAAGTCATCTCTGACTAATTGGTTTTCTTGTAAGAGAACTGCTAAGGCACGGCTGTCACAGCCTTTAGCAACAATAGCTTTTTTCCCGGGAGTCTTAGCAACATAAGTGGCTAAGTTATTCTCGCAGGTTTCATCCCAAATCAATGAGTCGACCTCTGCAGGAGAATGGGCGAAGAATGGTGTGGCCTTAAGAGGTAGGGAACCCTTTTCGTATCCAATAACGACGTCAACTTTGCCTTCTGCCAGCAACTGACGGGCTTTATCTCGGATATCGTTAATGATATTATTCATCCGCTGCTGCACCCCCGTCATCAACTACTTTAAATATTCCGTTATTAGGGCCGAGGGCACTAACACGCTCGGTAACTCCTTTTACGACTTCTGCAAAGCGGATACCTTCCGCTGCTGATACCCAGGAAAAATTAACTCGATCTTCCTCTAAGCCAACGTGGTTGAGCAAGGATTTTATAAGCGCAAATTTTCGGCGTGCTACATAGTTGCCGCTGATATAATGGCAATCACCCGGGTGACATCCGGAAACTAAGACTCCGTCAGCTCCATTAGCCATTGCTTTTAAAACATATAAAGGATTGATTCTGCCGGAACATGGGACTCTAATCGTCCTAATGGTCGCCGGATATTGTACCCGGCCAACACCAGCTAAATCTGCTCCTGCATAACTACACCAGTTACACAAGAAAGCTGCAATTTTAGGTTCGTACTTTTTATTTTCAGCTTCTACCTGAATTTCTCCCATAATCATCTACCTTTCCCTAGTTATTCGATGTCCAAAAATTTATAGGGAGTTTAACATCTCGACAATTTGCTCGTTGGTACATCCTCTGAGGCTTAAGGCTCCGCAACGGCAACTAGAAGCACAAGCTCCGCAGCCTTTACAGAGAGCATCATTGACAACTGCAACGCGATTAACTTGATCAACGGTGATAGCTTTAGCTGAGCAAACAGCTTCGCAGGTTCCGCAAGCGGTACACTTACGTTTGTTAACAAAGGCATTTAGACCCGCTGATTCTACTTGATCTTTAGACAGGGCTACTCCCGCACGTCCTGCAGCAGCCTTAGCTTGAGCTATGACTTCTTCCATGTTTTTAGGACTGTGGGCGATACCAGCCATAAATACTCCATCAGTGCTGAAGTCAACAGGACGCAATTTCATATGTGCTTCTAAGAAGAAGCCTTCGGCATTTAAGGGGATTTTGAACCATTTAGAGAGTTTTTTACCATCGGCAGGAGCCTTGATAGCTGCTGCTAGGCAAAGGACATCTGTTTCTATTTCAATAGGTCTGTCTAAGACATGATCATTAACTGTAACAAGGAGGGTATCCCCTTCTTTGCTAACGACGGGTTTGGCGTTTTCACTGTAGCGAACAAAGATGATTCCAATTCTTCTTGCTTCCTCATAGTCCTCTTCAAAGTAACTATAAGTTCTCATATCTCTGTACAGAACAAAGACATTGGCAGCAGGATTTTTCTTTTTCATCTTCAGCGCTAATTTAACGGATTTAGTACAGCAAGTACGGCTGCAGTATGGGTTTTCTACAGTACGTGAGCCTACACATTGAATGAAGACAAAGTTCTTGGCCCCTTCTACTTTGGGATCATGGTTGTAAATAGCTTCATCCATTTCGATTTGGGTCATGACGCGCTCGTCTTGACCGTAGAAATATTCATTAGGCTTATACTCTTGACCGCCAATAGTAAGGAGTGCAACACCATGAGCGATTTGTTCTCCGTTTTCTAAGGTTGTGGTAAAGTTGCCTAAGAAACCGCCCACATCTTTAATTCCTACACCTACATGAAGCTTGATGTTGGCATGATTGCTGACCTTTTCGATAAGCTCTGCAACAAAGGCTTTCATGTCTTCTCCTCGGAAGCCGGTGGAGAATCTTCTGGCGACGCCGCCTAAAGCACTGTCCTTTTCAACCAGATGAACTTCATACCCTTGATCAGCAAGGGATAAGGCACTGGTCATACCGGCAACACCGCCGCCGATTACCAAGGCTGCATGGTTCATGTCCATGAAGATTGGTTGAGTTTGTTGCTGCATGGAGGCCCGAACGATCGCTAACTTTGTGAGATCTTTAGCTTTCTCCGTCGCTTGTTCCGGTTGATTCATATGAACCCAGGAACATTGGTCACGAATGTTAGCCATATCGAACAGGTGAGCATTTAACCCTGCTTCTTTCAAGGTTTCTTGGAACAAAGGCTCGTGAGTTCTTGGGCTACAGGAGGAAACAACAATTCTGTTTAATTTTTGTTCACTGATTAACGCTTTAATCGATGCTTGAGCATCTTGTGAACAGGCATAGATCTTATCCGTAGCATAAGCTACAGTGGGCAGGGTTTTAGCATATTCAACGACGCTGGGTACATTAACCACACTGCCGATATTGACACCACAGTGACAAATAAAGACTCCTGTGCGAATAACATCGCCGGCAACATCCATTTCCGGTGGATATTCTTTTTCACTGACTAAAGTTCCCCGTTCTTCCGCTAATAAAGCAGAGGCCGAACCGGCAGCCGCACTGGCTTGCATAACGGTTTCAGGGATATCTCTTGGACCACTGAAAGCTCCTGCAGCAAAAACCCCTGCTTTAGAGGTGTTAACCCCACTCAAAGGCTCAAGCTCAGCGAAGCCATACTTATTGACTTTAAGGTCTAGAAGTTTAGCTAATTCCTTAGAGCTATCTCCTGGCTCTAAACCGACAGAGAGTACCACTAAATCAAATTGATCGGTTAAAATTTGACCGTCTTCTGTGGAGTATCTGATAACTGCATCACCAGAATCATCCTTAGCTTCGGTGACCTCATATACTCTGGAACGGATGAAATTAACACCTTGTTGATTCTTGGCATTGTTATAATATTTTTCAAAATCTTTTCCGGGGGTTCTCATATCCATATAGAAAATGGTTGTGTCTACAGGAATATGACTGTGCTCTTTGGCAATTACAGCTTCCTTAATTGCATACATACAGCACACACCGGAACAGTAATTATTTCCGATTTTTGCATTTCTGGATCCTACGCATTGAATCCAGGCAATTTTTTGAGGTTCCTTTTTGTCAAAAGGTCTCACTAAATGCCCGTCGAAGGGTCCGGATGCGCTGAGCAGTCGCTCAAATTCTAAACTTGTGATGACACTTTTGATTTTTCCATAGCCGTAATAATCCAAGGAAGCGGCATCAAATATTTTGAAGCCAGGATTAAGAATCATTGATCCTACTTCGACTTCAAATTCCTTGTCTTCCATATGATGGTCGATGGCACCGGCTTGACATGCTTTAACACATTTCAGGCAGATGTCTTTCCCCTTGGCTTTTCCTCGGGTTTGATACAAGCAATTCTGTTCGTCAATGCCATAAGCATTAGGGAAAGCTTGGGAATACTGTTTGAAGGCAGCTTTACGCTTTCCTAAGCCTTGGTTGAACTCATCATCGACTTTGACTGGACATGCTTCAGCGCACGCTCCGCAACCTGTGCATTTTTCCAGGTCGATGTAACGTGCTTTTTGTTTAATGGTGACTTTGAAATTCCCGGCTTCTCCTTCAGTTCTGACAACTTGTGAGTTGGTGTAGGTTCTGACATTCAGATGGCGTCCGCATTCAACTAGCTTTGGAGACAAAATACACATGGAGCAATCATTGGTTGGGAAGGTCTTATCCAACATCGGCATAGTACCGCCAATAGCTGACGATTCTTCTACCAGATGAACTAAGTATCCCGACTCTGCCAAATCCAGTGCTGCTTGAATCCCTGCAATCCCTGCGCCAACAATCAAAACAGAACCTATTTTATTTTGACTCATTACAACCCCTCTTTCATCCTTACTCCTTATTAAAGATAGTTACAACAATCACAAGGAATAGTAACTATGTTCGCCAAGAAATTAAAAAATCCTCTTTTAAAAAGACGAAATATTATGGAATTAAATAATTTTATAGCTAATTTGTTGATTCTTGACATATGCTCAATAAACCAATCCCCAATTGTCTGAATGATTTACCGCTCATCAAGACCCCTGCTTTATTAAAGCAGGGGATTTTAGTGCAATTTGGTGGTTGAACAACCATCCATTCAGCTACTTCTTTTTAGGTAATGTAACATTTCACATATTCTTAAAATTAGACTATCACTTTTGAACTTAATAATCAATAATTAATTGAATAGAATATTAAATATTATCAGAAAGGCAATACCACCTCTAAAGCGCTCTTCCGAAGTTCCCGGATGGCTACCTCCCGGCCAAGAGCAAATGAATAAAGGGTACAGCGTCGAACTTCGATTTTAACTAAGCGTTCAATTGCTTGGGCATAGAGTGATAGTTGAAGGGTATAGCGCTCTCTGAGAATCTGCTCAGGATCACTGTCTTCATCTTCAGGAAACGAATCCGTCTTATAGTCGAGAATTTCTGCTGAATTATTATCATGTTCATCCTTGTAGATAAGAACCACATCAATGACGCCCTGGACCAGAACTTTTGTCATGCTCTCTGATGGGAAGGTCAGAGTAAAGGGTACTTCTCTGAGAATCTGATTTGCCTTGAAAAGTCTCTGCCCTAAAGGAGTGCCTAAAAAATGAACAATCTGTTCGGGCTGAATGATCATACGCTGTTCATAATTTAAAACTTCAGTTTGTTCAAGTTTATGCACAAATTCTCTTATCTCATTAACTTGATCCCGATAAGACATTGTTGCCCAGATTTCAGCTAATTCGTTAAAGGGGAGATGCTGCATCACTGTATGCATTGCAGTCCCTCGTTCTGCAGCCGTTAATTGTTGCGCAACTTGCATAAATTTCGGCCTCAGTACAATGTTTGATTGCTTCTTAAGAGTGGGCATGGCAGATGCCTGGTTATCCACGTGCCAGGTCTGCTGTCGTTTTAATTCACTGACGCTTGTTTTGGCCACTTGTCTAACAGATTTTCCATGAGGATACTGCCAGCTTAAGCGCCGGCTAACTTCAGTATACCACTCTTCTACAGACCCAACTTCAGATGCCTCTCCGGAACTGCTTTCCTCTAATCCTTCTGTTGGAATGGAATCTAGGCAGTCCTCATGAGTTTCTTCGACACTATTATGAAGAAGAATTTTCCATTGTGAATTTGACTCCGGCAAGGTACAAGTAGTTTGGGGACTTGTTTCACCGAAAAGTTGAGCAGGATGACGCACTAAGGCTGGACCGATCCAATCCAGAAAGCACTTAGCGCTTCTTAGTTGACCCGTTGGTAAGGGTATATCCTGCCAATCAAAGCTACGAAACCATTTCTTAAGAGTTGTATCCCAGTTATCCAGGCAGCCATAAAGAAACAGACGCTCCTTGGCCCTGGTAAGCGCTACATAAAGAATACGCAGCTCTTCGGCCAAAGATTCTTGAGCTAAACGTTGTTTTACAGCATATTGAATTAACGACGGGTAGCGCACATTGTTTTCCACATCAATGATCGGCATTCCCACGCCTAATTTAGAATGTAAAAGCATCTTCCCTTTGAGGCTTTGAGTGTTAAAGGTCCTTCCCAGGCCAACGACAAATACGACGGGGAATTCTAATCCTTTACTGGCATGAACTGTAATTAAGCGAACCACATCTTCATTTTCCCCTAAGGCTCGTGCACTTCCCAAGTCTTTACCTTGTCCCTGGAAGCGCTCTAAGAAGCGAAGGAAACGAAATAACCCCCGATAACGGGTTGCTTCATAACGACGTGCTCGGTCATATAGCACACCCAAGTTGGCCTGACGCTGTACACCTGCCGGTAAGGTGCCCACATAGGCTAAGTACCCGGTTTCTTCATAAAGTGACCACAGCAAATCGGCAAGGGATGTTCGTCTGGATTTTGTGCGCCAGCCCTGGAGATTATGCCAAAAAGCCGAGATTTTGTCCTTTAACTGAGGAGCAGTTTCTAGAATCTGACGAGCCTGCAAAAGCTTTTCCGGCAGTGAGTCCTCGTAGAGGCCCAATATATCTCTGAAATCCTTCTCTTGCTCAGACTTAAGGTTTTCAGTGCCAGACCCAGCCCATACTGCCATGGTTAAGGCTTCAAAGAAATCCCCTTCGGGAAGCATCATTCGGACTTTGCCCAATTCACTTCCATTGAGACAGACTAACGGAGAACGAAGTACTGCTGCCAAAGGAATATCCAAATGAGGATTATCGATGATTTTAAGCAGGGATAATATGGTCTCTACTTCACTGGCGCCAAAATAGCCGCTGGTTGTTTCCGCATAGACCGGAATACTCTTGCTTTGAAATTCTTCGATATAAATTGGGGCAACTGCCGAGTAGGATCGCATCAATACCACAATATCCGAATAACGAACAGGACGAAAATCCCCCATGTGCTTATCATAAATCTTAAATTCTGCTCCTTGAACAATACCTTGAATTCTCATTGCGACAAAACGGGCTTCCAGTCGAGCTTTATCCATGTCCTCTGTCGATATAGTTTCTTCTGAGTCCCTTGGATTTTCCGTAGAGTTACTGCTTTCTGTGCCTTCAGCTTGTCGCTGATCTTCGTTTGCCACAACGTCTTTTGTTCCTTCATCAAAGTATGTAGACAACTCGCCTTTTATGCTTTTTGAGTCAATTAAATGAACTTCAATAGGCCCTTCAGCTGTACTGATTTGATTCTGTCCCGCAACAAAGGATGCACCATATTGTAAAGCTGCTTGATCATCATAGACTATTTCTCCGGCACTCAAGGTCATGATCTGGCGAAAAAGATAATTCACACCCTTTACGACTTCAACCCGACTGCGAAAGTTGCGGTTTAGATCAATGACCATTGTCTTTGACTCATTTGTCGGGTCAGTTAGCTGGTCAGTCTGCCAATGAGGAAGGGTATTATATTTGGCAATAAAAAGGTTGGGGTCAGCCATACGAAAACGATAAATGCTTTGCTTCACATCTCCCACCATGAATAAATTAGGCGACTCCCCTTGTCTGGATACCTGATGTAAAATGCGTTCCTGAACCGGATTGATATCCTGATATTCATCCACTAATACTTCAGCAAAGAACTCCTTTAATCCTTGAGCGATCAAAGATGCTTCTCCCTCTTCTTCCAGCAAATTCAGCGCAAAATGCTCGAGATCCGAAAAGTCCACAATGCTACGCTGTCCTTTAGCCGTCGAATAGGACTGTGAAAATTCAATGACCAATTCTCCCAGCGTCCCAGCCATCCCCCCCATCTCTCTCAAGGCAGGAAGCTGATTCTCAAGGGGATAAGCGAATACTGCATCTTTTATTGAATTAAGTTTCTTTTTAGCGTCATCTCTTAATTTCTTACACTCTTCCTGCAATTCCTTTTGCGCAGATTCATCAACTATTACTTCCTCAGTGGCAACGGCGGTTGTCTTCTTGGATTTAGAGCGTATCGCCGGCAGTTTGGGGAAATTGATCGCAGAGTAATACTCCGCTTCTACTTGAGCCCACTCCCCTTTTTTTAAGGCACGGTCAAGTAAGCCTGCGCGGTTAAGATCATCTTGCAGAGCTAAAGCATAAGGCAGCGGGCCACCGGGAGATTGACAGAGCTGTTCTGCCCTTTCGAACAAATTTAAACTTTCACTGACAAGATCAGAGAGTCCTTGGCGAATAGCTTGACCCCATTGGCTTTGCATCAAATTTTCGATACTTTCCCAGGTGTATGCTCTGGACAGATCACTTAACCAGGCCTTAGGCTGGGGCTGACTATAGGCAAAGGAATACAGACTCAGTACATACTCCATTAGGGGTCGGTCATCACGATCTGTGCCAAAGGCTTCAACCAGTTTAAGAAAGTCAGCGTCCTGTGCTGCATACCTTGCTTCAAAAAGATCCTCAATAACATCCTGACGCAGTAGGTCTGCCTCAGCTTGATCGGCAACTCGAAAAGCAGGATCCAATTCCAGTTGGTAAAAGTACTTACGGATTAATTCCAGACAGAAAGAATGCAAGGTAGTAATACTGGCTTGATGAAGCAGGTTGCGTTGTTTGAGAATACGCTCAATTTCCCTAGGGTCTGGTTCCTGAAATAAAGCATCGTCTAAGGCTTTGCCAATACGCTCCCTCATTTCATTGGCCGCTGCTTTAGTAAATGTAACGACCAAAAACCGATCAACATCGACAGGGTCTTCAGTATTCAAAATTCTATGGATTAGACGTTCAACAAGTACAGCAGTTTTCCCTGAACCTGCAGCAGCGGCTACTAAGAGTTCCCCTTGCAACCTGATGGCGGCAGTTTGTTCTTGTGTCCATTTTGGTTTACTCACTTAGATGACCGCCTTTCTTCTTAGTAGATTCCTGCTTTCGCTCCTTCTTGCCGGACTCTGTTGTTGCTTCGCCAAGCCAGTTTAAGACGAGATCCTTAGAATCCTTTATTTCTAACTCCTGCTCTTGCTCTTGCAAAAGGTCATCTGAATTCTCGGCCTTAAACCCTTCCAGTCGTTCCCAGACTTCTTCAGACTTCAAAGCAGACAAGTCCCGATATTGATTTTCCGGCAGGTAGGGATCGAAGTGGCATACGGGCTTATAACTGCAGTACTGGCAGCCGGTACTCTTTCCTCGCCGATAAGGAGAAAGGGAAATATCACCGTCTAATATTTCTTCCCCCTTCTGCCGAAACCACTGCTGAAGATAATTACTTAGCAAAGAGAATTGATCCTCTGTAAGGACGTTTGTGCCTTTTTTAAAGGTTCCGTCTTTTTTTAACTTTAGTCCCAATAATTCAGATTGCCCCGTTGAAAATGTTGAATCCATGGCTTCTAAAACCTTTGGATTAGCTAATAAATAGCCACTTACCTTAACTGCTTTGACACGGCGTTGATCTAACTCTTCTGAACTGAGGGGGAGTTTCTCTTCGAGCTGAGGTTCCAGTACGGGAAAATATAGAAAGCCCGCCGGAATCTTCTCCGGAAAGGGGTTATCCCTGCCGACAGCAATTTCACTAAAGGTGTTTTCCGAATCTGCTTCTTCAGAATCGGTCATCACTGTAGGAGTATTCAACAAGACTTCTGCTCCCTGTAAGGCCACGTGTAGATAAGTCAACAATTGAAGATTTAAGCCATAGTAAATCGAGTCTAGGGATAAGGACAATTCACGAGATTTATAATCCAGGATTCGCAAATAGACTTGTCCGTCTAAAAAGGCGGCATCGACTCGGTCAATTTGCCCGCAGAGCAACAGCGAATCACTGTCGGTTAACGGAATCTCTACTCCGGGCAGTTTCTCCTGTGGCCCAAAACCAACTTCAAGTTGGATGGGAATGAACACCCCTTTTCGGGCATGCTCCCCCAGCACTCGTACTGCGTGATGAACCGTTCGTTTTAGCTTATGAGTCAAATAACGATAACGGGCGTTGCTTAAGAGGATTTCATGCTGCAGACTTGGGGCAATCTGATCCGCCAGTTCATTAATCAATGTCCAAGATTCTTGCTTAGTCAATTTTCCCCAATCCAAACCCTTGGCCTTGAGCTGCTGAGCAAAATCATGCAAAAGGGTGTGAAAGAATTCTCCCATATTTGGACTGGACAATTGATAAGTCGATCTTTCGCGGAGTTTCAAACCATAACGAGCATAATGTCCAAAAGGGCATTTAGCGAATTGTTCCAAACGGGAGACACTAGCCATTAAGCGTTTACCATATAAGCGTCGGGCTAGGGGACGTTGCAGTTTATCCTCTTGATTCTGGTTTGTAAGACTTTCTTGAAGTCTATCAACTTTACTCTTCCTGAGGGGATCTTGACTTAGCCACTTTTCAGCGGCCTCCCATAAAGGAGAAAGAGGTTCCCCTTGGCGTAGGAGACGAAGCTGTTCGGCATAGTTTTGTAAAGTGGAGTCCGGTTGGCTAATTTGGTGGATATCCTCTTGGTTTCCTAAAAAATATCCGCTAAGCATCGGAAAAAGATGAGTCAACCGGGTAACAACCGGAGAAACCGTCAATCCTTTCCCCTCTTCATCCGTCAAAGGATAACAAACTATCAGCCTTTCAACGGCGCGAGTAAGTGCAGTATAGATAAAGAATTGTTCTTCAAAGGTCTGAGCCTTGCCTTTTGGAGCAAGGGCAACTCCGGCTCTTTCTAATTGTTCTCTTTCTTCAGCGTCAAGCACCCCATCAGAAACCGGGCGCGCCGGAAGTATTCCTTCATTAGCTCCTAAGATAAAGAGCACTCTAACTTCAGGATTGCGTGAGCGATCTAGGGATCCGACTAACACTTGGTCGAGTCCGGGAGGAATCAGACCCAACTCGATTCCTTCAATACCGGAAGAAAGAATTAGGGCATAGTCCTCAAGTTCTAAGTTCTCTTCCCCTAAACCCACAACGATTTCATCGAGGACTTGGACAACCGATTCCCAGATTTGTTCATGCAGCCTAGCCTCTGCAAGATCCCCTTCATCTTGAGCTTTTTGCGACCACAACTTTAATGTGCCGGGGACATCTAAGCCTTCAAGAAAATAATACAAGGCTTCTGTGACAATTCGTACATTCATAGCTGCCAATTGGTTTAATTCAGCCAAGGGCGCAATAATATCAACCACAGTTTGGCGAGAGGTGTTAAGCTCTGTCTGAAACTTAAGCTCCGAAGCTCGTTGTTCTTCCTTTTGACCTAGAGTCCATTGTCTATGATATTTCCAAGGCTGATTCCTCGTCCAACCATCACCATGAATGCCATATTCCAGAACATAATTTTCCAGACGATCAACGGCATCCCTTTGCAGGGGAAAAAAGTCTGTCTTTAAACAGCGAAATAAGGGTTCATATCCCCAATTGCTCTTGATTGCTTCTAAAATCGATTGCAGGAGTTCGATTAAGGGATGATGAAGGACAGGGCGTTTATAATCTAGGAAGTGCGGTATTTCATAAGCTGTAAACACTTGAGCAATCAGTTCGGCATAACCCGTAAGGTCACGACTTGTGACGGCCATTTCGTTCCAGCTATGACCCTCGTCTCTAGCCAAGCGCCTTAGTTCTCTCGCTGCACCTTCTACTTCAGCTCTGCGATTGACAGCCGAGAAGACCTGAATTCCATTGGTCAGGCTACCTGTTGAAGAAGTATTATTATCTACTTGAAAAGTAGCAAAAGCAACCGTAGGGTAAGTAGAGTAATACTTTTCCAGATGCCAGAGCCAAGGATGCTTATAGCGCTTAGAACCAAAGAGTATGGTTGGGGGATGTATCTGTACGCCTGTTTCTAAGGCAATACGCTGCAAGTCTTGATAGGTTTTCCAAGGCCCGGCAAACATCTCATCTCCCGCTTGGAAAATCCCCGCCCCAGTCAGGCGTTCCTCCGTAAGGAAAACCGGATCTAAAGTAGAGGTTATGACAACTTCCTGAGCGGTTGACACCAGCCTCTTTAAAACCTCTAATTCTTGCGGGGTGAATCCTGTAAATCCATCAACCCATACTTTTGCCCCCTGAATAAGGGGCGCAGAGGGAATTTTTTCAGCCAAAACAGACAGCTCATCATCCGGGTCACGAATTCCAAGTCCTAAGGCTGCCTGAAATTCTTCGTAAATTAGGGCTAAATCACTAAGCTTGTCTTCTAATAGGCTACTTGTTGTTTTGACCTTAAGTAAATCATTGGGGCCGACGCAATAAATCTTAAACTCTCCAATGGCTTGAGCGAGAAGTTCAGCCATGCCGGGACGAGTAGCGGATCGGGCAAATGCTTTGAGATTAAGGCGATGCTTCAAAAGAATTTTACGCAGAAGCATTCGTTTTCCTATGGGACCGATCAGCACCTTTTGCCCTCCACCGGTCTCAGAAAAAATTCTCCAGCCCAGACGTCGAAAGCTTAAGACTTGGGCACGCAAGCTTCCTCCGAGATCGGGAGTATCTGCTAAAGCGACCTCCATCTGATAAGTAGCCTGCTCCGGAACAAGAAGGATAAGAGGGGCTCCACCGGGTTCGCTGCGCAGCTCATTACGGATTTCTTCTAAGCATAATGTGCTCTTGCCGCTGCCTGCTCGTCCAAATACAAAACGGAAACCCAAAATCTATCCCTACCTTCTTTAAGTATTCGTTGCCCCTGCTTCCGAGAGGTATTTGATAATATTTCCGGCATTTCCGGTTAATTGAGTTAGGTGAGTTGGTTTAGCCTTAACCTAACCTAGCGAAATGACATGTAATTCTAGAATAGTTTTAGCGGAAGAATGCATGTAATTTGTTATTTATCCATAGGTATTAAAGAAGCAACTTGGGGGTGAAGGACATTTGCGTATCTATTTTTTATCCCGCCGAAAACTTATTCTCTTACTTATGTTCCTAATTACTATAGGAGGCTTACTGACAATTAATTTACTGACACAGACTATTCCCTCTCTGGTACGAACTCCCGGAACTTACTATATGGCCAAAACCCAGGAAAAAGTCGTGGCTCTAACCTTTGATGATGGACCTGATCCCGTTGATACACCGGATATTCTAAATATTTTAAAGGAAAAGGACGTAAGAGCCACCTTTTTTGTCTTAGGAAAGGCTGCAGAATCGAATCCAGCTTTACTTAAGCGTTTAGTCAAAGAAGGTCATGAAATAGGAAATCATGGTTTCACCCATGATTATCAACAGCGCAAATTAGTAGCAGAAATGAATCAAACGGATCAGGTCGTCTTTAATTCAACAGGGAATCACACATATTTCTACCGTCCACCAGGTGGACTGGTTTCAAAAACTCAAATGGAAGCCACTAAAAGAAATGGCCATGTGGTAGCACTATGGAGCGTCGATAGTAAAGACTGGAGAAATCCGGGAGTCAAACAAATTATTGATAATGTTATGAAAAACGTCTTTCCCGGTGCAATAATCCTCATGCACGATGGAGGGTATCAACGTACTCAAACCGTGAAATCCCTGGAGCCTATCCTTAATGCCCTAAAGGCTTCCGGGTATCGTTTCGTCACCTTGAGTGAACTCAGAACCCTCGATTCAGATCTCAAGTAGAGATTACTTACTCATTGGAAAACCCACTGCCGAAAACCTCTCCCGCATTTTGAATAATCATAAAAGCTTGGGGGTCTACATCCCGCACAGCTCGTTTTAAGCGCCCGATTTCAGGTAAGCTCACTACACAGATAATAACATCTTTGGGTTCACAAGAGTATGCTCCACGTCCATGCAAAAATGTTGCACCTCGACCTAGATCACCCATAATTCGTTCAACTAATGCTTCAGAATGATCGGAAATAATGGTAATTGATTTGGCCGGAACTCCACTCTGGATTAAATCCAGTACTCGCCCAAAAACAAATAGCATTACCAAGGTATAAAGAGCGGCTTTTGAGCCAAGAACAGCCCAGGATATTAAGATAATAACTCCATTGATCGCCAGAGCAGAGGTTCCCATGGGTACACCATACCTCTGTTGAATAATTTTAGAAATTATATCCGTTCCACCTAAACTACCGCCAAAGTGGAAAACAATCGCTGAAGAAACTCCGGAAATGAGCCCTCCGTATAGCGCCCCTAAAAAGATATCACTAAAATCCAGGGGGCGAACTCCGTTAAATAAATCTAAGAAAACTGAAAAAACTGCGATACCCCAAATAGTCTTAAAAACGAACTCCTTATCGATTTCCTTCCAACCTAAGACCAGTAAAGGCACATTAAATAGAAATGTCATAACTCCGATTGGAAAATTTAAGGTGTAGTAGAGGAGTAAAGCAATCCCGCCGACTCCACCGCCACTCAAGCCGGAATAGACAATAAAGCCCTGAATTCCATAGGCAGCCAGGATAGCACCGATAGCTATTCCTATAATCCCTCCAATAGACTTTGCTCGTTTTGAAAGTTTCAAATAAATGCCCCCCACTTAATTGGTGAAGTTATATTTACTAATTATACAGAGATATATAGTCGGCGTAAAGTTAAGGGGCGGAAACGTAACCTTGACTTTGTGGAGTATATATGGAACTTAGATAAAGAGGTATTTTAGCCGCCATGTAAAAAGGGTTAAGGCTAGACAAAAGCATCGTAAAATGCTGTCTAGCCTTAACCCTTTTTATCAATTCCTGCGACCCACTTCCTATGTGGGTGTTCCTTATTCTGCATCTGGGTGCGTTTCTCTCATGATCATAGTCAGCTAACCGGTCCTTTTTCTCCAGAGTTTATAAATACTCCAACCCAGAGCTCCCAGTAAAAGATACGGTGAGGCATAGCCCATTCCGACAACTAAATAATTCAGTCCATTCCAGGTACTGCTTAAAGTTTTCAGCACCGCATCCCCGGCAGCTTTCCAGGTTTCAGTCCAAGATATGGGCTGCCAGGGGTTTGTTACATTGAGATTAGGGCTTTGACGAGTCACAATTTGAATAGTCACCGTGGAGTAATCGACTTGATGGTTCCAAAGTTTTAGCTGACCCTTTAATTGTTCAATTTGTTGGCGAACATTGCTTAGGGCACCTTCCACTTTAAGCACATCGTCAACCGTTACCGCCTGAGCCAGAATTTCGAGATAACGGTTCTCTTCAGCCTCAAGAATTGTCAGGCGGGCTTGCGAATCGTAGTATTCATTTGTAATATCATTAGCCTGTAAGCGTTGATCAAGCACCTTCCCCCAAGCAGAGAAAGAATTTTGCAGGCCGCTAAGTTTATCGGAAGGGATCTTAACTGTTAAATTCGCGGAGGAGTAATGATCTGATTCACTTTGTTGAGATGTGACCACATACCCTCCAAGTTGTTGTACCTCCTGGCTAATCTGATTGACAGAGTCCTTAATGGCTGAAACTTCCAAAGTTAAATCTAAATTATGAGTTATCTTCCGGGCTAACTCGGCATCCGCCGGCGGAGCATCCGTTTGATCCGGTGGAACCGGAAGAACTTCTTTGTTTTGGGCTGCTGAGGTGCTATCCATACTGAACTGCATCTCTGCTTTAGGTGCTGTACCTTCCTCCGCGCCATTGCTAGGCATTTTCCCTTTGGCCCTGATCTCCTGGTTCATATTCATTGAATCTTGTAGAGCGAGATTAAAATTTCCATCCTGGGGAGAGCTACCCGTAGATTGAGTCGATTTCTCCATACTGCTCCCCATACGAGGAAGGATGTTCCCTGAGCCGTTCATAGCTTGCTGCCCAATAATCACAAAGAGCGCTAAGGCAGCCACAGAAATGCCGAGTTTCCAATGACCAAAATTGCTCACGGAAAGCAGAGTCGTACGTATTCTTTGAGAAAGGGTTGCTTTTTGCTTTACTTTTTGGCTTATACCCTTTTCCTGATCAAAAACATTTATTTGGGACTCTCTTGAATCCCCCAGTCCAGACATTTTTTCTAGAGCCTTTTGCTTTACACTAAGTTTGATTTTTTCATTAGCAGCAGAGTCAGCCTCAATCGATCGGAAGAATGTTTTCATACGCTGTAAATCACCATCCTCTTCCCAGAGAGCGGTGAGATCCGTCTTTTTGTCAAAAAACCTTTTCATCGGACTCTGCCTCCTCTGTCCAGGTTCCCCTGGTAGATTTTTCGGAACCCTTTCTTAGCCCGGTATAAAAGGCTGTCTACTGCTTGCTGAGTCGTACCTAGGATCTCCGCCACTTCTCCTGCACTAAACCCTTCAATTAACCGGAGTTGAATAACACTAACCTGTTGTGGAGAGAGTTTAGCTAAGGTCTCCTTAACACTTAATAGAGTAGCCCACGATTCACTTTGATCTAAATGCTCATGTGGGGGTAACGGGGTTTCTTCCAAAGGCATCATGGGAGTACGTTTATTACTTCTATAATAGTCTGCAATCTGATGGGCGGCAATTGTTAGGGCCCAAGACTTAAGCGCTGTCTTCTTTTCCATGGTAGGTAAGCCGCGCCACACTTTCACGATAATTTCAGCGGTCACATCTTCTACATCTGCTTTAGGTATCCGAATCGAAACATATCGGTAGACTACCGGAAACAATAGTTCATAGGTCTCATCAAAGGACGAATTGGCCTCCACCTCGTCGTCAGCCTCCTGCCTTCTCTCTTTATATTTAATTCTGTATGTCCATTTTAGCTTAATCTATCTTAACATATAAATTGCATCCTAAAGTAACAATTTGCTACTTATAAGACGTATTTCCCCGGCAATTTCTGACGCCTAACTCCGAAAAAAATACAAAACATCTAAACAGTAGTTTGTGTAGACAAGTGGATGGTTCTCTTGTCCAAGTTTCAGCTCAGAGAGAAGAACCGCCCACCTGTCTACATCCTTCTTTCTAGATCCTAGGTCTATAATAGAGGCGAAAGAATACGTGCACTTGACTCTTTTACTCGCTCAATAAATGAACGAGATTGTATTTCCTCAAGTTTAATTTCGCTGCATTCCTCTAAATCCATCTCAAAATGATCTATTAATCGTTTCGACGTTGACTGGTCATAAATATAAGCACTAACCTCAAAATCCAAGAAAAAGCTACGCATATCCATATTAGCAGAACCTACTAAAGCAAGATGATTATCAACAATTAAAATCTTAGCGTGAAGCGTACCTTTCATATATTGAAAGATTTTTATGCCGGACTGGAGTAATTCCTCGAAGTATGAATTCATTGCCAAGAACGTCAATTTATTTTCTGGAATTCCTTGGACAATGAGACGCACATCTATACCACTAAGAGCTGCTGTTTTAAGGGCCATAATCAAACTTTTATCCGGAATAAAGTAAGGAGTTTCTATTTTGATGCAGTGTTGAGCCATAGTGATCGAACTAAAAAAGCTATGTAAAATAGATTTCCATTTTGAATCAGGTCCAGACGCCAGGATTTGAATAGGAAGGTTTTGAGAAATCTTTGTTTCAGGGTAGTAACGTTCTCCGTTAATCTCCTGATGAGTGACGAAATACCAATCATTCAGAAAAATTGCTTGAAGGGTTTGAACCGCTTTTCCTTGTATTCTCAGATGTGTATCTCGCCAAAAGCCCAATTTCGAATCTCTGGACATATACTCATCCCCAATATTCAATCCTCCTAAAAAACCAATACTACCATCAACCACGACAATCTTTCGGTGATAACGCAGATTAAGTTTAGAGGTTAGATAGGGGAATCGTATCGGAAAGAACCAGTTAGCTTGAATACCTGCTTTTCTCATACTATTAATAAAACTTCCCGAAATGGAATGACTACCCATGCCGTCAAGAATAACTCGCACTTCTACTCCTTCAGTTACTTTACGAGCTAAGATCTTCAAGACATCTTTCCCGATTTCGTCGTCATTAAAGATATAATAACTAAGGTGAATATGATGTACTGCAGTTTCTAAAGCATTAAATAATTCTTGAAACTTTTCTCCACCATTCAAGAGGATATCTACTTGATTATGCTGGGTTAATGGGGCAAAGCCTGAGTTAATATGTAAATTGACCAGTTTTAATGCTGAATCAGTTTTTAGGCTCGGTTTCATTTCTTCACTGTTAGTACAAGATCGCTGATCTCTGACCCATGGCTTTATCTGGTTATCTTGAATATGTTTATTACGAAATATCTCCCCTCGAGTTTTCTTGCCAAACACGGTATAAAGAATGAATCCTAATCCCGGAAGAAGAGCAAGTATAACGATCCAAGTCATGGTGTTACCCGGGGAACGATTTTCCAGGAGAATTGTCGTCCCGATTAAAAAAACCTGTAGAAGGTTAATTAACAATATAAAATACCAAAGCATGTATATCCCTCTCCCTCACAGCAATTAAGATTTCTTCACAAAATCTAGTTATTACCCAAAAGAGTCAATAGTAATCTGATTGTCTATATCTACGAGGAAGAAGGACATTGGCGATTAGCCAATGTCCTTCTTCAATATATCTTCACTCTATAGCTTAGATCTTCCGCATGGCTTTATGACAATGCTGGTGAGCTTAGGATAATCTGAACATAGACCAAACGATGCCCGGTGAACCCGCACCACCTAAATCAAGAGGTATCGTTAAGCCATTAGCTTCATAGAATAACCCTACGACATCACCTGCAGCTAATTCCACAGAGCCAGTCAACGTTACTGTACCATCGCCAAGAATGGTTCGTAAAGTCAGTACCAGCGCAACATTAACGTTTAAGACAGGGAAAAGTCCGCTAACTAAATCTGTTACAGTGGGTGATGTTCTCCGTACAACAAATGAGGGTGTGACTCCTGCGCCAAGGCTTACCGTAATCGCCGCAGTCGAGGAATAATTGACGGTGGCTTCAATAGCGTAAGTTCCCGTTACAGGAACAGTGTAGTTACCGGTAACTTCATCAAAGGTAGCGCTGTCATAATATGGGGAAGTTACCGTCCAGCCTGCTAACTGGGTACTCGCAGCCGCACTGGCAGCAGGCAGAAAAGCCGAAAATCCTTCCGCGGTCAAAGCCGAACCGGTTGCTCCGGTTGCTCCTACTTCTCCGGCAACCCCAGTTGCTCCGGTTGCGCCTGCTTCCCCGGTTGCCCCAGTTGCTCCGGTTGTGCCTGCTTCCCCGGTTGCCCCGGTTGCCCCGGTCGCTCCTACTTCTCCGGTAACCCCAGTTGCTCCGGTTGCACCTGCTTCCCCGGTTGCCCCAGTTACTCCGGTCGCTCCTACTTCTCCGGTGACCCCAGTTGCTCCGGTTGCGCCTGCTTCCCCTGTAACACCAGTTGCTCCGGTTGCGCCTGCATCCCCGGTTGCCCCAGTTGCTCCGGTTGCGCCTGCTTCCCCTGTAACACCTGTTGCTCCGGTTGCGCCTGCTTCCCCGGTTGCCCCAGTTGCTCCGGTTGCGCCTGCTTCCCCGGTTGCCCCAGTTGCTCCGGTTGCGCCTGCATCCCCTGTAGCACCTGCTGCTCCGGTTGCGCCTGCTTCTCCGGTTGCCCCAGTTGCTCCGGTTGCGCCTGCTTCTCCGGTTGCCCCAGTTGCTCCGGTTGCGCCTGCTTCCCCTGTAACACCAGTTACTCCGGTTGCGCCTGCTTCTCCGGTTGCCCCAGTTGCTCCGGTTGCGCCTGCTTCTCCGGTTGCCCCAGTTGCTCCGGTTGCGCCTGCTTCCCCGGTTGCCCCAGTTACTCCGGTTGCGCCTGCTTCCCCTGTAACACCAGTTACTCCGGTCGCTCCTGCTTCTCCGGTGACCCCGGTTGCTCCGGTTGCGCCTGCTTCCCCGGTAACACCTGTTGCTCCAGTTGCGCCTGCATCCCCGGTTGCCCCAGTTACTCCGGTTGCGCCTGCTTCCCCTGTAACACCAGTTACTCCGGTCGCTCCTGCTTCTCCGGTGACCCCGGTTGCCCCGGTCGCTCCTACTTCTCCGGTAACCCCAGTTGCTCCGGTTGCACCTGCTTCCCCGGTTGCCCCAGTTGCTCCGGTTGCGCCTGCTTCTCCGGTTGCCCCAGTTGCTCCGGTTGCGCCTGCTTCTCCGGTTGCCCCAGTTGCTCCTAATATATCTTCCAACGGATCTAACTCAGCTGGTAACACACGATGTGCTGCGACTAAATTCCCTGCTGAATCCTTTCCCCATGCGGATATCTTTATTCCATTCGAGCTTGTAATAAACTGAAACTCGAATGCACTAAAATCCGCAAAATAATTTCTAGTAGCAACGGCACCGGCTGCCAATATAAATTCTTCTAATACATACATTATCTTAGTTGTCTCGGAAATAAAAAAACCAACTATCTGAATATTACCCTCGACTGTATCATCATTCGATATTTTCACTGTGAAGGTAGTTGTCTCTCTTAGCTCGCTGATTAGGGGATTTTCTATTATTCCAGTTGTTAGCTCAGCCACCTTATCTCTCCTCCGTCTCAAGTATAACCATTTACTGGCATATAACAATTTCTTCTAAAGTCTGATAAAAGAAACTTTGTATTATTCTATTGCATATTACATATTTTGTTAAAAAAATAAAAATCATATTTAACTAGAAAGGACGGTTCTCCTGTCTGAGTTCTACTCAATCAAGGGAACCGTCCTTTGCTTGACAAACTAACTGTTTGGTGTACGGATTTTGTCTCGTTCACAGATAAACTCTGATTTTCAACAATTCTCAAACCTCATATTAGATACATTTTTTAACTGGTATAACGAGGACATAAATGTAAAACCTAAATTGTCAATATAATTTTGAAAGGAGGTCTTATAAATGCTTGGTCTGAAAATGAGAACTAGAAAGCCAGATAGTTTATTTAGTCCTCCCTCGTTATTCATCCTTGCCCTAGCTACAGGTGCTGCAATTTGGATCAGTAAAACAAAGGAATGCGAAGAAGATTGTTAAGAATCAAAGCCGTCCAAAAAGGACGGCTTCGTATCTTGAATTATAAAAAAAACGCTTTCGTAACAGTAATTAAGAATAATTACTGTTACGAAGGGGATGAAGACATTATTATTAGTACCAATTAATAGTTAATTTCCAAGGCAATTTGTTACGGATTTTTGAAATACAATATAGATATTTTCAAGCTCATTGGACTTGAATATATTACATGTTTTTACCAATACATATAAATCTCATATCATATTTACAGTCAGCCTTAAAAGGCCATAATAACTTGAACTCCGAGCTAAAATTTATCAAACCACTTTCTAATCTTAATTCTATGTCATTTTCAGCTTGAATAGCCCCTTCAATTCGACCGTGCTGTCCTTCTATCCCCATCTCATATCCAAAAAACAACTTATCTTCGGTGCTTTCTATGACTGCAGCATTAAGCTTTTTTGCCACAATATCATTCATCTTTTTTATCTTGTCGATAACCAGATTATCTTCCTTGCCAGTTATTTGTAGACACATTGACCAAATCTGCCGTAAATAAACATTTATCTGACTATGGACTCCAATTAATATACTATTTTTATAAGCATCTTTTCCGAACTCTAATGGATACTTTTCAATTTTAACTGTAAGATTATCAAGAAAACTTAATAATTTATGTCGAGTACTCAAATTATTCGTGTTAGTAAAAAAATATTTCCTTACTAAATATTCATAATCTCTATATTCGCTATCCTCGATACCTAAAAAGTCACAATCTATCAATTCGATTTTGTTGCTATTTGCTAATGAATATTGGTGTATGCTCTCTTTCATAGAAGACATATCTATATCAATTAAAATTATTTTTTTAAATTTAGATTCAAGAATATTTAAATCAATATCATTGCATTTACCTGCACCAAATATTGCTATACTTTCAAAGTCAGTAGTATTATTAATAATATATTCAGTTACTTTATATCTATAATTACTCCATTCATTGTAAGCTCCGGCAATTGTTTGCAACTTCTTTAACTCATCTAAAATATTAAGATCCATTAATGCTCACCCTCTATTGATTTTATTTTAAAAAATTATAACACGATTTAATAATAACTAAACTAATATAATCTAATTTCCCTTTCTCATTAAATTTAACTCCTTGTACCTCAGTATAAATTGTTTCATTCTTAGGTATCAGTCATAATGAAATTTGTCCAGGAGGAAACCGTTTCTTCTTGTTTTCAGGTCGTAACCCGTGGACAAGCAAACTCATAGTAGCATCAAATTGCCTTGTGCACTTTATGACGGGAGGATGAATGTGTTTCTACCATTTTCAACATAAACAATCCTTGTATTACCGCAAAAATCATCGGCCAATAGGAAACAACATAGCTAATTTTTCTCCAACAAAAGGTATTCTAAGGATAGCCTTGCGCCGAATTACCTTTAAATAAATTAGTATCATCAAATATATCCATATCGATAATAGAAAAGTTATCAAGATTGCCGTCCCTAATCTCAGCTCACTATTATTCAAATAAACGAATACAAGCTTCCCGCCTAAACCCATAGATATTCCCGCCAATAAGATCTTAATCATATCGTAATAATTCACATCAAATCCAATTAATTTTATAACGGAAAAAATGTGCAACAAAGTTTCTAAGATGACTCCTATACATATAGCTAAAATTACTCCATAGATTCCTAGCTTAAGGTTCGCAGACAATGGATAAATCAGAAGAATGGTCATTCCCTTAGAGATCATATTATTAAGCATTGCCGCTTTCGCATGCCCCAATCCTACTAAAGTAGACTGAAGAGGAGTTTGCAGATAGTGAAATAAAAAGAATGGTGCAATGAATTTCAAGAAAGGTGCCGCCTGCGGAGATTTATAGATCAACGTCATCAATTCGTGGGCAAACAGATATAAGAGTGCTGTACTAGGAACTCCAACACCAAGAGCGACACATATTGCTTGAGATAATCTGCGCTGAATTAAATTAAGATGATTATTAGCCTTCGCTTCACTAATGGCTGGAACTAAAGTAACTCCTAAAGACTGGTTGATAAAACCAGGGAAAAATAACAGAGGCATGACAAAGCCTGTTAACATTCCATAGTCTTTGGCAATCACTATAGAGGTAAATCCTGCTATAGCTAAACTCTTAGTGATAATAATAGGTTGAATTGCTTTGGAAACTGAGAATATCAATCCGTTGCCTGTAGTAGGAAGAGCCGTCGATAATAATTCAATGAATATGTCTCTTCCCTTCATTACTTTCTTCCAAATGGGAAGACGAAGCTTAGTTTGGTGAGACAGTCGAAAGGCAATTATTAAATACACTAGAGAGAGAGCTTCACCAAGCACACTGCTAACGACAGCTCCGGCTGCTGCATACTCTATGCCAAGAGGAATCAAACTCTGAACCAAAAAATATGTAAAACCAATTCGGGCAATCTGCTCAATAACTTGAGATAGCGCAAGAGGATTCATTGTCTGCATTCCTCGAAAATAACCTTTAAGGACACCTGAAACTGCAACAATGGGAATGATGGGAATCAAAGCCATGAATGAATAATAAGAGCGCTGATCCGTTAAAAAATATGCGGAACATACCTGACCCAAAAAAACGGATAGACAGACAACTACAATGCATAGGCTTCCTGTAATAGCACAAGCCACAATCAAGATTTTCTTGACCTTAGCTCCATTTCCTTGAGCATCAGCTTCCGCCACTAATCTAGAAATAGCAATAGGTAACCCTATTGTTGTCAGTGTAATCATCAATCCCATTAATGGCATAACCATCATTTTTATGCCTATTCCTTCAGACCCGAGAACTCGGGATTGAACAATTGAATTAACGAGTACTAATATTTTAGTAACGAAGGCAGCTATGGTTAGAACAAATGCTCCTTTTACCAGACTTTGTTTCTTCATATGCATAAACCTTCCTGAATTAGGATTAGGTTTAATGTATATTCAATTATCCGGTCATTAACACCTTATAAGCAAAGGCTTCCATACAAAAAAACTAGGTTTTCTTACTTTCCAAGTAAGAAAACCTAGCTGTCTTCATAAGCACAATCAAGCAATTAGGGATATTGTATTATTTACTGTTTCTTCTCATCTGGATGAGGATCCGGCAGTAAATGGTACTCCTAACAAACCAGGACTACATCTTTATGCCACCTTAAATCTATTTTCCCTAAATATGGAGTGTATTAAAGTAGCTGGATTTCTTTACGGTAAATTTAACTCATAGGTATGTTCAATCAAGTTCTTTCCCCACACCTTATTTTCGTGTTCCGCCACTTTCCTAAACCCGATTTTCATGTACATTTTGATTGCAATCTCTTGGTCATCAGTAGTCACCAGAAATACCTGCTTATATCCTTTCTCCTTGCAGTATTTCATAGCTTCATTTAGCAAGGTGTTTCCCAAGCCAATTCCTCTGAATAGTGGATGGAGGATGAACCATCTTAACTGAGCACGACTCGCAGATTGTCCGACAATAGCAATAGCACCGATCATTACTCCATTCGCTTCTGCAAACCAGAATCTATCCTTTTCTACGTTATAATTATTAAACAAATCAAAAATAGTTTTGCAGACATAGCCTTCAAACATATGGTTAAATTTACATTCTTGAGCATAAATCCAGCCATGCAGATGAATTAAATAGCCCACATCTCCCGGTCTTAATTCATTGCGGATTATAATCTTATCTCTAATTTTTATAGATTTTTCTGAGAGCGCTTTTTCAATAGTTTTCATACTTTCTACGACGCTTTTTTTATCTTCTTCCGGCACACAGCTGATCATTTTATAGATTTGATCGTTCGACAGGTCATCCAACTTTGAAAGAGTATCTTTACCTTTATCTGTAAGGTAAAGATAATATAACCGACCATCCTCCTTGGACTGTACTCTGTATATAAGGCTATCATGTTCAAAGCGTTTTATTATTCTGCTTAGATAGCCCGGATCCATTTTTAGCTCTTCTATTAATTTCTTAGCAGTACAAACTTCCGTATGACCAATATCATATAATACCCGAACTTCGGCAAGCGAAAATTCGCTTTCATATATATGCTTATCCAGTAATCCCAAAATATTAATGTAGAACCGATTGAATCTTCGAATAGTATTTATCAAAGTCATGTATCGGGAACTCAAGATGGACCATCCTCCTCAATTTGCACTTTATAATTATAATATATTGTAATTTATTTGACTTTGTCAACTATTTTTTCAAACAAATAGCGGTGTGTATCTCATTATTTGGAATAAGCCCATTCCCTTCCAAAGGTTTTGAATGTTGGCTAAAGCCGACATTCAAAACCTTAGTCAATCTTCTGTATTGACTTTCCAAACCATTGAATTAATCCACACCTAGTACATACTAAAATAATTGCAGATTTGTTTAACCAATCTAGATTTAAGAAACTAGCACCAGCTGTATTCAATTGAGCAGATCCTTCTTCAAAAATGTCATTTTGACAATGAGGGCAGACAATTTTGATATTAGCAGCCTCATATCGGCTGGGACCTAAAGAACTTTTAAAGGCTTTTGCGCCTCGCTTTATACCTTCTAAGAAATCTGACATTTCCACGCCTCCCTTCTAATAACCAATAAACTATATTTTTATTATCTCGAATTCTTCAAATAACAAGTATTTCTCGAAATTCCAAACTTTTACCAGGCCATATTTCGTACAATCAGGAAACAGATTATTTATTGAGCGTCAAAATTACGGATTACGATATTATCTTGCAATTTTAAAGTCTTAGGACTATTTCTTTTATATATGAAATTCCGTTCTTACTCTATTTCGTTATATTCACGTTAACCTGATATTCGATGTATTGAAATAAGAAGTAGGTTACTATACTAAAACTTGCGATTAAAGCCAAGAAAAGAATTACCCTATGTTTATCTCTAACCCGTATCTTCATTACTAATTTATAAAATATCAGTAATGGTATTACTAAATATATTGCAACCGCAATTGGTAATCTCATTTAACACACCCCCGAACACACAAAAACAAAATAACTAGGAGTCCCCTTCAGTCTAAGTAAAGATTCTCCTAGCTCTATTCTAAGCACATATCGTATTATTCGATAAGCAACATTTATTCAATCATTACTGTACAAGCTGCAATGCTAAATCAACAGCTTTAAACACATCTCCTGCATACCCATCTGCTTTAATTGCCTGGGCAAAATCCTGGGTCGCAGGATTACCGCCGATTATTATTTTAACACTATCGCGAAGCTTATGACGTTCTAACTCCCCGATTGTTTCAGGTATCATGGGTAACGTCGTCGTAAGCATTGCAGACATGGCCAAAATATCCGGATGATGTTCGTTTACTGCTTCTACAAACTCCTCTGTTTGAACGTCTATACCCAAATCAATTACTTCTAACCCCGCGCCACGAAACATCATGACGATTAAATTTTTGCCAATATCGTGCAGATCTCCAGCTACAGTCCCTATAACCACTTTACCAAGTGAGGAGTGCTGTGATTCCGAAAAAATAGGTTTCAATACATGCAAGCCTGCATGCATTGCCCTGGAAGCTATAAGTACATCAGAAATATAAATTGTATTGTCTCTAAATTGACTGCCTATCGCTTGCATACCAGGCAGTAGGGCATGTTGAAAAATCCTTTGCGCATTGACACCATTTTCAATAGCCAAAAGAGTCAGGGTCTTAACTCGGTTGGCTTGCCCTTTAATCAAAGCTTTGGTGATTGATTCTAATTCCAATTCTGACCTTACCATACTCCCTCACTCTCCTTAGTATGTTAGTCATCAAGTGTTTTTATAAAGCATGTTGTTTAAACCGACTGGGTGTAACTCCCTCAAGTTTTTTAAAGACTCTGGTAAAGTATCCAGGATCTTCAAACCCGCTTTCTTCAGCAACTTGCATCACGTTATATTTGGGGTTTTTCAGCATAGTTTTTGCTTCCTCCACCCGAACCTGGGTCAGATATTCCATTAGAGTACAACCCAAACCTTGTTTAAAGATTCTGCTTACGTAGCAGGGGCTTAAATAAACAGCCTGGGCAATATCATCGATTGTCAGTTTATTGCGATAATTATTCCGAATATACTCAGCAGCCTTCTGGATTGCTTGCAAGTTCTTTTGATTTTTATTGCTCTCTAAGTAGCTCATATAAGACTCTAACATTTTTTTGGTCCACAGGCACAGTTCATCTGATGAAGGAATATCATGCAATTCTTGATAAAATATGGCGTTTAGCTGCAGCACCTCACTTAGTTCAGCTCCCCCATCCACTGCTGCCCTCGATATTATAACGACGAGCTCCATAACTCTTGTCTTCAGTGTATCTAAATGATTAGAGTTTTTGGCGAATATATCTACCAATATTTTTTCTAGAAGTCTTTCAGCTGCTCGTTTTTCTCCGTTTCGCACCATGGTCCTAAGTTCTTGCTCTTTTTCTAAGGAATTTATTCTGTTGGTTCTAGATTCAATTGTACTCATAGCAACTTCTGCCCGTTTGCGCGCTTGAATTTCTTCCGCTAATCTGGCTTGTTGAGCGGCGATTTCCCTTCGTTGCTCTAAGACAGTCATTCCACTTTGCATGACTTGGTTAGCTACAACGAACAACAAGTCAGCCGCCGCTTGCACCTTGTCACTAGACATAATCTCCAGTTGAGAGGCTGACCATTTGACAGCAGCTATATCTATATGAAGCCCCTTTACCATTTCCTCTATCTCTTCCAGAAAATAGTCCTCTGGTTCCCACATAAGAACCTGTCCGCAAATGATTGATCCTACGTATCCATCTAATAAAATAGGTGCTGCCCACATGATCAGACCCGCGTGACACCGAAAAATATAGGGTTCTCCATATTTCGAGGCCTCAATACAAGCTCGGGCATAAGAGCGCTGACACTTTTTAGCACCATTGCTATCCGATTTTATCATTTGGCAAAAATCGCAGTCCTTGATAGCATGATCAGTAGAGATAAGCGTATTTCCTTTGTTGTCAACGAGAATTGCCTTTAATCCCGTTGACTTGGAAAATGAACACAGCATTTTGTCTAAAAGGTCTCGCCCAACTAATTGTTCAAGCCATTGTACCTTTTTGTCTTGATTAACATCACTATGATTCACATTACCACCTCCAAATCCAGTTTACACGTATCTGAGCAAATACTTATTCATTCAACTCTTGAATACAAGTTTTTTTGGAAGATAATGCAGATTAAGCAAATATTCTATTAATATTATAACACAAGTAAAGATTTCCTTTTACCTTTAATTAAAAAAAACTCAAAGGGGCACTCTTATCTTCGGTACAAAGGGTAAATAACCAAAGATAAGGGTGCCATTAACTAATTAACCTGTCAGTCATTCATATTTGGTAAAATATTTGTAACGTTCACCTTGCTAGTAAATTATTTTGCCGCAGAGTCGATGTTAAAATCGTACTTTGCTGGGTCGAATTTATCAATAGTACTATTTTTTAGCATCATTTTTGTAAATTCAGCTTCATCATCAGGAATAGATTTTAATTGTTTTTCCAATATATCTAAGTATTTTAATTCTTTAGCATCTAATTGCAGTAAACCATCTTGGAAAGCAGAGCGCAATTCTTTAATAGTAGCAGAAGCGGCAATTTTTGTTCGTTCAAAGTGAGTTTTTCCTTGAACAATCTCTTGGCTGATCTTAAGTACCACTTTAGGGTCTAGGACATACGCTTGAGGATCATACATTCTATCCGATTCAGCTAAAATATCCCTCATTTCCAGAGCAGAGCCTCGAGAGGTTGCTACGTTCATGATTCTACAATCATAGATTAGCTGTTCAATGTAGACAGTAGGAGCCATTCCGCCTAACAATCTGACATTTTCTACAGACTCATTACTCCAGCAGTCCGCTAAGCAAGCAGCAATATTTCCAACTGAACTTGAGTGAGCACAAGCCGCCGTTCTTCCTTCCATAGAAATGGGTGTTCCTGTGATTGCCTTAAGGTAGACACCTTCATACCCACAATCCTTATCAGGTCCGATAGCACCACGCTCTACGGCAACTAATGTTCTGACAGCACACATAACCCTGTCAATCGCTGCAAAGACCTTCGGGATAAAATTCTTGTGTGCCATGACCATAGAAGTATTAGCAAAGCCGCAAGCAGTATCACCGGAAGGAATGCAATTTGTTTCAGCAGCGATCTTGACAATTTCATCCCATAAAGTGATCATATCTCGGCATCCTACTACCCCTAAAGAAAATAAAGCTTTAGGCAGGTCACAGTTCATAACTGCCTCATCGTGGAGGTGCTTTCCACCAATGGATTCAATGGCCAAGAAGTCAGCCCCGGCTTCAGCACACCCTCTGAAGGTATTAACAACATTATCCCAGTGTTCTCCCTTGTACATATGAGTAAGGGTTTTTCCTTCACGAACATCTACAACAGTCATCCTCAAGAGACTTTTCAGGCCAAACTTTGTATAATACTCGTTCATGACACCTTTAACAACCTTAGTGACATCAATCCCCCATTGAGGATTAAAGGTACACGGAGGAAGCAGTTCTATCTCAATGATAATCCCTGGCGAATGAAGCTCATGGGCTTTTGAGCAAATCCCGTGAATCATCTCTTCGTACTGGGATAGTACTTTGGGCATAGTTTCTCTGTCAATTAACATGGTAGGCAAGGTAAGATTTACCTCCGGATAGACAGTACCTCCACCTATGACCATACCATTGCTGCAAACGACAGGCTTTTTAGCCTGACCATATATAAATTCATTCAAGTCAGTATAAGCAAGTTCAGTAAATTGAAGATTAGCCACAATATTCCCTCCCCTTGATAATATTTAAGAAGCCAATAATTTAGCAACTAGTTCAACTGCAGCAGCAGCATCCCCGGCATATCCATCTGCACCAATTTGATCGGAAAACTCTTGAGAAATAGGTGCACCACCAATAATAACTTTAACGTCATTGCGCATACCTTGAGCAACACATTCATCGATGGTTGATTTCATGGACAACATTGTGGTTGTTAACAAGGCGGAAAGTGCTAATACCTTGCCGTCATTTTCTTTAATAGCCTTAATAAACTCTTCGGGAGAAATATCAACTCCTAAATCAACCACTTTAAATCCTGAGCATTCGAGCATCATACCGACTAAGCTCTTGCCTATATCATGCAGATCTCCTTTTACCGTTCCAATGATAACTGTACCCCTATTGGTCATTTCACCACCTGCCAGTAATGGCTTAACCAATTCGATACCATCATTCATGGCGCGAGCCGACATCAATACTTCTGGTACAAACATATCATTAACCTTAAAACGTTGTCCAACGACATTCATACCTCCGATAAGTCCTTGATTAATGATTGCTAAAGGATCAACCTTTGCATTGATGGCTGCATTAACTTTTGCCTGTACTTGGTCGCTGTCACCTTCAATGACAGCATTGCTTAATCCAGAAAAATCAAACATTATATATCCTCCTCTGTATACGTTTCTTCACTGTTGGTTTAAACTCATGGTTCAGTCAGTTAGGCTTGCAATAGGAGATTACCAAGTCACTAATTAAATAGTTGATTCCTTTTCACCTCGCTCTAATTCTTACTCCAGAATGATTTTAGATGTTTGAATGTTCTAAATGTTTTGACTGTTATCATGTTATTATTGTAGTCTTTTCAGGACTTCCTTTACCATGGACTATTTTGTTATATCTTGATAAATCTTTCCCTGTTCTTTTGAGTTTGTTTTAATGAAAACTGAGAAAATGGGACTATCTAACCCTGTAAATCTAATCGAAATGTCCCCATTAATACAGAATAATCCATGGTATAGTTGTGCAATTATCATTACGCTTACATCAATGATAATTGATGCTATTTTGGGATTATAGGAGGATAAGATAAATGGTTAAATTTGATATTGTTTCTGGATTTTTAGGAGCCGGTAAAACAACTTTAGTAAAAAAGATCCTACATTCACTGGATACCTGTGAAAAAATCGTCCTTATAGAAAACGATTTTGGTGAAGTCAACGTAGATCGAGAGCTGCTGGAAATCGAAGGGTTCGAAGTTTACGAACTATCTAATGGCTGTGTTTGCTGCAAGCTTAAAGGAGATTTTTTGCTTACTCTTAAAAATCTATTAAGTCAGAAGATCGATCGGATTATTTTCGAACCCTCCGGGATCTTTGTTTTGGAGGAGATCCTTGACGTCTTTAAAGACTCTGAAGTCTCCGGCAAATGTTTTATAAACTCAGTCACCACTGTCGTTGATGTGCAAAACTTTTCAAAGAATATTCAGGGCTACTCAGAATTCTTTAAGAACCAAATCCGCCATGCCTCATCCTTGGTGCTAAGTAAAGTACAATTTGTAAATGACTACGAGCTTACTCAAGTAGAGAACTCATTAAAATCACTCAACGAAACTGCCCAGCTTGTCACTAAAGATTGGGCACAATTATCGACGCTAGATATAAAAGAATTAATCAATGGTAGTTGTGAGTGTGTATTAAATAGTTCTAAACAATATTTAAGCCATAACTTTGACTCCCTAGGACTTAAAACTACAAAAACCATAAGCCTTGATCAATTGAAAAGCATCTTGGAAAAGTGTAAAAATGGTCATTTTGGAGCTCTTATTCGAGTTAAAGGTATTATTAATTCGGGGAGTCATTACCTCGAGTTTAATTATGTTGCCGGAGAATATTCAATCATGGCAGTCAGCGAAGTTGCAGACGGAATTGTAAGTTTTATAGGTAATGGTTTAGAGAAAGAAGCTTTGGCTTCAGCTTTTGTTTAACTTGATTAGCTGAAGGAGTTCGCTCTCGCCAACAAGTCTGAAAGAAATGGGCCGTCAACAAATTCAATTTTGTTACAGCCCATTAAATCTTTCTTTGATTATGACATGCAAAACTAACCTAAGAAATCGAATTTCTTGTTGCGATAGGCCTTGAGATAATTAACACAGTAGTTATCCCGACCGGCTAGAGCCTCTGCTGTAACTAAACTGGCCATCATCATCTTATCCAAGGGGTTGATAATTAAACCATCTAAGCCTTTACCAATAGCCATAATGGCAAAGGCTTGGTTCATGAATTTCCGAACCGGCAGCCCATAGGATACATTGGATAATCCACACATGGTATGTACCCCTTTAAAGCGCGTCATAATTGCTTCAACTGAATTTATAAATTCTACAGCAAAGGTATTATTCGTCGAGATTGGCTGCACTAAGGGGTCTACATAAATATTGTTTAAGGGAACATTATTTTTAACAAGTCCTTCAATTAGTTTCTCTGCTATTTTCAACCGAGCATCCATGGTTTCAGGCATTCCTTCATCACTCATACATAGTGCTACAACCTTTAAGTCTGTTCCGGCAACTACCGGGATTAAAGCATCATATCGTTCCTTCTCCAGGGAGATTGAATTTATCATAGCCACTCCTTTATGCACAGACAAGGCAGCATCAATGGCTTTGGGATCCGGACTGTCAATACAGCAAGGTGCATCGACTACTTCCTGCACTGTCTTAACCAACCACTGCAGGTATTCAGGCTCTTTGCCGACAAAAATCCCCGCGTTCACATCAATATAATCTGCTCCTGCTTCAAACTCGTCTTTTGCTACCTTCTGGATATAAGCAGCATCTTGTGCTCTGATCGCCTCCCCTATGGCCTTGCGACTAGCATTAATTAACTCGCCAACAACTAGCATTTTAGTTCCTCCTCATCTTTGTTTAGCATCCCGTTGACCCGTACATGCTTAGATTTGCTTTTTCACACCCTCAACTTCGATTAATATAGTTCACACTCTTTTGAATTCTGTTGGTTTTTATAATTTTAGTCATTAATTGTCCATTATGATAGGGATTTTTTTGCTTATTATTGAGCTATTCTAACTAATATGTCTAAATCCTTATTTACACCTTTATAACGATTTCTTCATTTCCTATGATGTTTCCCACCGTCATACACCGGGTTTGGTTGCGGAAGGTATTATATTCTTTCTTGGTTTTACATCCCTTCATTTCACTTCTATACAATTGAAAACATCGAAGCAAAAGCGGTCTTTTCCACTCTCGACAGTGAAAAAAGACCGCTTTTAAGAAATAACCATTTAAATTTTTTGGAGCCAAGTTTTCATACGGCCCTTTTGAGAAAATGTAACAATATCATGTAATCGACTTTACAATTTAAACATGGCAACACTTGTTTGAAATTCCATCGCCATTTTAGCTAGCTCGCTAGATGCCCTTCGTATTTCCTCCATGGAAAAACTTTGCTCTTCTGCCCCAGCTACGACGCCCTCTAAATTACTAGCGATCTCTTTAGGGATATTCGCTACCTCCATTACTGAGTTAACAATTGCTTCAGTGCTTGTACTAACTTCACGTACTACATCTACTACAGTTTTAGTTAACAACGAAAAATCATTGACACCTTGTACAATGTCTTTGAATGCTTCCCCGGCGGAATTAACCATAGAAATACCTTCATTGACTGCTAAAGAACCATCGTGCATAGTCTGTACAGCGTTAGTCGTCTCGTGTTGAATCTCATCGACTAGACTACGAATTTTACCTGCTGCATCACTGGATTGCTCCGCCAATTTCCGTACTTCATCGGCAACTACTGCAAACCCCCTACCTTGTTCGCCGGCTCTGGCTGCTTCAATGGCAGCATTTAGAGCTAACAAATTAGTTTGCGAGGCGATATTTGTGATTAGCGATACTATTTGCCCAATTTCATCAGATTTGCCACCTAACTCATTAACTACCTTTGAAGCTTCGTTTACTTTAGTACCTATTGACTGCATCTGATTGATAGCTTTTTTAACGACGTTATCTCCTGATGCTGCTATTTCAGAGGTTCTAAGTGACCCTTCAGTTACTTTTTGGATATCTCTAGTTATTTTCTCCATATGCATAGAAACTTGTTTAGCCGAACCAGCTGTGGCTTCTACCCCTGATAATTTATTGTTTACACCATCGGACACTTCTTGAACTGAAGATGCCATTTGTTCAGTTGATGCACTAACTGAATCTGCACTAGCGGTTAACTCTTCCGCTGAAGCAGCCAATTGTTGAGAGTTATTAACTATTCCTACTAGGATCACTTTAAAATTCTTCACCATAACATTAAACGTATCGGCAAGTTGGGAACTCTCATCTTTCCCCACGACCTCGATCTCAACAGTCAAATCACCCTCTGCCACGGATTTGGCTTTGTTATTTAGAGTTTCTAATGGCCTAGTTATTTTACGAGCCATTAGAAATGTCACGCCAACTACAAGCAGGACTAACCCAAATGTTAACATGCTAAATAGCAATCTTAAATCTGCCAAAGGTTTATTAATCACATCAACTGGTATTGATATAGCTAGTGTCCATCCCGTTGAAGGAACAATATCATACACAAGCAGCATATCTTGCCCTTGGTAAGTATAGTTTTTTATTCCTAGCTTTTCCCCCAAAACATCTTTTAGGATCACAGACATATCTTTCAGCTTAGGATTCTCAAAAATGTTTGTAGATACGGCATCCACATCTGGATAGGCTAATAAAAACCCCTTCTTATCTACTAAGAGGGCGTTCCCTTCACCATTCAAATTTAAAGCACTAACGTTTGCCACCAGAGTTTTTAATAGTATATCCTGACTGATTACACCACTTGTTTTTCCTGTTGTATCTTTTATTGGCATCGCAACAGCCACAGCCATCTCTTTTGTCACTTGATCTAAATAAGGGTCTGTAAAGACTAACTTGTCTTCTTGAGTCGCGCTCTTATACCATGCTCTTGCACGAGGATCGTAATCTTTTGGTGCTACCCAACCACTGCCGTCGATCAACTTGCCGGATTCCGTTCCTACATATACATCAGATAGTTCTTTGTCAGCAACTTTAAATCCAGCTAAATTGTTAACAGATGGCTCTTGGTCTCCAAGTGAACTCTTGAGTGTAGCAGCCGTCATTTCCAGCATCTTAGCCTTGCTTATCAGCCATCCATCTAATTTGTTAATCCCGGAAATCTCTGTTGCCTTCAATTCATTTTGAATACTCTGCTCAACCTGATTCTTTGTGAAAGTGTAACCTGCAACTGATGATACAGCAAGAATAATAACGGATAATAACGAAAAAATTGCGATTAACTTAGTTTTTAGACCCATAAACAAGAGCCCCTCTTTCTGATTCTCACTTTAAGCGTGCTAGAGTAATTAAATTTAATATTGCACCTGAACTTCTCATATGTTGAATTGTAAATATAAGTAAATTAATATTTTAAATTGAATGGTTATAATTAATGCCTTTTAATAGAACCCTATGAACGTTTAAAGGTATAGAAATTCAAATAAGCTCCTTACTAGTCTGATATAAACATATCTCTCTACTTGTTAAGGTCTAATTTTAACCTTATATCAATAAACTGCCCCCCCTCATGCGCAATATAATTAAAACTAGCCCTTCATAACATCCCAATAATATCCGGGATGTTGATGAAGAGCTCCATTGCCCAAGTTACTAATAAATTATATTATGGCTTTTTTCTAAAAGGAGATAGTCGGTCTTCAGTTATCCAGTCCTTACTATATTTCATTTCCTAAAGGCACTTTCAACTAAGTTCCGCTATATACCATTATATCCTTATTTGTAGTTATATTAATTCGACATAGTTCGCTAATTTCCTTCTAATATTGAAATTTATAAGTTTATTTTTATATTTAGAAGACAAAGCTAGTCTGTTATTTATATTCCGACTACATTCATCTATTTTTCACTTGGAAGTTTTTCTAATGTTGCTACTTTCTACTCCCTCTCAACTAAAACCAAAATGCTTTGGAGACGCCGCAAAAAACACTTCCATTTGGAAGTGTTTTTACGAAGTTATTTTTTATATTGAAGGTTTTTAAATATATTATCAATAATTTTTTAAATTAAAATGCCATTACCACAGGATAATCCAATCCAGCTCTTCAGTTCAGCAATTAAGCGTTGCATAACTGAGATATCCTTAATCGCCACCCGTATAAAATTACCAGGCAGGCCGGTAAAACTGGCACAGTTGCGCACGAGGATCCCTGAGCGACCTAAATGTTCGATTAATTTTTCAGGAGGCTGGTCTAAAACTTCAATCAAGGCGAAATTAACCACAGTCGGCCAGAGCTTTAGATTTAAAAACCCTGCCGACTGGAACTCTCTATAGAAATACTCTCTGCTCTCCTGCAGTTTGCCCCTTACCTCATCAGGATACTTTAAATCCTCTAATGCCGAAATTCCGGCATGCTGAGCAAGTACATTAACAGACCATGGATCACGATACTGCTCAAAGTCAGCAATTAGCCTTGGCTGGGCAAAAACGCTGCCCAGACGCAGCCCCGGTAAACTATAGAACTTGGTTAGAGAATAGAGAACCATAAGATGCTCGTTGGCAGTTAAATAATCGCGAGCAGACCAGCGCTCTGCATCCGGAAGAAAATCAACGAAGGATTCATCGAAGAGAATTCGACAGCCAATTTCTTGGCAGAATTCTAGAATTTCCTCAAAGGTTTCTTTCTCCAGGACAGTCCCGGTTGGATTATGAGGGGAACAAAGAAAGAGCAAATCACAATCCTTGAGAACATCCTTCCAGATCTGTTGCTTACAATTAGCTTCAGACAAATGTCCCTTCTTATCCGTTTGATACTTTGCCCAGCCCTCCGGGCCCAGAGGAATGTATTGAACTTCAGACCCGGCTGCTCGGGCAGCTCGTTCGTATTCACTGAATGTCGGAATAGGAATCGCCACTCTCCGGGGCTTTAACGCCTGGACAATGGTAAAGATTAGTTCGCCGGCTCCGTTGCCTACCATAATTGTTTCGAAAGGCTGATTAAAGTGTGTTGCAAGACTCTTCCTCAACCCAATACTCTCCGGATCCGGATAGTTTACAATATCCTTCATACCCTTTTCTATAGAAGCCCATACTCCAGGTGGAGGTCCAAAAGGGTTTATATTAGCGGAGAGATCAACAAATGACTCCAAGCCATAGATTTCTTTGGCTCTGCGGAGATTGCCACCGTGCATAGTATCACCCCGTATTCTCTGTAATTTCGATTTTATTGGCGACAATTCCGCCGGAATGACTATGGAAGATGTCCAAATAGGCAGGAGTAAATCGTTGTTGAGCTTCATTTAGTAAGCTCCTACAGACATCCTGATTTAAAGCTCCACTTGGGGGAAAAACTCCTGCTAACAATGTACCACTATGGGCAGTGACAACGCCAAGCCCGCCCTTTTGCAGAACCCAGGCTAAAAAAGGATGGAAGAATGATTTATGATTAATTTCTAAATTGCACTGAGCGCTGATAGTTCCGGCTCTTGCCAATTTTTCTAAGTCACCCTGCTTGATTCCTTCACAGGCTAATTGATACGCACTCTTAATTGCGCTCTCCTGACACCGATAGTGTTCAGAAAGCTCCGGACGAGCGTTAAAGACTTTCGTGTCAATGGCCCCGCCCCAATCTAAAGCTAAGAACAAAGCCGGCACAGTGGGTCCCAGTAATCGATGGTTATGCCCTTGAACATGTTCTATTTCCGTAATACCCGGAAACATCACACTATCGCTGGGTTCAATCCGGAGAGCAAAATCAGCCAAACGTTCCGAGTCAGGTTCTTCGCCCAGGGCAACCAAAGCAGCTGCTGCCACAGCAGTAATATCTGCCGTTGAGCTGGCCATCCCTTTTCCTTCCGGAAGCTGAAGAGAGAACTCAACCTTGCCCCCTAGCCTAGGCAGACCTAAACTTTTTTTGAGCAATTCCAAGACTTGGAGTGCTTTTACTTTATTAAGGGGCAGATCCCAGCCAGTAGTATTCAAGTTTAATGTCACTCTTGCTTCCGAAAATCGATCAATGGGACAATCAATAAGAAATGGAACTCCATCTCTAGCCCCTTGTACCCATTCTCCACATGTTCCCGGACAACGAGCTAACCCGACTGCGAAATCCATTAATATTCAATCCCCCTATGACTTTTAACCCCTTTAGAGAAAGGATGTTTCAGCATGTTTAGCTCAACTATAATCATACCTCTGTTCTCCAGGGACGGAAAGCAAACCAATGTTCCAGTAACTCCGGATGTCCCGAAAAATGAAGGTGCAAATAAGAAGCGACTATGTTGTCTCTAGCATATCCTTCTAGACGATCCGCTTTATCTCCTCTGAATAATTCATAAGCAGGAGGATACTCCTTTTCATAGATGACTCGAGAATAGTGAAATTCATGCCCTTGAACAGTGGTTCCATCAGGGCCGAGAAAATTACCCTCACGAAAGACACCTTTTCGATAGCCAATCCCTTGTAAACGCTTGGTCATCTCAGCCTTCATGGGAATGATCCCGGCCATTGGCAGCTCATTTCCTTCAAAATCCGTAATCGACTTGCCGAGATACATGTACCCTCCACATTCAGCATAGATTGGTTTACCACTGGCGGCAAAGTCCTGTAATGATTTTATAAACGACTTATTTTGACTTAACTGTTTGAGATGCAGCTCCGGAAAACCACCGCCTAAGAAAACCCCATCCAAATCTTCGGGGATAGAGTGATCGTGTAAGGGGCTAAAAGGTACTATGCTGGCATTCAAATCTACAGCAAGATCTAAGGCGTCTTGGTAGTAAAAGAGAAACGCCTCATCCCAAGCTAAGCCTAACCGAAACTTATTACTAGTTTCTTGTCTCTGGATATTTGGATAGATTATTTCATTATTTGTAGTTGAAACAGACACTTGTTCTGGGTCAATAATATTCGGCTTATCGGAAGGATCCAGAATATGATCCTTTTCTATTTCAGGTAAAGATGATTGTTTAAATTCGGGGGCATCCAGCATGATGCTTTCAACCAGATCCAGGTCAACATGTTTAGTTATCAGCTCAGAAAGTGTATCGATAAATCCTTCTAAGAGTCCGCCTTCCCCTACCGGAACTAACCCTAGATGCCGTTCAGGCAGCTTAAGGGATAGTTCTTTGGGTAAAACTCCAAGGACAGGTATTCTAATTTCACTAAGGGCTTCTCTAAGAATTGCTTCTTGGGCAGAGGACTTAACCCGATTAAGGATCACTCCTCGAAGCTTAACTTGAGGGTCGTACGTACTAAATCCATGAACTAACGCTGCAACACTGCGAGACATTGAGGAAGCATCGACTATAAGAACGATGGGAGCGTCAAGGAGTTTTGCCACATCAGCAGTGCTCCCAAAGCCCGCGGTTCCACTCATTCCATCATACATTCCCATGACTCCCTCAATCACCGCCCAACGTTCCTTGGCAGTCTGAGCAAAGACGGAAGGCAGGCTCTCCCCCAACAACCAGCGGTCAAGATTGCGGGAAGCCCTTCCCGTAGCCGCCTTATGATAACTGGGGTCTATATAATCCGGTCCAACCTTATACCCTTGGATTGGGCGTTCCCGCTTTTTTAAGGCTGCCATTAAACCCGTTGCCAGGGTTGTTTTCCCCACTCCACTATGAGTTCCTGCCAGGACAATCCGTGGAATCTTCATGCTTAATCCCCCCCAACTCGATGTTCGTGGTTCGATATTCGTAGTTCGTGCCATTATACTGAATTTGCTTAGAATGAAAAATAGGGGCGTTTGGGTGCAGATTGTTCAGGTTGTTTTTGTAGGATCTTTTTAGCGTAGATAAGCTAAAGCAAGCGCGGGTATCAGAGACAGCCAGGTGGATGTTTTTACCAGCTGACGGCAGCGAACAATATCAGTGGCATTGACTGGATGGAGTGCATCCCCCATCTCAGCACGATGATGGGTCTTCCCGTGATAAATATTAATTCCACCTAATTGAATTCCCAGCAAACCGGCAACCACACTTTCCGGATTTCCACCATTGGGGCTGGGGTGTCCTGAGGCGTCCCGCTTCCACATCCGGTACGCATGAGCAACAGGCATTCTTCTCAATTTTCCTGCCAGGAGCAAGATGGGAACCGATAAGCGGGCAGGCAGGTAGTTTGCCCAATCATCTGTGCGAGCTGAAAACCAGCCAAAGTCTATATACCGTTCATTTTTATAACCGACCATTGAATCTAAGGTACTCACGGCTTTGAAGGCCATGGCCAAGGGGGCACCTCCCAGAGCCGCGTAAAAGAGAGGAGATAGTATTCCATCGACAAAGTTTTCCGCTAAAGTTTCGACGGTTCCACGGGCAATTTCCCCTTCGAATAGACTTGTCGTATCACGGCTGACTAACCAGGAAAGCTGGATCCGAGCCTCATTTAAATCCCCTTTAGTCAGGGGGACTAGGACATTTTGCCCCGCATCTAAAAGAGATTTCGCGGCCAGGGTGGTAAATACTATATATATGCTTAAAGCAAAACCAAGGATAGGGTGGAAAAAGTTAGCGAGAGAGACAGCCCCCCAAGTAAGCAGATAGCTTCCACCTACGACAGCTAAGGTTAACAAGACCCCATTTTGCCGTCGTACCTGCGGAGTTCCCTGATTGAGCTTCTCCTCTAAAAAACTAATCCCCTTGCCAATCCCTATAACCGGGTGGGGCCAGCTGTGTGGATCACCAATAACTTGATCGAGAATAAACCCACAGAGAACAACCATTGGAAGGACTGCCCCAAACCAACTAAGCGTTTCTATCATTAATAAACTTCACATCCTAGACTCCTACTTTAAAGCAAGAGTTCTCTGCTATAGGTCTTTTGCAATTCTGCAGACATCCCTAAACCCGTTTCTAAAAATCAGCCCTTAAACCCATAATATCTCGTATCCGTTCCAGATCCACATTCTGCCGCACTAAATCCGCCAACTCATTAAACGCCGATTCACGCAGAGCAGCCTGGGAAAGTGAAGCTTCGACGGGTCTCCGGGTTCCTCTGCGCTCCCACAACCAGTTTAACAAGGAGGCCCTCAAACTATCATTATCAAAAATCCCGTGCAGATAAGTTCCATAAGAATTTCCAGACTGCAAACCATCGAGATTGGATTCTCCATTGGAAGTTAAATTGAAGAGAGGCAAATGCCCTTCATCCAACATGGATCGGCCCATATGGATTTCATAACCTTCAACAGTTTCTCCGGTGCAGGCTTTAAAAAAGCCCTGATCCGTCAAGATGGTCCCCTTGCTTTGAACAGTATGTTTTTGAGGATAGAACTCTGTAACCATGGGCAGAATCCCCAATCCCGCTACCTCTTCCAGCTCAGATTCCGTATGCAGAGGATCCTTTACCAGACGTCCCATCATTTGATACCCCCCGCATATTCCTATCACAGGAACTTCTTCCCCGCAAAGGGCCAGTATTTGTTCCCCTATTCCACTATCATGAAGAAAGCGCAAATCAGCAAGAGTATTCTTGCTCCCCGGAATAATCAGAAGGTCAGGTTTTCCCAGATTGGCCCGCTCTGTGACATAACGTACGGAGACATCCGGCTCATCCTGCAAGGCATCAAAATCCGTAAAGTTAGAGATATAGGGTAATCGAATTACAGCTACATCCAATTGCTGATCAAGGGAAACCGAAGGCTTTTCTACCGCTTCACTCAAAGCAACAGAATCTTCATCGGGAATACGGATTTTAAAGTAAGGAACAACCCCTACCACCGGAATTCCTGTCTTTTCCTCAATAAAATCAAGGGCCGGCTGAAGCAGTTTGATTTCTCCGCGAAACTTGTTAAAGATAATTCCCTTGATCATCGCTCTCTCTTCAGGTTCTACCAATTCTAAGGTTCCTACAACAGAGGCTAAAGCGCCGCCGCGATCGATGTCTGCTACAAGTAAGACCGGGGAATTAGCTTCCAGGGCAACTCTCATATTGACAATGTCATTTGACTTAAGATTAACTTCCGCCGGACTTCCGGCCCCTTCGATAATCACCATTTCATACTCATCAATCAGGGAGTGAAGAGCTTCAGTAACATACGGCCAAGTCATACGCTGATACTCCCCATGATAGCGCAGGGCTGTTACATTCCCCTGAGATTTGCCCACAATAATCACTTGAGATCCGGCAGGTCCACTTGGTTTAAGCAAAATAGGGTTCATTCGAACATCCGGATCCACTCCGGCAGCTTGAGCCTGAACGACTTGTGCCCTCCCCATCTCCCCTCCAGCTATGGTCACAAAGGAATTGAGGGCCATATTTTGGGCTTTAAAGGGAGCAACCTTATATCCTTCTTGATAAAAAATTCGGCAGAATGCAGCAGCCAACACGCTCTTTCCTACGCTGGAGGAAGTTCCCTGAATCATAAGTTTGGCCGTTGCTTGAGTATCTGAAGACATCTTTTCACCCTCTTTTCTACGGAAGCAAGGGGACAGCACTTTTGCTTCCAACTAATTACAAAGCCAACTAGTCATTAATGCTTATCAATCTGGTGAGCTTCTTAACCGAGATACTAACAGAAAACGACTCTGAAAACACCCCAAAAACATTCTTAACGACAATAGACCCAAAAGACAGGGCGGATTCGTCCAACAGGAGTGAACCCATTGCATGGAGAGGCGGTAACGGACTGCAAGGCTTGCGTGGGATAGCGGAGCCACGGTTCACTCCAGGTATTGCCCAGAGGTTTGGCGAAGCTCCCATGCAAGCGAGTAGGCGAGCCTCGGAATGCTGGTGATCGGATGTGGGCGAATCCGCCCTGCCCCCAGCGACCCATTATTCATTTTCTAATGAATTTACTTTTGCTTTAAAACCGTATAAATCAAGGCATTAACCACTGTTGCCGCAATTGGACTGCCGCCCCGGGTTCCTAGTACGGTAATCGACGGGAACTCTTGGTGTTCCCAAAGGAGATCCTTTGACTCTTTGGCTCCAATAAAGCCAACGGGAATTCCGACAATCAAGGCCGGACGAGTCTCGGGATTTTCTGCAAGACGCAGAACTTCAAGCAAAGCCGTTGGGGCATTTCCAATGGCTACAATGGAACCTTTCAAACCTTCGGCATTCATCCGAAATGCGGTCATGGAACGCGTAATCCCCCAGGCTTTAGCCTGTTCGGGAACTCCGGGAGTGTTTAGAAAACATTCTACCGTCCCGCCCAAGGATTTCAGCTTTTCCTTGGAAATTCCTGCTCTAACCATCTCTACATCGGTAATGACAGTGGCACCCTGTTTCAATGCTTGAAGACCACACGCAATTGCTTCCGGGTGAATCGCAATTGCAGATTCTAAAGAAGGATCCCCCGTAGTATGAATGATGCGTTCAACAACCGGGAGGTCCGTGTCTAACCAAGGACGGGTAAGTCCTGCCCGAATAATCTTCATGCTTTCAGATTCAATTTGACCGGGGTCTAAAATAAAATCTGCTGTCATTCGCCGAGAGCCTCCTTAATGCGAAGACTGGCTAAACTTGCAATTCCGTCGTCAGCTCCCAGTTCTCTGGTGAAGACTATCTCAACCTCGGGATGCTGTTCCCGAATCTCACGCAGTTCTTCATGAATATCAACAGTCACATGCATCCCACGGAAAAGAAAGAGGGGCATTATAACAATGTGCTTTGCTCCACTTTCAATTTTAGCCTCTACCGCTTCCGGCAAGCTCGGGTGGTCATGAGCCATATAAGCGGGGGTTACAGGCTGCCCAATAATTCTGCTTACTTTTTCAGCGACTACTAAAAGTCCTTCGTTTGCTTCTGCTCGACGGCTGCCGTGCCCTAGAATAATAATTTCTGATTTCATGTTATTACCTCCAAATGTTTAATAAATTCTGTAATGGTTTGTTGATTTGAAGCTATCTCTGCCGCCGGTCGTTTCAAAAGAACTAAAGGAAGGTTCAAATTAAGACAGGCTTCTACCTTTTCGAAGGTACCGCCTATTTTTCCACTTTCTTTAGCCACCACGACTTCGATCTTTAGCTGCTTGAACATCGCCTCATCCCATTCTTGGGAGAAGGGGCCTTGAGCAGCGATGATTTGATTCGGTTTTAAACCTAATTTTTCACAGCGCATCAACACCTCAGACGTGGGAAGAACACGGACGTAAAGGGATTTATCCTGCATTAACGGATGAGAAACCCATTCCGGCAACCCATTGCTGCCCGTCGTCAGCATAATTCGTTGTCCTAACTTGGCAGAAAGTTGAGCGGCACCGGATATGTCCTCTGCCCAATAAATAAGAGGATGATCTGGTAACTCCAGTTCTGATCGCTCCCAGCGTTGGTAAGGAATCTTCAAATCTAAGCAAACCTTTTTAGCCATTTCTTTAACCCGTAAAGCGTAGGGATGAGTGGCATCCACTAAGGCGGTAAAATCGTCTGATTTCAAAAGGTTGATTAGCTTCTCTTCATCCATAGCTCCCCAACGGGTCTGCAATCCTTGTTCTTGGGCTAACTCCGCTCCATAAGGAGTCAGTGTAGAAACTAACACCTCATGCCCCCGTTGCTTAAGAGCATTGGCCAGTTCGCGGCCATCCTCAGTTCCTGCTAAAACTAAAAGCCTCACAGCTTATATCCTCGGGGAGTTACCATATAAGGTCCTACAATCCGAGTTTGAGAGTTTCCAATAATAACTGTGGTAAGCATGTCAATTTTGTACTTTGTGAAATCTTCCAGGGTAGTAATCTCAACACTGGATTCCTCTCCGCGCAAGGCTTCACGAACCAGACCCACCGGAGTATCCGGACGACGGTAGCGTAAAATAATCTCCCGTACTGTCTCAATATGCTGAGGGCGACCGTTGCTCTTAGGGTTATAAAGGGCGAAGATAAAATCACCTTCTGCTGCTAAGCGAACTCGTTTCTCAATAACTTCCCAGGGAGTTAACAGGTCACTTAAGCTGATTACTGCAAAATCATGCATTAATGGGGCACCCAACATTGAAGCTGCGGCAGAGGCTGCTGTCACTCCCGGGATGATTTCTAAGGGCATATCTAGAAGGTTCTCTTGTTCCAGACATTCAAGAATAATCCCTGCCATACCATAAACCCCTGCATCTCCACTGCTAACAACAGCAACTCGATGTCCTTCAGCTGCCAAACGAATAGCTTCACGGCAGCGATCTATTTCTTGACGCATGCCTGTGGCGACAATTTGTTGATGGGTTAAAAAGGGTTTGATAAGGTCTACATAGGTTTTATACCCCACTATATACTCAACTTCATTTAAGACCGACTGAACCCTTGCCGTCATATGTTCTTGATCCCCTGGCCCTAGACCTACGACATATAGTTTTCTATGCTGATGGCTACCGTTACTCCCTGCCCCTTGGTCTTGGGCAGAATTAACCTCCCCATTTGGGCTCCCAGTAAACTCGCTGCTTCGCATACACCGTCCACTCCTATCTTTTCGCTTACAAAATTTGATCGACTTAATTGTTCTTGAAGATTAACTCTTTGCAGTTCATCGGCACGAAAGGTTTTAAAGGGAACCTTCAAGCATTTAGCTGCTTCAATCAGTCCCACTTCATCAGATTTAAGGTCAATACTATAAATACCGGCGATGGCTTTAAGGGAAGCTCCGAGTTGCTCTACAGCCATTTTTATACGCTCCAAAATGACCTCCTGGGCAACCCCTCGTCTGCATCCTACCCCAACACTTAAAACCGGGGGGACTAAATATAGACAATCCCTTTTAAGCGACAAATTAGGAAAAGCATCAATAATAACATTAGCTTGATCCTTTTCATTTTCAGTTAAGAAGCAATAATGAGTATCCTTTGTGAAGGCATGGTGCTCTGGCTTTAAGGGATACTTGGCCCAGACCTTAAGATATTCTCGGTTTAATAATAAGCTGTTGACCTCCGGCAAATGATGAACCGGTTCTACCTTCCAGCCAAATCTACGGGCATATTCGTCAGGAGCCACCATTCCTCTTACATCCGTAGCAGTGGTAATAACGGGCACTGCCCCAATCTGTGTGGAAATTTTCCTAGCCCAAGTATTAGCGCCCCCTAAATGACCGGACAGCAAAGGAATTACGAATTCCCCTTCCTCATCTAAGACCAAAACAGCTGGGTCTCGATCTTTTCCTTCTATTAAAGAAGCTATTTGACGCACCACAATTCCTGTTGCCATGACAAAGATCAGCACTGCTGATTCTTGCCACAGGCGAGGAACAACATCCCTTAAGTGGCTGAAGGTTTGTAGTTGAATTTGAGATTGGCCTTGGGTTTGGGCTTGTCGATTATGGTTATTTCCCGGACGGAGTACCTTTTCATGAAGATAAACCTCAAATCTAACATTATCCGGTAAAGTCTTGCCAATACGCAGGATCGTATCCAAGCCTCGGTCAGTTAAGGACAAAAGAGCTGCTTTCCCGCTTGGAGGATTATCCATGCCATCAAAGTCTTGGTAGTGGTTTTTTGTCGTGACCTTATTGGCTTCGGTGTTCACTTACTTATCTGTCCCTTGTCGGTATTCATGGGTAAAGGTCGGATCGTAGAGTTTTGACCGTGCATAACCCTTGGCAGGATCTAAGAAATCTCCTACCAGAATTTGCGCCTGTTTACGGATTCCTGCCCCTTTAACCTTTTCCACGATGGTTTCTAGGGTTCCCAAGAGAATCTCTTCATCCGGCCAGCTTGCTTTAGCGATAACGGCAATAGGAGTTGAGGCAGGGTACCCCCCATCCAGCAACTCTTTGACCACAGTTCCCATGTCTTGAACACTTAGGAAAATCGCCATACTGGCTTGATGCTGAGCCAATTTAGAGAGTGCCTCACGCTCCGGTACAGGAGTTCGACCGGCTAAACGAGTTAGAATCAAGGTTTGACTGATATCCGGCAGAGTAAATTCTCTCTTTACCGCTGCTGCAGCTGCAAACACTGAACTCACTCCCGGTATGACAGAATAGGGAATCTCTTGTTTATCTAAGTATTCGAATTGCTCCTTAATAGCACCATACATACTGGGGTCTCCGGTGTGAAGGCGAACAACTGTCTCTCCGTTATTCGTTCCCTCCAGCATGAGGGCCACAACTTCTTCTAGAGTGAGATGAGCACTATCATGGCAAGGGACACCCGGACGACACATCCCCAGTAATTCCGGATTAACTAACGATCCGGCATAAATCACCCGGTCTGCACCCTCTATAGCCCGGGCTCCTTTGAGTGTGATGAGCTCAGGATCCCCCGGACCGGCTCCGACAAAAATCACTTGGCCTTGGCTAGTTTTCTTTTGGCTCACTGTTTTCCCTCCCCAATAAATCTTTTTTGACAAGCAACAGGCTGAGATAGTCAACTTTTTCCGATTTGAAATCCTCGGGCTTAGGTTCCCAACGAATTCTCTCTTCAGCTTGTCCGAGACGAGTCAGCAAAACTGCCTTTCTCTCACGTTTTTCCAACAACGTCAAAATGTCAGGAAGCCTGCGGGAGACTTTCATCAGGACTAGATTAGGGAAGTTCAGGTAGTCTCCCACATCTTCCGTACTTGGTAAGATAAGGAGAGGTTCATCCCCTGTGGCCAGCGGCAGGTTAATCTTGGCGGCTGCGGCAGCCATGGCTGTTATTCCGGGGATAGTTTTAATGCATTCCTGGGGTAATTGTTCCTGAAGAATATTAAGCAAATAACTGTAGGTACTATACAGGGATGGGTCGCCTAAGGTAATGAAGGCTACTGATTTACCCTGCTTTAATTCTGCCAAAATGGCTTCAGCTCCAGTTTGCCAAGCTTTTGCTAAAACCTGCTGATCAGCAGTCATCGGCATTTCTAGTTCCATTAAACGAGCATCTGAGGGACAATGAACTTTAGCTATATCCCAAGCCACACTTTCTCGATCCATCTTGGATTTTGGAACGGCTACTAAATCGACGGATTTTAGTACTTCGACAGCTTGTAAGGTCAAGAGTTGAGGGTCACCGGGACCGACTCCGACTCCATAGAATTTCCCCCATGATATATTCATCACTTTTCCCCTTTTCTTGCTGAGATAATAAAGATTGGATTCAATGCTTGAGCCATATGCAAGGTTTGTACTGTTTTCCAGCGGACAGCTTGAATAGAAATCGTGTCAATATCCTGATAGTTGTAATCCGTGAGCAATTTTAACCCTTGGGCAACAGTTTCTATGGTTACTGCTGTGATCACGATCCTTCCCCCTTTAATCAGGGGAACTGTTTGTAGTATTTCCGACAGTCTGCCGCTGCTGCCGCCGATGATACAGACATCCACCGGAGGCAGCTCTCCGAAGACATCGGGAGCGGCTCCTGGAATTAGCCGAAGATTTGGAACTGCAAACTTTTCTTGATTAGCTAGAATTAGTTCCTGAGCCTCCGTATTGTGTTCGATGGCGTATACCACACCTTCAGAAGCCAGACCGGCAGCTTCAATACTTATACTCCCCGTGCCCGCACCGATGTCTACAACGCGATCCTTTGTAGAAATTTGGGCTTTGGCCAGGACTTGGACGCGGATTTCCGCTTTGGTCATGGGAACCTTGCCCCTTAAGAACTCCTCGTCTGGTATTCCCAGACTTAACTTTGTACCTCTCTTAGGGGGATAGGAATCAGATGGTTGGTTATTAGAGATACTCGTTTGCTTAGAATCCGGATGAAGAATGACAATGGCATTCTTTAGCAAGGTCTCTTCCTGAGCCAACTTCTCTGCATCCATTGTTGCCCAAAATTCCTCCGGATAAGCCAGGGCATTTCCTATGGATATCTGCGGATTATTTCCCTGCTCCAGATAAAATTGAGCAATTGCCTGGGGAGTGTTTTCCCCACCGGTCAGAACCGCTGTCGGACGGGTTATCACTTGAGGTAATACTGACAGCTCGCGGCCATGAACACTGGCAAAGTCTGCCTCCTGCCAAGCAAGCTCAGCTCTGGCAAAGGCAAACTGCAGAGAACTAATCCCCGGATGTACATCGATCCTCTCCTCGGGAAACTCTTTCTTAAGTCTGGGTAAAAAACTAAAAAACCCTGGATCACCGGAGACGAGAACTCCAATAACGTTCTTTTCCGTTAATGCGCTTCGGATCACTTCTATACTCCTGGCCAGATTACCGGACAGGACATAGGTTTGTCCCGTGAAATCTGGAAAGAGTTCCAGAGCCCTAGATCCTCCGATCAAGATTTCGCAGTTCTTCACAAGTTCATTAATCGCGGGTGGCAACCATTCCGGCCTCCCAGGGCCAATGCCGATCACCTGTAACATTCATTACCCTTCTTCCCTAATGTTGATGTTTTAGTACTTGTTAGCCTTCTGTCAGGCGGCTTCGGTCTATTTTCGCTTTTTTCAGTATAGTATAAAAAAACGAGCCTGAGCGGCTCGTATGGTTTACCCAAATAAACACACACATCTCCTATCGCTCGTAGGTTGGTGATGCTACTTAAGGCAGGTTTCCTGGCTTCAGATCATCATTCTCTCCATTAATCATGTCTAATAACACAACTAGGCGAAGAAAACTCCTTGTTTACAGTGGCGGGACCGCGCCGGATTTTCACCGACTTCCCCTCTTAGATCCTTTAAATTCAAAGGAACCTTAAGCATAACAATATTAATTTAACAAATTGAGTCTTAACAATAATGAGTTATTCTATAAGTATATACTAAATTCCTCTATTTCAAAATAATTTGTTAAAAACATTATAATATTCACAAAGTTTATTCAAATACATGTCATTCCGGTATTCTTATTATGTTCTTGTTCTACGTAAGCGGATATGTTAGATTATTGATAGGAAATAAATGGAACGGAGGGATTTCCTTGGGTAAGAATCTAAAGTACAATCAACGATTGTTTACATACCCAGACTACCTCACGTGGCCAGATGATGAGCGCTGGGAATTAATTAACGGCAAAGCTTACAATATGACTCCCGCCCCTTCTCGTAAGCATCAAGAGATTTCTGGTCAGTTACATACTCTATTCAACAATTATATGAAATGAAAACAATGCAGAGTTTACGCTGCCCCCTTCGATGTACGTTTACCCCAAGTACATGAGAGTGCTGATCAAACATCTACTGTCGTACAACCTGATATTGTAATCATTTGTGACAAACATAAATTAGACGATCGGGGTTGTATAGGAAGTCCAGACTTGGTTATTGAGATAACTTCACCCTCTACGTTTCAAAAAGACCTTAAAGATAAATTTAATCTTTATGAAAAAGTTGGGGTTCGTGAGTACTGGATCGTTCACCCGGAGGAAAAGACTATTTCGGTTTTCCAACTTACTAAGTAAGGAAAATTTAGCCGCCCGGAAGTGTATATTGAGGAAGATTCAATCGTCGTAGGCATTTTTCAAGATCTTATAATAGATTTGCAGGATGTTTTTTCTTAACTCATAAGGAAAGAAAATAGAACCGAAGAACAGTGGCATGTTGTAAGTAAACAAGCCACTGTTCTTCGGTTAAGAGCTTACTCAATATGATAAGAAAGCTTCCTTGCTAATCTACCAACAGAACTCATAAAACCCAAACTAGCAATTTTAGAAATTAATTTCCCAAATTTACGATAGATTAAACTAAATAACAGATATGGCACTTTTTGCTTCGGATGGTCAGGTATTCTTTTAAAAATATTTTTAAATGAGTAGAACTCTTTGTAAATCCACAAATACCCCTCTAGTAATTCTTTCTGACTCATCTGTTTAGGGGAAAAGACAACGTTGGCAGTGTTATAATGGCTTAAATCAAAATCAACAATCCTTCCCTCTGAAAAGAACCTTTCATATAAAATTGTACCTGGATACGGTGTGAGAATGTGAGCTGTCATTGTTTCGACTTTGTTTTTAACCAACCAGTCCAGAGTGTTTTGAAAAACTTGGGGAGAATCATGATCAAAACCAAAGACAAGGCTGGCATTTACCATAATACCTCGCTTATGCAGCTCATGAATCAAGCGCTCATAATTTTCTCGTTTATTTTGGAACTTTTGAACACTTCGAATGGACTGTTCATTAATTGACTCGAAGCCAATAAATAGGCTTTGACAACCACTCTCTTGCATTTGATCTAATACATCCAGATGATTGAGTATATTAGCAGATACAGCTGCATTCCATTTGAGACCAAGGGGTTTAATTTCCTCAAGAAATGCTCTGGTCCAGCCAATATCCCCAATAAGGTTATCATCAATGAACATGACGTGTTTGGTTTTTAGCTGTTTTATCTCCTCAAGGACATTGGCTATTGGCCGATTGCGATATTGATGATGTACATAATCGCAGCTATTATAGCAGAATTCACATTTAAAGGGGCATCCACGGCTGGCAACAATGATATTAGTATAGAGGTATTTTCCAGAGGGAGTTAGACTCCAGCGTGGAATAGGTATTTTGCTGGGATCAGCTATTATCGTGGAATAATACTTAGGTTTTAGTTGACCTAGACTTACGTCGGAAAGAATATCAAGCCAAAGGTTTTCAGCCTCTCCGATACAAATAGAATCCGCAAACTGTAAGGCTTCTTCAGGATTTGCACTGACATGAATCCCGCCCAGGATGACTGGGACCTTTTTCTTGCGATAATACTCAGCAATTTGATACCCTCGATTAGAAGTATCAATATTCACTGTAATTCCAACTAGATCTGGGGAATCCTCTAAGTTAAGTAGATTAGCATTTTCATCTTCAATGATTATTGAATGTTCCTTCGGAGTAAGAGCAGCTAATACTAATAGGGACAAGGAAGGTGACATTAAGCGTTTAAATTCTGAATCCATGGGTCTAAGACTCATTTTTGGCTGGATTAATTTAATTTTCATTCCATTGCCCTTTCTTTTTACTTAAAGATCCCAACTTGATTATCATTAATTGTCTTGGTCATTTTTGTATTCTAAAATATCTCCAGGCTGACATTCTAAAGCTTTACAAATCCCCTCTAACGTTGTTAATCGAATCGCTTTGGCTTTCCCATTTTTTAGAATAGAAAGGTTAGCCATTGTTATTCCAACTCTCTCCGAAAGTTCTGTAACGCTCATTTTTCTTTTAGCCAACATCACGTCAATATTAATTATAATCGCCATCTTATTCACCTCAGACTGTTAAATCATTTTCAGACTTTATCTCTATGGCACTTCTTAATAGTTTTTGCAGAACAGCGGCAAAAACCGCAACCACACTGCAACCAAAAATAATGACCATTCCGATTACTATAATGCCTGGGGCATCATCTACCTCAGCCATGAGATAGATGAGTGGCATAAATACCACGTATAAAGAACTGATGGTGATGGCACAGTATTTGATATTCTTTAAAGCCTTTACAGATAACTCCGAAAACGCCTGGTTATTATCAATATAGCTTAAAAGTCTTAAGGCCTGGTACAAGGCAACGAAAAATACTATCGCCGTTACATACAACCCCATTTGAAAGGGATATTGCAAATAAGCTAACGTTGGATTTAACTCCGCAAAAAATTCAGCTATTTCAGGCACCACAAAAATACATAAAGCAAGGACAGGAAGACTCATTAGAATAACCACTAACTTTAAAAAGAATGTTTCTCGTTTCATCAATAGCACCTCTCTTATTTGATAGTTGTATTCTAATACATTATTTATCGTTTTGCAACAAAGAATTATTGAGTAGCGTTATTTTTATGCCGCAATACAATCAAGGGAGAACGAGGACGAAAGGCGAAAGGCAGGTTTTAACTATTTTTTTATCGATATATTAAATTAATCTCTAATTCCTTAACAAAGGAACCGACAGAGGGTGATAGATTCAGGTGAACACACCTCTGTCCTTATTTTATCTGCATTTCAAGTTCGCGCCTAATAATTGCCTTTCTTGCCAGTGAGGATTACCAATGGATACCTCTAGCGCAAAGCAAGATTCATTGCTAAACTGATGAAGCTGTAAATTTATAAATTAAAAAGGGAGTGGGCTTCTATTTTAGCTAAAAAAATTATTGGAATCCTTAAATCTTTATTAATTTATTTATCTTGGGTTATTGCTTTTACAGTTTTTGCAGGATTAATCGTATTTTTTTACCTTCCAAGCAATAGTAATTTAGAAAATGTACTGGTTATTACACTTTTCCTATGCCTGCCGTTAATCATTATTGTTTTATTTGGTTTAATCAAAGGGAAAATTAACTTCCTTAGAATACCTAATCGAAGGTCTTTGCTTTTTCGGAGTGCCATCTTAATATCTTGTCTAGCCAGTTTCTTCTTATTAGGTGTCGGTCAATCTGCTATGGCCCAGGTGCTCCTGAATGAGAATAGTCAAGACAGGATAACTAATTCGGAGAAAATTGAGTTTATTAAAGACTTGGCCCGAAAAATCTCCTCCAATAAAGCTAGTGCAGAGTATATTAACAGCCTGGATAGTCTAAGCCCTAATGATCGCTTAACAGTTTACTATTTCACAGAGGATAAAGAATTAGCTGAGAAATTAGTAAAAGTTATACCCGAGATTGAACAGCGGTTAAACAAGATGTTTGATGTCAAGGAACCCTTCCCCATAGAACTTATACTATACAATGATTTAGATCAGTTTCGCAAGAGTAACGATATTGCCGAAAGTCAACGGCTTTTAGGCTTATATATCAACAAAAGTATTCATATGGCCAATACAAAGGTCAGTGAAGAAATCTACCAGACTTCCTCCCTTGATCTGGATTTACAAGACCTGAATTATGAAGAAGAAATTATCCATACCCTTGAGCATGAATATACTCATTATTATATCCGAGGATTTCTGGCAGAAAACAACCTGAAGGAAGACATTCCCCGATGGTTCGATGAAGGACTGGCAGTTTATTATGGATCTGAAGGTTATCTCACAGATGTAGAATTTGAGTTTCCGGACTTAAAGAATTCCGCGATCCCCTTACAAGATTTAATGGGTTATATCGAATGGGAGAAAAATACAGAATCCGAAACTGCCAGTGATATAGCTTATAATGAATCCTTTATGATGGTTTACGAATTAATAAAAACTAAAGGTGAGAAGGTCATAACGGATATTTTGCTTAAAGGAATTCCCAAGGCCCAAGACCTAAGTACTAATGAGAAGACACAGTTTACGGAATCTTTTTTAGAGCAGGTTGGAATGACTATGGATGATTTTCAAAATCAAGTGCTGACGAAATACTCTAAATCTAAATAAGAAGAGTGATAATAAAAGCGACGTGAGAGGACTTACCTCTCACGCCGCTTCTATTTACCACCTTTCATGCGTTTCACTTAACTAAATTTCACTTGTCCAGGCCCACCCTTGTTCCTCGACGATTCTTCGGGCCTTCATATCCCAACCCACAGGCTGTCCGTCTAATAAGGTCATAATTGTCCCCACACTCAGTCGCCCAAAGGTGAAGGCCTGGGCTCTTTCACTTGCCAAATGGGCCAAGTGGTGAAGCAGCTTTTGCTCACCCATTTGCAAGAGTTCAGTGGTTGCTCCTTCGGTGGTTGGAAACTCAGCCAGATACTTCAAGCTGTCTAGATTGAGTCCTGCTAAGGCAGCATGGGCGAGCAAGATTTCCATTCGAGCATCGGCGACCCGATTATGAGTGTGGAAAATCCCAGCCGAGACTTTGATGAGCTTGCCTACATGCCCTAAGAGAATGACCTCCTCAATACCCCGATAAGCTGCTTCTTCCAGCATGTAGCCCACAAAATTACTCATTTGAATGACAGCCTCCGGGGGAACTTTAAAGCCCTCTGTCGCTACTCTGAATCCATAATGCCCTGGAGTAAGCACAATGGCTTTATATCCATAAGCTACAGCCTGATCCAACTCCGGCAGGATCGAGGTTTTAAAGGCCTCTTCAGACATGGGCCGAACAATCCCGCTTGTTCCAAGGATGGAGATTCCTCCAATCACTCCCAGCCTGGGATTAAGGGTGCGCAAGGCCGTGGTTTCTCCGGCAGGAACTTCGATAGTAATTTCAACTTCTTCCACCGGGAAAACCTCCCGGACTGCTTCCCTGATCATCCTTCTGGGGACAGGATTAATGGCACTTTCTCCAACGGGAATGGCCAGGCCTTTCTTAGTAACCGTTCCAACTCCCCGGCCTCCGCGAATAAGAACCTCTCCCTGAGGTGAGATTAACCGCACAAGGGCCTGAATCTCCAGGCCATGAGTAATATCCGCATCGTCTCCGCCGTCTTTTAAAATACAAGCTCTCCCTTCCAAGTTATGGATTTCTCCACTATGGATGGGCATAGTCAGCCGGGCTGAACTGGGGAGCGGTATCTCAATCTGCTCAGCCAAACTCTCTCCTCTCAAGAGGAGGCAGGCAGCTTTTGCCGCCCCGGCGGCACAACTTCCTGTGGTATATCCTTCTCGCCAAGTATGTCGATCTTTATCTCTTGCCATGGTTTTCTCTCCCACATCAATTAATCCAAAGGTTCACTTGGTATGAATTCTATCGAAGGTAGATATGAATTATCTTAAATAAAGTATAGGTCATGTACTAACACCATGCAAACTACTTCCCAATTATTATGTATTAGGTTAGTTTGTCTCTATCAAAGAACTCCTAGCTGCAAGCCAAATCGCACATAAAAGGCCATCCCCAATCCTAAACCTATAAGAGCCATTGTCCAGTAATCCCTTGAATTAAAGGTAATTTGGCCCATGGTTGTCCAGGTTCTCGTTAAGCCATAACCACGATTCAGCATGGCCATTGACAAGGAATTCGCCATTATGATCGAATTAATAAACATGGGAATCATAATGGTCAGATAGGAACGAATAGAACCGATGATCCCCTTCTCCTTGAATTTTGTTCCCCGAGCTTTTTGGGCTTCTAAAATTTGCCGACGTTTTTTATCCAACGTAGGAATAAAGCGTATTGCCATAGTTAACATCATGGAAACCTCGGCTGGAACCTTCATCTTTTGAAAAAATTGAGTAAAATCCTCCAGAGATGTGGTCAACATCAACACTGATGAAGTAATCATCATGCTAATTAAGCGCAGGATAAACGTAGTTCCCATCATAAATCCACCCACAGTAGCCCCTACTCTTTCTCCGGGCAGGGCGTAAAAGAGGATTGCTTGGCTGGAGACCCGTTCAAAACGCTCCGGGGCAAAGGTAAACCCTGTGATTAGAATAATCGATATGATGATGGGAATCAAGGGAATCATCATTCCCCAGATTTTCCTTAAGGGAATTTTTATCCATAGAGCTATTAGTCCTGCCGACAAAAGGATCCCAAGCTGAAACACTGGATCTTGAAAAAGAAATGATACAATAATAAACCCTAGAAATCCCAGCATTTTGGTGCGTACGTCTAGTCGATGGATCAAGGTATCCCCTGGCAAGTATTCTAGCATCCCCTCTGCTCCCCGCTTTCAAACAACCCTATAAATTCACTTGCTTCGACAAAGATTTGAGGCCCCAGAACATCCTTCAACTGTAAGGATAGCTTACAGAGTTGGGGGGCTGCAAGGAATGATTCCCGCAGCACTTCTTCATCAGAAAATATTTCCTGGGGAGTACCATCCAGGGAAATCTCCCCATCTTTCATGACAATGACCCGCTTGGCATATTGAGCCACTAAATCCATGTCATGACTGATCATGATGATGGTAGTCCCTGCTGAGTGGAGCTTTTGTATCAAAGCCATCATCTTCTGAACCCCGGACCAGTCTGACCCAGTGGTTGGCTCGTCGATGATCAGTAGTTTTGGTTTTAATACTAAGATGGAAGCCACAGCAATCATTTGCCGTTCACCTTTTCCCAGACTGAAAGGATGAACACTGCGATAGGGTTCCAGACCTGTATACTCCAGAACCTCTGTAACTCGCTTTTTAATCTCCGAACCCCGATAACCTGCATTTTTAAGACCAAATTCTAATTCTTTTTCAACAGTCGCTGAGAAAATCTGATGGTCGGGATTTTGAAAGACATAGCCAACGATTTTAGCCAATTCCGAGGTATCAACTCTCAGGGTGTTCATTCCTTCTATGATGACTTCGCCGCCGGTGGGCTGCAAGAGTCCATTGAAATGTTTCGCTAAGGTGGTTTTGCCCGCCCCATTTTGCCCGATCAAGGCTAGGAATTCGCCGGACTTAACTGTTAGATTTATTCCTCTCAAAGCGGGTGAACCTGAGTTGTATTGGTAGGTTAGATCTTTGATTTCCACGGCAAGGACTTTCTCAGAAAGATTAGGTTTCCGCATGGAAAGAGAGGTCTCTCCATTTTGTTGACTTTGATGTTGAGATTTCCCCAGATATTTTTCTCGCTCTAAAGGATGCCTAGGCCTAGCTCCGTATGTCGGTAACAACTTTCTAATCAAACCTTCCGCAGCAGGAATGTCTAAGGGGATTTCCGCCAAAGAAATCCACCCTCTTTCATAGAACTCCCAGCCAATCTCACTAACGGGCAAGGGCTTTATTCCCCACCTACGCAAGAGAGGCAGATTTCGGAAGAGATCTGATGGAACTCCTCTCCAAACCAACTCCCCCTGGTTAAGTACAACAACCTCATCAACCTTATCCATCAATTCCTCAGTGGAATGATCGACAAGTAAAATCGTTAAATTCTTTTTCCGTCGTAAAGCAGTTAAGGTATCATAGATCTCTGATCTTCCAAGGGGATCGAGTTCTGAAGTTGGCTCATCAAGGACCAGTATTTCAGGTTCCATGGCGAGGACCCCGGCAATAGCTAGGCGTTGTTTTTCACCGCCAGATAACTCCTCGGTTAAGCGGTGGTTATATCCTGTAAGGCGAACCGTTGCTAAGGCTTGATCTACTCTCTGCTCAATCTCCGTAGCAGGCACCAAGAAATTCCTAGGGCCAAAGGCAGTGTCTTCTTCAACACTTCTCCCGATTATTTGGGTTTCCGGATCCTGCAATACAAGTCCTAATACCTTGGCTAAAGTCTGAACTGCAGTCTTGCCCACGTCCTTTCCGGCAATACGCACCCGGCCGGATAGTTTCCCTTCTAAAAGTTGGGGAATCAGCCCATTCAAACATAAGCTCAAAGTAGTTTTACCCGCTCCTGTGGAACCCAGCAACGCAACGAATTTCCCTTTTTCTACGCTGAGATTGATGTTTCTCAGGCTGGGCTCCGAAGCATTTGGATAAGTATAAGAAAGATCCTTAAGTTCTATCAATATTTTTCACCTCAAGCTTAAATGAGCCGGCTTCCTTTAATTGCTTTATATGCAACAGCGGAGATAATCACGTTTAAAGCTGCCCCAACAGCCAGGAAAGGCAACAATCCTAAAACTCCTCCCATCCCCATCATAGGCAGCATAGCAAAAGCGGATACCACACCATTAAGGAGTATTCCGACGATGACCGCAGGAATCAAGCCGATTTTTTCATTCACCCAGCGGTAAGCCACGGCCCATAAAGCCATTTGTAAAGCGATATATAAGTGGACAGGAATACTCATGGGAAAACCGTTTACAGCTGCGGTCAACATGTGGCCAAAAGCAATGACAATCCCTCCGGTGGTTCCCCCAAAGGCTAAAGCGCTAAAAAAACCGGGTGCGGAATCCATCCCGATAGTACCAACGGGACTGGGGATCTTAATAAGTGCCCCAACCGCACTTAAGGCAATAAAAATTGCCATGATAGATAGTCTTTTTACATTCCAAGGAGATAGTTTCAATTCCTGTTCTTCTCTTCCTAAGCTTTGCATAAAATTCCCTCCTAAAATTAAGCCAACTCGCCGATTCTTGTTAAAGGCAAGTTTAACTCCCTAATATAGTTCGCATCTAAAACCTCTGCCGAGGAAAAAATCAAACATGTAGACGGACCGGCTGACTTTCCCAAATCCAGGGTACAGCTTTGTTCAACTTGCAAGCGAGTATTGATAGAGGCTGCAAGTTGTTCTGCCTCCAATCGTATGCCCCTTGAACCTACTGGTATTATGTCATGAATCCATGAGTTTTTTATAAGTGCTCGGACACTTTTGACGTTAACAATTTCCGGATCCTCTGGATCGCTAAGTTCCGGGCCTACCTTAGGCAGTCCCAGGCAATAGACGTAATCCCTTGGTTGAGAAGTACCAATGCGCAAATTTGACTTTTCAGCAACACCAATGACGCTCACTCCCAGACCTGTCTGTTGAGTAGGCATGTTTTTTTCCGTACTGATCACAATGGGCAGGTCGGCTAATCCAGCCGATTCCAGTTCGTCCTTCACCCCCTTTATTAGCTCATCCCCCGCCGGAGACGGCTCATTGGAAATCGCCACAGTGATCATTTGGGCTACACCACCGGTAGATATAACTTCTAAAAGAGCGACCCTTGTGGTCAACTTCCCTGTAATGAACCAAGAAATCTTATAGGCATCTAAGTCTTTCATACCAATTGCCCCGCATGAGTCACAGGCAGCCAGCAGATATTGGGTTTCGTTGATAGAAACAACTTCAACATCCCTACCCAGAAATCCCATTCCGTTCCTTCCCCCTTTCCGAAGATAATAAAAAGTTCACAGTCAATTCTCTTGTTATATTAACAAGAGAATTGACCATGAACTTTACCTTAATTCATGAATCCAACATTATAGGCAGGTCTCCTGACTTAGAATCACCGACAGTATGCGCCTTCCCGGTTTCCCAGTGGCAAATGCATAAGTCTCCTCTATACAGTGGTGGGTCCGCCCGGGATTCTCACCCGGTTCCCTATTCACCCTCAATTAAAGGGCACCTATAACTAAACTATTGAATTAATCGTAGTTTAATACAAGATGCTAAGGATTACAAGACTTTTTTAAACTAAGTATACAATACTTCCCACACTTCAAATTTACACCCCATATATAAATTTTTGCCTGTAGTCCCTTGAATATCCTCCCACACTTTATTGCTTCTACACTTATCTATATTTTTCCTTTAAGCTATGTTCTCCGAACTTATAAAAAATCAAGAAACAAAAAACCAACACCTATTCTGATATAGGTCTTTGTTTCTCTGGCGTTCAGCCCTCCTTTCATTTTTACAGTTTCTAAATTCATCAAAGTTCAAATCTTGTAAGGTTTCTCAATTTAGGATTTGCAATTCGCTATGGGAATTTTCGCGTTGAGTCCCATTTCTCTAATTTTCCTATCTGTAATTAACGTTATAAAAAGGCGGAATCAAAAATGTTCAAATTCGCCTGCGTCGGCGAATTTGAACAATAATATTATTCTCTCCCCGCAAATGAACCTAACATTATAGTTTTCTTCCTTATCCATTACAAATATGAAATACCCAAAATTAAGCATTTTCAACGTCTATCATGGTCATTCGAAGGTACTAAGCATTAAACTCAAATTTGTTAATTATATATTGATCGTAACAAGCCTGTTTGTCCAGTTAATTAAAACCGGGGTAGTTGTATATGAACCCTATAATATAATATATAATCGAAGTGTGTTATGGTCACCCTAATGCTTTTTAAAGGTGGGGCAGCAGTGGATAATAGAATAATTTGTGAAAATAGGACATATACCGAAGTCATGAACACCCATGACCACAGCTTTGTACAGTTAATACTGCCGCTTCAGGGAGTTCTGAACATAAAGACCGCCGGTAAGGAATTAGAGTTAGATGAGGCCCGTTTGTTTTTACTTCCCCCTTCCTGCCAGCATACCTTCTGGGCGAAGCAGAACAACAAATTTCTAGTATTGGATATTCCCCGATTCATGTTTCAATTGGGTGTATTGGACAATTTTCCAAGTGGACAAAACTATGTAATGGATGAGAAATGGAAGGCCATTAGATTCCTTCTTTTAAGTGAAGCTGGTCAAGGTAAAATCGAATCATCCAGGATCAGTTCTCTTTTTCATTTTTTTAATACCTACTTGACAGAATATCAGATTCCGGAGTCAGTTAAATATATTCAGAAATTCTATAACGAACAGATAAGCCTGGAGAAGCTCGCTTCTTTAGAACATTACACCGTTAGTTATTTTTGTTCATGGTTCAAAGGCATTATGAACTGTACCCCGATGGCATATCTGAAAAAAGTGAGAATTGAGCAGTCAAAACAACTGCTTCTTGGTACAAGTCTTAATATCTTACAGATTGCTTGGGAAGTCGGATATGTCCACCAGTCTTCTCTTGATAGGGTATTTAAAGAAATCGAAGGTATAACTCCAGCTGAATACCGGCGGAACAATATGAAGATACGCTAAAAAAAATCCTAATCCCGGTGAAAATAACTTTATGACTTTGCTTTATTATTATCTAAAAAGAAGCTGCTCTTTTACTATATTATGACAAATTGTGAAATCAGCTAAAGGAGAAAATAATGAAGCAAAATGAAACTTTGTTCTCTAGCTTAGTGTTGGCTGCGGCGGTGCTCTGGGGAACAACAGGCACAGCCCAATTCTTTGCCCCTCCCGGCGTATCGCCATTGTCCATCGGATCGGTTCGCCTGGCGGTAGGAGGAGCGGCTCTTTTAATTTTTGCCTGGCGGCGGGGAGCTTTGGTGGGAAATTCCCTTTGGTTCAAGGGAACCACATTCCTCGCAGCCGGGTGTATGGCTGCTTATCAGCTTTTCTTCTTTGCCGGAGTTTTAAAAACGGGAGTGGCTGTGGGGACAGTAGTGACTATTGGTAGTGCACCGGTGTTCGCTGGGCTTCTATCTCTGATTTTACGGCGAGAAAACCCAGGGATTAAGTGGACAGCAGCCACCTTACTCGCAGTTATTGGATGTATTCTGCTAATTACTGGCGGCCAGAAACTAGCGTTGAACTCCATTGGCGTCATCCTGGCCTTGGGAGCTGGTGCCTCTTATGCGCTTTATGCCGCAATCAGCAAGGAACTACTAATGTCTTACCCTCCGGAAGCTGTTGCCGGGATTGTATTCTTCATTGGGGCACTTCTACTTTCTCCTTTTCTTTTTTATTACAACCTTGAGTGGCTGAAAACTATCCCAGGTGCAGGTGTTGCCCTTCATTTGGGATTAGTGACCACAGCTCTGGCTTATGTTTTGTTTTCACATGGTTTAGCCAAAATACCCTTTCCCAAAGCAGTAACTTTATCCCTTGCGGAACCAGTTACAGCAGCGGCATTAGGATTGTTTCTGCTTAAAGAAAAATTATCTATTCTTTCTCAAGTTGGGATGATTCTGGTTTTTGGCGGATTGGTTATCCTGTCCTTAGGTGGATTACATAAAAAAGGATAGAAAACATAATTTCAACTCAGTTGTGATTGGAAAGTCCATTCTCAAGCTCGAATTATTCTATAAATGCCGTCCACCTACATAGAGGTATGACAGATGCATCGGCATATCCCCGATTTCATCAAGAAATATAGTTCCACCATTTGCTAGCTCGAATTTTCCCGGTTTTCCTCAGACTCAATCTCAGAATTAACCTGCTTTTTCCACAGCTTGTATTTTTCAAGATCTGCACTCACTTGAGATATAACAAAGCCAGCCACTGCTGCATCATCAATTAATCCACCAAAAGGAATGTAGTCGAAAACACCATCTATAGGAGATACAAAATAGACAATGCCTAAGACAATCATGAAAAGCGATCGTTTGGGAAGTTCCTTATAGCTGCCATTAAGCCAGTCTCTGAATACACCAAATAACAAATGCAGCTTTTCCCAAACCTCACCTAATCGATTCCTCTGTGCTGAGGCCTTCTGAATTGCTTCATTTAATAAGCCCATAGATTTATCCTTGTCCTTTATATACTCTAAAGCTTTAGCTTTAAATGGCTTTAGTTTTTTATCATCAATATCCACATTAAACCCTCCTCTACTAGAAAGAAATAAAAGCTCAAAACCATAAGCAAATTTCAGTGAATAGCATGGTTTAAGCTAGTCTTTCTAGATTTAAGATAAATTATTTCATAAGTATGAATCTGATTTGGATCATATTGGTATTCATTAAAAGTGGCAAATCGGAAACAATACTTTTGGATTCAAAAACAAAGGAGGAATGTTCAACAATGCAAATTAAGAAAATGCCTCAACCTAATGAAGGAATTAAATGCGTAGTTAATACATGTCATTATTATGGTTCCGGCGATCACTGCTATGCCGAAAAAATCGAAGTTCAATCCCCTAATGCTAAGAGCACTGAAATGACAGACTGTGCTACATTTTTACCTGAGTCTTAAAAAAAGCTACTAGGAGGAATTGAAATGACTGGACGTGCCAATAAAATGCCTCAACCTAACGGTGGGATTAAATGTGTTGTAAACACATGCCATTATTACGGATCTGGGGATCACTGCTACGCTGATAAAATTGAAGTTCAACCACAAAATGCCAAAAGTACCGACATGACGGATTGTGCAACTTTTTTACCTGAGTAAAAATCAGCAAATTCGAAAATGATCCCTCCGCAGGGAAAAATTCAGACTTACCCATTGGGTAAGTCTGAATTTTTGAGGTTGCTTGGGGAGACGGGTTTATTCAAAAGTCCCGCAGAAGCAATAAACTTTAGTGCTTCCTCTGAAGAAACATCAATCAGTTGCACTTGATCCTTCGGCACTAAGATTAAATTCCCTGCCCATTGCATACTTTGCATCAGATAAACAGCCACATAACCTTTAGGAATAAAGGCACTTTCTTCATCATTGGTAATAAAGCCAAGAAGTTTAATGTCCTCAGACAAAGAAACTCTTACCAAACGAGAAAATCCCTTTTTATTTGAAGAAAAAGAATTTACAGTGTCTTTAATAATTCCGTAGATATTTCCTAGCAGCGGAACCTTAATGAGAACTTTTTCCAAGTAATTGAGTATTTTGTTCGTCAGCCAGTTTGAAGCCAATACTCCCACCAAGAAAATAGCTGCCAAGGTGACTATTACGCCAAGACCCGGAAAGTATAACCCCTCTCGTTCCAGAATCCCCTTAAATAAACCATCAGTTACTATAAACATCTTATAGAGAATGTAAAATGTCAGAACAATAGGTGTTAAAACGAGTAAGCCCTTCAGAAATATTCCAATAATCTTTTTCAAATATATCCCTCAATCCCCATTAAATTCATGATTATTACCACCATTATTCTATCTTTTTTTAAGCTTGTCAAATTTTAGGTCTAGCAAGATAAATTAATATAACATATATTTGATAATATAAATCACTGATTAGTTGCTTATCGAGAACAATTCCAAGCCAACCCATATTTTAATAAATCAATCAGCGTCCCTTTACCGAACAATTGGTTAAAGAACTCTTTTTTATAATTCTGATTTCGATAATAAACTTAATTCCTAAAGAGTTTGTTTTGAAAGGATTATTGAGTAGATAAGCAAATTGGGTAGAGTATTTTATAAAAAATCTGTAACTTTTTCATTACCTAGTACGTATAAAGAGTGTAATGGTAAAGAAAGCACAAAGAGAAAACAAAGCTGAGAAATTATTCACAGGCTGAAAATGATCGAAAAGGAGGAGGAAATATGTCGAAACGCTTGTATCGATCTAGCCTTAATAAACAAATAGGTGGGGTTTGCGGAGGAATAGCAGAGTACTTAGACCTAGACCCAAGTCTTGTCCGGATTGCAGCTATTCTACTAATGTTCGTAGGAGGAACAGGATTTTTGGCCTATCTGGTTGCCTGGTTCGTAATCCCATTAGATAGTTAAAGAGCGTCTGCTACAAGTTCAGCTATATCCTTACTTTGCATATCCACACTCTCAGAACTTACCGCTTCACTCAAGGTCTTCAAACATAATGAACAAGCACTGACCAAAATATCTGCCTCAGTTCTCATAGCCTTTTTGACTAAAAGGCTATGAATTTTTTTATCTCCTTTATCCTCAATCCATATACTACCACCACCTGAGCCACAACAAAAAGCCATTCCTTGATTATTCTTCATCTCGAGTAATTCTAACCCAGGAATTTCCTTCAAAACCTCTCTTGGAGCATTATAAACCTGATTGTATCTTCCTAAATAACAGGGATCATGGAAGGTAACTTTGCTTCCATTGGATTCTTTGAGTATTATTCTCCCGGAACGAATAAGCTCTAGGATATATTCCGAATGATGCATCACTTGATAAGAACCACCAAACTGTGGATAATCATTTTTTAAGGTGTTAAAGCAGTGAGGACAATGTGTCAAAATTGTTTTAAATTTATATCCGTTTAATGTTTTAACATTCTCATAGGCCAACTGCTGAAAGAGTTTTTCGTTACCGAGGCGCCTGACGGAATCTCCGCAACACTTCTCCTTTCCTCCCAATACCGCATAGTCAATTCCTGCTTTCTCTAGAATAGTAATCATTGACTGAGAAACCTTCTGATTACGCGATTCATATGAGCCATAACACCCTAGCCAATACAGGACATCCGTCTGTTTTTTCTCCCACTGCTGGGGTGAGGATGCTAATTCTAAATTAGAAAAAACCGATCTTACATTGTTTCCCCAAGGATTTCCGGATTCAGAAATATTATTAAAGACCGAATGAATCTCAACAGGAAAATCATTATCTGAGGAAGTAAGGCCTCTGCGCAAATCAACAATTCTTTTTATATGTTCAATGTAGATCGGACATTTGACCTCGCAAAGTCCACAAGTCGTACATGACCAGAGGGTCTCTTGGGAAATCACCTGATCGATTAGCGGAGTAGCTTTTTTATTAGCATGCTTTTTTAAGGTTTGCACCAAAACTCTTGGAGACAAGGGTCTTCCACTTAAATGTGCCGGACAGCCTTTCTGGCATCTTCCGCAAGAAATACAAGCATCTAATTCCAGCAGCTGTTTCTTGTTAAATTCATAATAATACCCGGCCCCAACCCTCTTCTCACCTTCTGACAAACAATCAACCGGAGTCAAGGTGCCAATGGGTGAATTGGATTTCAAGAAGATATTAAGTGGAGAGGCAAACATATGAAACAACTTGGAATAAGGAATATAGGCAATAAACCCAAAGGTCAATAACATATGAAAATACCAGATAAAGGCATGGACAGCTAAAGACAACTCAGTCGATAAGCCGGATAATTGAATCATTAGAGCAAAGAACAGACCCACTGGCGACCACCATGCCCACGGGTCATATACAGAGTAAATTCTTAAACCCTCTAAGAAAAAACCCGTTAGCAGAATTGAAAATACAATGATTAATAAGAGGGCATCGTCTAGTGTGTAATCCTCATGGTCGGGTTTATCGATATATCGTTTGTAAGCAGCCATCAATATTCCAACCATTGCCAAGAGTCCAGACAAATCAAGCAACAAGCTTAAAACTAAATACTTCAGCCCATAGAATAAAGGGATCCCAAAATGATCCTGAATAGCAATAACCAAGGTTCCGAAGGTTAAAACTATAAAACCATAGAAAATTCCTAAATGGGCATAACGGCGAAATTTCCCTCTAAAAACTCCCTGGTCGTGCCTAGCCATTGTAGAAATAAACTCTCGAAGCCTCAAACTCAAATTATCAAATGCCAAAGCTCTCCCCTGCTGCCAACCCCTAATCTTGTTAATGATTCCAATCGTAAAAACAACCAAGGCGATCAGAGCAAAAGCATACATTGTTGACTTCCCGTCAATATTCCAATAGAGCTGTCTAGTCGCCTCCATATTACACCTCAATCATAATCCAATTTAATTCACTGATCTTGACGTTTACTTTGAGTTTCCAGCCAGTTAATGACGTAGTTAAGTATTTCTTCTTTCGACGGTTCATTATGCAGCTCGTGAAATAAGTCTCTCCAGATTTTTAGGGTACAATTTTCAGGTACAGAAGCGGCAAATTCCTTAGATCCTTCAGGAGATGTAATTTTGTCTCCTCCGCCATGCATTAGCAATAAAGGAAGATTAAATTGATTGGCATTTTTAATAGCCCAAAGTCCTGCGCAATCCATAGCTGTAAGTAAACCAAGAGAGATTTTATTATGAATATAAGGATCTTCTTGATAAGCTTTAATAACCTTGGGATCATGAGAAAGGGCATCTAATAGCAGTCCACTGGAAATTGTAAAAGTTGGCCACAGCTTACTTAAAAATCTTACCAGTACCCTAAGCAGTGTTGGAGGTTCAACCCCTAACTTGAGCCAGGGACTTGTTACCACCACCCCGGAAAACTGGGGTTGTCGACGCAAAACATAATTTAGCACTAAGTTGCCGCCTAAACTGTGTCCATATAGAAAAGAAGGCAAACCTGGTAAACATTTTGAACGCTCATTTTTAAAGCAGGTAATATCATCTAACAGCCTATCGAAAGATGGCGAGTGCCCTCGCTGGCCTTGTGACTTACCGTGACCGCGTTGGTCAAAGGCAGACAATGCAACCCCCGCCTGAGTTAGTTTTAGAGCCAGATTGGCATAGCGCCCACTATGTTCTCCTAAACCATGAACCAGGAAAACAACACCCCGAAGCCGACTGCTGACCGGCTGCCACTCCCGTGCAAAAAGTTTAGTTCCATCATTTGTCTTGAATTCAAATTCGGTGTACTTCATATTATCCGCCCTTCCAAATCGAACTCGCAAATTGACTCCTTTCACTTTAACATATCATACAACAAATACTTCAACAAATCATACCACCACTTGTTTTACAGAAATATTAAGGGGGCGTGTTGAAACTTTAGTTTCTCACGCCCCTTAATAAGTTTCGAATAGGGAAGGCTAAACTGGCTGACCGTCTATCCCAAGACGACAGCCAGTTTTCTCATGTTATGGGCAATACAATGTAATCCCCACTCCAGCTTGACCTTTTCCAATCCTTTAAGGATAAATCGTCGCACACCAAAATTGCCTTTGATATCTCCAAAGACACTTTCCACCTCTATAGGTCTTAAACTGCGCATTTTTAGCCCGTATTCGCTCGTCAGATTAGCCCGTGCCTCTGCTTTTAGTTCATTGCCTTTAGGGTTAATGTAGATCTGCTTCTTGAAATCCGGATTATTACTTTGTTTGATACAACGTTTGAGGTATGGACAATCTTGACAATCATCACTTTGATAGACTCGAATGGTACTTCGGTAACCCCTCTTGCTTTTCTGAGTTTTTATGTACTTGAATCTTAGAACTCTCCTAAACCCGCACGTGTATTCATCCTTCTGTTTATCATATAGCCAATTTTGAACCAGGGTCGGATCAGGTTTCCCCTTGGCTGTTGCTTCCTTATGAAAAGTATTATATTTGACATAGTTCCCAAGGTTCTCTTGAGCTAGATATTCGTAATTCTCTTCACTGCCATACCCCGCATCGGCAACGATGTTGGCCGGAAGCTTACCCCCTAGGTTTTTCTTCAACTCTTCCAGGTGTTCTTTCAGGCAACTGGTATCGCCCGCCGATTGATGGATGGAGTATCCTACGACAAATTGATTTTCTGTTCCTATTTGGACATTGTAACCTGGCTTCAGTTGCCCGTTTTTCATGGCATCCTCTTTCATACGCATGAAGGTTGCGTCTGTATCCGTTTTTGAGTAACTATTGCACTCTGCCAGCAGTTCCTCTTGTTTTTCGTATTTCTTCATACGAGGTAAGTAATCTTTCAGCAAGACTCTTTTAACTTTAATAAATTTCTTTTCCTTTGGGTTTTGGGTTAATCGTTCGTCGATCTTTTTAACCGCTTCTTCTATAGCCTGGGAGTCAATCGGTTTTTCTTCTCCTAGTTCTTCTAGGTTCCGGTCCCCATACTCTTCATTTTCTTTCTGATTGGCCAAATCCACAAATTCAAAGAGTTCTCGGCACTTTTCCCGCAACTTTTCTTTGTAGCGCTTGGTCGATTTTCCCCAGACCCAGCTGTACTTATTAGCATTAGCTTCTATTTTTGTCCCGTCTAAGAAGTAATTTTCCAGCTTGATATAGCCTTGTT